>NZ_MVAG01000091.1 GCF_002177115.1 Chryseobacterium mucoviscidosis | reverse complement strand
TAAAACTAAATATATTCATCTTAAACAATTGACTATACGCAAATTTACTAAATTTAGGTGAAATTACGGATATTCAAAAATAAATACGGCGTAATTTTTTAATTCAAATTATTATTGTCTTGTTTTTCTATATTATTCGCAATTAATTTTGATTATAGAATGTTTATTTATATTTTTAAGAACGCATATGCAGTCTCCAATCATAAAATATAAATAGGATGTCTTATAAAATTACATTTTTTACTTTTTTATTCTTTTTTACGCTTGTTAATTTTTCCGCTCAGGAAAAGGTAAATATCGATGATGTTGAATCCAGATATGTATATCTTTTGAAATATCAGATTGATTCTCTGGATAAATCCAGTTCTAATGAAGAGTATTTTATTTTGGAAAGGGGAAAAGAGAAATCTCAGTTTATGGGAGTAACTTCATATAACAGAGATTCTTTAGCTGGTGGAGCAAACCGTTTTGCTTTTGGTCTTGATCCTAAAAGTTTACCTAAAACCAACTTTACTTTTCGAGTCATTAAAAACTTTGAAAAAAACAATATTTCTTATTATGATTATATTATTAAGGACAATTTTATTTACGAAGAAAAGCCTGATTTTAACTGGAAGATTACCAGTGAAACAAAAGAAATAGGAAATTTAAAATGTCAGGCTGCGTTGGTTACGTATGCGGGACGTGATTATAAAGCGTGGTTCACGAACGAAATTCCGGTTTCTGATGGTCCTTATAAATTTTATGGTCTTCCGGGGCTGATTGTGGAGATTGAGGATTCTAAAAAACAATATACGTTCGAGCTTGTGAGCTATAAAACCTTTTCAGAAAAGCCTAAGATGTGGATTTCCAAAAAGAGAGTTAAAGGAAAAACGGTAAAGAAATCTGAATTTTATAAAGCATTTAAAAATTTTCATGAAAATTTCGTCTCTGAAATTGCTAAAGGAGGTTTTAGTTTCGATTCAGGAACAGAGCGACAGATAAAGGATAGGATTAAAAAGAAAAATAATCCGATTGAACTGGCTCCTTAATTATTCAGTGATTAAGTCACACCATTTCCTTCTTATGGCTATTTCTTTCGTTTTTGCAAAAAAGTCTGTAAAGTGAATAATTTTGACATCATTTAAAAACTCGTGATCTTAAGATTTTTCTGTAAATGATTAAAAATCAAAATATTTTACTGAAAATATTTGTCAGTTATAAAAATATTCATAAATTTGCACACTCATTTTAGGGGCGTAGTATGCCTATATTCAAAAGTAGAAATTACTTCAGACCTCCAAAAATGGTGATAAATAAAGGATAAATTTTATTATAACATAAACAATGTCAGGTATTATTGGTAAAAAAATCGGTATGACTTCTTTGTTTGACGAAGCAGGGAAAAATATTCCTTGTACAGTTATTCAGGCTGGTCCATGCTCGGTTTTACAGGTCAGAACCATTGAAAAAGACGGTTATAAGTCAGTTCAATTAGGTTTCGATGACAAGAGTGAGAAGAACGTTGGTAAAGCGTTAGCTGGTCATTTTAAAAAGGCTGGTTCTGCTCCTAAAGCTAAATTGGTAGAATTCTACAGAGAATTCGTTGATGAAGTAAAAGTAGGAGAAGAAGTAAAGGTAGACTTGTTCAACGAAGGAGAATTCGTAGACGTAACAGGTACTTCAAAAGGTAAAGGCTTCCAGGGTGTTGTTAAAAGACACGGATTTGGAGGTGTAATGCAGGCAACTCATGGTCAGCACAACAGACTTAGAGCTCCAGGTTCTATCGGTGCAGGATCTGACCCTTCAAGAGTATTCAAAGGGATGAGAATGGCTGGAAGAATGGGAGGTAAGCAGGTAACTGTACAAAACCTTCAGGTATTAAAAGTGGATCAAGAACAAAATCTTTTAGTAGTAAAAGGTGCTGTTCCGGGAGCTAAAAATTCTTATGTAATTATCAGAAAATGGAACTAGTAGTATTAAATACATCAGGAAAAGAGACCGGAAGAAAAGTAACTCTAGACGAAACAGTATTCGGAATTGAGCCAAATCAGCACGCGGTTTACTTAGAAGTTAAACAGTACCTTGCAGCACAAAGACAAGGAACTCATAAAGCAAAAGAAAGAAGCGAAATTACAGCTTCTACTAAAAAACTTAAGAAGCAAAAAGGATCTGGTTCTGCTAGATATGGTGATATTAAATCTCCAACTTTCAGAGGAGGAGGTAGAGTATTCGGTCCAAAACCAAGAGACTACAGATTTAAGTTGAACAAAGCTCTTAAGAGATTAGCTAAGAAATCTGTTTTATCTCAGAAAATGAGAGACAACAGCATTAAAGTTTTAGAAGATATGAGCTTCGAAGCTCCTAAGACTAAAGATTTCATTACTTTATTAGATGCATTAACATTAAACGGTAAAAAATCTTTGTTCATTCTTCCTGAAGCTAACAAGAATGTGTATTTATCTTCAAGAAACTTACCTAAGACTAAAGTAATGAACTTCAACGAAGTGAGTTCTTACGATTTAGTAAACGCAGGTGAGATCGTATTCTTCGAAGGTGCAGTAGAAAAATTCCAGGAAAATTTAAAGAAATAAATCATGTCTATTATCATTAAACCAGTTATCTCAGAAAAGGCTAATTACCTTACAGATTTAAGAGGTTCTTATTCTTTCTTGGTAGATACTAAGGCGAATAAAATCCAGATTAAGAAAGCTGTAGAAGCGGCTTATGGTGTAAAAGTAGCAGACGTTAATACAATGATTTATGCTCCGAAGGTTTCTTCGAAATACACTAAAAAAGGTCTTCAAGTAGGAAAGACAAACAAATTGAAAAAAGCGGTAATCAAACTTGCTGAAGGTGAGGTTATCGATATTTTTGCTGTAAATTAATTATAATTATAAATAATAGTAATGTCTGTTAGAAAATTAAAACCTATCACCCCGGGACAGAGATTCAGAATTGTAAACAATTTTGAGGAAATTACTACTAACAAACCAGAGAAATCTCTAACAGTTGGTATTAAAAAGTCAGGTGGACGTAACCAAACAGGTAAAATGACCATGCGTTACACCGGAGGTGGACACAAAAAGAAATACAGAATTATTGACTTCAAAAGAAACAAAGCAAACGTTGAAGCAACTGTAAAATCTGTAGAATACGATCCAAACAGAACTGCATTTATCGCTTTATTAGAGTACGCAGACGGAGAGAAGAGATACATCATCGCTCCAAACGGTATCAAAGTAGACCAAAAAGTAGTTTCAGGTGAAAGCGTAGAACCAAATGTAGGTAACGCAATGAAATTGAAAAACATTCCATTGGGTACTGTAATTTCTTGTGTTGAAATGAAGCCTGGTCAAGGTGCTATTTTAGCAAGAAGTGCTGGTTCTTCAGCGCAATTAACTTCAAGAGACGGGAAATATGCAATCATTAAATTACCTTCAGGAGAATCCAGAATGATCCTTACTGAATGTATGGCAATGATTGGATCTGTTTCCAACTCTGATCACCAATTAACTGTATCAGGTAAAGCTGGTAGAAGCAGATGGTTAGGTAGAAGACCAAGAACAAGAGCGGTAGTAATGAACCCTGTAGATCACCCAATGGGAGGTGGTGAAGGACGTTCTTCTGGAGGTCACCCAAGATCTAGAAACGGTAAACCGGCTAAAGGTTACAAAACTAGAAAGAAAAACAAAGTGTCTAACCGTTACATCGTATCTAAAAGAAAATAATTATGGCAAGATCACTTAAGAAAGGACCGTTCATTCATCATACTTTAGATAAGAAGGTTCAGGCAAATATAGAGTCTGGTAAGAAGACAGTTATCAAAACTTGGTCTAGAGCATCTATGATCTCTCCGGACTTCGTAGGGCAAACTATTGCTGTACACAACGGGAAATCTTTTATCCCTGTTTATGTTACAGAAAACATGGTTGGTCACAAGTTAGGCGAATTTTCTCCAACAAGATCTTTCAGAGGTCATGGTGGTAACAAAAACAAAGGAAGCAGATAATCATGGGATCAAGAAAACAAGATAGCGCAATCGCAAGAAAAGAAGCTAACAAAGACGTTGTAAAAGCTTCATTAAATAACTGCCCATCTTCTCCGAGAAAAATGAGATTAGTTGCTGATATCATTAGAGGAGAGCAAGTAGATAAAGCTCTTTATATCCTTAAATATTCTAAGAAAGAAGCTTCTAACAAATTAGAAAAATTACTTCTTTCTGCAATTGCTAACTGGCAAGTGAAAAACGAAGGGGCTGACATTGAGGAAGCAAACCTTATCGTTAAAGAAATATTCGTGGATAGTGCAAGACAATTGAAGAGACTAAGACCAGCTCCGCAAGGTAGAGGGTACAGAATCAGAAAAAGATCTAACCACGTTACATTAATCTTAGGTAATAAAGAAAACTAAATCAAGGTATGGGACAGAAGACAAATCCAATTGGTAACAGATTAGGTATCATCAGAGGATGGGATTCTAACTGGTTTGGCGGAAACGATTATGGAGACAGAATCGCGGAAGACTACAAAATCAGAAGATACCTTGAAGCTAGATTATCTAAAGGTGGGATTTCAAGAATTTATATTGAAAGAACATTAAAATTAGTAACAGTTACAATTACTACTGCTAGACCGGGACTTATCATCGGTAAAGGAGGTCAGGAAGTTGATAAACTGAAAGAAGAGTTGAAAAAATTAACTAAAAAGGATATTCAGATCAACATCTTCGAAATCAAAAGACCAGAGCTTGATGCAGTATTAGTTGCAGACAGCATTGCTAAGCAGATTGAAAACAGAATCTCTTACAGAAGAGCTGTTAAAATGGCGATGGCAGGTACAATGAGAATGGGTGCAGAAGGTATCAAAGTTCAGATCTCTGGTAGATTGAACGGAGCTGAAATGGCAAGATCAGAATCTTTCAAAGAAGGAAGAATTCCATTGTCTACTTTCAGAGCAGATATCGATTACCACATCGGTGAAGCACTTACTCAGTACGGAAAACTAGGAGTAAAAGTTTGGATCATGAAAGGTGAAGTTTACGGTAAAAGAGAACTTTCTCCATTAGTGGGACAACAGAAAAAAGGAGGTCAGTCAGACAGAAGAGATAACAGAGGAGGAGACAGAGACAACAGAAGACCTAGAAAAAACAACAACAATAACAATAATAATTAAAATTTTAGATTAGAAATTTTGAATTTTAAATTACCGTTACTTTTTTAAAATAAAAAAAATCTAAAATCTAAAATCTAAAATCTAAAATTTAGAAATTATGTTACAACCAAAAAGAACCAAGTTCCGTAGAGTTCATAAGATGAAAATGAAGGGGAATGCCCAGAGAGGTAGTCAACTTGCTTATGGAACTTTCGGAATCAAGGCGACAGAAGGTGCTTGGATCACTGCAAGACAAATTGAAGCTGCTCGTATCGCTGCGACAAGATATATGAAGAGAGAGGGACAACTATGGATTAAAATTTTCCCGGATAAGCCAATTACTAAAAAACCAGCGGAAGTACGTATGGGTAAAGGTAAAGGTGCTGTGGAATATTGGGTAGCTGTAGTAAAACCAGGTAAAATTATGTTCGAAATCGGAGGTGTACCTTACGATATCGCTAAGGAAGCTTTAAGACTTGCTGCACAAAAATTACCAGTAGTTACTAAATTCATCGTTGCTAACGATTTTGTTAAACCTCTTTAATCTTTGAATACAATGAAAAAAGCTGATATTAAAAATTTAAGCGCGGGTGATATTCAAGCTCAATTAACTGAAGCAAAAGCTCAATATTCTAAATTGAAATTGGCTCATGCGATCAGCCCAATTGAAAACCCGATCCAAATCAGAGATTTGAGAAAAACAATCGCTAGACTAAACACTGAGTTAACTAACAAACAATAATTTCATTTTAAAATGGATAGAAATTTAAGAAAAGAAAGAATCGGAGTGGTTTCCAGCAATAAAATGGAAAAAACTATTGTTGTTAGTGAAACTACGAGAGTAAAGCACCCGATGTACGGTAAATTCGTATTAAAAACGAAAAAATATACTGCACACGACGAGAACAACGAATGCGCAGAAGGAGATACAGTTTTAATCCAAGAAACTAGACCTTTGAGCAAGAACAAGAGATGGAGATTAGTAAGAATCATTGAAAAAGCTAAGTAATAATGTTACAAACAGAATCAAGATTAAAAGTTGCTGATAACACAGGTGCTAAAGAAGTATTGGTTATCAGAGTTCTGGGAGGAACCAGAAGAAGATATGCTTCAGTTGGTGATAAAATCGTTGTTACTATCAAAGATTCTACACCATCAGGAAACGCTAAGAAAGGTCAGGTATCTAAAGCTGTAGTAGTAAGAACTAAAAAAGCAGTAAGAAGAAAAGATGGTTCATACATCAAATTCGAAGACAATGCTTGTGTATTGCTAAACGCAGCGGGAGAAATGAGAGGAACTCGTGTTTTCGGACCGGTTGCTCGTGAGTTGAGAGACAAAGAATATATGAAAATCATTTCATTAGCTCCTGAAGTACTTTAATATTTAAAATTGTAAAAAAATGTCAAAGTTAAAAATAAAAAGAGGAGATAACGTAATCGTAACTACAGGTAAGAAAGGTCTTAAAGGTGGTACAGGTGAAGTTATTGAAGTGATCAAAAAAGAAGGAAGAGACCCAAGAGTAGTAGTTGCAGGACTTAATATCGTTAAAAAACACGTTAAGCCTTCAGCTTCAAATCCTCAAGGAGGAATCGTTGAAAGAGAAGCTTCTATTCATATCTCAAACGTAGCTTTAGTTGGAAAAGACGGAAAAGCTATTAAAGTAGGTTACAAAATCGAAGGAGATAAGAAAGTAAGAATCAACAAAAAAACGGGTGAAACTTTATAATTTTAAATAACACATGGAATATATAGCAAGACCCAAGAAAGCATATAAAGAAACGATTGTTCCTGCAATGATGGAAGAATTCGGATACAAATCTGTAATGCAGGTGCCTAGATTAGAGAAAATTGTTTTATCTCAAGGTTTAGGAGATGCTACAGCAGACAAAAAAATCATCGATTATGCTGTTGAAGAATTAACGAACATCACTGGTCAGAAGGCTGTAGGTACAATCTCTAAGAAAGACGAAGCTGCTTTCAAATTGAGAAAAGGAATGCCTGTAGGTGCTAAAGTTACACTAAGAGCGAATAAAATGTATGAGTTCTTAGACAGATTAACTTCTTCTGCATTGCCAAGAATCAGAGATTTCTCTGGAATCAAGGCTGATGGTTTCGACGGTAGAGGTAACTACAACTTAGGGATCACTGAGCAGATCATCTTCCCTGAGATCGTAATCGACAAAGTGAAAAAAATCCAGGGGATGGACATCACTTTCGTTACTACTGCGAAAACAGATAAAGAAGCGAAAGCATTATTAACTCACTTCGGTTTACCATTTAAAAAGAACTAAGAAATGGCTAAAGAATCAATGAAAGCGCGTGAGCGCAAAAGAGAAGCACTAGTTGCTAAATACGCTGCTAAAAGACAGGCTCTTAAAGAAGCTGGTGATTACGAAGGACTTCAAAAATTGCCTAAAAATGCTTCTCCTGTAAGATTACACAACAGATGTAAACTAACAGGTAGACCAAGAGGATACATGAGAACGTTCGGTATTTCCAGAGTAACTTTCAGAGAAATGGCAAACAACGGTCTTATCCCGGGAGTTAAAAAAGCTAGTTGGTAATAATTACTAATTAAAAAATCGGGACAATTAAGTTGTCTGGATACTAAAGATAAAAATATCAGACCAAGATTTCTGAGGTCTGATATTTTACTCTTCAAGTCCTTACAATACTGATTGTTCTTTAACCAATAATTTATAAAAGAAAAATGGTAACAGATCCAATTTCAGATTTCCTAACAAGAGTAAGGAACGCACAAAGCGCAGGCCACAAAGTGGTGGAAATTCCTGCATCGAAAATCAAAAAGGAGATTACTAAGATCTTATTCGATCAGGGGTATATCTTAAACTACAAGTTTGAAGATAGCGCTGTTCAGGGTACGATTAAAATCGCTTTAAAGTACGATAAGCAAACCAACAAACCAGCTATCAAGTCTATCCAAAGAGCTTCTAGACCAGGTTTGAGACAGTACAAAGGTTCTACTGAACTTCCAAGAGTACTAAACGGTTTGGGTATTTCTATCATCTCTACTTCTAAAGGAGTAATGACTGACAAGAAAGCTAGAGAAGAAAAAGTAGGCGGTGAAGTAATCTGCTATGTTTATTAATTTTTAATCACAGGAAAATGTCAAGAATTGGTAAAGCAATTATAACAGTTCCAGCAGGAGTTACAATCACTGAAAAAGATGGTGTGGTAACTGTAAAAGGTCCTAAAGGAGAACTTTCTCAGGAACTTACAGCAGGAATTACTATAGAACAGAAAGATGGAGAACTGAATGTAAACAGACCATCTGATGCTAAACAACACAAAGCGCTTCACGGTTTATACAGAGCGTTAATCAACAACATGATTGTTGGTGTAAACACAGGTTTCGAAAAGAAACTGGAATTAGTAGGGGTAGGATACAGAGCTTCTCATGCAGGTCAAAAACTTGAGTTAGCTTTAGGATTCTCTCACGGTATCGTGCTTGAACTTCCAAACGAAGTAAAAGTAGATACATTGACTGAAAAAGGTAAAAACCCAATTATTACTTTAACGTCTCACGACAACCAACTTCTAGGGATGGTAGCTGCAAAGATCCGTTCTTTCAGAAAGCCTGAACCATACAAAGGTAAAGGGGTAAGATTCGTAGGAGAAATTGTTAGACGTAAAGCTGGTAAATCTGCTTAATAAATTATAAGTATTATGGCATTAAGTAAATTAGAAAAAAGAATAAGAATCAAAAGAAGAGTAAGAGGAAAAATCTCCGGATCTTCTGAATTGCCAAGATTATCTGTATACAAAAGTAATAAGGAAATTTACGCTCAGTTAATCGACGATAACAGTGGAAAAACTTTGGCTTCTGCTTCTTCAAGAGAGAAAGGAGTTGACGCTAACGGAACTAAGACTGAAGTTTCTGCTGCTGTAGGTAAAGCTATTGCTGCTAAAGCTATCGCTGCAGGAATCGAAAATATTGTATTTGATAGAAACGGATTCGTATATCACGGGAGAATTAAAGCTCTAGCGGATGGTGCGAGAGAAGGTGGACTTAAATTCTAATCATTAAATTTCGGAAAATATGTTAGGACTAGATAATATAGAAAGAGTAAAACCGGGAGGATTAGAACTTAAAGATCGTCTCGTAGCTGTTAACAGAGTAACAAAAGTAACTAAAGGAGGTAGAGCTTTCGGATTCTCTGCTATCGTAGTTGTAGGTAACGAAGATGGAGTTATCGGTTACGGATTAGGAAAATCTAAAGAGGTTGCTTCTGCAATTGCTAAGGCAGTGGAAGACGCTAAGAAAAACCTTGTGAAAGTTCCTGTAATGAACCACACAATTCCTCATCAGACTACTGCTAGATACGGAGGTGCAGATATCTTCTTAAGACCTGCTTCTCACGGTACAGGACTTATCGCCGGAGGTGCGGTAAGAGCGGTATTGGAGTCTGCTGGTATTCACGATATCCTTTCAAAATCTAAAGGATCTTCTAACCCTCACAACGTGGTGAAAGCTACTTTCAAAGCGTTATTGGATATCAGAAGACCTGAAGAAATCGCTAGAATGAGAGGAGTTTCTCTAAGTAAAGTGTTTAACGGTTAATATATAAAACAATGGCAACAATCAAAGTAAAGCAAGTAAGAAGCGCTATTGGAAGAACAAAAACCCAAAAGAGAACGCTTGAAGCATTAGGATTTAAGAAACTTCACCAAGTTGTAGAACACGAAGCTACTCCTTCTATCTTAGGAATGATAGCTGCAGTTAGTCACTTACTTGAAGTTCAAAAATAATTTTTAAAATAATTTTAAAATGAATTTAAACAACATAAAGCCAGCTGCAGGATCTACTTTCAATTCAAAAAGAATTGGTAGAGGACAAGGTAGCGGAAAAGGAGGTACTGCTACTAAGGGTCACAAAGGACAGAAAGCAAGAGCTGGTTATTCTCAGAAGATCGGTTTTGAAGGAGGTCAGATGCCTTTACAGAGAAGATTACCGAAATTCGGATTCAAAAACGTAAACAGAAAAGAGTTTAGAGGAGTTAACCTTGATACAATCCAGACTTTAATTGAAAATAAATCTATCACAGGAGATATTACAAGAGAAGTTATGATTGAGAATGGTTTAATTACTAAAAACGAATTAGTGAAAATTATGGGTAGAGGAGAATTGAAATCTGCGGTTTCAATCTCTGCTGACAAGTTCACTAAATCTGCTGAAGAGCTTATCGCTAAGGCAGGTGGAAAAGCAATTACCTTATAATAATCACTAATGAAAGAATTTATACAAACCCTCAAAAATATTTGGAGTCTTAAAGAACTTAGAGATAAAATTCTCTTTACTTTAGGAATTATCCTTGTGTATAGATTCGCATCTTATATCTCATTACCTGCAATTAACCTTGCGGAAGTAGGAGATCTCTTAGAGCATTATAAAAATCAAGGCGGTAACAAGCAAGGAGCAGGTCTCCTTGGCTTGCTTTCGTCGTTTACGGGGGGAGCTTTCAGCCATGCTTCCGTAATGGCGTTAGGTATCATGCCTTATATTTCTGCTTCTATTATTGTTCAGTTGATGGGAATGGCTATTCCTTATCTTCAGAAGCTTCAGAAAGATGGAGAGTCTGGTAGAAATACATTGAACCAGATCACAAGATGGTTAACAATCGGAGTTTGTCTTGTACAGGCACCTTCTTATTTAACATCGATCACTCAGTTGTTTTTACCGTATACTCAGTTCTCATCTGCATATTATGTAGAGCCAAATTCTATTATGTTCTGGTTGCCAAGTATTGTTATTTTGGTTGCCGGTTCAGTATTCGCAATGTGGTTAGGTGAAAAAATCACCGACAAAGGTATCGGAAACGGTATCTCTATCCTTATTATGGTGGGGATTCTTTCAAGATTACCGGAAGCATTCGTTCAGGAAATGGCAGTGCAGAACGGAAAAGGTGGAATGGGATCTATCATGATCCTTATTGAAGTAATTTTCTGGATGTTGGTTGTTCTTTTAGCTGTGGTATTATCCGTGGCTGTTAGAAAAATCCCTATTCAGTATGTAAGCAGAGCTCAGGCAAGAGGAGGTGTAAACAGAAATCTTATGCAGGGAGCGAGACAGTGGATCCCATTGAAAGTGAATGCAGCCGGTGTAATGCCGATTATCTTTGCTCAGGCATTGATGTTCGTACCTGGTTTATTGACGAAAGTGGATGAGTCCAATACTTTTCTTGCAGGTTTCAAGAATGTTTTTAGCTGGCAGTACAACGTATTGTTCGCGCTATTAATTATTATCTTCTCGTTTTTCTATACTGCAATTACAATTCCGGTGAACCAGATGGCTGATGATTTGAAGAGAAACGGAGGTTTAGTACCGAAAGTAAGACCCGGAAAAGAGACGGCTGATTATTTAGATGATATTTTATCAAAAATTACCTTGCCAGGTGCAATATTTTTGTCTATCTTTGCAATCCTTCCTGCAATTGTGCATGGAACCTTTGTTCAGACAGATGCGTTCGCCCTATTTTTCGGGGGAACATCACTATTGATTATGGTGGGAGTAATTTTAGATACCGTTCAACAGATTAATACTTATCTGCTGAACCATCACTATGATGGCTTAATGCAGTCTAAATTATCAAGAACGACTGGATATTAATTTATGGCGAAACAAAAACATATTGAACAAGACGGCGTTATTACGGAAGCACTTTCGAACGCCCAGTTCCGTGTAGAGCTTGAAAATGGGCATGTACTCATCGCTCATATTTCTGGTAAAATGCGAATGCATTATATTAAACTTTTACCTGGTGATAAGGTGAAATTGGAAATGTCTCCCTACGATTTAACAAAAGGGAGAATTACATTTAGATATTAAAAACAATCTGCCAAATGGAGCATCCGTTCCATTTGGCTATTGTTAAAAAATAAATACTATCAAAATGAAAGTAAGAGCATCAATTAAAAAAAGAAGCGCTGATTGCAAAATCGTACGCAGAAAAGGTGTACTATTCGTAATCAACAAAAAGAACCCAAAATTTAAACAAAGACAAGGCTAAAATTAAATTATGGCGAGAATTTCAGGTATTGATTTACCAAAAAACAAAAGAGGCGTTATCGGTTTAACTTACATCTACGGGGTGGGAAGAAGCACTGCTTCAGAAATCCTTAAAGCTGCCGGTATCAGCGAAGACAAGAAAGTCAACGAATGGAATGACGATGAATTGGCTGCAATCAGAACATACATCTCTGAAAACGTAAAAGTAGAAGGAGAATTAAGATCTGAAGTGCAATTGAACATTAAGAGATTAATGGACATAGGATGCCAACGAGGAATACGTCACAGACTTGGATTACCTTTAAGAGGCCAGAGAACGAAAAACAACTCTAGAACCCGTAAAGGAAAGAGAAAAACTGTTGCTAACAAGAAAAAAGCTAGTAAATAATCGTTAGGAATTATGGCAAAACAAACTAAAGTAGTTAAGAAAAGAAAAGTAAAAGTTGAAGCTATTGGTGAAGCTCATATTCAAGCTTCTTTCAATAACATCATCATTTCTTTAACAAATAAAAACGGAGAGGTTATCTCTTGGGCTTCTGCCGGTAAAATGGGTTTCAGAGGTTCTAAAAAGAATACTCCATTTGCTGCTCAGATGGCAGCTGAAAATTGCTCTGCTGTAGCTCACGAAGCTGGATTAAGAAGAGTTAAGGTGTTTGTGAAAGGTCCGGGTGCAGGTAGAGAATCTGCAATCAGATCCATCCACAATTCAGGAATTGAAGTTAGCGAAATCATTGATGTGACTCCTATGCCGCACAATGGATGTAGACCACCAAAAAGAAGAAGAGTTTAATTTTTAGAATTTACCCATTATGGCAAGATATATTGGACCTAAAACTAAGATTGCTAGAAAGTTTGGTGCTGCAATCTACGGAGATGACAAAAACTTCGAGAAAAGAAAAAACCAACCGCCAGGACAACACGGTCCTAACAAAAGAAGAGGTGCTAAAAAATCTGAATACGCAGTTCAGTTAGCTGAAAAGCAAAAAGCTAAATATACTTACGGTATTTTAGAAAGACAGTTTGCTAACTTATTCGACAAAGCACACAGAAGTAAAGGGGTAACAGGTGAAGTTCTATTACAACTTTGCGAATCCAGATTGGATAACGTAGTATACAGATTAGGTTTTGCTAAAACAAGATCTGCTGCTAGACAGCTTGTTTCTCACAGACACATTACTGTGAACGGAGAGCTGGTAAATATTCCATCTTATTTGCTAAAAGCAGGTGATGTAATTGCGGTAAGAGAAAAGTCTAAGTCTCTTGAAGTGGTTACAAACGCATTAGCTTCTAAAGCAAATTATGAGTGGTTACAATTCAACGATGAGAAGAAAGAAGGTACTTTCGTTTCTGCTCCTGAGAGAATCCAAATTCCGGAAGACATCAAGGAACAGCTTATCGTCGAACTTTACTCTAAATAATTTTTTAATCAAATTTTTGCTCAACCCAATAATATGGCAATTTTACAATTCATAAAACCCGATAAAGTAATTTTACTTAACTCTGATGAATTTAGAGGTCAGTTTGAATTCAGACCACTAGAACCAGGTTTCGGGCTTACAATCGGTAATGCTTTGAGAAGAGTGTTGCTTTCTTCTCTGGAAGGATATGCTATTTCATCTATCAAAATAGAAGGTGTAGAGCACGAATTTTCAACTATTCCAGGAGTAATCGAAGACGTTACCGAAATTATTCTTAACCTTAAGCAAGTAAGATTAAAAGCTACGGCAGAAAACCAGTCTAATGAGCAGGTTGTTGCTAAAGTTTCAGGTCAAACGGTTATTACTGCTGGTGATTTAGGTAAGTCTGTGAACGGATTTGAGGTATTAAACCCGGATTTGGTGATCTGCAACCTGAACAGTGATGTAACTTTCGAAATTACTTTCAATATAGAAAAAGGAAGAGGGTATGTTCCTTCTGAACAAAATAAGTCAAACAATGCACCGGTAGGTACTATTGCGATAGACTCTATTTTCACGCCAATCAAGAAAGTACAGTATAGCATTGAAAATTATCGTGTAGAGCAAAAAACAGACTACGAAAAACTTGTATTAGATATAGAAACTGACGGATCTATTAGTCCTCAGAATGCTTTAACAGAAGCTTCTAAGATATTAATTTATCACTTCATGCTGTTCTCAGATGAGAGAATCACGCTTGAAACGGAAGCCGTAAAAGCATCTATCCAATATGATGAGGAAACTCTTCATACAAGACAACTCCTTAAGTCTAAATTAGCAGATATGGATCTTTCCGTAAGAGCCCTTAACTGTCTGAAAGCGGCTGAAGTGGAAACTCTTGGAGAATTGGTTTCTTACAGTAAGTCTGATTTGATGAAATTCAGAAATTTTGGTAAAAAATCTTTGACAGAACTAGAAGAATTAGTGCATTCAAAAGGTCTTAACTTCGGTTTCGACGTTGCAAAATATAAGTTAGACGCTGATAAATAATTAATAATGAGACACGGTAAAAAATTCAATCACTTAGGAAGAACGGCTTCTCACAGAAGTGCTATGCTTTCTAATATGGCTTGTTCTCTAATTGAGCATAAAAGAATCAACACTACTGTAGCTAAAGCTAAAGCTTTAAGAGTATATGTTGAGCCTCTATTAACAAAAGCAAAAGAAGATACTACACACAACAGAAGAATTGTTTTTTCATATCTTCAAAATAAAGAAGCAGTTGCTGAATTGTTCAGAACTGTAGCTCCAAAAATCGCTGAGAGAAACGGTGGTTATACAAGAATCATCAAGACAGGATTCAGACCAGGTGATGCTGCTGATACTGCTCTTATCGAATTGGTAGACTTCAATGAGCTTTACAATCCAAATGCGGAAGAGAAAAAAGCGACAAGAAGAAGCAGAAGATCTGCAACAGCTAAGAAAGAAGCTGTAGTAGCTGAAGCTCCTGTAGTAGAAGAAAAAGCTGCTGAGCCAACGGCTGAAGCTGCAGATTCTACAGAAGAAAAGACTGAAGAATAATATTCATCAGATATAAAAGAAAACCGTTCAGATTGCTGAACGGTTTTTTTATGCTTTATATTTTGGTTTTTACAAGCTGGATGATGTTGTTTCCCTGATCAAGAATTAAGCTGTCTCTTTTTACCGTAGCCTTCATATCCATTTTTTCATAAGTGGTTTCATTCCCTTTGGATTCTACTTTATTTAATATGAAAGTTTTATTATTACTTCTTATGCTCATTGTTTTTTCTTCATAATTAAAAACAACTTTTGCGAGGCTTCCGTCGGTGGCTTTGTATACATAATCTGTTTTTATACTTTTCTTGCCGTTAATATCCGTATCATAACTTATTGTAGAGTCTATTTTACCGTTATCTGCCAAGATAGCTTCCGAATCGTTAGCTTTTATAACATTTTTATTCCCTTCTTCACTTTTTTTGCAGCTTAATAACGATAGAGAAATCGCTGAAATAGCGATGAAAAGTACATTTTTCATGATTTTAATTTTTTAATATATTGATTGTTAAATATTTTCGTTTGTAAAATAATTTTTACTAAATTTAATAAAAACAAAAACTAAACCAAAAAGCCATGAACTCAAACTCTGAAAATTACACAAAAGGGTAATTGACTCTGTTTTGTTTTCTGTTGAAATTTGTCTTAAACAAAATTACCGACATGAGCATTTCCATAGCCATAGTAGAAGACGAAAAAAACTACAACAATGCGTTGAAGAAAGTCATCAATTATCAGGATGACATGAAAGTCGTTGCGCAGTTTTTTGATGGAAATGAAGCTTTAAAAAATCTTTCTGATCTTTCTCCGGATGTGGTAATGATGGATATTCAGTTACAGGATATGCTCGGTATTGAAATTATTGAAAAGCTTAGGAAGGGATTGCCTCAAACACAGTTTATCATGTGTACCAGTTTTGAAGATGATGAAAAAGTGTTCAATTCCTTAAAAGCCGGCGCAATGGGCTACCTTGTAAAAGGGGAAAGCATGGATAAAATCCTTTCCTCAATAAGAGATGTCTACAACGGTGGTGCTCCCATGAGTTTCTCGATTGCCCGAAAAGTTCTCAGCCACTTCGAAAGAAAACTCCCAGAAATAAAAGGGTATGATGAACTTACGGAAAGAGAAAAAGAAGTACTGGAGCTTTTATCGCAAGGATTGCTCTACAAAGAAATCGCGGATAAAAAATTCATCAGCATTGATACAGTAAAAAAACACGTCGGAAACATTTACAGAAAACTCCACGTTAACAACAAAGTGGAGGCTATTAATAAATTTAACCATTTTAAAAACTGAGAATTATGGGTGTCAAATTGAATTTGGAAAGTAACAATCTTTTAGATCTATATCAAATTATAGGACGAAAGGATATTGTAAAAATGTTTATTTCTAAGCCAATAAGTTTAGAAAGACACATGGATGATAAAAAAAGATTTGAAGAATATTTTACAAAGCAAAGGCTATATTTAAAAAATGAATTTCTAATTTTAAAAGATGAAATTAATAGAATTATTAATAAGGCTATTAATGATGGAGTAAACAATTCATATATGCATATTTTTTTCATTGAAGAGAGTAGGGACTTAAATCTTATTTTTAGATTTTCAGATACTAAGAAATTTGATACTACTGGTGGTACATTAGAATTAGGAAATGATAATGCGTACTTATTGAAGAGTGATGGGACTGTTACACAGTTAGATTTAGCGACCACTAATTTTACGAGTATTGTTGAAAATTATAGAAATGGGAATTTAAATAATTTAATTAGAGCTGCACTCCCAAAGAATTTAAGCATGATAACTGAATATATAACTTATGATATGACGCAGATCCGAAACTTTAATGATTTTGAAGAAGATTTAAACTTCGAGCTTGTATGTTCACTTGATGATCATGATGCTGATTTAACAACACCTAATATTTTTAGATTAGGATTAAATGTTTATATAAGAGACTTTGATAGATTACATCATGTAGAAATAGATATTGAGAGTAGAAAGATAGAACTTGTTTATTCTGGGTACTATGATTTAGGAAACTTAAAACCTTAATGTTGATAATACATTATTTATACAATATTCTTTTAATCATAGTATTGATTAAATCTTTTATTCTGGGTGAAAAAAATGGTTTTTCTGCCCAGAATAATTTATTTTTTTTTCTTTTTATAACAGTTTTGGTTGAAGGCTATTCATTTGTTGTTGATAAGATTGATGAAAGTATATTGATAGGATTACAGTATAATTTATATTTGATTTTTGTTACTGTATTCTTTTATTTTTTTTATTCTAAAAATTTTTATTCTAAAATCTCAAAAGCTTTATCTAAAATATTATTATTGATTTGTCTATTATTTATAATATTTTTTACCAAATTCTTAGGATTAGATTTTGATGAAAAAATTGCGATTGCAGTTATGTTATTTTTAATAATACATTCAATAATCTGGTATTATAATAAACTTTTTTCAGTGAATGATGATGAAATTTTTAATGATCCCAATTTTTGGATCAGTTCAGGTTTACTTTTATGGAGTTGTTTTGGTATTTTTAGATGTTTACCTATGTATTATTTTTACAACAATGATAAAGAGTTTTCAAACTTTATTAAAAGTAATTTTGATGTAGTGAATATAATTCTGTATTTATCAATTTTTATTTCTTTATCTAAGTATGAGCATAATTTTAAAAGAGGAACTACCTCAAATAATTAAAAGTACTTATATTTTAGCTTTAGTTATAATACTTTTCTTTGTGGTATTTATAATTTTTGTTGTCTTAATGTACAATAGAAGACAACTTCTCTATCTCAAAGAAAAACAACTCAAAGAATCCGAACACCAAAACCAGCTCCTCCAAAAAGAACTAGAAAAACAAAAATCTATAGAAGCAGAGCGTGAAAGAATTTCCCACGATATGCACGATGATCTCGGTGCAGGAATTTCAGCTTTAAAATTGCAGGCAGAATTTTTAAAACAACGAGCCGAAAATGATGATCTTAAAAATGACATCGATGAACTCCTGAAAACCTCCGAAGAAATGAATCTTTCCATGCGGGAAATGCTTTGGAGTCTCAACTCCGGAAACGATACTTTGGGAAGCTTCATCGATTATTCAAAAATGTATGCACAAAATTTTTTGAAAAAAACAAAAATTCTCCTGCTCACGGAAAGCGAAAACGTTGTTTTGGAAACAGTAATCACCACAGAACAGAGACGAAATTTATTTCTATGTTTAAAAGAAGCCCTGAACAATGCTTACAAACACAGCCAGTCCAATCAGATTAAATTGTCATTCATCCAGAAAGACAAAGAATTCATGATGAAAATCTCCGACAACGGAATAGGAATTAACCACGAAAAATCAGAAGGAAACGGACTCCGAAATATGAAACGGAGAATGCAGGAACAAAACGGACACTGCGAAGTCACCACAGAAAACGGAACACATCTGTTTTTCAGAATCGATTTATAAGAAATTTCAATATTGAATACAAGCAGCATCATTTTATGGTGCTGTTTTTATTTTAAATCACCCTTTTGTGTAATTGACAGAGGTTTGTTTTTAAAGGAACTTTGATGAACAACTTAAAAATTAATAGCCATGAAAACTTTAAATCAGAAAAAGTATAACTGGACTGCTTTACTGCTGATCTTAATCTGTGTTTTGGGAGGAGTGACACTCTATTTTATTGGAGAGCCAAATGATAATACTTTATATAAAAATAAAGTTTTAAAAGATGACTCTGCTCAGGTAGAAAAAATAGAAATTACCCTTCAGAATCAAAATAATGATATTTTGAAACTAATTGCGGTTACTGACCAACCGAAAGTAAAACCTGTCCTGGAACAGAATTTAAAAGTAAACATTAATAAATTCAAGGAAATACAAAAAGAAAAAAATACCCTAATCTTTCCGGAAAAAAAATCATCACACAATGCGCCGCTAAAATTATGCATCATTATTATTGTATGCGGTATTTTGGGAGGTTTAGCGAGTGGATATTACCGGTATTTAGAAGATATGCTGCAAGCTAATAATGAAGTTAAAAAGGAAGCATTAGAAATGAAGGAGTTATGTGAAAAATTTGAAAATCAAGGCATTGCTGCTTCTGAAGTAAAACCCATGACAGAAGCGATACAAAATGTAGAAAATAAAATGGAGGTGTTATTAGATAAGATTGAAGAGGAAAAGAATAAGTCTGTCTCAAGAATACTTTTCGGAGTAATTTCATCATTTTTTGCAGTTTTAATCTTAAAAGCGGGAGATAGTAAAGTCTTAGAATTTAATACCTATCTGGATTACTTTGTGTTTGCGTGCTACTGTTTGCTTTGTGCCTTGTTTTCTAAAAAAATTATTGAAACCCTCATTAATACGTTCGTGAAAGGAATAGGTGAGCTTAATGTAGCGAATAATAAAAAATAAAAATGTCCAGACAGGATATTGTTGAAATTCAAAATCCTTTCGATAAAAATTTAATAACCTTTAAAACAAATAGCCATGAAAACTTTTTATTTACTGATTATGTGTTTTATTGCGAATCAATTATGGGATGCGCAACAAACTAAAGTCCTAACTATCGATGTTTCCGCTCCTGAGAAATGTCCTGTAATATTAGATTTAAATTATAGAAATAAAGAGAAAGATGATTCTAAATGTGAAAGCAGATGGCTTTCAATAAAACCGCGGGAATTAATCGCGGTAGAATTGAAAAATATCAATCCGTTAAAGTATGAATACACAATAAATGATAACAACATAACCTACTTTATGGATACCGCTACCATCAATCAAAATATTGCCTTATTAAGTAAAAGCTCAGAAAAAGAACTTAAGCTAGAGTATGATGTTACAACTTACGTTTCACTTCCTTCGAAAAGTAAAGAGTTGAGTGAGAAGATAGATGATCTGGAGATTTTTATAGATAAATTCGAACTCGAAAATGTGTCTAAAGAAAGTCTCGGAAAAGAATTTTTCCAAACAAGAGATTCTTTATTTACTGCTTTGAAAGAGGATTATTATGAAGCCGAAAAATACAAAGCCTGTCTGGAACAGGGAAAGGGTAAGAAATATGCAAATGCAATAACAGAAGCCCAAAAACAAGCTTCCGAAGAATTGATCAAATACAGCATTGAAAAATCCGAGCAGTTGCTAAAAACATTTGAAAGTAAATTTTTCTTTTCAAATATCATGTATACGCTTCCAAGAGATATTCAGGGAAAAAATATAGATGCGGTAGAGTTTACCATAAAAAGGTTAGATAAAAAAACAAAAAAGGAAGACGGAAATTATGGGAAATACAATATCTGGATACGAGGAGGGCTAAAAATAGATATCAGTGCAGGTGTTTTCCTTACCAGCTTGTATGATGAAGAATTTGAAAAAAGAGATATTCCGGGAAATGCGGAGCAAAAGCAGATTGCCTTAAAGAAACAAGGAAGTTATGACTTTGCCTTCGGATCTACAGTAAATACAAATTTCAGATGGAACTCATGGATACAGCCCCAAATAAATTTCGGATTTATATTCACCCAAAATCAAAAATTTCAGGTAATTCTCGGAGGAGGACTTATTATGGGAAGACAGGAAAGATGGATTCTTTCAGGAGGATTAAGCATGGGGGTTGTTGATCGTTTAGCGGGAGGATTCGAGAAAGGACAAGCTTATGATCTTGGAGCCAGTGGACAGATTCCCATGGTTAAGCAATTCAAATTCGGTCATTTCATCGGAATCACCTATAACCTCTCAAAAGTTAACGCAGTATCTCTAAAATAAAAATATCATGATTACTTTAAAAAACAAAAAGCCTGTAGATATAAATGATCTATCTTATGATGAATTATTTGAAAATCTACAGGGAAATATCCTAAAAGGACACGGCAGAAATTTTACAGCACACATCTTTGTAAGATTTTATAGAAATAACAGAACTGACGCAAAGCAATGGCTTAAAAATTTTTCAGAAAAGATCACCTCCTGTAAAAAGCAGTTGAAAGAAACTATGCAATTCAAAAAAAATGGTGTTTCCGGTGGTGTATTTCTCGGGCTTTATCTTACGCGTGAGGGATATGATTATCTGGGAGCGAATGCTAATTTTTTATCCAGTATGAAGGATGCTAAACTGAATGATCCACATGTTAAAGACTGGGAAGAAGGATATCAGGAAAATATTCATGCAATGCTTCTGATTGGTGATGATGATTACGACACTCTTCAGAAACAAAAACAGATTTTTGTAGAAGAGTTAAATCATTTTTCACAAATTCTGAAAATAGAGAATGGAAATGTCATTAGAAATAGCGATGGAGATGGTATTGAGCATTTCGGATATGCGGATGGAATTAGCCAGCCTCTCTTTTTCAAGGAAGAGATAGAAGAGTACAAAGAAAAATATTCTGGAAATCTAGTGTTTAATCCGGAGTTTTCATTATCACAGGTACTGTATAAAGATCCCTTTACAGATAGTGATAATGCATACGGTAGTTTTCTTGTCTTCAGAAAACTGGAACAGGATGTAAAAGGCTTTAAAAAACAGGAAAGGCATATTGCTGAAATGATGAATTTGGAAGATGATGAAATTGTGGGAGCAGTAATGGTAGGAAGATTTGAAGATGGAACACCTCATATTTTATCAAAAAAAGATGGAATTATAGATAATCTTACCAATAACTTCAATTATCCGACTGGTTCCGAAGGAAAATGTCCTTTTCTAAGCCATATCCGAGCTACAAATGAACGTGATAAAGATTCCCGTACCATGATTATGGCAAGAAGAGCAATACCTTATGGACGCGTTACCGACATTGAAGACACAAAAGAGAAAAAGGGACTTTTGTTTATGAGCTTTCAGAGTAATATTCAGAATCAGTTTGAAGCATCCCAGTTGAGAGCCAATAATATGAAAGATCCAATTATAGGACAAAATGCTGCCTTCGTCGCCAATGCTTCATGTTTTGAAGAAAAACAGGAAAATGAAGAAACTGAAAAAGTAAACTTCCGGAGTTTCGTAACCTTAAAAGGAGGTGAATATTTTTTTGCCCCATCAATTGATTATCTGAAGAATCTTTAAAATTAACTAAAATTTAACTCACAATAACCCCATAAATTCCCATTCATTTGCTTTAAAAAGTTAAAAATTGATTAAATTTGTCTGAACTATAAAAAAACGAACAATGAGTTACATTTCTTACATAGAAGCGAGACAAATTTTGGATTCAAGAGGAAATCCTACAGTTGAAGTAGATGTATTCACGGAAAGCGGTGCGATGGGACGTGCTGCGGTACCTTCCGGAGCTTCTACAGGAGAACATGAAGCGGTGGAATTGCGCGACGGCGGTTCAGAATATATGGGGAAAGGAGTTCTTAAAGCGGTTGAGAATGTAAGAGAAGTGATTGCGCCCGAGTTGGTAGGTCTTCCTGTATACGATCAGAATCTTATCGACCAGATTATGATCGATCTTGACGGAACCAATAATAAAGGAAATCTTGGAGCAAATGCAATTCTTGGTGTTTCTTTGGCAGCGGCTAAAGCAGCAGCAGCAGAATTGAAAATGCCTTTGTACAAATATGTTGGCGGTGTCAATGCAAACACCCTTCCTGTTCCGATGATGAACGTGATCAACGGAGGTTCTCACTCCGATGCGCCGATTGCGTTTCAGGAATTTATGATCATGCCGGTAAAAGCAGATTCTTTCTCTCACGCATTGAGAAAAGGAACGGAAATTTTCCACAATCTTAAATCGATTCTTCACTCAAGAGGTTTATCTACTGCGGTAGGTGATGAAGGAGGTTTCGCACCAACTTTCAAAGGAACTGAAGATGCTTTGGATACTTTACTTCAGGCTATTGAAAAAGCAGGTTATAAGCCGGGTGACGATATTATGTTGGCGCTTGACTGTGCAGCTTCCGAATTCTACAAAGACGGAATCTACGATTACAGAAAATTCCAGACGCCGGATGCCGCTCAGTTCTCAAGCAGCGAGCAGGTTTCATATCTTGCTGAATTGGCAGCGAAATATCCGATCATTTCAATTGAAGACGGAATGCAGGAAAACGACTGGGAAGGCTGGAAAATGTTAACCGATAAAATCGGAGACAGAGTACAGTTGGTAGGAGACGACTTATTTGTAACCAATGTTGAAAGACTGTCAAGAGGAGTAAAAGAAGGAATTGCAAACTCAATCTTGGTAAAAGTAAACCAGATCGGATCGCTTTCTGAAACAATGGCAGCGGTACAAATGGCACAGAACAACAGATTCACTTCTGTAATGTCTCACAGATCAGGAGAAACTGAAGACTCTACAATCGCAGATTTGGCAGTAGCAATGAACTGCGGACAGATTAAAACAGGATCGGCTTCAAGATCAGACAGAATGGCGAAATACAACCAATTGTTGAGAATTGAAGAAGCTCTTGGTGAAACCGCAGTTTTCCCAGGCTTAGATGCTTTTAAAATCAAAAGATAATTAATCGAATTTATAAATAACGGCAAGCGAAATTTTTAGTTTGCCGTATTTTGTAATAAGTAGTATATTTAGAAAAAAATAAATTAAATAATGTCAGACAACAAGGTAATATTGAATTACGACGGTAATTCATATGAATATCCAATTGTGGATAGTACTATCGGAGACAGAGGAATCGATATTTCAAAATTAAGAGACCAGACAGGTCTAATCACTCTTGATTTAGGGTATAAGAACACCGGAGCTACACTTAGTGACATCACTTACTTAGACGGAGACAAAGGAGAATTATTCTACAGAGGTTATCCTATCGAGCAGATCGCTGAGAAATCCAACTTCACGGAAGTAATGTATCTTTTATTACACGGTGAATTGCCTTCTCAGGATCAGTACAATTCTTTCGAATCAAACATTAAAAAATATAATTTCGTAGCAGAGGAGATGAAAAAGATCATGGATGCTTTCCCTCGTTCTGCTCACCCAATGGGAGTTTTATCTTCTTTAACTTCTGCGTTAACGGCGTTTAATCCAAAAGCAGTTAACGTAAATTCTAAAGAAGAAATGGATCATGCGGCAGAATTGTTAATTGCAAAATTCTCTCACCTTTGCGCATGGACGTACAGAAAAACTCAGGGATTGCCTCTTAATCACGGAGACAACAGCCTGAACTATGTAGAAAACTTCTACAAAATGGCTTTCAGAATGCCAAATCAGGAATTTGAAATCGATCCTGTCGTAGTAGGTGCTTTAGATAAACTATTAATTCTTCACGCAGATCACGAGCAAAACTGTTCTACTTCTACAGTAAGAATGGTAGGTTCTGCGCATACAGGTCTTTTCGCTTCAGTTTCTGCAGGGGTTTCTGCACTTTGGGGACCACTTCACGGTGGAGCAAACCAGGCGGTTATCGAAATGCTTGAACTGATTGAAAAAGATGGAGGAGATGTATCTAAATACATTGCGAAAGCTAAAGATAAAAACGATAACTTCCGTTTAATGGGATTCGGACACAGAGTATACAAAAACTTCGACCCGAGAGCAAAAATCATCAAAAAAGCTGCTGATGATATCCTTAATGCATTAGGAATTCAGGATAAAGCGCTTGATATTGCAATGCAGTTGGAAAGAGTAGCTCTTGAAGACGAATACTTCGTAGAAAGAAAACTATATCCAAACGTAGATTTCTATTCAGGAATTATTTACAGAGCATTAGGAATTCCTACAGAAATGTTCACCGTAATGTTCGCATTAGGAAGATTACCGGGATGGATTTCTCAGTGGAAAGAAATGAGACTGAAAGGAGATCCGATCGGAAGACCAAGACAGGTATATCAAGGGGCTCCAAAAAGAGACTATATCGATATGGTTAACAGATAATCAATATCTTACTATAAACAAAAATCCTGAAGCTTGCTTTGGGATTTTTTTTATTTAATATAAATGAATATACGCTTCTTTTTAAAGGGCATAAAAAATAAAACCTGCTTCAAAAGCAGGCTTTATGTCTAATTTTCTGTTATGGACATTGACATCTGTCGCAAGTCCATAGTGTACATTTTCCTGTTACATCATCATATTCGCAGCAACGTCTTGCGGTGGTTGCTCCTCCAATGATGTTTTTTTGTTGCTCTCTGCCTAATTTTTGTGCTTTAAGAAGCACAGATTTTTTTGTGTTCATGATGTTTTTTGGTGTTTGATTGTTAATACTTTATGTTTTAATTTCTATAGAAATTATATCACTAAGGTAGGAATTTTAATTAAAACTTTTTACATTTTATCAAAAAATAATTCATAACCAATTATTGTGAATAAAATTATCTGATAAAATCGCTTATTTAAGTGAATAAATGCTTTAGTCTATCAATCTGCTGAAGTAAAAAACTGTAAGAAGATTATTTCATAGATTTATATTGCGCAGATCGCCTAAAAACAGGACAAAAGTTTCCCAGATTCAGTCCTTTACTTATATTTGTAGCATTGCATAAATCTTTATGAAGCTAAATATAAAAAACGAAACGGGCAGGCTGAAATCAGTGGTTTTAGGGCAGCCCAATTCAATGGGAGCAGTTCCTACATTAGAGGAAAGTTATGATGCAAAATCGTATCATTCTATCGAAAATAACATCTATCCGAAAGAATCGGATATCATCCATGAAATGAACGCTTTTGAAGCGGTTTTAAAAAAATATGACGTAGAAGTTCTTCGTCCGGACATCATTGCAGATTACAATCAGGTTTTTGCAAGAGACGTTGCCTTTGTAATTGATGATAAAATGATTATCTCTAACGTTATTGCAGACCGCGCAGACGAACAGGAAGCTTATAAAACGGTTTTTGAAAAAGTGGCGTGGAGAAAAATAATTAATCTTCCGGAAACAGCACACATTGAAGGTGGAGATGTTATTGTCTGGGACGATTTTCTGTTTATCGGAACATGTTTCAGTGAAGATTACAGAAGTTATAAAACGGCAAGAACCAATGAATATGCCATCGAAATTCTGAAAGAATACTTTCCTAAAAAAAGAATCATTGATCTGGAGCTGAAAAAGAACGACAGAATACCGTATGAAGGAATTTTACATCTGGATTGTACATTCAATCCTATCGGAAAAGATAAATGTATTATTTACAAAGACGGGTTTGTAGACGAAAGCGATTACCGCCTGATTATTGATATTTTCGGTGAAGAAAACTGTTTTCACGTTACAGCGGAGGAAATGTTTGAGATGTTCCCGAATATTTTTTCAATCTCTCCTGAAATCGTAGTTTCCGACAAAGCATTCACCAGAATGAACAATCACCTCAGAAACGCATGGGGAATGACCGTTGAAGAAATTCCATACCGCGAGATTTCCAAAATGGGGGGATTGTTGAGATGTTCTACAATGCCACTTGTTAGAGAGTAAAAGGATTTGAAAATTTGAAATTATTGTATTCAGGAAAATTATATCAGTGAATTTTAAATTATTTTTTCTTTTACTATTCATAATATCTTGTTCAAAAAAGATAGAAAATGCTCAGGATAAAAAATTTTATCAGGATTGGGAAAACTTGGAAATCAAAACCGACCGCCAAACAATTACGATCTCTAAGCTTTCAGATTCAATGAATTATGAAAATGTAATTTATACCAAAGAGTATTATGACATTCCTCCTCAGTATAAAATCGAAAAAGTTCAGAAATATAAAATCTATATTACCAAAGCTGAAAAAGATAGTTTGGCAAAGTATATATATGAATCTGTGACAAATCCTAAGTTTACAAACGTTCTCGCGACTGATTATGTTGGAAATGTTAAATTGAAGTTTGGTAAAGAAAACATGAATTTGGTTTGCGAATATAAGTCTGTTGGGAATTGGACGGAAGTTTCTCAAAATACAAGAAAAATTTACGAACTCATTAAAGTTAAAGCAGAAATTTCAACACAGTAAAAAGTTTTGATAATTAAAATAAAACCCAAAGTATGCAGACAACAGATACAGTACTAATGATAGAGCCGATTGCATTCGGATTTAATGCAGAAACGGCAAAAAACAATTATTTTCAGGTAGAGCAGAAAGGTTTCGATACCCAGTTCAAAGCTTTGTCTGAATTTAAAGCTTTTGTTGAAAAATTACGAAGCAAAGGAATCAATGTCATCACCATAAAAGATACATTGGATCCACATACTCCGGATTCTATTTTCCCGAACAACTGGGTAAGTTTTCACAAAGACGGAAAAGTGGTTTTATATCCGATGTTTGCTTCCAACAGAAGAGTGGAAAGAAGGGACGATATCATTGAAACCATCAAAGAACAGGGATTTGAAGTCGCTGAAATCGACGACTGGTCTTTTCCTGAAACACAGGGACATTTTTTGGAAGGAACAGGAAGCATGATCTTCGATCACGATAACAAAATTGCTTACGGTTCGGTTTCTTTAAGACTGGATGAAAACCTGTTCAGAGAATTTTGCGAAAAGTACGGTTTTACGCCGGTTGTCTTCCATTCATTCCAAACCGTTGGAGAAGAAAGACTTCCGATTTACCACACCAACGTGATGATGTGTGTAGCAGATAAATTTGTGGTAATCTGTCTGGATTGTATCGATGATGAACTCGAAAGAAGCAAAGTCATTGAAACCATTAAAAATTCAGGAAAAGAAATCATTGAAATTTCTGAAGAGCAGATGCAGCAGTTTGCCGGAAATATGCTTCAGGTAAATAATAAAGACGGACAGAAATTTTTGGTGATGAGCGAAACCGCTTATAAATCCTTACATCAGGATCAGGTTGCAGCGATTGAAAAATACTGTGAAATCATTTATTCTGATCTAAACACAATTGAAGTAAACGGAGGTGGAAGTGCGCGTTGTATGCTTGCAGAAGTTTTCTTACCAAAAAAATAATATATTTGCTGAAAATACATTGAATTGGAATCATTAACCAGCAAAGGTTTACATATTCTTCTGACTTTGGAAACGGAGTCAGAAGCTTTGTTAATAGACGGTGACGGTTTCTTGGCATTTACCAGAGATATGCTCGCAACAAAAGACGTGGAAATTGTAGGAATTACCAGTCATATTTTTGAAAATAACAGCTTTACTTCCGCGGTTTGTCTTAAAGAATCTCACCTTTGTATTCATACGTGGCCGGAATTTAAACAACTTACTTTTGATGTTTTTCTCTGCAATTATCTGCAGGATAACACAGAAAAAGTTGAAAAAATTGCAGATGAAGTAATAGAATATTTTAAAGCTAAAACCATTCAGAAACACAAAATTTACAGATAAAAAATGTTTTACGTTTGTCCCGCCTGCGAATCCGGAAATAAGCTGGATCTTACTTTCGATATAAAAGAATACGTCTGTAAGACCTGTTCTTATCTTATTGATGTCGAAAATAATAAACATCAGAAACACATTAAAATTCCTACAGAAAATGTAGTATTGGATTTCGGGCAGAAAGGAATCATCGACAATACAGAATATACCGTCACCGGAATTATCATCCGCAAATACGGAACCAGTATCTTTTGGAGAGAATATTATTTAAAAGATACAAAAGGAAAAGATGCTTTTTTAAGTGAGAGTGATGGACACTGGACTTTTCTTCATATCATTAATGCAATGGATGTAAAGAAAAAGATGAACGGAAAAGCAGTGGAACTGCACGGAAGAAATTACCGGTGGTATGAAACTACAGAATGCACCATTCATTCTGCTGCAGGTTTTTTTGAAGATAAACTGAATTTAGGACTGACAACATACAAGGAATATGTGAATGCAACTCAGATGATTTCTCAGGAGCAGTCGAAGGGAAAAAATGAATTCTTCTTCGGCAAACACATCTCAAAATACAAAGTAAAAAAAGCGTTCGGAATTTCTAACCTTCCCAATTATTTAGGAATAGGAATTGTTCAGCCGTTTTATGTAAATGTAAAACACACCATTAATATTATGGCGGTTTCGGCATTACTAATTAGTCTGATCCAATTGTATGTAGTCGGGACGAGAACCAATAAATCGGTTTTCGAGCAGGAAATTAATTTTGCAGATGTCCGCAATAAAGAAATGGTCAGTAAAAGCTTTGATTTATCAGGCGGTTCTGCCCCGTTAAAAGTTGAGGTATATTCCAATGTGGATAATTCATGGGCAAATGTCGGTTTAGGATTGGTGAACGAGAAAACCAACGAAATTGTGTTTGCTTCAAAAGACATCGAGGAATACCACGGTTATGAAGACGGTGAAAACTGGAGCGAAGGAAGAAAGAATGAAAGTTTTAATTTCTGCGGAGTTGCTCCCGGAAAATACCACTTTATTATTTCGGCAGAAAAACAGGAAACTCCAAAGGTTATGCCTCCATCATATTACGCGACCCAAGACGGAAGTTTAACCTTATCCAGAGATAACAACGGAACCATTAATGTTACCAACAACAATACGATGGAAACAACGGCTTTCGGAGACTCTAAAATGATAAAGGAAGACACAGTAAGCAGCCTCGGACAGTTTGTTCATCAGACGTTAGGAAAAGCGGATATCGACTCCCTTTTGAATACCAATCTTGCAGCCGGAACGACAACACCAGAGTTAACCGACAACAAATCTGTTAAAATTAAAGCAGAATGGCTTCCTGTCTCTTTCAGGAATTTTGTGTTTGTTCTTTTGTTTATCATCGGGTTTGTTGCAGCAGTCTGGTTCGGAAGAAAATCTTTCGAAAGATCAAAATGGTTCAACAGTTCAAATTCACCTTACACCTACTCATAAATGATGGAAACTATTATTAATTACATAAAAGAACACTGGATTCTCTGTCTCATTGGAGTTTTTTTTGTCGGCTGGTTTACTTATCTCACTTTTGACGGCAACCAGTTCTGCGACTGCGAAAAAACAGAAACCTACAGAGACGGAACCACAAGAAGACACCACTCTTCCGGAGTGGGATATTACAGATATTATCACAAATAAAAATATAAACTATGGATCAGATCAATTTTTTACCGGTCATCAATTCAGTGATTTATTCCTTCCTGGGAATTGCAATATTGCTGGTTTGCTATCTAATTATTGAAAAATTAACGCCGGAAAAAACATGGCACGAAATCGCGCACAATAAAAATACTGCTTTGGCGATTATTTTCGGAGCATTTATCATCGGGATTTCAATTATCATAAGCGCAGCGATTCATGGATAAAAAGAGGATTCCTCTTGAACTGCTTTTGATGTTTTCGGTGTTTGTCATCGCAACCTGCGGACTGATCTACGAATTGGTGGCGGGAGCTTTGGCGAGCTACCTTTTGGGCGATTCTGTGAAGCAGTTTTCCTTCATCATCGGAGTTTATCTTTTTTCGATGGGAGTCGGATCGTATTTTGCCAAATTCATCAAAGGAAATTTAATTGATAAATTCATAGAAATTGAAATTCTGGTCGGGATTATCGGTGGAATAAGCTCTGTGGTTTTATTTATTCTGTTCAATACTCTGGCGCATTTTGAAGCCGTTTTATACCTTTTTGTCTTTTTTACGGGATGCTTGGTCGGAGTAGAAATTCCGTTGTTGATGAACATTCTAAAAGACAGGGTTCAGTTCAAAGATCTCGTTTCAAATGTTTTCGCTTTTGATTATATCGGAGCTTTATTGGCTTCTATTCTGTTTCCTTTGGTACTGATTCCGCAATTAGGAATCGTAAAAACCCCTTTGTTTTTTGGCTTGGTTAATATTTCAATTGCCATATTTTTATGTTTCTATCTGAAAAAAGAACTTTCAAAACCAGTTTCATTAAGAGTTAAATCAATCGGAGCCTTTCTTTTGCTTGTTATTCTCTTTATTTTTTCGGACAGAATTTTATCATTTTCGGAAGAGAAATTATACGGCGAAAATGTCGTTTACACCAAAAGTTCGCCGTACCAGAGAATCGTTTTAACCCGAAACAGCCGCGAATTCAGATTATATCTGAATAATAATTTACAGTTTTCTTCAGTAGATGAATACCGTTATCACGAAGCGTTGGTTCATCCTGCGATGTCGATGGCTAAAAAGATCGATCATATTTTAATTCTCGGTGGCGGAGACGGTTTTGCAGTTCGTGAAGTTTTAAAATACAAAGAAGTAAAAGACATCACTCTGGTGGATTTGGATGGAGAAATGACAGATTTTTTCAGGAATAATGAAACCATGCGCCAATTGAATCAAAGCTCTTTATCTAACCCAAAGTTGAAAGTGATAAATAAAGATGCTTACATCTGGGTGAAAGAAAACTCAAAAAAATACGATGTTATCATTATTGACTTTCCGGATCCGTCTAATTACAGTTTAGGAAAATTGTATTCTTTACAGTTTTATAAAGAACTGGAAAGACTGACTACTTTAGATACAAAAATTGTGGTGCAGACAACTTCTCCTTACTTTGCTCCGAAATCTTTCTGGTGTATTGAGAAAACAATTAATCAGATTTTTCCTTTTACTTCCGCGTATCACACGTATGTTCCGTCATTCGGAGAATGGGGATTTTCAATGGCTTCTTTTGAACCGATCAACAATAAAATCTATCGTAAAATTCCGAATCTGAAATTTTATGATTACAATTTCTCACAACTTTCTTACTTTACAAAAGATATGAAGGCTAAAGATATCGAAGTCAATCGATTGGATAACCAGATTTTAGTACGGTATTTTGATGAAGAATGGGGTAAAGTTCAATAGAAAAGTGTCAATTATTTATTATATTTGTATCATATATTGATACTTAAATTATAAAAATATGATAGCTGAAATTGAAAAATATATAGAAATCCAGAACAACATCGATCAGATTCTGAAAGATTCACCCTTCAAAATTTCCTATATCATTGAAAAAACAGGAATTAAAAAACCTACCTTTTTCAAGAAAATGAAAGAAAAGAGATTTACTTCCGAAGAACTGCTTTCTATTGCCAAAGTAATGGAACCTGTTTATAGAAACGAAACCCATGAAGAGATTTTAGAATCGTTGAAAAGATCTGAAGAAGATTTCAGAATGGGAAGAACAATATCTCACCAGGAATTAATGAAGCAGGCTCGTGCAAGATTAGAACAGCGTAAGAATGAGGGTAGAATATAGTGATCTTTCCAAGAAAGATTTTGAAAATCTTCAGGATTATCTTTTTGATCAATGGGGCGTTCTGGTTTTAGAAATTTTTTTGGATAAATATGATCAGGCTATTCAAATGCTACTTTCAAAAAATGTATACTTTGAAAAATATAGAGATACAGGGTTTATGAAATATTTGGTAACGAAACATAACTACATTATTTATGATTATCAGGATGATATGTTGAGAATCCACAGAGTTATCAACAATTTTCAGAATCCCGATGATAATTACGAAAGCATCTCAAAATAACCATTAAATCTTGCCAACTCAACCCACTCAATTTTCACGTAAAGATTTCCTTAAAACCCTGTTCTTAGGCAGTCTCATGATTCCTTTTTTACACTATTGCAGTAAAAAAGGGAAATCCTTATTGCTTACAATCACAGGAACCAATCATATTTTAGGGCACAAACTCTGGGCAAAAGATTTTCCTCAACCTACGGAAGAAATTCGCACAAAATACCTCGTTGTCGGCGGAGGAATTTCAGGACTTTCGGCGTGCAGATTTTTCAGTCAGAATCAGGAAAACAATTATTTGTTGCTCGAAATGGAAAACCATTTAGGCGGAAACTCTTCCAACGGACAGAACAAATTTTCAAAATTTCCTCTGGGAGCGCATTATTTACCATTGCCAAATAAAGAAAATACTGAAATCATCCAATTTCTGAAAGATTGCAAAATGTATCAGGGAGACGATGAAAACGGTGATCCGATTTTAGATGAATATCAGATGACTTTCCCGCAACAGGAACGGTTGTTTTTCAAAAATTCATGGCAAAATGATATCGTTCCGCAAAACGGAATTTCCTCAGAAGCAAAAGCGGAATTCGACCGTTTTTTTAAAATGATGGATCACTTTCAGCATAAAAAAGATGCGGAAGGAAAATATTGGTTTGCCATTCCGGTTCACGATTCCACCCGGGAAGATGAGGTTTTACAACTAGAGAAAATTATTTTCAGAGACTGGCTGAAACAAGAAAATTTTACATCTGAAGAATTACTGTGGCTGTTGGATTATTCCTGTCGCGACGATTACGGTTTGGGAATCGATTATATTTCGGCTTGGGCGGGAATTCATTATTTCGCCGGAAGAAAAAATAACTGGAGCAAAAAATACAAAGATCAGGTTTTCACATGGCCGGAAGGAAATGCTCGTTTGGCAAAACATTTTTCAAAATATACAGAAGAAAAATCTTTACAGAATCATCTGGTTTTTGATGTGAAGATCAATGATAACGATGTTGAGGTTTTAAGTTTCGACAATATTCAGAAAAAGACAAAAAAGATCATTGCTGAAAAAGTTCTGTTCGCGACTCCGCAATTCGTCAACGAAAGAATTTTCAACAATAAAAGAGCTGAACATTTTAACTATGTTCCGTGGCTTTTAACAACGATTACTTTACAAAACGATTTCGGAGGAGACGAAGAATTGGCTTGGGATAACGTAATTTACGGTTCTGATGGTTTAGGCTATATTTACGATCAGCATCAGAATGTAAACCAGATTATGGGCGAAAAAGTGATTACGTACTACAGAAGTTTTTCTACCAATGACTGTAAAAAAGCAAGAAAAAAATTATACGGTCTGAAAGAAGAACAGTTGAAAAGCCTTGTTTTGGAAGATTTAAAAAAAGCCCATCCCATGATTGAAGATTTTATCCTCGAAATGCAGTTTCACAAAATCGGTCATGCGATGATTGCGCCGGTTCCGAACCAGATTTTTGGAAATTCCGAAATGGCAAAACAGCCGGTTGAAGGGAAAATTTTCTTTGCCCATTCTGATCTTTCAGGAATTTCAATTTTCGAAGAAGCATTTTATCAGGGATGGAGAACCGCGAAAGAGATGCAGCAATTTGATTAATATTAAAATAAGAATTCAAACCTTATAGGTTTTTAAAACCTGTTAGGTTTCCCAAAAATAAAAAATGAAACAACCCTGGATCCATAACGCAAAAACAGACGGCTGGTTTATTCTGTCGCCGCCTTTCATTATTTTGCTGATTGTTTTCTTATTTCAGAAACAGATTCAGGGACTGGAAAATCATTATTCCTTTTACACATGGCTTTTCCTGATTGTTTTTGTGGATGTAGCGCATGTGTATTCGACCTTATTCAAAACCTATTTCGTTAAAGAAGAAGTCAGGAAAAGAAAACTGCTATATTACGGAATTCCTGCCTTGAGCTGGATTTTAGGATTGATTTTATACCAGTTCGGAAGTCTTACGTTTTGGTCGGTGTTAGCTTTGATTGCTGTTTTTCATTTTATCAGGCAGCAATATGGATTCATGAGAATTTATGCTAGATTTGAACCCAATAACCGGAGTAAAAAATTGGATGAAATTGCGGTGTATTCTGCCACAATTTTTCCGATGTTGTATTGGTTTAAAACACCGAGAGCTTTTACATGGTTTGTACAAAATGAATTCAACTGGCTTCAGAATCTTCCGGATTATATTCCTGTCATTAAGATTTTATATTTCGGGATTTTAATGATTTGGATCGTAAAAACGGTGTATGAAATTTTCAAAACCAGACAATTTAATATTCCGAAAATCGCCTTAATTTCAGGGACTTATCTTTCGTGGTATTTCGGAATTGTTTATTTCAATAACGATCTGGTTTTCACTTTCCTGAATGTGATTTCACACGGAATTCCCTACATTGCTTTAATTTACATCAGAGAAATTCAACAAAAAGAGGATCAAAATCTAAACCGTCTTTCTTTATTCAAGTCTACCTTCGGGATATTTTTGTTTATTCTCGTTATTCTTGCTTTTGCATTTTTCGAGGAGTTTCTATGGGAAATTTTGGTTTGGAACGAACATTTTTCATTACATCTGAATATTTCGTTGAATTGGTTTCAGTTTTTAGTCCCTTTATTAGTCGTTCCTCAGCTTACGCATTACTTATTGGATGGCTTTATTTGGAGAAAACCGAAAAAAGTTAATTAATTTTGTCCTCAAAGTTAAAACATATGAAAATGCAGAAGTGCCTCCTTTCATTCATGCTTTTGTTGGGATTTTTCAGTTTAAATGCTCAGCAGAAGACATTTTGTAACCCGATTAATATCGATTACGGGTATACTCCGTTCGAAGTTTTTTCAAAACAGGGAAAACACCGTGCAACAGCCGATCCGGTGATTGTTAATTTTAAAAACAAGCTCTTTCTTTTTTCCACCAATCAGGAAGGATACTGGTACAGCGATGATATGCTCGACTGGAAGTTTGTTCATCGGAAATTTTTAAGAGACAATAAATATACCCACGATCTGAACGCTCCTGCAGTTTGGGCAATGAAAGATACTCTGTATGTTTTTGGTTCGACATGGGAACAGGATTTCCCGATCTGGAAAAGTACCAATCCCACCAAAGATGACTGGAAAATTGCTGTTGATACTTTAAAAGTCGGAGCATGGGATCCCGCATTTCATTACGATGAAGACAAAAACAAGCTGTACTTGTATTGGGGATCAAGCAATGAATGGCCATTGTTGGGAACCGAAGTAAAAGTAAATACCCTTCAGTCCGAAGGTTTTGTAAAGCCGACCATCAGGTTAAAACCGGAAGATCATGGTTGGGAAAGATTCGGGGAATACAATGACAATGTTTTCTTGCAGCCTTTTGTAGAAGGAGCGTGGATGACGAAGCATAACGGAAAATATTATCTTCAGTACGGAGCTCCTGCAACGGAATTCAGCGGATATTCGGATGGAGTGTATGTTAGTAATAAGCCTTTAGAAGGTTTTGAATATCAACAGCACAATCCGTTTTCTTACAAACCGGGAGGTTTTGCGAGAGGAGCAGGACACGGTGCAACGTTTGAAGACAATTACAAAAACTGGTGGCACATTTCTACCATTTTTATATCAACCAAAAATAATTTTGAAAGACGATTGGGAATCTGGCCTGCCGGATTTGATAAAGATGATGTAATGTATTGCAACACGGCTTACGGAGATTATCCAACGTATCTTCCGCAATATGCACAGGGAAAAGATTTCTCCAAAGGACTTTTTGCAGGATGGATGCTGCTGAATTACAATAAGCCGGTTCAGGTTTCATCCACTTTAGGTGGTTATCATTCTAATTATGCGGTGGATGAAGATATTAAAACGTACTGGAGTGCCAAAACAGGCAATTCCGGAGAGTGGTTTCAGACGGATTTAGGAGAGGTTTCTACCATCAATGCCATTCAGATCAATTATGCCGATCAGGATGTTGAGTTTATGGGAAAAACACTGGGCAAAATGCATCAGTATAAAATCTATGGTTCCGATGACGGTAAAAAATGGAATGTTATTGTGGATAAAAGCAAAAACACCAAAGATGTTCCTCATGATTATGTAGAATTGGAAAAACCTGCCAAAGCAAGATTTCTGAAAATGGAAAATCTGAAAATGCCAACCGGAAAATTTGCATTAAGCGGATTCAGAGTTTTTGGAAAAGGCGCAGGAGCAGTTCCCGGAAAAGTTCAGAGTTTTGTTCCGTTGAGATCAGATCCTAAGAAATATGGTGAAAGAAGAAGCATCTGGATGAAATGGCAGCAGAATTCCGATGCAGACGGATACGTCATTTATTGGGGAAAATCTCCAGAGAAATTGTACGGAAGCATTATGGTGTACGGTAAAAACGAATATTTCTTCACCGGAGCCGACAGAGCGGATGCATATTATTTCCAGATCGAAGCTTTCAATGCGAATGGAGTTTCAGAAAGATCGGAGATTTTTAAGTCTGAATAAAATATTAATAAACGCTTTGAGTTTTTCAGAGCGTTTATTTTTTGTCGATATTCTTCATAAACCCCTCAATTTTATTAACCAGAAAATCTGCATTGGAAGACTGATCCCAGCCGAGATGATCTCCGGTAAATTCATAAGATTCATGATACACTTTATTTTTTGATAGAACCGAGTCCAGCGTTTTCTTTTGAGACAGTGGAACCACATGGTCATTAATTCCGTAATACGAAAGGGTAGGAGCGGAAGTTGGAGTAATCCAGTGAACCGGACTTCCAAAGTCCATTAGCGTTGTTTTGCTGTCAACGATTTTAGGATCAATCAAATGTTTTTCTACGAAAGCATAATCTTCATAATTTTTAAATCCTGAATCGTTCAGATCAGTGGGACCGACGATATTGATAACCGCTTTTACCTTTCTGTCCGGATCAAATTTATAAGCATACAACATAGCTAAATGTCCGCCCGCGCTGTTTCCGAGAAGAATATATTTGGGATGAATTTTTAAGGTTTTTTCTACATTGTTCATAGCACTGGTAATATCATCCGTTTGACTGGGAAGAGCAAAACGCTTGGATGAAGCAAGCCTATAATCCAGATTGACAAAAATATGTTCAGGAAATTTTTTCATCAGATCATAAGTGAAATCCGTAAGCTGAGATCTTCTTCCGCCGCGCCAACCGCCGCCATGAATAACGATGAAAACGTCTTTATCTTTTAAAGAAGCCTTAGGAATATAAACGTCCATTTTCTGTTCCTTGTCTTTTCCGTAGGAAACATTTTTTTCTATCGTAAAAGATTTACCACTTCCGAAATCAATGGTGTTTTGCTTACAGCCTAAAAGTGTAAGAAGAAATAAACCTGCTAAAGCAATTAAACGACTCTTCATCATTGAATTTTAATTAAAAATAAAAAAACTCGCCGATTTCTCAGCGAGTTTACCACAAAAAATGATTTATATGAAGAAATGATTGTTATCTTGTTCTGTTTTTAATTTCGTCTGAAGCACTTTCGATGTTTCTTACCTTTTTCACTTTCTGGTTTCCGAAATTGTAAGTAATGCTTACATTAATGCTTCTTCTGTACTGGTCGTTTCTAATGTAGTTATAGTTTCCGGAAGCCTGTAAATCTTCAATTTCCACGACATTGGTTCTTAAAACATCATTCAGATTCAACGCAAACGTCCAGTCGTTCCAGTTTTTCTTAATGTTCAGATCTAAACTTGCTAAGTTTTTCAGCATACCAAGTTCTATCTGCTGTTTATCCACATAGAAGAAATTTACGCCTAAGAACCATGTTTTCTTTTTGTCTAAACGGATGGTGTTGTTGCTGGTAATCAACATACTTGCAGATTTTCTGTTGTTTACATAAGTATCAAAAACCTGTCCTGTTGTAGGATCTGTATCTAATGTTCCGTTGTTGATGTTATACTGTACACCCGCATTGAAGTTTAATGTAAGATATTGCTTGAATAAAGATTTCTGAATTCCCAACATAGCAGACATTTCCTGCTTGTCTCCGAAATTGGTTCTGATGTACGCCAACTGAACTCTTTTCTGATTGGTTTTCGGATCGATATAGCTTCTCTGCAACGGAACCTGCGTAATCTGGTCTTTTTCATAGGTATGATTCAAAATCAGGAAATAAGAATTTTTGTACATATACGTTAACTCCTGATTGTAGGTAGAAGATGCTTTTACGAAAGGATTATTTTGGGTATAATTATCTTCCGTAATAAGATTTTTTACAGGGTTCAGTTCCCAAAAGCTTGGTCTTCTCATTCTGCTTGAAAAGGAATAGGAAATATTGTTCTTATCATTAATGGCATAATTGAAACTGAGATAAGGTAAGAGATTATTATAATTTCTCTCGATCTGCTGATTGGTTTCTACATTGTTTTTCCAACTGTCTGCGGTTCCTAAACTATTCGTGATTTCGTATCTGGCTCCGATTTTTCCTGAGAACTTATCCGAAAACTTCTTTTCAAAAGTTACATACAGACCATAAATATTTTCATTGTAAATAAAATGGTTAAAATCATTTTGAGAAGCTAACTGGTTGCCGGAAATATCGTATGGATATGAGTAATTTTTGGTGTCGTTGTCAGTTTTTGTTTTATTGTAATTTCCTCCGGCAGAGAGCGTAAAATCGTTTTTAAATTTCTGAATATAATCCACCGTCCCTGAAAAATTGTTAATAACCTGCGGAAGATCCTGAATTATTTTGCTGCTGTTTTGGGTGAAATTTCCTGTCGCATCCTGAATCAGCGTGTTGTTATTCGTGTACTGAAATCTTTTATAATTAAGATAAGCTGCATTCACGTTCAGTTTGCTTCCTAAAGAATCAAGCTTTACTTCATAGTTTAAATTTACAGAATTGTTATAGCTTCTTGCGTCCTCTTTATTTTTGGTTTTAGTATAAGCGGTTGAAAGTATATTGCCGTTAGTATCATATTTTGTAATCGTGTTCATCAGATCGATCGTAGAATTGTAGCTTTTGTTCGCCCATGTATTCCATGATAAAGCCAGATTACTTTTGTCATTCAACTGATAATCAATATTCAGATATCCTCCTAAATTTTTGTTCGGATCATCAATATTCCCTACAGATTCATTCTGTACATTTTCAGATCGGTTTCTGAGAATGTAAGACTGCGGATTGATATTTTCGCCACCACTAAGATTCGCATTAATTCCCAGTTTGTCTTTTCTGTAATTGACAGAGAAACTGGCGTTGCTTGCATTGTATTTACTCTGGGTATTAGACATTCTCATGTTTCCGCTGGTTCCGTCGCTCATTTTTTTCTTCAGCACGATATTGATGATCCCATCGGAAGATTCCACCTGATATTCACTTCCCGGAACTGTAATCACTTCAATTTTCTGGATATTTTCTGCGGGTGTGTTTTTAAGAAACTGAACCAGAGATTCTGCATCCATATTACTTTTTCTGCCGTTAATGTAGATCAGCGCATTGTTCTTTCCTGCAATCTTTAACGTTTTATCATCTGTTGTAGACAAAAGGGGAGTCTGTTTCAGAATATCGAACGTCGTATTGCCTTTTGCAATGGGAGATGCAGCAACATCATATACAAAGCGGTCACTTTGTTTTTTGAAAACCTGCTTGGTTAAAGTAACTCCTTCTATGCTTTTTGTTTTTACAGTATCCTTTTTAGTTTGCTGAGCGAAAGATAATCCACTGAAGAATATAGCTGCGATAAGAATGGGCGTTTTCATGTTTTATAATTTTAGAGAGTTTTTTAATAGCTTGTATTTGTTATTATTTAACATTGCAAAGATATATAATAAATTAAGTATCTTGCAATACAAAGTACTTAAAATGTTTTTAAATAAAATTTAACTAATTGATTTTCAGTTAATAAAATTTTAGATTAAATTTTTTGCTTTTGTTCCTTTGCTGTCAATAAGACAATTTTGAACATGATTGTATTACATTTCGGGATAAAATTTCTGAAATGTCATGGTGTAATAAAAAGAAAAAAGAACCGAAATGGTTCTTTCTATTGAATTTATTCTCTGTCGAAACGGGCAAGCTTTTTATCGATCCAGATCGTGGCAAACGGGAAGAAAGCGGCAATTAAGGCAAAAACGCTGTCTTCATCATCCCAGATGTAAATTTTTCTTATCGCGGGTAAAAAGATCAGATAAAGAGAAAAAAAGAAACCGTGAATACTTCCGATGGTACTGATGTAAACAATAGGAAGAATTTCATCGGGATTGGTACGGATCCAGATCATAGCCGTGAAAAGAAAAAACCACGAAACGGCTTCTGCAAGACAGATATTTTTAAACCACTTAATGATTTTTTCCTGAGGATATTTTGAGAAAAATTTTTCGATGAAGTTCATAGTATTGAATTGAGAATTCGGTTTATGAGTTGAAATTACAGTTATTAATTCTAATCTCTAACGTCTGATTTCCTGAATACAAAATTACTTATAAAAACTGCTCCCATCCAAATAATCAAAAACTTCGGGAGGAAGCATCGGTCTTACGTTTTTGCCGCTTTTAATCATGTTACGGATTTCTGTTGCGGAAAGCTCAATAACCGGCGCGTTGATTAGAGAAATATTTTCGTGCTGAAGATATTCGGAATCTTTCTTTTCACCTTCAAAAACTCTCGGATAAACAATGATGTGATGATTTTTAATTAAAGTTTCAGCATTCTTCCATTTATGAAGGCTTTCCAGATTATCTTCTCCCATGATTAAACTAAAAGAATAGTCGGGATATTTCTCATGAAGATAAGTCAGCGTATCAATCGTGTAACTTGGCTGTGGAAGCGAAAACTCCACATTTGAAGCACGCATTCTCGGATAATTTTTTACCGCAAGCTGCACCATATCCAGTCGGTTATGATCTTTTAACAAAGATTTTTTTTCTTTAAAAGGATTTTGCGGACTTACCACAAACCACAATTCATCCATATCGGAATTTTCCAGAATGTAATTGGCTAAAATTAAATGACCAATATGAATTGGGTTAAACGAACCGAAAAATAAACCAATTTTTTTCATAAAAAACTTCTAATCCCTGAATTTTACATCTTTAATATTCAGATAATGTGTGACATTTCCTTTCCAGTGGTTTTCTTCCAGCGTGAAGGCAAGATCAAAATATTTATTTCTGAAATCATCGGCAAACTGTCCCAATTTAAAGCCTACACATTCAATATTTCTTCCGGTGGATTCCTGCTTGATATAGAATTTAAGATGATTATTATCTTTTCCCATCGTTTTGATATACCCCGAAATTTTCTGATTTGTCAATGTCAGAATCGGTTTCATATTGTGAGGTCCGAAAGGTGCTAATTTTCTGTGAAAATTGATAAATTCCCGGTTAATTTCATCAATCTGTATTTCCGAATCGATCGTGATCGAAGGCTCTTTCTGATGTTCTTTGATTTTTTCAGAGACAACACGTTCAAATTTTTCTTTGAAAGCGGCAAATTTTTCCTTTTCCATAGAAAGTCCTGCTGCGGCATGATGTCCTCCGAATTTTAAGAAATATTCCGAACACATATCCAGTGCTTCATGAACATCAAAATCCGAAACGGATCTCGCCGAAGCCACCATTTCCCCATTATTTCCATCGGTGAAAACAAGGGTAGGTTTGTAGTAGGTTTCAATTAATCTTGAAGCTACAATTCCTATCACTCCTTTATTCCATTCCGGATGATAAACAATGGTAGTATATTTTGTTTCCTGCTGAGATTCAATAACCTGATTTAGAGCAGAAAGGGTAGAATTCATATCCAGTTCACGCCTTTCATCATTAAGATTCATGATGTCGCTCACGATCTGATGGGCGTGTTTCAGGTTATCCGAAACCATAAGCTCAACGGCTGCTTTTCCGTGCGAAATTCTTCCGGCAGCATTAATTTTAGGCGCAATTTCAAACACAATATTTGAAATTTCAAAATGAGAAAGTTTGTCTTCGGGAATTAATAATCTTAATCCTAAATTTCTCGTTTTTCGAAGGATTTTCAGTCCCATTTTAGCCAAAACCCTGTTTTCTCCGGTCATTGAAACGATATCTGCGGCAATGGAAATGGCGAGAAGATCTGTTAATTCAAACAGTTCAGCTTCAGGAAGTTTATAAATGGTGTTGAGACCCTGACAAAGTTTAAAACCTACTCCGCAACCCGAAAGTTCTTTGAAAGGATAGCGACAGTCGCTTCTTTTCGGATCCAGAACGGCAACGGCGTCAGGAATTTCTTCTCCGGGTAAATGGTGATCGCAGATGATAAAATCGATATCCAGACTTTTGGCATAGCGGATCATATCTAATGCTTTGATTCCGCAGTCTAAAGCGATAATTAGCGAAAAGCCGTTTTCTTTGGCAAAGTCGATTCCTTCGGTAGAAATTCCATACCCTTCAGAATTTCTATCGGGGATATAGTAATCTAAATATTTTTTCTGAACAATTTTGCTGAGGTACAGATACATCAGTGCAACGGCAGTTGTTCCGTCTACATCATAATCTCCGTAAACCAATATTTTTTCTCCATTCTCAATTGCAGTGGCAATCCGCTCTACAGCTTTTTGCATATCTGCCATTAAAAACGGACTGTGAATGTCGTTAAGGTTGGGTTTAAAAAATTCTCTTGCCTTTTGATAATTGTCAATTCCTCTGAGAACGAGGAGTTTAGATTCGAAAGTTCCAAAACCAAGAGACGAACTTAATCCATCCACAATTTCCTCATCGGGTTCGGGCTTGTAAATCCATTTTTGACTCATTTCACAAAAATAGGGAATTATAATTTAAAAGAAAAGTTTATTGTTGAAGGGGAAGTGTTAAAAAAAAACCGTTCAGCAGTTGAACGGTTTTTAAATATTTTAAGAATACATTTTCTCTCTTAATTCTTTTACTTTCTTATCAGCAAGATATTCATCGTAAGTCATTTCTCTGTCGATAATTCCGGTTGGAGTAAGCTCGATGATTCGGTTACAGACAGTGGAAAGCATTTCGTGGTCATGAGAAGCCAATAGAATATTTCCTTTGAAGTTAGACAGTGAGTTGTTCAATGTCGTGATACTTTCAAGGTCTAAGTGGTTGGTTGGTTCATCCAGTAAAAGAACGTTAGCTTTCTGAAGCATCATTCTGCTGAACATACATCTCATTTTTTCACCTCCTGAAAGCACTTTACAGGATTTTAAAGCTTCATCACCCGAGAAAAGCATTCTTCCTAAAAATCCTCTTACGAATTCTTCATGACGCTCTTCATCATTTTTCGTGAATTGTCTTAGCCAATCAACCAAACTTAAATCTTCCTGAAAGAAATTAGTATTGTCTAAAGGCATATGAGACTGGTTTGTAGTAACTCCCCAAGCAACAGTTCCTTTATCCGCTTCTACGTTTCCAGCTAAAATTTCGAAAAATTCTGTAATTGCCAATGAATTTTTAGACAAAACAGCAACTTTATCTCCTTTTTTAAGATTTAAATCGATGTTTGAGAATAGTAATTCTCCGTCTTTTGTTTTTTCGAGACCTTTTACATCCAAAATCTGATCTCCCGCTTCTCTTTCCATTTCGAAAATAATGGCAGGATATCTTCTTGAAGACGGTTTGATATCATCGATGTTTAATTTATCGATCATTTTCTTTCTTGCAGTTGCCTGTTTAGCCTTTGCAACGTTCGAGCTGAATCTTGCGATGAAGTCCTGAAGTTCTTTCTTCTTTTCCTCCGCTTTTTTGTTCGCCTGAGCTCTTTGTCTCGTTGCTAACTGAGAAGCCTGATACCAGAAAGAGTAGTTACCTGTGTAAAGGTTAAGTTTAGCATAATCCAAGTCACCGATGTGCGTACAAACCGTGTCTAAGAAGTGACGGTCGTGGGATACAACGATTACTGTGTTTTCGTAATCTGCTAAGAAATCTTCCAGCCAAGAGATCGTATCGATGTCAAGGTCGTTCGTAGGCTCATCCAAGATCAATACATCCGGATTTCCGAAAAGCGCCTGAGCCAAAAGAACCTTTACTTTATCCTTGTTCTCAAGTTCGCTCATCATTTGCCAGTGCATATCATCTTTAATACCTACGTTGGAAAGCATGGTCTGTGCATCAGATTCTGCAGTCCATCCTCCCATTTCGTCGTAGATGACGCCTAATTCTCCGGCTTTAATTCCGTCTTCATCAGAGAAGTCTTCCTTCGCATAAAGCGCGTCCATCTCTTCTTTTATCTCGAATAATTTCTTGTTACCTCTCAAAACCGCTTCAAGCACAGTAAATTGATCATAAGCAAAGTGATCCTGCTCCAGAACAGACATTCTTTTTCCAGGTTCCAAAGATACGTGTCCTGTTGTCGGGTCCTGCTTTCCTGTTAATATTTTAAGGAATGTAGACTTTCCTGCACCATTTGCTCCGATAATTCCGTAGCAGTTTCCTTTCGTAAACATAATGTTTACCTCGTCAAAAAGAACTCTTTTCCCGAATTGTAAAGATAAGTTAGATACTGTTAACATATAGTTTTGTAAATTTGGCGCAAAAATACGAAAAGAATTTGGGTATTTCGCAATATTGTAATAGTCAGGTTTTTAAATGTGGGGTATTTTTTATATATTTCATTCATTAAATTAATAAAACGCAGAAAAAAATATCAGAAAAAATATAAATTTCACCTGCAACCTTATTAAATTTTTACATCTTACAAATACAAAAGGATTTTAAAATGAAGATTGAAAAAACAGTCAATATATTAAACCGAAGAGCCAGATTTGAATATGAAATTCTGGAAGAATACGAAGCGGGAATGGTTTTAACAGGTACGGAAATAAAATCTTTGCGTTCTTCAAAAGCATCCATCGCAGAATCGTTCTGTCAGTTTATTGATGGGGAATTGTACATCATCAATATGATGATCGATGAGTACAAATTAGGAACTTTTTACAATCATAAAACAAAAAGGGAACGGAAATTGCTCTTGCACAAAAAAGAGTTACAGAAATTAGAAAAAAAGTTAAAGGATGCAGGGAACACCGTTATACCTCTTAAGTTATATATCAATGACAGGGGAAAAGCAAAGGTTCTCATAGCGCTGGGTAGAGGGAAAAAACTCTTCGATAAAAGGGAGAGCATAAAAGATAGAGAAAATAAACGAAACCTCGACAGAATATTAAAGAAAAGTTAAAAATCATCTGAAAAACTTTGTATATAAAGAAAAATTATATTTATTTTGCATTATCAATTATTTAATCATTTAATTCTATGAAAAATCTAAAATTAGGAATTTCAGCATTGGCACTTACTGTTGCTTCTACTGTGTTCGCTCAGACTACCAACAATCCGTGGTTAATCGGGGTTGGTGCTCACGCGGAAAACCATTTGGCACAGAGAACCAATTTCAGTAATACGTTCTCTGCTAATAATTTGACGAAGACAATGTTCAATATGAACAACTTCTCTATTACTCCGCCATTATCAAAACTTACTGTAGCTAGGAACATCGGTAAAGGTTTGGTAATCGACTGGCAGACGACTGTAGGTAATGTTGAAAACAAAAGATTCAACATGGGTAAAGAGTTTATGTTGATGACAGGTTTAGGTTTCCAGGCGAAGGCTGCAGGTCTTCTTTGGGACGAAGAATCTTGGTTTGATCCATATTTAAGAGTTGGTGCTAACTATTTGAGACACGATTATACTTCTCTTACTTTCCCTAGAACGGATGCTAACGGAGAATATGTTACAAATGGTGACAACGGTAACGAAAACGGTAAAGCTAACTTCTTTACAGTTGCTACTGGTGCAGGTGTTAACTTCTGGTTAACTAAAAACTTCGGTTTAGGTGTTCAGGGAGATTACGTATCAACTCCGGGAGACAAATCTAACGTTGCTAATTTCTGGCAAGCTTCAGCTTCTTTGAACTTTAGATTTGGTAACAGAGATAGAGATAAAGATGGTATCTTAGATAAAGACGACTTATGTCCAGATACACCAGGTTTACCAGAATTCCAAGGATGTCCTGATACTGATGGTGATGGAGTTCCAGATAAAGACGATCAATGTCCAGATGTTGCTGGTCCAGTTGAAAACAACGGATGCCCTTGGCCAGATACTGATGGTGACGGTGTAATCGACAAAGATGATGCTTGTCCTACAGTTGCAGGTCCTGCTGAAAACAACGGTTGTCCTTGGCCAGATACAGACGGAGACGGAATCTTAGATAAAGATGATGCTTGTCCTACTGTTCCAGGTCTTCCAGAATACAACGGATGTCCTAAGCCTAAAGATGTGATTGCTTTAGAAGCTACTGGTGCATTAAAAGATATTTTATTCGATTTCAATAAAGCTACAATCAGACCAGAATCAAGTGGAAAATTAGATCAAGCTGCTACAATTGTTAAGCAAGATAATACAGCTACTTTCTTAGTAACAGGTCACACTGATGCTAAGGGATCTGATGCTTACAACTTGAAATTATCTAGAGAAAGAGCTGCTGCTGTTGTAGGTGCTTTAGAGGCTAGAGGTGTTAATGGTAACCAACTTAAGTCAATTGGTGTTGGTGAAAGAGATGCTAAAGTTTCAGAAAAAGCTTCTGATGCTGAAAGAATGGCAGATAGAAAAGTTGTAGTTGAAGCTGTAAACGGTGCTGCATGGGATGCTCTTAAAAAATCTGATTTAGATGTTGTAGAGAAGAAAGTTGTAGTTAAGAAAAAAGCTCCAGCTAAGAAAAAAGCTCCGGCTAAAAAGAAAAAATAATTAAATTTTTCTAAATATAAATACCTCCAGTTCTCTGGGGGTATTTTTTTTTCGTTCACTTTTAAGTAATTTTGTTGAAAATTAAAAATATAAAATGGGAAGAGCGTTTGAATATAGAAAAGCATCTAAGATGGCCAGATGGGACAAGATGGCTAAGACTTTTTCTAAAATAGGTAAAGATATTGCACTGGCAGTAAAAGCAGGAGGTCCAGATCCGGAATCTAATCCTGCACTAAGAAGATGCATCCAGAATGCTAAAGGTGCAAACATGCCGAAAGACAACGTAGAAAGAGCGATTAAAAAGGCAAGTGGAGCAGATGCAGAAAACTACGAAGAAATTACTTACGAAGGTTACGGACAAGGTGGTGTTGCTTTTTTCGTAGAATGTACGACAAACAATACAACAAGAACTGTTGCCAATGTAAGAGCTATTTTCAATAAGTTTGATGGAAACCTTGGTAAAAATGGCGAGTTAGCTTTCATCTTCGACAGAAAAGGGATTTTCACGATCGATTTAACTCAGATTAAAATGGATTGGGACGATTTTGAAATGGAAATGATTGACGGCGGAGCAGAAGACGTAGAAAAAGATGAAGAAGAAGTAATGATTACAACAGCTTTCGAAGATTTCGGTTCTTTATCTCACAAATTAGACGAACTGGGAATTGAAGCAAAAAGCGCAGAACTTCAGAGAATTCCGAACAATACAAAAGAAGTAAACGAAGAGCAGTTCAAGGCAAATATGAAAATGCTTGAGCGTTTCGAGGACGATGATGATGTACAAAACGTATATCATAATATGGAAATTACAGAAGAGTTGATGGAAACTCTCTAAAAAAATAATATAACATTCATATACAGTTAACTTTCAAGTAGTTTCTTTGCATAAAACTATGAAAAGAAACGTCGAATTAGTTGTTATATCGGATGTTCATCTGGGAACTTACGGATGTAAGGCTAAAGAATTACTGCGATATCTTAATTCTATTCAGCCTAAAACTTTAGTTTTGAATGGAGATATTATCGATATCTGGCAATTCAAAAAGTCTTACTTCCCTAAACCCCATTTAAAGGTCATCAAAAAAATATTGTCCTTTGCCACAAAAAACACAGATGTTTACTACATTACCGGAAATCATGATGAGATGTTCCGGAAGTTTACCGACTTCCAACTGGGTAAGCTTAAAGTCTGTAATAAAATCTGTTTAGACATAGACAATAAAAAAACATGGATCTTTCACGGAGATGTGTTTGACGCTTCCGTTCAGCATTCGAAATGGATTGCTAAACTGGGAGGAAAAGGCTATGATTTATTAATTGTAATCAATAATGTTGTGAATTGGTTTTTGGAGAAAATGGGAAAAGAAAAATATTCATTTTCAAAAAAAATTAAAAACAATGTGAAGAAAGCGGTAAAATACATTGGGGATTTTGAGCTGACTGCCTCCGAACTTGCCATCGACAATCATTACGATTACGTAGTTTGCGGACATATTCATCAGCCGCAGATTCGGGAGGTGATTAATAAAAAAGGTTCCTGCACGTATCTTAATTCCGGCGACTGGATCGAAAATCTTTCCGCACTGGAGTACAATAATAACGAGTGGAAGATTTTTTATTATGACGAACATAAAGATTCTTTAAAAGATGATACCGCAGAGGAAATTCAGGAAATCGATAGTGATGAACTTTTAAAAATAGTAACCAACTTCAGCCAATGAGAATTTTATACGCCTTTCAGGGAACCGGAAACGGACACGTCGCACGCGCGCAGGAAATTGTTCCGATCCTGAAAAAATATGCTTCTGTGGATACACTTATCAGCGGACATCAGTCGCAGTTAAAGGCTGATTTTGGTATTAATTTTAAACATAAAGGCGTTTCCCTTCTTTACGATAAAACAGGCGGTTTATCCTATCGGAAAACGTTTACAGACAATGGTTTTTTAGAAGCCTTCAAAGCGATCCGCGAAATCGAGCTTTCTCAGTACGATTTAGTCATCAACGATTATGAACCTTTAACGGGATGGGCTTGTAAATTCAAAAAACATCCGATGATAGAACTCAGTCATCAGGCTTCCATGTTGTTTAAAGAAACGCCGAAACCGGATAAAAAAGATTTTTTCGGGGAAATGGTGCTGAAATATTATGTTCCGAGCGAAAGAAGAATTGGTTTCCACTTCGAAAATTATCATCCTCAGATAAAAAAACCGGTTATCAGAAGGAAAATCCGAAACCTGAATCCCGACAAAAAAGATTTTTATCTGGTGTATCTTCCGAGCTTTTCAGATGAAAATATCATTAAAGTTTTAAAGCAGATTCCGGTAGAATGGAAAGTTTTTTCCAAATATTCCAAATTGCAGTTTAAGGAAAATAATGTTGAAATTTTTCCGATTGATGAAATTCAGTATTTAAAAGCGTTTGAAAACTGCGATGGAATTCTCTGCAATGCAGGTTTCGAAAGTCCTGCAGAAGCACTTTTTATGGATAAAAAACTGTTCGTAATTCCTATTCATAATCAATATGAACAGGAATGCAACGCCTGTGCTTTAGACAAGATGGGAATTCCGAATTCTAAAGTCTTGAAACTGGAAGAAATACAGAACTGGATAAATTCCGATCAGCATCTGAAAGTAGATTATCCCGATGATATTGAAGAAATCTTGGTGAACGAAGTGTTAACGCTGTAAAAAAATATCTTCCACATCCTTCATTCTCATCATCACAGATCGCGCGTAAGAACAGTGCGGGTAGACTTTCCAGTTGTTTTCGCGGGCAAACTTTATGGCTTCTTCCACCAGATATTTTCCCATTCCGCGACCTTCAAATTCGGGGTGAACCAAAACGAAGGAAATAATGAATTTGCTGTCTTCGGGGAAAATAGTGTACGTTAATCTTCCGATTTCTTTAACATCGTTATTTAAAGTAATTACTCCGCCGTTTCCCGATTTATTATTTTCAAATCTCATAACTTAAACTTTTATGAAGTGTAAAATACAAAAACTGCACCGCGAAAGATTATTTGTATTTTGCGATTTCTGCTTTTAGTGCTTCAATTTCTTCTTCAAGTTTATCGATGTATTTTTTCTGAGATTCCCACAAAGAAAGCGGAATGTTGTAATTATTGGTATTTCCAATACCATTTCCGTTACCTGTAGAATTATCATTAAATATAAAAACTAAACTTTCTTCATTTTCAAAAATGTCTTCAATTGGAACTTCCAATACTTCAGCGATTTTCTGCCATTCCGGTAAAGAAATTTTTGCCGTTCCCTTCTCTCTTCGGTTGTAGTTGGAAACATCCATAGAAAGGATGTCTGCCATTCTTTCCTGGCTGATGTTTCTTCTTTTGCGGGCTTCGATGAGTTTTGTTTTTTCCATTTCTGTAAAGTTTAGTGTAAAGATAAATTTTTTGCGAAAAATCGCAATAAAATCGCAAAAAGAAAATTGTATTTACTTGTACTAAATTTTTATTTTTGATCTGTTTAACAAATGAAAAAAAACAATTATGAAAAAAGCAATTTTATTAGGGGCTTTCTTAGTGGCAGGAGTCGTTTCTGCTTTCCCTTTCAGAACTTCTTGTGGAAAAGTTCTTCAAGTGAGCCAAACTATCGCAGATCACATGACATTAGATCAGCTTGCAAACTATTTAGGAGATGTTAATAGTGAAGTTTGTCCAAATGCCGGTACAGTGGTGATTCATATTTATTACCATTAAGAATTATTAAAAAATGCATGACCGCCATAAAAAGTGGCGGTTTTTATTTAGAAAAGAATGTTTAGATGAAAAAGATTGTATTATTATTTCACTTATTGATTGTGATAGCTGTTTTTTCGCAGAAAAAATTTGATGTTGTTTATGAAGCAAATTATAAGCTAAATTACAAGCTTTCAAATGCAAGCAATTCCAAAAAAGAAACCACATTTGCTCTTCTAATTAATGAAAAATCTTCCTTTTTTAAAGATTTACACAGATATATTTCAGATTCTCTTATAGTAGAGAAAAAACTCAACACACTCGACGAAGCAATGAAATATAATACGGATTTTAGAGGCTATATTGGAACAACGTCTGCAAAATTGTATGTTACTGATGAAATTAATTATTCTTATTTCGGATATGAGGAACCAAACAATATAAACTGGAAGATTAAAAACGAGTTCAAAACTGTTGCAGGGTATAAATGTCAAAGAGCAGAAGTTACGAAATACGGCAGAACTTGGATCGCTTGGTTTACTACGGATATCCCCTTCCAATTTGGACCGTATAAATTTAACGGATTACCGGGATTAATTACTGAAGTGTACGATTCTAAAGACGATTATCATTATACTCTTTATGCTTTCAGAAAAAGAAAATATACTTGCAAATCTGCTAATATTGCAACCAATATAAAAAATATGTCTAAAGAAAAAGTAGCTGAAGTTTTTAAGAACAGGCTTGCCGGAAAATTAAAATTAAATGAGCAATTTATAGAAAATCCAGAAGATCGTGAATACATGAGAAAAAATGCGGAAGAAGCTCTAAAAAAATATAATCCTATTGAATTGAATTTATATTAGAAACTAAAAATTTATTATCTAATATTCTTTATTAAAATTTTAGAATGATGTAAGACAAAGAAAAAGAGGGCTTTCTAAAATTTAGATGCCCTCTTATCATTTCACAAACATTCACATTGTAAGATTTCTACAGTTTACAAAGGGAAATCTAATGAATAGGGAACAGAATATCTTATTGAAATTCTGAATAGTATTAACATTATCAAAAAACTAAAATGCCGGAAAGATCAAATTTAAATTATTTCGTTTATCATTTCTTTTGGCTTCCTGTAACGGTGGGAGCGCTGTATGTTTCCATTCAGTATTTTGTGGTGTACCATCTTCTGAATTTTGGGAATTATGATATTCTTTTTACCATAACGTCCTGTTTACTGTTGTCACTTATAAATTTAGGTTTTGCCCTTATTGGTAAAGAAAGAAACCAGTTTGTAAAAGATTTTTCAGAATACGTTATCATTTTGTACCTCTCGTGTATGTTGTCTTTTTTCATTCACTTTTGCAGGTTCAATTTTGGAACGGTAAGGCGTTGCGCTTTTGATCTTGATATTTCAGAAGTGAAAAATATACATGATGTGGCGATACTTTTTACATCCGTTATCAACATTATTTTTCTTTGCATCATCCGTAGATATAAACTAAAAATTAGAGTATTGCATTTTGTCCTGCTGATTTTGGCGATGGTTGCTCAGTTCTTTTACACGCGTAGTTTTAGAATGATATAGTTTGAATATTATGTCATTTCGACGAAGGAGAAATCCATCAAATATAATCCTAAAGATGCTTTTCAGCAATACAAACTTTGTTTCGGATTATCTAAACGCAAAGTTTTTGTTTTGAGAATGAATACATTTAGGCAGCAAAGTGAAGGCAGATTTCATCTGCTAAGAAGCGCGCTTCATCATCCGTCTGCGACGGAGTATCTTTGCTTCTCTTTAATGAGGGGAAAACTTTTTTCCTTTGCGTTTAGATTGCAGTTTTTAAATCAATAAAAATATGTTTGCATAAGCGTCCGATGGTTTTTTCAGAATCATCTGCTAAATTCGCAAAATCTGCGGGAGCTTTCATAAACAGCTCTGTCATTTCGACGCAGTAGAAATCTACAAAATATAATCCTAAAGATGCTTTCAGCATGACAAACTTTGTTCCGGATTATCTAAACGCAAAGTTTTTATTTTGAGAATGAATATATTAAGGGAGCAAAGTGAAGGCAGATTTCATCTGCTCAGAAGCGCGCTTCATCATCCGTCTGCGACGGAGTATCTTTGCTTCTCTTTAATGAGGTGAAAACTTTTTCCTTTGCGTTTAGATTGCAGTTTTTAAATCAAATCAATAAAAAATTTTTGTATAAGCATTTGATATTTTTTTAAGAATCATCTGCAAAATCCGCAAAATCTGCGGGAGCTTTCATAAACAGCTCTTTCATTTCGACGCAGTAGAAATCTACAAAATATAATCGTAAAGATGCTTTCAGCATGACAAAATTTGCTCAAGATTATCTAAACGCAAAGTTTTTATTTTGAGAATGAATATATTTAGGGAGCAAAGTGAATGCAGATTTCATCTGCTAAGAAGCGCGCTTCCTCATCCGTCTGCGACGGAGTTTTAATGAGGTGAAAACTTTTTTCTTTGCGTTTAGATTGCAGTTTCTAAATCAAATTAATAAAAATTATTTGTCGAATTTTACAGAATCATCTGCAAAATCTTTAAATCTGCGGGAGTTTTTATAAGCAGAGTGTTTTGAAAATATTTTAAAATCGTCTTCCTAACTGTCTTTCCCCGTATAATAATTGTAATCCTTAATAACAACTCCGATGAACTGCCTTTCCGTCATTTTGGTAGGATCTACTTCCAGCTTCAGAATTCCTTTAATTTTATCGGAAAGTTTGCTGATGATTTGTCGGTCGTCCACTCGTAAAGCTTTCAGATAATTATCTTTGATGATTCTCATATCATTATCGCTTAAAGCAATGACCTGCGGAAAAGTTGGAACATAATCTTCTTTAATGTTTTCCAGAATCGTATGCGAAATATTGATGTTGTTTTTTAAAGAAATAACGGCGGTTCCTGATGCAATATCTCCCAAACGCTGGTTGTTTTTGGAAACAATGGCAGAGATAAGACCGATAATAGAAATATCGATGATCCTGAAAACCCAGCGAATCATATAATCTCCGAATCCCGCCTGATAACCGTCGATTTTCACCACACGGATTTTCATGACTTTCTTTCCCGGAGTCTGCCCTTCCATAAGGCTTTCCAGAACAAGAGGATAAATCGCGGTCGGGAAAAGAAGAATGCTGTAAATAGCAATAATCGACCACTGATCCAGCCCATCCATCACATATCCCAGATTCAGAATATTGAAAAAAAGATACAGAATAGCGATGGTGTACGCAATTTTAATAAGAAGATCGATAATATAAGCAAGAAGTCTTTCTCCAACACCAGCAATGTTGAAATTAATATTTACATTTTGTGAAGTATTTATCGCGATTTGAGACATTATTTTTATTATTTTAGCCTTACAATTATGAGAGAAGTTTATTTCATTAAACAAAATAAAGAAAAATGGTTGGGAATAGAACAGGTTATTCAGGGGAAAATTAAAAAAAATCCTGATGATCTCTCTTCGCTGTACATCAACCTCGTTAACGACCTTTCTTTTGCACAGACGTATTACCCGAAAAGTAATACCACGGTTTATCTTAACCATTTGTCGGCACAGATCTTCCAGAAAATTTATAAAACAAAAAGGGTAGAAGAAAACAGGTTTCTGCATTTCTTCAAAACCGAAGTTCCTTTGCTGATGTACCAGTACAGAAGGTATTTGGGATATGCTTTTCTGTTCTTTACATTATTTACCTTAATCGGTCTGCTTTCCGGAATTTACGATAAAGATTTCGCCAAAGTTATTCTGGGTGAAGAATATGTGAACCAGACGATTGAAAACATTAAGGCAGGAAATGCGGTAGGAGTTTACCAGAGCGGTTCTACATGGGGAAGTACGATCGGAATTATTTTCAACAATATAAAAGTTGGTGCAAGACTGTATATCTACGGAATTGCAGGCGGAGTAGGAACTTTGTGGGCATTGCTGAACAACAGTGTGATGCTCGGCTCTTTCCAGTATTTCTTTTACGATTACGGCGCGCTAAAAGACAGCGCAAGAGGAATCTGGCTTCACGGAGTTTTTGAAATCTTTGCGATGGTAGTGGAAGCCATGTGCGGTCTTATTCTGGGAGCCTCTATTTTATTTCCGAAAACACTGTCAAGATTTAATTCTTTCAAAAGCGGATTTAAAGATTCATTCAAAATATTCCTGAGTACCGTTCCTTTCACCATCTGTGCAGGAATTATTGAAGGATATGTAACAAGACACGCCCTGAAAATGCCTTTAATTTTAAATTTAATTATTATTTTCGGGTCTTTGGCAATCATCGGGTTTTATTACTGTATTTATCCGTCTGTTGTCAGCAAAAAAATTAATAACCAGATTCAGGATGCAGTTTTATAAAAAAAGAGATTTCGGAAGTTTCATCAGCGAAACTTTTGCTTTTTTCAAATTATACGGGAAGAATTATTTTAAAAATTTTATTCTGCTGAACGGCTTGCTGCTTATTTTAACCGTTGTTGTGATGGTGGTAGGATTTAGAGAATTCTTCGGTGCCATTTTCGGATCGAATATGAGCGGACAAAGCTATTATTTTGAACAGTATTTTCAGGATAATTTAGGACTGATTATCATCGCGGGAATTGTGCTTTTTGTGCTTTCCACAGCTTTAATGACGGTTAATCTGCTTTTTCCTGTATTTTATATGAAAAGAATTGCGGAAGGGCAGAAAGAAATAAAAACAGATGATATCATCAGTGATTTTAAAGTGAATTCTAAAAAAGTTTTCATTGCCTATTTCGGGCTTACCTTTTTGGTAATGCCGGTTGCAACTGCTATTTTCGGATTTTCTTATCTGTTGGTGTTTTTTTTCATTGGAATTTTTCTGCTGCTTTTTATCCTGCCGAATTTATTCAGCATCATCACTTTTCTCTGCTACGATTATTTTAACGGAAATAAAGGTTTTTTCGAAAGCCTAAGTTATGCCGTAAGATCCCAGTTTTCTTATCCGAATGGCAGAGAAAAATCTCCCTACTGGAAATATTGGGGCGTAACCATTATTTTGGGACTGCTTTTTTATATTGTAAGCGGATTTTTATCCGGAGTTCCGATGGTTTTATACATTCTTAAACTTTCAACAACCGCTCCGGATGGGAATTTTGAACAGAATCCTTTCTCCGGAAATTTCGGGATTGTTATATTCTTTATCTACGGACTTTCAACATTGGTTTCAACCATTTTAATGAATGTTCTGTATGTAAATTCAGGATTGATGTATTACGACAGCCGCACCGATCTTCATCAGAAAATGGAACTGGCAGAAATAGAAACAATAGGAAATAATGAATAGGCTTCTTCTTTTACTGCTTTTTTTCAGCTTCGGAACTGCTTTTTCTCAGCAGCAGGACGATCTGCCTCCTGAAGAAGCAGTTTTTCTGGACTCGATAGAAACGGGACATTACAGGAATATGTACCGTGCAGATTCTGTATTGTATAAAAATCCGGTAACGGAAAACACTGTTTATCCTAAAAAATTTAAAGACAACATCCCTTCAAGATACAAAGACAAAGACTTCGATTATACTACGGTAAAACCCAGAATGTCTTTCGGGCAGAAGCTGATGAAGAAGCTCGCAGAATTGTTAGACAGTATTTTCGGGGAAACCGTATTTACAAAATCCGGAAATTTCGCAGGGATTTTAGTGCGTCTTTTTGTGATTATTCTTGTCGGTTTCCTGCTGTATTTCATCATTAAATATCTCATAGGGAACGGCGGAATTTCATTCTTCGGAAAGAAAAACCGGAAAGTGGATATCCGCGAAGAAGAACTTCATGAAAATATTCACGAGATTAATTTCCCGGAAAGTATTCTGAAATTTGAAAAATCGGGCGATTTCCGTTCGGCGGTGCGTTATCAGTTTTTATTTGTCTTAAAAAAATTAAGCGATAAGAAACTCATCGTCTGGAATCCGGAAAAAACCAATAAAGATTATGCGGCAGAGCTGAAAGCACCACACTTAAAAGAAAGTTTTTACGATCTTGCCTATATTTTCGATTATGTCTGGTACGGAGAATTCTCTATTGATGAAGAAAACTACCTGAAATTTAAAAACCAATATCAATCCTTTAAACCGTAATTAATTGTTATCATGAACAAAACTTTCAAAATATATGCTGTAATCTTCGTCGTGGTGATGATTATTCTGGCGTTGTTTGAAGTCAACAAAACAGAAAGTACGGATTGGAGGAAGAATTTCAAGACTTATCAAAAATCACCGTTCGGACTGTATGTTTTTAATAACGAGATCAAAGATCTTTTTAAGAATAAAGTTAAAAAAATAGATCAGACTCCTTACGATTATTATACCCAGAATAAAGAAAAAGGCAGTCATAATATCCTTGTCATTGAGCATGAAGTAGATACAGAATCGTGGAATAAAATTCTGGAAGAAGTTTCCAAAGGTTCCAACGCAATGTTGATTATCAGCGAAATGCCGAAAGAAATTTCCGACAGCATCGGTTATTATGATTCTATGATTTCTTTTCGGGACGAAAATGTTTTAAAACTTACCGACACGAAATACCAGAACGATTTCATTAAATTGGATAAATTTCCATCCGGAAGAGGTTTTACTTTCATTAAACCGGGATCTGAAGTCTTAGGAAAGACAGTGGAAAAAAATAATGACGATCAGGCAAACTTTGTTAAAATAAAATTCGGGGAAGGTTACTTTTACGTCCATTGCGAACCGCTTTTTATTACCAATTACTATCTTTTGAAACCCGGAAATGTAAAATATGCACAGGACGTTTTTTCTTATCTGGATGATAAAGAAACATTGTGGTTTCTGGAAAGCAATTCGAAATCTTCCCAGTTTCTGCTGAGGTTTATCCTTTCAAATCCTGCTTTAAAATATGCTTGGTGGGTTCTTCTGGGCGGTCTGGCTTTGTTTATTTTCTTTAATGCCAAAAGAAAACAGCGCATTGTCCCGATTGTGGAACCGCTGAAAAATAACTCGGTAGATTTTGTGAAAAGTATCGGAAATCTTTATCTTCAGGAAGGCGATTTCCATGATATGATGTCGAAAAAAGCACAGTACTTCCTGAACAAAGTAAGAATGGACCTCCTTATCGATACTCAGAAATTAGATGAAGAATTTGCAAAAAAACTCCATCTGAAAACCGGAAAACCAATGGAAATGATTGATGAAGCCATTGGGCTGATTAAAAAAGGGCAGGATCTTTACGCGCACGTAATAAAGGAAGATCTTGTGAGAATGAATAAAATTTTGGATGAAATTATTTAAAAAAATGTAACAATCTGAAAATACAACAGTGTTGTAATTCTCAATGTAATTGGCAATTGGATACACTGTAGTATTGATAAATTATTGTATATGGAAAACTTTGAAAACTCAAATATAGAAAACGAATTTTCTATCAGCTTAGATAAAAAAGAAGATCAGTTTCAGTCGAGAATCGATATGATTGAGCTTCGTACAAGTCTTGAAAAAGTAAAAACCGAAATTGCAAAAGTAATTGTCGGTCAGGAAAACATGGTGGAACATCTTTTGGCGGCACTTCTTTCCAACGGTCACGTTCTTATTGAAGGTGTTCCGGGAGTTGCCAAAACCATCACGGCAAAATTACTGGCAAAAACCATCGATGTAGGATTCAACAGAATTCAGTTTACGCCCGATCTTATGCCTTCCGATATTTTGGGAACCTCTGTTTTCAGCGTAAAAAATTCTGAATTTGAATTTAAAAAAGGACCTATCTTTTCTAATTTTATCCTGATTGACGAGATCAACCGATCTCCGGCAAAAACTCAGGCGGCTTTGTTTGAAGTGATGGAAGAAAGGCAGATCACGATGGACGGAATCCGCTATCCGATGGAACAGCCTTTCCTTGTATTGGCAACCCAGAACCCGATTGAGCATGAAGGAACATACAGACTTCCGGAAGCCCAGCTTGACCGTTTTCTGTTTAAAATAAATGTGGGTTATCCGAATCTGGAGCAGGAAATTGCCATCATCAGAAACCAGCATGAAAGCAAGCAGGAAGATAAAGCGGAGGTTGTCAATAAAGTGATTACTGCAGAGCAACTGAAAAATTATCAGCATCTGGTAAAAGAGATCATAGTTGAATCTCAACTGATGGAGTACATCGCTAAAATTATCATCAACACCAGAGAAAACCAGTTCCTGTATTTAGGAGCTTCTCCGAGAGCGAGTCTGGCTTTGTTAACCGCATCAAAAGCATTTGCCGCTTTAAGAGGACGAGATTTCGTAACGCCGGAAGACATTAAAGAAGCCAGTTATGCCGTTCTGAGACACAGAGTTATTGTATCGCCGGAAAGAGAAATGGAAGGTCTTACCGCAGACGAAATCATCAGACAGATTTTAGAAGGAATAGAGATTCCGAGGTAGATTTAATTACATGAACTATGAAAATAAACATTATACTTCTTTCAGCTTTTCTGATTTTTGGAGTGAAATTAGCAGGACAGAAAAAGCTACCTGTTATAAAAGCTGTTTCCGAGAATGTGGATATTAAAGTGGATGGAAAAAGAATAAAAAATGCATGGACAATTGTGCCTGAAGAAAAACTGGATGTTTATACGACTTCCGGAAAAAAAGTTACTTTTTATACAGATTCAGATTCCATTTCATATAATTTAAAACCAGGATCCGTATTTGATTTTATCATTTTAAAAGGTAAAGATTCCGCCAGAACGCAGATTAAATATGAGCCTTCAAGGCTGGATATTCTTAAAAATGCCGGAAAATATAATTTCTCTGATGATCGCTTTATTCCAAAATTTGCTTATCAGTCTCAGGATAATGCAGATTTAAAAAGAATCAGAAAAGATCTTAAATTGGATTCAATCGCAGGAAATGGAAGTGAACTTTCGAAGATTTTTAATCTGATGCATTGGGTACATAATCTTGTAAGACATGATGGAAGCAGTAATAATCCAACGCTTAAAAATGCTATTGATCTTATCAGGGTTTGTAAAACAGAAAATCGCGGTGTAAATTGTAGAATGTTGGCAACAATTCTTAATGAATGTTATTTGTCATTGGGAATTAAATCTCGCTACATTACATGTATGCCAAAGGAAACACAGTTTGATGACTGCCATGTAATTAATATGGTATATAGCAGCGAACTTAATAAATGGATCTGGATTGATCCTACTTTTGATGCATACGTTATGGACGATAAAGGAAATCTTTTGGGAATTCAGGAAGTCAGAGAAAGATTGGTCAAAGGATTACCATTGGTTTTGAATGCAGATGCAAACTGGAACAGGAATGTATTGCAGACAAAGGAAGAATATTTGGAAAATTATATGGCTAAAAATCTTTATCGTCTGGAAACTCCCGTTATAGGCCAATATGATTCTGAAACATGGAAGAAAGGAAAAAGTATAGAATATGTAGAACTTCTTCCTTTGGATGGACTTGTTCAGGAACCACAAAAAAAAATGGTGAAAAATAATCAGACAGGGGTTACTTTTACCAACTATAAAACCAATAATCCTGATCTTTTCTGGACAAAGCCTTAATAGCTGATCTGGTAAAAAATGAAAAACTTATACCTCAATACACGCTTTTTCTTCACGCTCATCGGAGTGGGGATTCTGTATGTTTTCGCTTTTTTCTTTCCGTTACTCATGTGGGTAGCGCACATCGTTTTGCTTCTGATTTTTTTGGCAGCAATGGTAGATTATCTTTTTGTTTTCAACAGGAAAGAAGGGATTTCTGCACAGAGAATATTGCCCGAAAAATTATCCAATGGTGATGAAAATCCCGTAAAAGTTGATATTAAAAACAACTATGCTTTCAAAATCAATGTCAAAGTAATTGACGAAATTCCGTTTCAGTTTCAGAAGAGAGATTTTTTAATCGAAAAACAGATAGAACCGGGAAGAAATACATTTTTTCAATATATTCTGGAGCCAAAGGAAAGAGGAGAGTACAATTTCGGAAGTTTAAATGTGTATGTTTCTTCTCCTTTAGGTTTTGTCGCAAAACGGTTTAATTTTCAGAAAGATGCCAATTTACCGGCTTATCCTTCATTTATTCATTTGAGAAAATATGAACTGATGGCTTTGCAGAGTGAATTTCTGTTGGGCGGAATCAAGAAAATCCGAAAACTGGGACATACGATGGAGTTTGAGCAGATTAAAGAATATGTTCCGGGAGATGATATCAGAACGATCAACTGGAAAGCGACGTCCAAAACAAACCGATTGATGGTTAATCAGTTTCAGGACGAAAAATCGCAGCGTATTTTTATGCTGATTGATAAAGGACGAACGATGAAGATGCCCTTCAAAGGACTGAGTCTGCTGGATTATTCCATTAATGCAACGATGGCTTTATCGCATATTATTCTGAAAAAAGGCGACCGCGCCGGAATGATGACTTTTTCGAAAAAAACAGAAAATAAAATTGCGGCAGAAAATAAATCGGGACAACTGAGAAAAATTTCGGAAGCCCTTTACAACATCAAAACAGATTTTTTTGAAAGTGATTTTAACAGGTTGTATCAGGATGTAAAATATTCGCTGAACCAGAGAAGTTTAATTCTGTTATTTACGAATTTTGAAACATTGGATGGCTTAAACCGTCAGTTAAAATACCTTCGCGGAATCGCTAAAAACCATTTACTGGTTGTGGTTTTCTTCAAAAATTCAGAATTGCAGACGCTGATTCATAAAAATCCTGAAAGTATGCAGGAAGTGTATGACGAAATCATCGCCGAAAAATTTGAGTTTGAAAAGAAACTGATCATTCAGGAACTCCGCAAATATGGAATTTACACAGTCTATACTTTACCGGAAAATCTGAACATTGAAGTCATCAATAAATATCTGGAGATTAAAGCGAGAGGGATTTTGTAATTTTAAACAGGGATTTCATTTCAAAATGAACCGCAAAATTCACAAATTATTTAAGCAAATTTATAAATGACGAAAATTGCATTGTTTATAGTATGTCTCTGTTGTTTTTTATCCTGCGATAAGAAAATAAAACATGAGGATGATTTTGTCATTTTTAAAGTGAATCCTAAAATAGAAAATGTTGCTTTTTACTGGAAAGATGATGACGGAACAATTCTTAAAAGCATTGCTCATCTAAAGAATAAAACGGAGCGGGAAAATAAAGAATTAACATTTGCCATGAACGGCGGAATGTTTGAACCCAATAACTTTCCCAAAGGATTGTATATTGAAAATTTTAAAATCCTGAATAAAACAGATACTTTATCCGGTAAAGGAAATTTTTATCTTAATCCTAACGGAATATTTTACCTCACAAAGAATAATGAAGCTGAAATTGTCGAAACAAAAGCTTTCAGAAATAATCCTGAAATAAAATACGCAACACAATCCGGACCTGTATTGCTGATTGACGGAGAGATAAATCCAATATTTAAAAAAGATTCAAAAAATATCAACATCAGAAACGGAGTCGGAATCCTAAAAAATGGAAATATCGTTTTTATAATGTCTAAAACAGAGGTTAATTTTTATAATTTTGCTTCCGTATTTAAAGAATCAGGCTGCGTAAAAGCTTTGTACCTCGATGGCTTTGTTTCCAGAACCTATTGTCCTGAACAGAAATGGATTCAGATGGATGGAGACTTCGGAGTCATGATCGGGGTTACCACATCTAAAAAATAAATTTAAAAATGAAAATATCACTTAACCGAATCAACGACGATTTTTTATTTGAATGTACCAATTCTCAGGGAAATTCAATCCTTTTGGATAATACGACACAACCCGGCGCAAAAGGCGTTTCTCCTATGGAAAGCGTTTTGATGGCAGTCGCGGGATGCAGCGGAATAGACGTTGTTTCTATTCTGAAAAAACAGAGACAGGAAATTACAGATTTTAAAGCAGAAGTAGAAGGCGAAAGGATTCCTGTAGATGATGCAAAACCTTTCAAATCGATAAAAGTTAAGTTTTTTCTGGAAGGGAATATTGATCCTAAAAAAGCGCAGAAAGCAGCCCAGTTGTCTTTCGAGAAATACTGTTCGGTTTCCAAAACACTAGAACCGAATGTAGAAATAGGATATGAAGTATTTGTAAACGGAGAGATCGCAGAAGCGTAATCTTTACTTACAATATTAAAAACAAATTGCGGGCAGAAATTTATTTCTGCCCGCGATTTTCGTTACCAATGGTTATTTATTTTTTCATGGTTTTCATACTTTTTACAGAACCGTCTTTCATGGTTAAAGTCAGAATATACATTCCGGATTTTATTCCTCCAAGGAATAGGGATGAAGAAGGATTTTCAACAGTTTGTACCACAACTCCTGAAGCATCCGTAATTACTGCTTTTTTCACATTTTCAGGTTTTTCAAGATAAAGAACATCAGCAAAAGGATTCGGATAGGCAATTCTTTCTTTCTCTTTAGCCGTCACCTCACCGGTTGCCAAAACAACAGGCTGAACAGTTACGGTTACCGTAAAAGTTCCGTTATCCACTTTGTTGTAATCTACGCTGCAACCGGAGCCTCCGTAAGTTCTCCATGCTCGCAGATCAAAATTCACCGTTCCTGTAAGATCATTGGCAATATTGATTCCCGTTCTGTTGTAAGAAAATGTTCCTCCGTTTGATCCTGATCCTGAACTTACAGACGATTCTGCTATTCCGTTGGAAGAACATACCAATAAACTTTTCTGTTCAGACATCCATCCGTCGCTTACCGTTGTCATCGTGTAGCTCACATCTGTAGATACAACTTTGTACCCATTCGGAATATTGATAGATACACTTCCCGCACAGTTAGTTGTTGTTGTATTATCCGGTCCCCAGTTGAATTCCGTACTGATATCTCCGCCTGTATACGTTGCAGAAATTTGTCCCGGTGCAAACTGCTTCATTTTCCAGAACCCATATGATGAACCTCCGCAATAGGATCTTACCCAGAAATAATAGGTTTGTCCTGTTGATAAACTGTTCAGAGTAACTGAAGTTCCCGAAGGTACACTTCCTGTAGGTGTTGTACTGGCTGTTGGTGGAGTAGAAGAAGTACTGTAATAATATTGATATCCCGAAGACGGCGCACTGGAAGGAGCTGTCCAGCTTAACGTCGCTCCGTTCATGGTAGTAACCGCGGTAATGTTGGTAGGCGCTTCGCAGGGATTATAAGAATCTGCTGCAAAAGCAAAAATATTCGGAATACCTCCCGATCCGGATTTGGTTACCGTAACACTTTTAATGACTCTGGATAAATTTGTAGGATTTATTGATAAAGGAATCTGGTAAAGTCTGGGATCTGTTCCGGAACCGGATTCAAGATTGTTATTACTGATGTTGATTCTTCCGATTCCCTGAATGGCAAAATTGCTCCCGTAATACCAGTCGGAAATACTGATGCCCGTAAACGTCTGAGAAGTATTGTCTGTAAAATTTACATCCACATCTACGGTACAGGATCCGCTTCCTCCCGTTGCCAACATATATAAGGTGTTTGCTGAAAGGGGGTTGGAAAATTGTAAAGTTCCGTTATCGCTACTGTTTTGCAGCCTTAAAACATTGTTTGAACTGTAAGATGCCAGTTGATAGGAAAGTCCCGGAGTTGAAGAAACTACAGAATTGATAATTCCATTCACAGGCAGCCCATAAGTAAGTTGCGAACTTGAAGCCGTTAACTGAAAATCTCTTGAGACAAAGGCATAGCTTACTCCATCAACATCATTATTGGTGGAAGAAGCCGATGAACCCACACCGTTGGCGACTACATCTGCATTATATCCGCTCTGAATAAATAAAGGCTGATAATTCTGCGCTTTTACATGGGTTGCGAATAACGATGAAACTAAAAAAGTTGCAATAGGTAGTAGTTTTACTTTCATGAAATAATTATTAGATTTTATTCTGCTAATATAGTTATTAGGTATTAAATTAATAATTATTTTTACTTATAAATATTGATTTTTTATATAAAATGCATAAAAATTTATTTTATACTAATGAGAAAATAGATTTTAGCTATAACCTTTAACATATCAATTGACGGTATTTATGTTATGTGGTGAATAATAAAAAAAGGATATCTCAAAATTGAAATATCCTGTTAAAATTTATGTTTAGTTAATATTACATCAACAATCTTGGCTTCAAAAGCTTGGCAACCGTAGCTGTCCATCCCGTCTGGTGAGAAGCTCCTACGCCGCGTCCGTTATCACCGTGAAAATATTCGAAAAAGGTAATGTAATCTTTAAAATTTTCATCGTAGTTAAATTTAGCATTTCCTCCGTTGAAAGCACGCTCTCCATTCTCGTCTTTTAGAAAAATAGAACAAAGTCGGTTGCTGATATCGTGAGCGACTTCATCCAGATTTTTCTTCTCTCCGCTTCCGGTCGGCAATTCCACTTTCATGCTGTTTCCGTAATAGAAATGGAATCTCTGCAAACTTTCTACAATCAGGAAATTGATCGGGAACCAGATCGGGCCGCGCCAGTTGCTGTTTCCTCCGAACATTCGGCTGTCACTTTCTGCAGGCGTATAATAAACTACATTTTCAGTACCGTGAACAGAAAATTTGAACGGTTTTTCTTCATATACCTTAGACATTGCCCGAATTCCGTATTGGCTTAAAAATTCTTTCTCATCAAGCATTCTGGTCAAAACTTTTGTCAGACGGTTTTTTCTCAGAATACTCATCAGATGCTTTCTTCCATGACCTTCCTCTTCCCAGTGCGAAACAAGTTTCGTAAGTTCAGGTTTGTTTTTTAAAATCCAATCCATTCTCGTGGTAAAGTTGGGCATTTTATCCAACAGATGATGATCGATGATTTCTACGGCAAACATAGGAATCAATCCAACAATACTTCTCAGTTTGAGAGAAACACTGTCGCCGTTCCCAAGCTGAAGCACATCGTAGAAAAAGCCGTCTTCTTCGTTCCAGAGTCCTTTTGTGCCTTCACCCAGATTTTCCATGGCTTCGGCGATATAAAGATAATGCTCAAAGAATTTAATCGCCATATCTTCATACACCTGATAATACTGAGCCAGTTCCATGGCAATTCGCATCATATTCAGAGCGTACATTGCCATCCAGCTCGTTCCGTCGGCCTGCTCCAGATGCTGTCCGTCTTTTAGCACCATATTCCGGTCAAAAGCCCCGATATTATCAAGTCCGAGAAAACCTCCCCCGAAAATATTCTTTCCGTTTTTATCTTTTCGGTTTACCCACCAGGTGAAATTCAGCAGTAATTTCTGAAAAACCTTTTCTAAAAATAAAAGATCTGGTTTGCCGTTTTGCTTTTCATCAATTTTAAATACTCGGAAGCACGACCACGCATGAACGGGCGGGTTTACATCGCTCAGATTCCATTCGTAGGCAGGAAGCTGTCCATTCGGATGCATATACCATTCTTTTGTTAATAAAAGAAGCTGTCCTTTCGCAAATTCCGCATCAATAATCGCAAACGGAACACAATGGAAGGCAAGATCCCAAGTTGCATACCAAGGATATTCCCATTTATCAGGCATCGAGATGATGTCTTTATTGTGCATATGATTCCATTCCGTGTTTCGGACATAATGGTTGAAATTTCTGGGAGCTTCAAAATTCGGATCGCCTTTCAGCCATTTTCCTACATTATAGTGGTAAAACTGCTTGTTCCAGAGAAGTCCCGCAAAAGCCTGTCTTTGCACGTTTTTTTCATCGTCATCAGAAACATCATTCTGAATTTCGGCATAAAATTCATCCGCTTCAGCAACTCTGCTGCTAAAGATCTCATCAAATTCATAAAACGGATTATCCAGTTCATGAGGAGATAATCTGAAATCAAATGTTTTCGATTGTCCGTCTTCAATCACTTCATCAATTAAAAAAGAAGCTTTTGTTCCTCTCTTTTCAGGATTTACGGTGTTGCTTCCGTAGGTGATATAATCGTTGATGCCATCCTTGTAATAAGTATTTCCCGGATAGGGTGTTCCATATAATTTCGGACTGTTGGTTTCATTATCACAGAAAACACTTTCCGCAGCAATATTTCTTGAATAAAACTTTTTTATCGGAACACTGTCGTGGTTGATGGTGATGCAGCCTTCATGAGAAGCATTGATTTGCCCTTTATAGGTATTATAGCCCCATTTCCAGTTATTTCGGAACCATACCATGGGAGCAACTATGATCGGAGCATCTTTATTACTCCTGTTGCAGACAGTTACCCTCACTAAAATATCATTATGGTCAGCCTTTGCATATTCAATGAAAATATCAAAATATTCATCCTTATCGAAAATGCCGGTATCGAAAATCTCGTATTCGGTTTCCTTCTTACTTCTTTTTGCATTCTCGGAAAGAAGATCATTATAAGGAAATTCATTAATCGGATATTTGTACACCATTTTCATATAGCTGTGAGTAGGTGTATTATCCAGATAATAAAATAGTTCTTTAATGTCTTCTCCGTGATTTCCCTGTGGATTGCTCAGTCCAAAGAAGCGCTCTTTCACCATCTTATCTTTTTTGTTCCAGAACGAAAGCGCAAAACAGAAAAGCTGCTTTGCATCAGAAATTCCCGCTATCCCTTCCTCTCCCCAACGGTAGGCATAGCTTTCTGCGTTATTGTGATTGGCGAAATTCCATGCATCGCCGTTTGGGCTGTAGTCTTCACGTACATTTCCCCATTGCCGGTTACTCACGTAAGGTCCCCAGTTTTTCCAGTTTGTGTCTTGTAATCTTTGTTTTTCAGCAATCATATTTCATCATTTTTCATTACGAAGTTAGCTTTTTTACGAAAAAATTCCAACTCATGAAATTTGAATTATTATTAATATTTCCCTGAAAGCCTTCTTTTTATCGGGGTTTGTAAGATTAAATTAAATTTTTATAAATATTTAAAAGAAAAGTTTTATCTTTGCACCATTCGTTCATTCAAATATTGAAAATGTTATCAAGAAAGGTTGAGGGATTAGACCCTATGAAACCTTAGCAACCCTTTGCGCAAGCAATGAAGGTGCTACGTTCTACCAGAATTATTTTGGACAGATAACTCACTGAAGTTCTTTCAGCCATTTCCTGTGGCATTTTCAATTGTATTAAAATAATAGAATTGAAAACAGAACTTAAACATATTAATTTTTCGTATCATACCGATTCCCAAAAGGAATACAATATCCCGTTGAGCTATCAGCTTTTCGGGAAAGACCTGTTTTCTGCCCCGATCATTTTAGTGAATCATGCTTTAACCGGAAATTCCAATGTTTCCGGAGAAAAAGGATGGTGGAAACAACTGGTTGGAGAACATCAGGTAATCGATACCGACCAATATACAGTTCTGTGCTTCAATATTCCCGGAAACGGATTTGATGATTTTTTTATTGATGAATGTGAAGATTTCACGCCTTCAGATATAGCAAACATATTTTTGAAAGGCCTTGAAATTTTAAATATCAAAAGTTTACACGCCATTATTGGAGGTTCTTTAGGAGGTGGAATCGGCTGGGAAATGCTGGTAAAAAAGCCACATCTTACCGAAATTTTCATCCCGGTAGCCTGCGATTTTAAAACCCACGACTGGCTTCATGCACAGTGTCTCGTTCAGAAATTTTTACTAAACCAAAACGATGAACCATTGCAAAAAGCAAGAATCCATGCTATGCTGTGTTACAGAACTCCTGAATCGTTAAATAACAGATTTCAAAACAGATACAGTGAAGAAAAGCAGAGATTAGAGTCGGAAGACTGGCTTGTTTATCACGGAAAAGCTTTAAACGAAAGATTTAGTTTAAAGTCATATAAGCTCATGAATCATTTGCTGATGAACATCAATGCCAATGAAGAACATTTGGAAAAAATTCAGGCGCGAATGCACATGATCTCTGTAGATACAGATTTATTTTTCCCCGCTTCAGAAATCCGAATGTGTTTTGAAAAGCTGAAAGAGAAAAACAAAGATGTCTTCTATCACGAGATCACCTCAGTTCATGGGCACGATGCCTTCTTAATGGAATATAAACAATTAAATACGATCATTAAAAATATTTTGAAAAATGAGTAAGATTAATGCTAACGAAATAAAATTTTTAAAAAACAGATCCATCATCAAATTTGAAGGAGAAGATTTCTTAGGTGAAATCGGGATCGACGGACGAATTTTTAAAGCGCTTACTTTGGCGCGAATCAGTGTGGGAGTAATTTCCCAGCAGGCAATTGAAAACGGAATCTCCATTTTAGTTCATGAAAACGATTCCGAAAAAGCAGTCAATTGTCTGATTGACGAATTTGAACCAGAAAGAAAATCGGGGAAAGTTTCCCAGATATACAGCATCAATAATGTGTCGGTGTTAGGATTTGTTGCAGAAGACTTCAACAAAGTTTTAGCGGAACTCGCAAGAAATAATGTTTTCCCGTTGCTTTTAAACCAGATTGCAACCGAAAAACGGGTAAATATCGTTGTGACATCTTCACAGGACGAAAAAGCAAAAAATATCATCGAATCTGAAATTTCCAAAAAACCGAAAACCGTTCATCTGGCAATCATCGGTCACGGAAACGTAGGGAAGACCTTAATACAGCAGGTTTTGGAATCTTCAGAAGAAATTAAAAGACGAAAAAAAATAGACCTGAAAGTTGTTGCAGTTGCCAATTCCAGGAAAATAGCATTCAATAAAAAAGGATTCGACAGCAATTGGAATGATGAGGTTTTAACGGCAGAAAAACCTTCCGATGTTCAGGAACTGATTAATTTCTCCAAAGAAAATCAGCTTGAAAATTTAATTGTTGTGGATAACACCGCAAGCAAAGACTTCGTGAAAAATTATCACACATTGGCAGAAAACGGCTTCGATCTCGTTTCTTCCAACAAAATTTTCAACACCCTTCCGATTTCAGAATACCGTCAACTAAGATATACGTTGAACAAAAACAACAGACGCTATCTCTACGAAACCAATGTAGGAGCAGGTTTACCATTGATCGACACCATTAAACTTCTACATCTTTCAGGAGAAAATATTACCAGAATTAAAGGCGTTTTCTCAGGAACATTAAGCTATGTTTTCAATAATTTTTCTTTAAGAGACGATAAGTTTTCCACCATCATCAATGAAGCATTGGAAAAAGGATATACAGAACCCGATCCGAGAGAAGACCTTTCAGGAAACGATGTAGCAAGAAAATTATTGATTTTGGCGAGAGAATTAGACTTAATCAATGAGTTTGAAGATATTAAAATTCAGAATCTTGTTCCTGAAAATCTGCTTTCTGTTTCCAAATCAGAATTCCTTTCAAGACTGGACGAATTAGATGCGGAATATCAGAAAATCAAAGAAAATCAGGAAGAAGGACACGTTTTAAGATATGTGGGAGATCTTCACGGAGATTTGCAGAAAGAAAAAGGAGAACTCGATGTGAAATTAATTTCCGTTCCGGCAACTTCCGCGTTAGGACAACTGAAAGGCTCAGACTCAATCTTCGAAATCTACACCGAAAGTTACGGAGAAAACCCAATCGTCATCATGGGAGCCGGAGCCGGCGCAATTGTCACAGCGAGAGGCGTTTTCGGAGACATTTTAAGAGTAAGTGAAACGAAATGATTCTGTGAAAAGTACAAATGTAAAATGTATTAGTGATGAATAACGAAGAAAAACTATCAACTGACAACCATCAACCATCAACCAATTTTGAAACCTTTGCCATAAGAACCCAGACTGAAAGAACCCAGTTTGATGAGCATTCCACGCCTTTGTATCTCACATCCAGCTTTATTTTTCAGGATGCGGAAGACATGAGGGCGAGCTTTGCGGAAGAAAAACCAAAAAATTTATACAGCCGTTTTTCCAATCCGAACGTAACAGAATTTACCGATAAAATTGCCAAAATGGAAGGCGCAGAAGCAGGGTATGCTTTTGCCACAGGAATGGCAGCGATCTACTCCACATTTGCGACTTTGTTAAATGCAGGAGATCATATTGTAAGCTGTCAGTCCGTTTTCGGATCTACACACACACTGTTCACAAAATATTTCCCGAAATGGAATATTGAAACAACCTATTTTAAAGCAGAAGATGCTTGGAATGTAGAAAAATATATTCAGCCCAACACGAAAATTTTATATCTGGAAACACCTACCAATCCTGCGATTGAGGTTTTGGATTTAGAGTTTTTCGGACAGATTGCGAAGAAACACAACTTAATTTTTATTGTGGATAACTGCTTTGCGACACCTTATCTGCAACAACCGATAAAATACGGAGCAGACATTGTGGTGCATTCCGCAACCAAACTAATTGACGGACAAGGTCGTGTTTTAGGCGGAGTAGCGGTCGGAAGAGAAGACCTGATCCGTGAAATCTATCTTTTCGCCAGAAATACAGGACCTGCAATGTCGCCTTTCAACGCTTGGGTCTTGTCTAAAAGTCTCGAAACACTGGCAATTCGCGTAGAAAAACATTGTGAAAACGCTTTAAAAGTAGCCGAGTTTCTTGAAAATCATCCCAATGTAGAACTGGTAAAATATCCGTTCTTAAAATCTCATCCAAGCTATGAAATTGCAAAAAAACAGATGAAGCTAGGCGGAAACATTGTTGCCTTCGAAATCAAAGGCGGAATTGAAGGCGGAAGAAACTTTTTAGATAAAATTAAAATGTGTTCCCTTTCCGCAAACTTAGGCGATACGAGAACCATAGTAACGCATCCTGCTTCTACAACGCACTCCAAATTATCCGATGAAGAAAGAAACGAAGTCGGAATTACTGCAGGTCTGGTTCGTTGTTCAGTAGGTCTGGAAAATGTGGAAGATATCATTGCAGATTTAAGACAGGCATTGGATTAATTTGATTTGAGCAGCTTTATCCGCCTTCCGCTCCCGCTTTTTTGCCTCCGCTTCGCTGCGGCAAAAAGAGCTCCGCTCAAGTCGGGCTGCGAAAGATTCAGCATTATAAAACCCGAAGGGTTTAACAATAATAACCGTAGGTGCAACCTATGGAAAAAAATATAATAAATGAAAAATTCAGAACAATTATACAAAGCATTATCCGAAAGAATTTTAATTCTCGACGGAGCGATGGGAACCATGCTTCAGCGGTATAAATTCGAAGAAGAAGACTACCGTGGCGAACGTTTCAAAAACTGGGAACATCCGGTAAAAGGAAACAATGATTTGTTGTCTTTAACGCAGCCTCATGCCATTGAAGAAATTCACAAAAAATACCTTGAAGCGGGAGCAGACATCATCGAGACCAATACATTTTCAGGAACAACCATTGCCATGGCAGATTATCACATGGAAGATCTCGTTTACGAACTGAATTACGAATCTGCAAAAATTGCAAGAAAAGCCTGCGACGAATACACTGCGAAAAATCCGGATAAACCAAGATTTGTGGCAGGTTCTATCGGTCCAACCAACAGAACAGCAAGTTTAAGCCCCGATGTAAACGATCCCGGATACAGAGCGATTACTTTTGATGAACTGAGAATTGCTTATAAACAACAGTGCGAAGCTTTATTAGACGGAGGATCGGACATTCTGTTGGTAGAAACCATTTTCGATACATTGAATGCAAAAGCGGCACTTTTCGCCATTGATGAGATTAATGAAGAAAGAGGAATTAATATTCCGATCATGGTTTCAGGAACAATCACGGATGCTTCAGGAAGAACATTGAGCGGACAGACAGCAGAAGCATTTTTGATCTCAGTTTCTCATTTAAACCTTTTGAGTGTAGGTTTTAACTGCGCTTTGGGAGCAAACCAATTGACGCCTTATCTGGAGACTTTAGCCCACAATTCAGAATTTGCTGTTTCAGCTTATCCGAACGCAGGTTTACCAAACGCTTTCGGGAAGTATGATGAAACTCCGGAAGATATGGCGAGTCAGATTAAAGAATATGTAGAAAAAGGATTAATCAACATCATTGGAGGCTGCTGCGGAACAACGCCGGATCATATCGAAGCAATTGCAGATCTGGTTTCGCAATATCCGCCGAGAAAATTGAAAGAATTTGTCTGAAATAATAGAATTTTTTAATTAAATCATAAGAAAAAGGAACAGTTTTTAATATTATCTTTAATTATCACACAAAATTAAATATAATGGAAAAACCTATTTACTTTAAAGATCCGGAGGATGCCAGATTATTTAATGAACTCAGAAAAAAAGTGAACCAAAGAGTAGAATCTATTCCTGAAAACAGGGACATTTACATTCAGATCAAAGCGGTTATTCTGCCTTTGGTCTATTTCGGTTTATATGTCTTTGCACTTCTACATGCAGACCAGCCTTCTGTGTATATTTTGAGTTTTATTTTAATGGGGCTTTCTCTGGTTTTAATTTATCTGAATTTAATTCACGAAGCAGCTCACAATAATATTTTCAAAAGTAAAAGACTGAACAGTCTGGTTTTACAGATTTTCGATTTTGTGGGAGCCAATTCCTACATCTGGAAGAAAAGACACATCGCAAGCCATCACGCATATCCCAATGTAGACGGTTGGGATACGGATATTGAGCAGAGCGGATTGCTGTTAATCGTTCCCTGGATCAGGGCAAAAGGAATTCAGAAATATCAGCATTTCTTTTTCTTTCTGGTCTATCCTTTATATCTGTTCAACTGGATGTTTATCCGCGATTTCAGAGATTTTTTCGATAACGAAAGAGTGATCCTGAAAACGCAGGGAGCGATTCCGAAAAAAGAAAAAATTAAAATGGTGGCGTATAAACTGTTTTACTTTTTCTATCAGATTGCCGTTCCCGTTCTGTTTTTTAAAGTCTCTTTAGGCTTGGCTTTGGGAGCATGGTTTTTACAAGTAATTGCAGCGAGTATTTTTGCGCTTTTTGTATTGTTGCCACTGCATCCGCTTCCCGATAATGCCTTCCCGAAACTTGATGAGAAAAACGGACTTCCTTTTAGCTGGCTTCACCATCAGTTTGAAGTCACCAACGATTTAAAAGAAAATAACTGGTTTGTAAGAAATGTACTGGGAAATTTCAACTTTCACGTTGCCCACCATCTTTTTCCGAATTACAGTTATGTCTATTATAATGAAATTACAGAAGAAATCGAGCAGTTTGCCAAAGAACACGGCTTAGCATACAAAAGATTTCCAATGACCACCGCTTTGGGCAAACATGTGGATTTGCTGAAGCAAAATGCAAATAATGCATATTTTATTTTAGAAGAATAAATTGATGAAATATTTAAGATTATCGGGGCTTGAGCCTTTGATTATTACACCGGAAAGTAACTTTATCAACGTTGGGGAAAGAACCAACGTTGCCGGTTCAAAGAAATTTTTAAGATTAATAAAAGAAGAAAAATTCGGGGAAGCGCTCGATATTGCACGTCATCAGGTTGAAGGCGGTGCGCAGATTCTCGACGTTAATTTTGACGATGGACTGATCGACGGAAAGGCTTCCATGATTAAATTTTTAAACCTGATTGCCTCAGAACCGGATATCGCAAGAATTCCTCTCATGATCGATTCTTCAAAATGGGAAATTCTGGAAGCCGGATTGCAGGTTGCACAGGGAAAATGTGTGGTCAATTCCATCAGCTTAAAAGGAGGTGAGGAAGAATTCATCAAACAGGCAAAAGCCATCAAAAGATACGGTGCCGCAGTGATTGTCATGGCTTTTGATGAGGTGGGACAAGCCGATACCTACGAACGCAGAATCGAAATATCAAAACGTTCCTATGATATTTTAGTGAATCGTTTAAATTTCCCTGCCGAAGACATTATTTTCGATTTAAATATTTTCCCTGTGGCAACGGGAATGGATGAACATCGCAGAAATGCCATCGATTTTATTGAAGCAACAAGATGGGTCCGCCAGAATCTTCCGTATGCATCCGTGAGCGGGGGAGTTTCCAATGTTTCGTTCTCGTTCCGTGGAAATGATACGGTGAGAGAAGCGATGCACTCGGTTTTCCTGTATCACGCTATTCAGGCAGGAATGAATATGGGAATCGTAAATCCTGCGATGCTGGAAGTATATGATGAAATTAATAAGGAACTTCTGGAACTCGTTGAAGATGTGATTCTCGATAAAAGAGAAGATGCTACAGAAAGACTTCTTGATTATTCTGAAAAGCATAAATCAGTCAAAAAAGAAAAGGTTGAAGATTTAGAATGGAGAAATCATCCTTTGCAGGAAAGAATCACCCATGCTTTGGTAAAAGGAATCGACCGTTTTATCGAGGAAGATGTGGAGGAAGCAAGACTACAGGCAGAAAAACCGCTTCATGTTATTGAAATTAATTTAATGACCGGAATGGGCGTTGTCGGAGATCTGTTCGGAAGCGGAAAAATGTTCTTACCGCAGGTTGTAAAATCGGCGAGAGTGATGAAAAAAGCGGTGGCTTATTTACAGCCATTCATCGAAGCCGAAAAAGACGGAACAAAACCTGCCAACGGAAAAATCCTGATGGCAACGGTAAAAGGAGATGTTCATGATATCGGTAAAAATATTGTAAGTGTAGTTTTAGGATGCAACAATTATGAAATTGTGGATCTTGGCGTAATGGTTCCTGCTGAAAAAATTATTCAGACTGCGATTGAAGAAAAAGTAGATGTGATCGGACTTAGTGGATTAATTACACCAAGTCTGGATGAAATGGTGTACATCGCTCAGGAACTGGAAAGACAGAATTTAAATTTCCCTTTGCTGATCGGTGGCGCAACGACATCAAAAGCGCACACAGCCGTAAAAATCGATTTAAAATATAAAAACGCCGTAGTTCACGTCAATGATGCTTCCAGAGCGGTAAATGTGGTAAGTTCATTATTGGGCGACCGAAATAAAGAATACGTTGATGATCTGAAAAGTGAATATTCCGAATTCCGTGAAAAGTTCCTGAACAGACAGGTAGAAAAAGACTATGTTTCTATTGAAGAAGCCAGACAGAATAAGTTTAAAATCGACTGGGAAAATGAAGAAATTTTTACACCCAATCAGTTAGGAATTACCGTTGTTGAAAATCAGGATCTGAAAGAATTATTGCCTTTCATCGACTGGTCACCTTTTTTCAGAAGTTGGGATCTTCACGGCAAATACCCGCAAATTTTAGAAGATGAGGTTGTGGGAGCTCAGGCAAAAGAATTGTTCAAAGATGCACAGGTAATTTTAAAAAGAATTTTGGATGAAAAGTTATTAACGGCAAAAGCTATTTTCGGAATTTTCAAAGCCAATTCCAACGAAACGGATGATATTTTAATTTTTGATGAAAACAGCGATCAGAAAACGAAGTTCATCACCCTGAGACAGCAGGCGCAGCGTTCAAAAGGGAAAGATTATCTGGCGTTAAGCGATTTTATTGCCCCTGAAAGTTCAGGAAAAACCGATTATATGGGAGCTTTCTGTGTTACAACCGGCTTCGGAACGGATGAACTGGCGCAGGAATACGAAAAAGCAAATGACGACTACAACGCGATCATGGTAAAAGCTTTGGCAGACCGTTTTGCAGAAGCTTATGCAGAATTTTTACATAAAAAAGTGAGAACAGAATATTGGGGGTACGCCAATCAGGAAAATTTAACCAACGAAGAATTGATTGCTGAAAAGTATAAAGGAATTCGTCCCGCTCCGGGTTATCCTGCGTGCCCGGATCACTTAGAAAAACACGCAATCTGGGATTTACTGAAAGTGGAAGAAAATATCGGAGTTTATCTGACGGAAAGTTTAGCAATGTTCCCGACTGCTTCGGTTTCCGGATACTATTTCGGAAGTCCGCACGCCAAATATTTCGGATTGGGAAAAATCGCAGAAGACCAGTTGAAAGATTATTCGGTAAGAAAAGGAATTGCTTTGCAGGAAGCGAGAAAGTGGTTGAATCCTAATTTGGCAGACGGAATTTAGTTTCAGTTTCGGGGGCGGCAAAGCCGCCGCCGAAACTGAAACTTCAAAATTAAAACAGAATTTAAAAATTATTTTATTGATGATAGTTATTGGTTGTTTGATTTTTCAGTATAACCATCAACAAAAAACTTTCAACAAGCAACAAAAAAATGAAAATCACAGACCATATAAAAAACGCAAACGGAAAAACTTTGTTTTCCCTCGAAGTTGTTCCTCCACAAAAGGGAATCGGGATTGAAGATCTTTACAAAAATATTGATCCTTTAATGGAATTTAAACCGCCATTCATTGACGTTACGACTTCCAGAGAAGAATATATTTACATCGACAAAGGAAACGGATTAATGGAACGCAGAATTACCCGAATGCGTCCCGGAACCTTAGGAATCTGTGCTTCGATTCAGCATAAATACAATGTAGATACCGTTCCGCATCTGCTTTGCGGAGGTTTTACCAAAGAAGAAACAGAATATCTTCTGGTAGACTGTATGTATCTCGGAATCGATAACGTGATGGCACTCAGAGGCGATGCGATGAAAGGGCATCAGTATTTTGAACCGACTCAGGGAGGTCACGGAAGTGCAATGGAATTGGTTCACCAGATTAATGATTTGGGAAGAGGAAAATATCTGCATAATCAGGATGAAATTTGTGATGAGCATAATAAATTCTGCATCGGTGTTGCAGGTTATCCTGAAAAGCACATGGAAGCGCCATCTATGAATTATGATCTTAAATGGCTGAAACAAAAAGTGGATGCAGGAGCAGATTATATCGTAACCCAAATGTTTTTCGATAATAAAAAATTCATTGAATTCGTTCAGAAAGCCAGAGAAATGGGAATCACTGTTCCTATTATTCCGGGAATTAAACCAATTGCCACGAAAAAGCATTTAAAGGTTTTACCTCAGATTTTTAAAATTGATCTTCCGGAAGATTTAATAAACGAAGTGGAGAATGCCAAAAATAATGAAGCCGTAAAACAAATCGGAATCGAATGGGCAATCGCACAGTGCAGAGAACTGCTGGAATTCGGAGTTCCGGTTCTGCATTTCTATTCCATGGGGAAAAGTGATAATATTAAAAAAGTAGCCGGAGCGCTATTCTAATAAAGTGAAAAGTGAATTTTTGATTGGAGTTCTGCATTTTTGCAGAGCTCTTTTCAATAGATTTCGGCGGCGAAGCCGCCGAAATCTATTGAATCACAAAACAGGATGCCTCTCAAACTCCTTATTCCTGTCAAAAAGATAACGGTACGTCGCTAATTTTCGGGTGACCGTAGTATCAAGATTTTCCGCAATTTTAATCATCTTAGGGTTAAAATCCCCGATCCACTGCATTTCAGTGATTTTAAAATCTGTATGTTTCCTTAAATGTTGCGTTCCTTCCCAGATCATGTAGCCTTCAACACCTTTCCTTTGCCATTCAGGAACAACGCCGAAAACCAGACCCACCATTTTTTCGTTCTTTTTAAACTGTTTAATCCAGAGAAACTTCAGCTTTTCCCAGATCCCGAATTTTCCGTTCAGATATTTAAACCACTGATTCGTATCCGGAAGATTCATCCACATCGCAATCGGTTTTTCATTTTCGTAAACAAACCATGAAATATGTTCATTGATGATCGGTTTCATCGTTTTAAACATTTTCAGAACTTTAGATTCCTGAAGACATTTTCCTTCGCCGTGTGCAGCCCATGCTTTATTATAAATTTCCGTAAAATCTTTGGCGAATTTCTCCAGATTATTTTTCGTCATCGGTTTTGCGGAAAGATCTGGATTCTTACTGTGTTTGGCGTGCATAACCGTAAAAAGTCTCGAAACTTCGGCAAAAATAGGTCTTGAAAAACAAAGCTGCTCAAAATAAATTTTAAACCCGTAGTTTTCAAAGAGATCTTTGTAATAAGGAAAATTGTAATTCATTCCGTACAGAGGTTCGATAAAACCTTCAATTACCAATCCCCAGAATTTGTCGCGCTCCCCGAAATTAATTGGTCCGTCCATTGCTTCCATTCCCCTTTCCTGAAGCCAGCTTTTGCAGTGATCAAAAATAAAATTTGCAGTTTCCTGATCGTTGACACAGTCGAAAAATCCGATTCCGCCGGTTGGCTGTTTTTGCTGATACGTTTCGTTAATGAAAACCGCAACTTTGCCTACGGTTTTATTTTCTTTATTTTTAAACAAAAATCTTGCACATTCGCCGTTTTTAAAAAATCTGTTTTTTTGAGGGTTAAAAATATCTTCGATATCAATATTTCGGGGTCTTATATAGTTTTTGTCTTTTTGATAAAGCCTTGCCGGAAATTCTAAAAATTCCTTTCTCTGAGATTGGTTTTGTACTTCTTCAGCAGTAATCATGGTGTAAAATGATAGTGGGGGTAAAAGATAATGTTTTTCGCCCAAATTAAATATGACTAACAGATTTTATCCGTATTTTTGTGCAAATTAAATAAAAATGGTTGATTTTACGGATAACGACGATGATATTTTCACAGGAAAAGAACATACGCCTATTAGGGAAGATGCTTTTGATAAATCACCGGAAGAAAAAATAGAAAAAATTACCGAACTTTTTGGGGAGATCATGGAAACGCTGGGTTTAGACATGACCGACGATTCTCTGAAAGACTCTCCGAAACGTGTTGCTAAAATGTACGTAAATGAAATTTTCGGAGGACTTCTTCCAGAAAACAAACCGGGAATTTCCACATTCTCAAATAAATACAAATACCGCCAAATGTTGGTGGAAAAAGATATCACCGTTTATTCGTTCTGTGAACATCACTTCCTGCCGATTATCGGGAGAGCGCACGTTGCTTACATTTCGAACGGAGAAGTTATAGGTCTTTCAAAAATTAACAGGATTGTGGATTATTATGCAAAAAGACCGCAGGTTCAGGAAAGACTCACCATGCAGATTGTGAATGCTCTGAAAGAAGCTCTAGGAACAAAAGACGTTGCCTGTATCATTGATGCAAAACACCTTTGCGTTAATTGCAGAGGAATTAAAGATACCGCAAGTTCTACCATTACTGCAGAATTAAGCGGAATTTTCAGAACCAATCCTATCACAAGACAGGAGTTTCTTCATTATGTAGGAAGCCATGCGAAATTGGATTAAATGAAAAATTGTACTATTTTTAATAATGTTAAACGATATTAAATATGAACTCCAATATATCCTTTCAGGAAAGAGCGAAGTTAAGTATGGAAATACTATCCAAACAATCGCCGGTTACCTTAGAAGAAGCCAAGAAACAGGCAGGCTGGCTTCAAAAGAAAAGTATTTCAAAAGAAAAGAAACATTAGAGTTAATCGATTGGATTAATTTTAATAACTTTTGGTATAATACGATAGATTTTAATCTGTTTGTATCAGAAGGAGCGGAGCAAAAAGTATATTTGAAAGATGATAGTTTTGTTTTAAAGCTGAATGATTCTATTTACTATGAATCATGGCTGGATTACTTTCATAATCTCCTTTTAAATAATTATTTTTTTCCGGATACAGCATATGAATTAATTGGATTTTATTTGAATTCAGACAGTTTATATGCAGTTGTTAAACAAAGATTTGTTAAATTGGATCAGTTAACTGATCTCAGAGAAGTTAAAAGTTTTCTTGGTAATAATGGATTTGAAAATATAAGAAACAATGATTACTATAACTCTTCCTTAGGAATTATTCTGGAAGATCTCCATGACGAAAATGTCATTACACAAAAAGGAGTGTTATATTTTATTGATACCGTTTTTTATATTAAACCTGAAATTTTCTGGAAGTAAATTATAATGATAAAATTTAAAAAAGTTTCATACAAGATATTTGTAACAACCATTATTTGTTGTTGCTGTACCTGCTGCTGTTAAAAGGTTAAAATCTTTTAATTAATAAACTTTACACTAAATTTTAAAAATCATTAAATCAAAATAAAAAAATGCAATTAAAAATATACAACTCGCTTGCGGGAGAAAAAGAAATATTCAAGCCGATTTTAGAAGGAAATGTAGGAATGTATGTCTGCGGACCGACCGTTTACAGCAATGTACACTTGGGAAATGTAAGAACTTTCCTTTCTTTCGACTTCATCTACAGAAGCTTGATGCATTTGGGTTATAAAGTTCGTTACGTAAGAAACATTACCGATGCAGGTCACCTTACCGACGATGGGGACGTGAATAACGACAGATTTGTAAAACAAACACGTTTAGAAAAGTTAGAACCAATGGAAATCGTACAGAAATACACGGTCGATTTTCATAAAGTGTTGGATATGTTCAATTTGCTTCCTCCGAATATTGAACCGACTGCAACCGGTCATATCGTGGAACAGATCGAGCTGACTCAAAAGTTAATAGAAAGAGGATTCGCCTACGAAAGCAACGGTTCTGTGTATTTCGATGTGTTGGAATACAACAGAAGAGGCTTAAACTATGGTGAACTTTCGAAAAGAAATATCGAAGAACTTTTTGCCAATACCCGTGATCTCGACGGACAGGGTGAAAAGAAAAATCCGCAGGATTTCGCATTGTGGAAAAAAGCTTCTCCGGCACACATCATGAGGTGGAATTCGCCTTGGGGAGAAGGTTTTCCGGGATGGCATCTGGAATGTACTGCAATGAGTACAAAATATTTAGGAGAAACTTTTGATATTCACGGAGGCGGAATGGATCTGAAATTTCCGCACCATGAATGTGAAATCGCACAGGGAAAAGCCTGCAATGATGCTTCTCCGGTAAATTACTGGATGCACGCCAATATGTTGACGATGAATTCCCAGCGTATGAGCAAATCCACCGGAAATTATATTTTGCCGATGCAGTTGGTGACAGGAGAAAACGATTTCTTCGAAAAGCCTTTCCATCCTTCCATCGTTCGTTTCTGCTTTTTGCAGGCACATTACAGAAGTGTTTTAGATATTTCAAATGATGCCATGATTGCGAGTGAAAAAGGATACACGAGATTGATGGAAGCCATTAAAGTGTTGAACAGCATCACTCCGAATGACGAAAAACACTCCGGTTTCAGTCTTGAAGAGTGGAAGAATAAAGCCTATGATGCATTAACGGACGATTTTAATTCTCCGGTTTTAATTGCACATTTATTTGAAGCGGTAAAATATATCTTTGCTTTAAATGATGGAAAGGAAACTGTTTCAACGAAAGATTTAGAGGAACTGAAATCTACTTTAAATGCTTTGGTTTTCGACGTTTTGGGACTTCAGACGATTGAGGAAAACAATAATGAAAAACTGGATCAGACCCTGAAAGTTTTAATCGAGTTGAGAAATCAGGCAAGAAAATCAAAAAATTTCGAGCTTTCCGATCAGATCCGCGATAAGCTTCTTGCTGAAGGCATCGAATTGAAAGATGGAAGAGACGGAACTTCTTATGTTTTGAATTAGAATAAAGCTTTACGGCTTTTAATATATCTCCCGCAGATTGTACAGATTGCGCAGATTTTTTACAGAATCATCCGCCAAATCTGAAAAATCTGCGGGAGTTTTTTTATACATAATACTGTCATTTCGACGAAGGAGAAATCTATTTTCAAAACTTAGCCTAAACCTTATTTTCAAACTAAAAAAAAATTAAAATCCAATCCAAAAATTACGTAACTTAGTCATAATAAAATGATTAAAAATTTAAATGGAGAGACTATGAAAAAACATTTATTCCCTTTATTTCTGTTGTTGATGGGCGCAAACGCTTCGGCACAACAGGATTTTTTTGCTTTGGTCGGAAAAGATACTCAGAGTATTGTTTTCAATGATTTCCGTTCCATCGACGGAACAAGCGGAACTTCCGGAGAACAGATTTTTAATGCAGATTCTTCTGCAAGAGTTTTCTCACAGAGCAGAAACGGCGCTGTAGCGGAGGATAAAAATACCTATAATAATGCGCAGGCTGTAAATATGGCAACGCTGGCTTATGATTCTTACAACAATAATCTGATCTATATGCCAATGTTTTCTTCCAATATTTATGTTTTAAATGCCAAAACGAAAGAAATTACGTTGGTAGAAAACAGTGTTGCAAGAGTTACTTCATGTGAAATCAATTCTCATGTAACGAGAATGACAACTGGTTACGACGGAAATATTTACGCGATCAACAATTCCGGAACACAGTTTTTGCAAATCAGCAGAAAAGGAAATCAATATGTGGTAAACGATTTGGGAATCATTAAAGATGACGCTTCCAACGGAAAAAATTCTTTCACTACTATTGAAACAGGTTTCGGAGGAGATATGATTGCCGATGCAGAAAATAATTTCTATGTTTTTTCGGCTTCGGGAAATGTTTTCAAGGTTTCACCAAAGGAAATGAAAGCAAAATTCATAGGAAAAATTGCCGGAATTCCTGAAAATTATTCCGTAAACGGATCTGCGGTAAATTCAAAAGGAAAAGTAGTGATTGCAAGTGCAAAAGGTGCTCCTCTTTATGAAGTGGATCTTACTACTTTACATGCAAAACCGCTTGGAGGAGAACAGAATCTGCATATTTATGATTTGGCAAGTAAATATTTTGCGAATGATAAAGCCGTTTCTAATAATGCTTACGCCAATCTGGATATTTATCCGACAAGAGTGGATGAAAAGTACATTAACGTTAATGTAAATGATAAAGCTGTAAAAGGAAATATTAAACTGAATGTCTTCGATCTCTCAGGAAAAAATGTGATGAAGCAGAATTTATCTGTAAAAGACGGGTCTTTAAATCAACAGGTTTATCTTAAAAATCTGATCAGCGGAGCTTATCTGGTAAACATTACCGACGAATCCGGAAAAGTATTATTAAACAAGAAAATTTTAGTTACAGAATAATCTTTAACTTTGTATAAAGCTTAGAAACCTTTTCAGACATTTTGAAAAGGTTTTTTTTAATGAATATTTGATATTCAATAAGTTTTATTTTTCAGGATTATAATGTATTTTTATAAAAAAATATAAATGAAGCTATACTTTAATGTAGGTTACAGTGCGAAAGTCGGAGAGAATCTGCAATTGATGATCAAAGATGAAGGCTCTGTACATCAGACTCATGCTATGTTTTACGGAGAAAACGGATTGTGGAAGTGTGAGGTGGATTACTTTTCCAAAACCATATCATATCACTATCAGCTTATCGATGAAAGAGGAAATATTCTTCGCGAGGAGTTTGTTCCGCATCATCTTACTTTTCCGCACAATTACAAAGAATTTGTAATTTTTGATGAATGGAATAATAAAAATTTCCCTGAAAACTATCTCAATAATAAAATTCTCTACAACAAACTGAACACCTTCAAGCCGGAAAAAGTTTCTGTGTTGAAAAAGCATACGCATTTATTCAGAATAGAAGCTCCGATTTATAATCCGGACTGGAAGATTGTTGTATTCGGAAGTACGGCTTCATTAGGAAATTGGGACTACGAAAAGGCGATCCATCTGTCTCAGACTGATTTCGGCATTTGGGAAACTTCTCTGGAAATTCCTGAAAACGAATTTATTCAATATAAATACTGTCTTTACGATGCCGGTAAAGGCAAAGTAATCGATGTGGAAACAGGCGAAAACAGATTTGCTCTGCCCAATCAGTCGAAGGACGTTTTACAGATTGTTTCGGATCATTATTTTAAATTCAAACTGTATCAGATGTATCACGATGCAGGAGTTGCGGTTCCTGTTTTCTCTCTGAGAACGGAAGACGGTTTCGGTGTTGGTGAATTTTCTGACATGAAAAAACTGGCAGACTGGGCAAAGGAAACCAATCTTGGAATTATCCAGATTCTGCCGATTAATGATACAACGGCAAATTATTCATGGACAGATTCTTATCCTTATGCTGCAGTTTCTGTGTACGCGCTTCATCCGCAGTATATTTCCCTTGAAAATCTCGATTTTGCGTTACCGAAAGATTTAATGGAAGATTATCAGGCTGAAAAGTCAGAACTAAATTCATTAGAATTAATCGATTACGAAAAGATGATTTCCGGAAAATGGAAATATCTGACTGCCATTTTTAATGAAGATAAAGAAAAGATCTACAAGGAAAGAAACTTTAGGAAATTCATCAAAGACAACGAGAGCTGGCTTCTTCCTTATGCAGCTTTTTGTGTATTGAGGGACAAATACAAGACTCCGAATTTCAACGAATGGAAAACGCATAAAAAATATATTGCAGGAAAGGTTTCTGCATTTTTCTCTGCAAAAAGTAAAGATTATGATGCTTCTATGCTTCATGCATGGGTTCAGTATCAGCTTCATAAACAATTAAAGGATGCGATTGATTATACGCATAACCTCGGAATTTCCGTAAAAGGAGATCTGCCGATCGGAATCTACAGACATTCTGTGGAAGCATGGACAGAACCTGAACTTTTCGGAATGGATTTTCAGGCAGGAGCACCGCCGGATCAGTTCACAGAATTGGGGCAGAACTGGGAATTCCCTACCTACAATTGGGAAGCCATGAAAGCTGATGATTACAAGTGGTGGAAAAACAGGTTCAAAGCATTGGAACAGTATTTTGATGCGATGAGAATCGACCATATTTTAGGGTTTTTCAGAATCTGGAGAATGCCGGTTTCTGCAACTCAGGGAATTTTAGGATATTTTTATCCTGCCGTTCCTATTACGCTGGAAGAATTCAGTGCAAGACATATTCCTTTTAATTTCGACAGATACTGTAAGCCATTTATCAATGATCAGATTCTCTGGAAATATTTAGGCGAAAACAGTGGAAAAGCGCTTGAGTTCATCAATAATAATCAGGACGGAACCTATTCATTTAAAGAAGAATTCAATACCCAGCGCAAATTAGCCGACTTTTTTAAGAAAAATCCACAAGGTCCCATTGAAGATCAGTTGATTTCTCTTTGTGCCAATGTTTTATTTTTAATTGAGGAACGAAACGGACAGGTTGTTTATCATCCGAGATTTAATGTGTACAACACAGAATCTTACAAATATCTTTCGGACTGGGAGAAAAAATCCATTTATGACCTGTATCACGACTATTTCTTCAAAAGACAGGATCATCTTTGGTATGAAAAAGCGATGGAAAAACTTCCGATGATTCTTAATGCTACAGAAATGCTGATCTGCGGGGAAGATTTAGGTCTTGTTCCGGACTGTGTTCCTGTTGTGATGGATGAACTGGCAATTATTGCATTAAAAGTGCAGAGAATGCCTTCTGATAATATTCCTTTTTATAATCCAAAAGATGCAGGTTATCTGAATGTTGTTACGGCTTCCTCACATGACAGTTCAACGTTGAGACAGTGGTGGAAAGAAGATCCGGCACTTACACAGAAATATTTTAATCAGCAGTTGACACAGTATGGAAAAGCTCCGGAAGAACTGGATCCTCATTTAGCTGAAATTATAATGAAACAGCATCTTTATAATGATTCGATGCTGGCAATTTTCCCGATTCAGGAGTTTTTAGCAACGGATAAAAATCTTAGCAATCCTAAAATGGATAATGAAAGAATCAATAATCCTGCGGTTTTTCCACATTACTGGAGATACAGAATGCATCTTAATCTGGAAGATCTGAAACAGCAGAAAGATTTCAATCAAAAAATAGCCTATTGGATTAAAGATAGCGGAAGGATATAAATTTAACATTTGATTATCAATTAGTTAATAATAAATTAAAAGAAGTTGGATCGGAAGATTTAACTTCTTTTTTTTATTTATATCCAAAAGATAGAAGAGAAAATTCGACTATATTAACCAATTAACGACTATAGTAATGAAAAAAATATTAATCAGTTTTGCTTTGGGTATGGCGACTTTATCGTTTGCTCAGCAGTATCCGAATAATGGCTGGGAAGATGACGGCTATTATCAGAATGACGGAGGCTATTACAGTGATGAAGACGATCAGAATTATTTTCCAGACGATTATTACTACAATTATCCGCAGGATTATTATCCACAGGATTATTACCAGACCAATTACAATGATTACAGGAACAGCATTATAAGCATCAACTGGAATGGCTTTTTTGCCCAAAACAGACTGAATCGTTGGCAGATAGATCAGATCATGAGACTGAATAATCTGTACGTAAGTTTCTCTACATGGAATAATTTCTACAGATACAATCCTGACAGATGGTATTATGACAGATTCTACGCGTTGGAAAGAATTATGGGACCGAGAGTTTTTGTGGTGTTCCAGAATAATTATTACAGAGGGTACAGTCCGGTAGTTTATTTTCAGAATTACCGAAGAACTCATTATGCAGGAATTTGCAGACCGATGCCGCGTTACAGAAATATAAACATCAATATCTACAGAGTAGACAGAAACAAATTCCGTAGATATGATAATCCGACCTTTAATATTGTAAGAGGAAGCGACAGACCGAACAACGGTTTCCGTGGAGGTGTAAGAGATGGTAATAACGGTGGTTTCCGTAATCAGACAGAAAACAGAAACAATAATCCGGTTTTTAGAAACGATAATAGCGGAGTAAGAAGTAACGGAGGCTTCCGTGGCGGAAATGAAACAGGAGGTACAAGAAATAACGGAAGTTTCAGAAATGAAAGAGCGGAGAACAACAGCGGAACCAGAGGTGGCGGTTTCAGAGGAGGAGAAGTAAGAAGAGAAGAAGCTCCGAGACAGGAAAATAACGGAGGCGGTTTCAGAAACAATGGCGGATTCCGAAGAAATGAAAATACTGCTCCGAGAGAACAACAGAACAGAGGGGGAGGAGAAAGCAGAGGAAACAGCGGATTCCGAACCGGATTTGCAAAGAATTAATTTTCATATATTATATTTAAGTGGTGTGAGGGCAGATATTTATGATCTGCTCTTTTTTTATTTTATCATTGAAAAATTCGTGTTAAAATTTAACATTTTTTATGAGGTTTGTCTTTTAACTTTCGTTTTAACTAATAATCAAAAAGATGTATAACAATTAATTGAAGATTTAAAAAAAATGAAAAAGTTAGTTTTAGCAATAGCATTTATCGGAATGGGAAGTTTTGCAATGGCACAGCAAACAACTCCGACACCTCAGGACAGACAGGCTAAAAGAGCAGAAATGAAAGAAAAATTTCAGCAGAGAGAGCAGGAACATATGGCGCAGATGCAGAAAGATTTAAATTTAAATCAGGCTCAGGTAGATAAAATTAAAGCACTTCACGAAAAAAGAAAAGCTGAAATGAAAGCTGATTTTGAGAAAAACAAAGATCAGAGACAGGCAAAAAGAGCACAGATGGATGCCGATATGAAACAGATTCTTACTCCTCAGCAATATGATAAATGGCAGGCGGACAGAAAAGCAAAAATGGAGCAGAGAAAAGTGGCAATGAAAGAAAGAGGAATGAAAGGCGGAAGAATGCACAAACCAATGAACACGGCGGCTCCGGATGCAAATTAAGTAGTTTATAATTTTGATTTTTTAATGTGTAAGAGGACGGGATTTATTCCGTCCTTTTTCATTAAATTCTATTAAAACTTTTGATTTCGGGGTTTTATTCCCTAATTTTGACTGAAAATTTACGAATTATGGTTAGCGAAAGAATTGCAAAATTAATTAACGAACAAATAGCCCACGAACAATACGCTGCACAATATTATCTTTCTATGTCTGCATGGTTTTCCAGTAAAGATCTGGACGGGATTGCCAATTATTTTCGTGTACAGAGCAAAGAAGAATTAATGCATGCGGATAAGATGTTCGACTATTTAAATGATGTAGGCGGAGAAATCATCATTGGTGAAATCGCAAAGCCACCTCACGAATTTGCAAACGCAATCGATATTTTTGAAAAAGCTTTGGAACACGAGAAAAAAGTGACCAAAAGTATTTTTAATATCGTGAAAAATGCAAATGACGAAGGTGATTTTGCAACAACTTCTTTCCTGCAGTGGTTCATCAACGAGCAGGTAGAAGAAGAAGCAAGCGCATCTCAGTTGGTTACCAAAATCAAAATGGTAAGCGATAATCCATCCGCTTTATATCTCTTTGATCAGGAATTGGCGCAAAGAGTTTTTGCACCGGATACAACAGCTTAATATTTATTTTACAGCATAAAAAACGAAAAGAGCAGAAATTTCTGCTCTTTTTTGTTGATAATTATATTTAATTCTTAATGTTTTACTATCAGATGGATAGATTTTTTCTCAGAATTAGCGAGAATACTTACTACGTAAACTCCATTCGGAAGATCGTTAATAGAAAATACTTTTCTGCTGATTCCTTTTCTTAAAGATTCGGATTCGGAAATCGTTTTAAGTGTTTTTCCGTTATAATCTGCCAATACGATATTTACTTTTGCATCTTCAGCCAGATTAAATTCTAAAGTAGCATTGGAAGAAGCCGGATTTGGAGATAATTTCACATCCTGTAAAATGGCAGACTGAGCTTTTGCCTGTCTGCATTTGTCGTCGCAGAACTGCTCTCCGTCTGAAGGTTCTTTCTGGTTGATGGTAATCAGGAAATGACAAACACTTCCGTACAATTCATCAGGACTTCCTGTAATGGTTTGGGTAGCGGCAAAATCATAGCTTTCCGGTGAGGTAATACTTGTGTTTTCCTGTTGGAAACTAAGAGCAACAGGGAAATATTCTCCTGCTTTCAGCCTGATATTTTTAAGGGAAGCGTTCTGAAGATCTGTGATGATAAATTCATGTTCATTGTAATTCAGCACCTGCATTCCTTCCATTACTTTTCCTCCGTTTTCCCATCTTTCCCAGGCTATATCATTTAGTTTTACTACAATATTTCCTACGCTTTTGAAAGGCACGTTAGAATCTTTTACCAAATTGAATTTAACATCAAAATTCTTTTCAAAATCAAAATAATTTCCGAAAAAGAATCCTGATTTTTTAGGGAAAGTTCCGCTTAAGCTTACCAGTCTTGTATTTCGGGTTACAACGTTATTGTTATTGGTAACATTTGGCTGAATAGGAGCATTCGGACCCGGATTTTCGTTGTACATCGGATCTCCCGGAGATACAATTCTGCCTAAGAAACAAACCTGATTATCGGTAAGCCCTCCATAAATTGCAGGATCTACCGGATTCCATTTGGCATCAATAATATAAGTTTGTCCCGGAGCCAGAGCCGGAATTTTGAATCCCTGACCTGTTGCATATGCATTCGAAGCATTAAATCCTGTATACGGAGTAGTAAGTTCTCCACCTGCCGAAAAACCGTTAATTAACTGTATTCCGTTCCATGAGTTTGGCCATGTTTCACCAGTAGATCCCATTGTCCAGTATAATCTTGCAAAACTTGGGGCAGAAGTTGTACAGCCGATATTTCTAACTCTGAATCTCATCACGTTAAATCCTGGTCCAAGATATCCCGGATCCTGATGAGTAAAGTTTAATAGAGAACTGTTGGTACGTCTGTTCCAGATATCAGGACTCTGATAAATATTTGCCCATGTCGTCGCAGAAGGGTTAGGTTCCAGACCGATATCCGCAGAACTGTCGAAAGCTGCAAGACTGAATGTTGATTTAGCTCTTTGAACTGCCGCATAAGCATTTACCAATCCATATCCCATCTGGCTATTCCATGTTCCGTTTGGTCTTCCTGAAGTGGAGGCATAAGCATAAAGATCTGTTCTTACCTTTTGAGCAGTCTGTTCTATAATATCTCTTACCTGTTGAGCGGTTAAACAAGGGTTTGCAGATAAAATTAAGGCAGCTACACCGGCAATAACAGGACATGCAGAAGATGTTCCGTTAAAATCAGGAGTATAGTCTGAAGCATTATATCCATTGCCTCCCTGTCTGTCTGTGGTAGGCATTTTCACACCGGGAGCCATAATGTCGAGCTGACTTCCGTAGCAGCTTCCCCACCAGTTTTCTCCGTCACATGAGCCCGGATTTTTTCTTTCACCACAAGGACTTAATGCTCCAACCACTAATATTTGTGGATTCCAGTTTCCTGGATATCTGATCGTGGTATTGTTTTCATTACCTGCAGCAAAAACTACAACCATCCCTTTTCCGCCCCTGCCGTTTACCAAAGCGTTGGTAATTCCGTTTTCGATTATGGTGGAAGGTGCATATCCTCCCCATGAATTGCTGATTACATCTACGCCATTTGCTGTAGCCCAGTTGAAACCATTAGCTAATTGCTGAGGTGTATCAGCAAAGGTAAGATTAATACTTATGGAAATTAATTTTGTATTGGGAGCCACGCCGCTGATTCCTAAATTGTTGTTTTGAACGGCTCCGGCAATTCCTGCACAGGCGGTACCATGACTTCCTCTTACCACAGAAGGTGAAGTATTGGTCTGCGCATCATATCCTGATCCGAAAACATTCGCGGCAAGATCCGGATGATTCATTTCGAAACCATGATCAAAGATTGCTGTTTTCACGTTGGCTCCGGTGGATAAAGTCCATGCCGATTCAGCTTTTATATCAATTCCCGCATAAGAAGCCCCAAACTGTCCGGTATTTTTCAGTGACCACTGATTGGGATAAGAAGGATCTGCCGTAGCTTCCAGATTGTGATACATAAATTCCGGTTCCGAAGCTTCAAAAGATCCTGTTTCGTAAAATAAAGCGGACATTTCTATTGCCGTAGGAAGAGTGGAATTTTTAGAACATGAAATCGTAAACCAAAGAGGCATATATTCGTTATATCCTAATACTTCCACATTATTTTTCTGTGCTAATTCATTCAGAAGTTTGAGGTCATTTTTTGATTTTAGTTTTACATAGAAATTATTAGACATTCCCATTTTTTGTTTTTCACCACTTATAAAACAAGGGGATGCAACCAGTACATTGGGATTTTTGTTTTTTTCAGCGATATTGGCAATGTATTGTTCGTCTGAAATATTGGCGTCTGATTCAATTTCTACATAATAGCTTTTTTTATCGCTTGCCACTTTTTTCCCGTCATTCAAAAGAGAATTTTTGGTAAAGTTTTCAACAATCGGGGTGGTTGTTTTCAAATTTCTTACAACATCTGTATTGGCAGACGAAATGGCAATTGATGATTTGTCTAACTGAAGGAAATATTTTTTCCCTTTGTAGTAATAAAAATACTTAGAAGCTGTTTGTGCGCTTATGCTCAGGATCATGAAGAGCGATAAGATGAATGTAAATATTCTAATTTTTAATGGTTAAAAATTTTTTTAATGATCAGGTTTTTAATCTAAGGTGGTTTGAATAGAATTTCTGGCATAATTCATGTATTTAAGATTAATAGAATTTTATTTTTAAAATACTAATAGTCAGTGTTTTAAATTATATCTTATTAAAGGTAAATGAATTGGGTTTAAATTGCCAGTTATAGTAATTAACTGTCATCAGATATTGATTAAGTGTAATGAAAAACAGAATAAGTGTTAATTTATACTTAAGAAAAATAGATCGTAAAACGTCTACGGCGGCACCAAAGGTGCCGCCGTAGACGTTTCTTAATACAATATTTGAGATTACAAATAAATAAGCTGCGTTTTCAAAACCTTTCTTCCCAGCTTTTCCAGAATATTTTTATAATGGGCAATTTGTCTGTCATTTTTCTCAGATTCTTCACCGGTTTTAAAGTCTACAATAACGTAGCCTTCAGGACTCTTTAAAATTCTGTCCGGACGATACACGCTGCTTTCACCGTTTTCGGAAATCATGATATCTTTTTCATTGATAACCTGCCATTTTTCATCAAAAAATTCAGCGTTATTTTTTATAATTTCTTCTAAATTTCTCTCAATTTCTGCGCTTTCCTCAATGGTTATCTGACCATCCAGAACGTAGCATTCCAGAACTTTTCTGATGTCTTTTGCCGTATTGATTTGGGATAATAATTCATGGACGAAAAGCCCGATTCTTACTTTTTCAACCCGTACCTGATAATTTTTTGACGGAGTGGCAATCTTAATCGATGTATTTTTTTCGTTGATGTTTTTTAAATTCTGAATATCCTTCGTTTCAAAATGGGAGGTTTTGTCCCTTGAATGTTTTTTCAGCATCTCGGGATTCACTTCATACAGATCAAATTCATCTAGATTTTCCGGATTTTTAGACTGTAAAAACTCCAGCAATTCAAGATTGTTAGACGTTTTATTCGCTTTCTGAATATAAAAATACAATTGCTCTACCGGTCGCGTTGTCGCAACGTATTGCAGACACAGCCTGTCTACAAAGTTTTTATAAGAATTCTGGAGATTGAAATACTGGATTTCCTCATCATACACCTCAAGATTTTTACTGAACTGATTAATATTAACCGATTTTAAAGCACTGTCATTGCTCGTTTCAAACCAATTGGTGAACTCAGCATCACGATTTTTATTAATCATCGGGATAAAAACAATCGGGAACTCCAACCCTTTTGCTTTGTGGATCGTCATAATCTGGATCGCATCAATATTTTCCGAAGCCTGAATCGTGTATGCCGAAGCCTCCTCATCCCAATATTTCAGAAATTCTTTCGTACTCGCTCCTGCATTTTGTGTAAAATTGAAAAGCATCTCGAGAAAGTTCAGCAGGAAATCGGTCTCTTTATTTTCAACAGAAAATTCATTAATATAATACTCAACAAAGTTGTACAGATTGAATCTCGGGAAATTGTCCTGCTTAAGCTTCAGAGCGTATTTTTCCTGAATAAAATGCACAGTTTCTTCGTGTATTTCAATTCCTAAAATTTCCTTCATTTCCAGGGTGAAATCTGCCATCTGAATTCTTCCCAGTTTATTCAGGTAATACATCATCATGATCAGATTCGGCTTATTCTTAGGATTGCTTTCCCATCGCAGGAATTCAACAACCGCCTTAAGCGTGTTGGATAATTCTAAGGTAAGACCTTTATCGGAAATAGTTTTAATATTCGTTTCCTCTCCTTTGTAATTTACCTTCAGATTTCCCAGTTTTTGAGAATAGCTGAAAATATCAAAATTTCCGCGGCATAGAATCGTAATGTCCGAGAATTTAAAGCCGTTATCCAGAATTTCCTGAATATCTTTCCTCATGCTTTCAGACGTATCGTTGTAAAAATCCTCATTCGTAAGATTTTCTATCAGATTTACTTTTACACGTCCTTCGATCGACGATTTCGGATTTTGTTCGGCATCAGTTCCGAAAATATTTTTATGCTCTTCCGATAAAGATTCAGAATGAAATTTGTACAGTTCATTATTAAAGTGAACAATATTCTTCGCGCTTCGCCAATTGTCTTTTAAAACCAGCAAATCTGCCTGTTTAGGAGAAAATTCTTTTTTGTTGATGATATCGAGCATCAGTTTACTTTCCCCCCCACGAAAACGGTAAATACTCTGTTTCGGATCTCCAACCAATGTAAAAGAAGTATTTTCTGATGAAATCGCATGATCTCGCAAAGGAAGGAAATTCTGCCACTGCAATTCTGAAGTATCCTGAAATTCATCAAAAAAATAGTGCTGAAACTGCGAACCTACTTTTTCATAAATAAAAGCCGAAGGCTCATTCCGAAGGTTTTCGTTAATTAAAATATTAAATTTAGAAAGTAAAACAAGGTCGTTTTCTTCCTCAATTTTCTTCAGCTCATCCTGAATGTCTTTATTTACCTTTAAAGGCAGAAGCGCGGATAAAATTTTCTCTTTTTTCTGGGTTTCTATGTACAGCCGAATAAGCTGCATTCTGTAATCCAGTAATTGATCGAGAATTTCAAGAATTTCAGCTTCCTTGTTTTTTGATTTTGCCGAAGCTCCTTTCCGGTAGTTATTCACAACAGATTCTTCTGCAGTCGTTGGAAAAGGAAAACCAGGTCTTTTCTGATGATAAAAGTCTAATACTTTCGTAAAAAAGCCTCCGATTCCGTTTTTTCCCTGTGCAAAATCTTCAATTTCAATATTCCTTGATCTGAATAATTCGATGGATCGTGTAGCCAGTACAATTGCCTGTTTTTTGTTTTGGGCAATTTCTTTTCGGAGTGTATCTTTGATGTTCTCGTAATTCGTGCTGTCAAAATCCTTATTGTTTTTAAGATGCTCGTAATGAATATCTTTCACGAACTCTTTTGCCGAACCGTAAAGACTTTTGTTCAGGTTTATTCTTTCATTATTTTCGAGACTGTAATCCACATAATCCATGAAAGAGTTGGAGATTACTTCGTTTTCGCCAATCTGATCGAGCATTTTATCAACCGCTTCAATCAGAAAAGGTTCCGCTTCAATTTCCAGATTGAAATTTTTGGCGAGTCCCAGTTCATAAGAAAAGCTTCTTACCAGTCGCGAATTAAAACGGTCGATCGTTCCGATATTCAGAGTAGAATAATTATGAAGCACATAATCCAGCATTTTTTTGGCGCGGTGATGCAGTTCATCGATCGTTATTTTCAGACCTTCTTCCTCAAATGCCTTCTGAATATTTTTTAAATCCGGATTTTCTGCAAAATTATCGTTGGAAAAATTTCCAAGCCACGTCAGAATTCTTTCCTTCATCTCATTCGCTGCCTTGTTGGTAAATGTCAACGCAAGAATATTCCTGATCGACTGCTGCTGATTAGGATACCGAAGACAGATCATTAAAAGCCTCTGCACCAAAGCATAGGTTTTCCCCGAACCTGCCGAAGCATTAATTACCGTATAAGAATTTTGCATTTTTAGTGGAATTCAAAGTGCAAGTTAGCTAATTTTTAAGTGAAATTTTAACAATTTTCTGCTGCTATTTAACAGTTTTAAAAATAAAATTCTAAAAGAAATCCTAAAACGCGTTAACTGTGGTTAAACTTGCAGTTTAATTTAAAAATAACTTTAGTTTTGCTTTATAAAAAATAACCTGTGAAAATAAAACTATTCTTTGTCTTAGCTTCTCTTTTTTTCATCAACTGTAGTGCTCAGAATTATATTTTCGGGAAAGTAACTTCCGAGGATAATAATGAGATGCCTGAAGCAACGGTAATCAATATCCGGACAGATGAAAGGGTTCTTACAAACCGCGACGGTCATTTCATGATTTCGGGAAGAGCGGGAGACGAACTTCGCTTTGTAAAATCGGGTTATGAGCGTACAAATCGTAAAATTACCCAGGAAAACATCACGGCTCCTGTAAATGTAACAATGATAAGAGCGGCAGAACTGATTGCGGAAGTTGAAATTAAAAAAAACATAACGGGAGATATTAAGATCGATGCAAAAAATCTTAATCCGCCAAGAAAAGTGGAAAAACTGAAGAACGATCTGGCAAAATATATGTCGCAAAAGTCGGCTCCGGGAGTTTTGGCAGCGCGACCGGGAGAATTTGTACAGCCGGTAACCAAAGGAATTTACAGTTTCGGGAAAGTTAAAAACAAATGGGACGATGTGGATCTGATGAATTATCTGCAAAATTCTTTAGGAGACACCTTCTTTGAAGAACTTCAGATTCCTAAACCACAGATCCAGCATTTCATTCTCTATATTTTAAGAACAGGTTTTGAAAGGAAAAATATCCTGAAATACGGCTATTGTACAGAAGCGGATATGAACCGTTTTAAAAATGCAGTGTTGGGAAGGATTTCAGCTTACAAATCGCCACAACCTCAAAAATAATTGATCTTATGAATTTCAGATTAGTTATAATCCTGCTTTTTCTATTTGTGAATGGTTTTTCACAGCAAAAAATTTCCGGAAAAATTACCGATGAGGACGGAATCAGTTTACCCTCCGTTACGGTAATGAATATTTCTGCGGATAAAAAAACATATACAGGAAACGACGGAACTTTTTCTATTGAGATTGCTTCTCCGGATGACGAAATTCGTTTTGTAAGAAATGGTTTTGAAAGATCTTCCATAAAAGCAATGTATGGTTTAAACAAAGAACTGAATATTAAGCTTACGAGAATTGCAGAAGACATTGAAGAAGTGGAATTGGCTAAAATTACCGGAGATCTAGACAAAGATTCTCGCGCGGTAGCGAAAACCGATAAAGGGCAAATTGTGGAAGATGCGGTAGGATTGCCGCAACCCGTAGGAAAAATGCGAGAAAAACCGGCAGAAGTGAAGCAGGTTTTAATTCCGATCCTTTTGGGAAGCCTTAATGTTCAGGGATTGTATGATCTTGTAAGCGGCGATGCAAGAAGGATGAAGCGTCAATATCGGTATGATGATCTTCAGGAAGATATTTTGTGGGTAAGAAACAGGGTGGAAGACGAATATTTTACGAAAGAAGGCATTCCTGCGGAGCGGATTTCGGAATTTATAGAATTTGCATTTGTGAATAAACCGCAAACGCGAACTTTCGTAAGAGCCAAAAATTTAACCGGAGCTTTATCCAGAATGGACGAAGCAATGCCTGTTTTTGTTAAAAGAATTAAAGAAAGCAAAATGCCTTAATAAATGTTAAAGAAATCTTAAAATTTGGAATGAGAATTGATGCAATAGTTTAGTAAACAGACATTAAAATTATTATGGCTGTCCGCAATTTTTCATCATTAAAAAAACTTTGGGTTCTTTGTTGAGTAAAACGCCTTTGTGAACTTAAAAAGTGGTTAATATTTAAAAAACCTTGAGAACTTTGTGTTAAAATTAGCATTATGATTAATTAAGGATAAGCGGAAAATTATTGTAACAAACAAATTCACAAATTTTTATGAATAAAAACATTCTTTCGATTGCCATTGCAGCATTAGGTTTCGTTATCGGTCTCGGACTTTTAGGAAATGCCATTAAAAACAGAAACAAATCTGAAAATACGATTTCTGTTACGGGTTTGGGAACCAAACAATTTACTTCTGATCTTATTACGTGGTCGGGAAGTTTTTCTAAGAATAATTTTGACCTGAAATCGGCTTATGATGATCTGGCTTCAGATCGAAAAACCATCAACGATTATTTATTATCAAAAGGCGTAAAGCAAAATGAGATCGTTTTTTCTTCTGTGGACATCCAGAAACAGTTCAAAAATTATACAGATAATAACGGGAATAACGTTCAGAATGAATTTACCGGATACAACCTTACGCAGACTGTATCGATTGAAAGTAAAGAAGTTGCGAAAATCGAAAATCTTTCGAGAAATATTACGGAAATCATCAACAGAGGAATAGAATTTACATCGTCTTCGCCAAATTATTTTTATACCAAATTAGCTACGGTGAAACAGGAAATGATTGCTTCTGCCACAAAAGATGCTAAAGAACGCGCGGAAAAAATTGCTGAAAATTCAGGAAGCAGTCTGGGAAATCTGAAAAAAGCAACGATGGGCGTTATCCAGATCACGGCTCCGAATTCAAATGAAGATTATTCTTATGGCGGAACCTTCAATACCGCTTCAAAAGATAAGGAAGCAAGTATTACCATAAAGCTGGAATATCAGGTAAATTAGTTTTTTACTGAAAAAAAATCCGAAGCATTTGAAACTTCGGATTTTATATTTTAATGATAAACAATATCGTATATTTCGTCTTTTACTTCCTTTAGATTTTCAGGTTGATAATTAGCAAGAAGCCATAAATTCAAAGGATTTTTTCCTTCGCCGTAACTTGGCTGAACGTACATTTCATCAATCAGGCTGAACCCGTTTTTCTGATAAAAAGAATAGCGTCTTTTCGTATCTTCGGTTAAATGCCCGTGTTCTATCTCCAGAACAATTCTGGGATAATTTCCAAAAAGATAGTTGGTAATATGTGATCCCAGTTTCTGGCTTCTGAATTCTTCAAACACTTCAAAATGTTCCACAAAAGCAAAATTGCTGAGTTCCCAGATGATGAGGTAGCCTACATTTTTAGCTTCGTGAAGTACAGAAATTATCTTTACTTTAGGATGCTGAAATAGGGGAGACAATTTGTTCCAGTCTCTTCTTTCGTCTTCGGGAAACGTTTTACAGTATGCCTCAAAAATCTCCTTAACCCTGTAATCTTCCGTAGAAGTGATCTGTAAAAATTCCATATCTATAAATCAAAAACATTAGGCCTTCTGGTGATAAAAATATCTTTTACCCAAAGTGTGAATGCCAGTCCCAGATAAATTAAAAAGAAAAATCCTGCCGTTGCAAAAGTAGAGTAGATGAAAAATACTCTCAGTTTAGAAACAGGAATTCCGAGTTTTGCGCCCGTTCTTGTAAGAACGCCAAACCATTCTCTTTCCATTTTATGGCGGATATTGTCAAGCATTTGAAGATTCTTTTAAAATTTTAAATCCAATACCGCAATTTAAGCAATTTTTTTCTTCACAGGAATTTTTAAAATGATAAATCAGGCTTTGTGATTCCAGTGCGGTTTTACACTTCAAGCCCAGCTTTTTCCAATCCGTAATAACTGAATTTTTTTCGGAGGGAAGGTTTTTGTAAAAAAACAGAATTTCGTCTGCAATTTCTTCGTTATGATATTGATGATAGGTGTATTTTAAAGGTAAAATGGTGTTTAAAATAATCAATTCGATAAAATCGCGCGATACAACTTTGGGTTGATTGACTGATGATATTTTTCCGAAATTATAACGATTATTCCAGTATTCCGAAGCTTTTACATTCTTAAAAATTTCGAAAAGCTCCCCTGTATTTTTAGCATGAATGATTTTTGAAAATAAATTCTGATGTATGAAGTAAAGATTCGCCAACTGCGACAAACGGAGCGTAGGAAAATTGGGTGGTCGTAATCTCAGAAATTTAGGATGAAATTTAAGATTGGAATTGTTGAATTTAGCCTTGATAAAATCAAATTCCCGCTTCCAGATTTTCATTGTTTCATCCTCCGGATTTTCCAGCCAGCCGGAAACACCGAAAAATAAAGCTTCCAGTTGAATTTCATTTTGCCGGATTTTATTAATGATGGTAAAATCTATGCTTTCCGCAATTTGCCTGAAAATAAATGCATTCACCTTTAATCCGAAAGAATAAGCTAAAGAATGAAACAAAACGGCTTCAAAATTATTTTTAAACTGAGCTAAGTTCATCTCAAATTCTAAAGATTTCTCAGCCAGCTTTTTCAAAACATTTTCTTCATGAAAATGAACCGGAATTTTACCGCTATCAAAAATATTTTCACAGGGAATAAACTGTGTTCCGCCGATCAGTTTTTCATATTTCCACAGGATATTTTCGTCGATATGATCTTTTAATTCTATGGTAGGAATGTTTCTGTTTTTCAGTTCCTCAACCTCGCAATCGTTCTGAAAAACGACATGAAGAATTATATTCTGATAGTTTGGATCGTGTGAATGGTTGTGAAAGATCCAGTCGGAAGATTTTACATGAAGTTCGATGTTTCCTGCAAAAGTAATCTCATTGATCTTTACCTTCGCCGCCAGAAAATCAGGACCGGAATCTGTATTCCATTTCCCGAAGTCTAAAATTTCAACAGGATTGCCTTCAAGATCTTTGAAGTCGAAATGTTTGAACACTTTATAGTTCCAGAGATATTGTAGTAGTTTTTCGGTCATGGGTGTTTAATGCAAATATAGAATAAAAATGATTTAAAAATATTAAATATTTGAAAATCAATTAAATAAGAAAATTATTTTATGAATAATTCAAAATTCATAAATCCTTTCAAAGAAAATAATTATTTGCATGAAAAATATTAATCTTCCAAAACTCGATGTATAAAAAAGCTGCATCCTTTTGAATACAGCCGTAGTGTTTTATGGTATAAACCTGTTAGGTTTTGGTAAATAAAAACTTTTTAAATATAATGCTATGCTTTGGTAAGCTCGCTTTTGAAATTTTCGATGGTGGTTCTGTACATTTCTTCGTAGATCGGAAGAATATTTTTAAGGTCGAATTTTATCGCCTGTTCTTTGGCATTGACTTTCATCTGCGCCAGAAGTTCGTCGTTGCTTAGTAACTTAATGGTGTAGTTGCTCATCGCCTCCACATTTCCGATCTCGGCAAGAAAGCCTGTTTCTCCCTGAATATTTACTTCCGGAATTCCTCCCGCATTAGAGCTGATGACCGGAGTATTCGCTGCCATTGCTTCCAGTGCGGCAAGACCGAAACTTTCCTGTTCAGAAGGCAGTAAGAATACATCCGAAAGCTGAAGAATTCTGTAAAGATCATTTACTTTACCCAAAAGACGGATTTTTGAAATCAGATCCGGATTTTCTTCTAAGAACTGGTTGATTTTTTCCATATCCGGACCTTCTCCGATGATGATAAGCTTGGATTTTACCTTTTTCTGAACGTTCTTGAAAATCTGCAATACTTCTTCCACACGTTTTACAGGACGCAGGTTGGATACGTGGATCAGGATTTTTTCGTCCGGATTGGCAAACTGTGTTCTCTGGCATTCGTTGCATTCTTCAAATTCAGAATTATCGATAAAATTCGTAATCACCTGAATTTCTTTTTTAATCTTAAAGAACTGGAGCGTATCTCTTTTCAGACTTTCCGACACCGAAGTGATTGCATCCGACTGGTTGATGGAAAATTCCACGGCGTGTTTGTAACTTGGATGCTGTCCTACCAATGTAATGTCTGTTCCGTGAAGCGTCGTAACCAACGGAATATCGTTATTGTCTTCCTTCAGCATCTGTTTGGCTGTAAACGCAGCATAAGCGTAAGGAATCGCGTAGTGTGCATGAAGCAGATCCAGTTTGTAGAGATTCACTACACGGTAAATCATCGAGCTCAGCGCAATATCATAAGGCTGATATTGGAAAAGTGGATAAGTCTGAACATTTACCCTGTGAAAGAAAATATTCGGATTGGTAATATCTAATCTCGCAGGAAGTGCGTTGCTGATGAAGTGAACTTCATAGCCTTTGTTGGCAAGCGACATTCCGAGTTCTGTTGCTACAATTCCGCTTCCTCCGTAGGTGGGATAGCAAAGTATGCCTATTTTCATTTATTTTTTTTGTTTTGATGTTGTAAATTTTAGAATTTACACCTTTTATTTTACAATTGCTGGAATGAGATCCATTCCCATTCCTGCCTTCAAAGTATCATTTACCAGAACAGGAAGTCTGCCTTGGATTTTTGTTTTTCCGTTGAATGCATCGGCTGTTGCGTTCATGGAGTCTTCATTGTTTTCATATGAAACCAGAACGGTAGAAACTTTAGAAATATCAATATCTTTCAATGCGTAAGCGCTTCCGAAAACATTAAGAATCACATTTTGGTTTTTCGTAAGGTCGGATAACACTTTCTTTGAAGTGTCTGAAATTTTATAAGGTTTGTAAGCCGTGGAATTATCTTTATGGAAACCGACAATCACTGTGGAATTTGCCGGGATCGTAGCAATTTCATCAGCTTTTTTAATCGTAATATTTGAACCTAATCGATTGACAAATGTCTGATAAGGAGCTTCTTCCAACGGAACGTAATAGGTTTGTTTTCCGTTTAACGGAAGCAGTTTTTTTTCATCCTTCAGTAAAGTGATCGCATTTGAATAGAGATTCTGAACTAAAGTTTTGTGAGAGTCATTATTTAAATCTGAATTGATGTTTTCGGGATTTTTAGGAGTATATTTTTCAAGTCCTAAAAAGTATTTGGTTAAAAGGATCTTTTTCACACTTTCTTCCACTCTGGACTGTGAAATTTCGCCGCTTTCAATAGCTTTCTGAATTAATTTTTTTCCTTCTGCAACACCCTGTGAAAACAACATAATATCGTTACCTGCTTTAAAAGCCATTGCATCCAGTTCTCCGGGTTTGTATCTGTTCGCAACAGCGCCCATATTAAGAGCATCGGTAATAATTAACCCTTTATATCCAAGCTTATTTTTCAACAGTCCGGTAATGATGTTTTTTGAAACGGAAGCAGGAATTCCTTTGGTGGTTTCCAATGCAGGAACATATAAATGAGCCACCATAACACCGCCGATTCCCTGATTGATAAGAGCTTTGTAAGGTGCTAATTCAACAGCGTTGAGACGGTCTAAATTGTGAGCAATTAAAGGAAGATCAGCATGAGAATCTGTACTTGTATCTCCATGTCCCGGAAAATGCTTAATCGCTGCTAAAATATTGTTATTCTGAAGTCCGTTTGCGTAAGCTGATGCAGAATTCACCACATTACTTACTTCCGAACCGAAGCTTCTGTTTCCGATAATCGGGTTGTTGGGATTGGTGTTAACATCCACAACCGGCGCAAAATCCCAGTTGATGCCCATTCTGTGACAATCTTCAGCAATTTTAGCCGACATTTTTTCAATTAAACTTTTATCCTGAATAGCTCCCAAAGTCATTGCCCACGGAAATTTGTGCGCCGCAGCGATTCTCTGGTACAATCCCCATTCTGCATCCATCCCGATCATTAAAGGGACTTTTGATTTTTGCTGAAATTCATTTACCAAAGTGATTTCTCTTGCCGCATCGTCCTGCATCAGAATTAATCCTCCGATCTTATCATTGGCAACAATATTTCTTACTTTTTCAATTTCACTTTCTCCTCTATTGGTGTAAAGTGCCACAATGAAAAGCTGTCCGAGTTTTTCGTCCTGAGAAAGGTTCTTATAGGTTTTGTCAACCCATTGGTTTGCCTTTTTCAGATCGTCTTTGGAAATGTTTTTAGGCTGATATTGAGCTGATATTTTTGAGCTTGAGAATATGAAAATGAAAAGTGAACTGTAAATAAGCTTCTTCATAATTTTTTGAATAAGAACAAAAATACAATTAAAAAAATGATGAAAACAAAGTTTTTGAAATTTTTGGTATATGATTTGAATACGCTTTATAAATAATAAACAACTAAACTTTTATAAAATGAAAAAATTTCTTCCAATCTTAATAATGGCTTTTGTAAGTTTATTTATATTTAGCTGTGATAATAATGATAATACTGTTGGTGATGGTGATACATATCCAAAGATGAGAGATGTTTCCGGAAGTTTTACAAGTTCAAACGGATATTCTTTTACTGTTCCTATTAATATAGAAAGTACAGATGTGGTTTTAGTATACAGAAGAGACCCGGCTGCAAGTAATGCTTGGCAATTAATTCCCAAAACCTATTATCTTTCAGGAGGTAGAGAATTAGATTATAATGCACTTTTCAGTTCTCAGAATCTTGAAATTTATACAGAAGCGAACTTTGACCAAGCAACAATGACATCTTCTGAGATGAGTACTTACCTGAATAGCCAGACGTTCAGAGTTGTTTTAGTTCCGGCTAGTCCTGCTAAAAATTCATCCACTGTAGATACAAGTGATTACAATGCGGTAATTAAATATTACAACTTAGATGAATCTAAAGTAATCACAGTTAAAGCAAATTAAGAATATATCTTTTCAGTTTTTTATAATTACAAAAAAGCTCCGGAATTTCTTTCGGAGCTTTTGCTTTTTTATTTATCGCTGTCATCGAGTAAATGACCAAAATAATCTTTCTTTGTCTGTAAATATCCTTTACTTATCTCATTAGCCGGTATCTGCAACGGGACTCTTGAGTTGAGGTGGATATTGCTTTCGGTAACGTATTTTACTTTTTCAGGATTGTTGGTAAGAAGATTAATATCTTTTACCTCCAATAAATTTAGGATTTCAATAGCAACTCCAAAGTTTCTGTCATCCGCCGGAAGTCTAAGTTTTAAATTGGCTTCTACGGTATCAAAACCTTTTTCCTGTAAAGAGTATGCCTTTAATTTATTGATGATCCCGATGTTTCTTCCTTCCTGACGAAGGTAAATGATAATTCCTCCATTTTCATGGATGTATTTCATCGCAGCATCTAATTGCTGTCCGCATTCACATTTTTTGGAATGGAAAACTTCTCCGGTAATACATTCTGAGTGAAAACGCACGTTTACAGGTTTGGAAAAATCTGTATTTTCTGCAACGATCGCCATGTGAGGCATCCAGTCGTTTTCGTTTTCAGAGAGCGCGATCATTCGGAACGTGCCGTATTCCGTAGGAACGTTGGATTCCGCCTGAATTTTAATCATTAATTCCTAATTGGTTTTTTAATTTCTTTTTACAGAATCTTCTATCGCAGAAATGTTGGTTTTTAATCTTACCAGATATCTGTTGAGAACTTCATTGTCGTCTCCTTTAAGATTCTGTCTTAGCTTTTGAATTTTTTTATAGGATTTTTCAAAGTCTTTTATTGCTCTGTTTTTCCCTTGAAGATTTCCTGCATCTATAGCATAAAGATAATTTTGCAGGCTGTACTTTAAAGTAGTGATTTCTGTATTTAAAGCATTGTTTTTAAACTGTGGAAAAGTAGCAATAAGATTGGATATTTCTGAAGCATTTACATTGTCACCAACATTAACTTCGATGTTATTTTTGGCTCCTTTATCAGAATCTGAACCTTTGGTTTCGCTATAAAAACTATTGGACAACGGAGAAAAATTGGGTTTTTCCGTTGCGCAGGAAGATATTATAATTAGTAGTACTCCAAAAAAAATTATTCGTTTCATTTTTGCTGCCCCTTTTGATAAAGGATTGGGTTAAGACTTTCATCATTGTACATTTTCATTTGTTTGTACACTTTCATCTTAACATCTCCGTTCTCGATATCAGTAAGCAACTGATTTATAGAAGTGGAAAGATCTTCATGCTGGGTAAGAAGAACATCCAGTTTGGCTTTACAAGCTGCTCTGTGCTCTTCTGAAGCAGATTCTCTATAGGCTTCCTGCGACATATGATAAACCTTTAATGCCAGAATTGATAACCTGTCTACCGCCCATGCGATTGTTTCGGTATTAATTTTTGCATCAGGTTTAGGAGTAATATTTTCAAACTTTTTCAGAAACCAGCTGTCGATGAATTCTACCAGATCAGTTCTTTTCTGATTGGAAGCATCAATAGTTCTTTTCAGTTGAAGAGCTTCAGTGGGATCTATATTTTCATCTCTAATTATATCTTCCAAATGCCATTGAACGGTGTCAATCCAGTTTTTAGCATACAAAATCCGTTCCAAAGTATCCTTTTCGAACGGGTTATTAATTAGAGTGTTAACGTCATCAGACACGTGATAGTCTTCAATAGCCTGATTGAAGACTTTCCATGCAGTCTCAGTAAAATTCATTGAGTGTGAAGAATTGTTTAGTTGCTCGAAGGGTTGTTGTTTGTTGTCTTATTTTCAGAACCCGGTTTGTCCTCTTCTTTTACAGCATCTTTAAATTCTTTGATACCCGAACCTACACCTCTCATTAGTTCAGGAATTTTTTTACCTCCGAAAAGTAAAAGCAGAATGATCGCTACGATCAAAATGTGTTGCCAAGATAATGACAGTATTGTTAATGTATTCATTTCTAAAATTTTTACAAAGTTAGTCTTTTTTTAATAAGAAACCCAACCTAATGGATCCACCGGAGTACTTCCGTTCCATACCTGAAAATCAAGGGTATAAGTTCCGTCAAAATCCTGTCCTACTACTCCGACCGGTGTTCCTGCAGAAACCTGCTGTCCTTTGGAAACACTTACGCCGGAAAGATTGGAATAGATAGTAAAATAATTTCCGTGTCTCAGCATAACGGTTTTTGTTCCGTCGCTGTTTGCCAATACTGAAGATACAGTTCCCGGAAATACAGATTTTGCTCTGGTTCCGGAAGGTACGGAGATTTTTATCCCGTTATTTTCTTCATCAATATTTTTAAATACAGGATGAGGATGTCTCCCGAAACGGTGCGTAATCTGCCCGATTCTGTCTGCAGGATATCCTAATCTTCCTTTATTGTCTGCAAAATTACTTCCCGCAACAGTAGTAACGCCATAATTGGTCATTGCTTTGCTTTCTGCAGCTTTTTTGTCATCCTCTTTTTTCTTTGCTAAAGCAGCTTCTGCGGCTCTTGCGGCAGTTAGTTTATCAGATGCTTCTTTCGCTTTTGCTGCTGCTTCGTCTGATGCTTTCTTCGCGGCTACTTTTCTAGCCTCATCTCTTGCTGTTGCTTCGGAACGAGCTGCTTCTTCATTACGTTTTCTCTCTTCTTCCGCTCTTTTATCGGCTAATTCTCTGGCTTTTCGTGCTTCCACTTCGGCTGCCAGTCTTTCTTTCTCCAAAGCTTCTGCTCTTGCTTTAGCTTCTGCCTCAATTCTTGCTTTCTCTCTTTCAGCCGCTATTTTTGCCAGACGTATTTTTTCTGCTTCTGCTTTTTTTCTTGCTTCCTCTTCTGCTTTGGCTATGCGGATTTCTTCTGCAATAATGCTTCTGATCTGTCCTTCCAAAGCTTTAGACTGAGTCTGCTTTTGTCTTAGTTCAGCAGTAAGTTTAGATTCATTTTTCTTAAATTCTGCAACAAGCTGCTCCTTTTGAGCTCTTTCTGCATTTATCGTTGTTAAATCTTTTTGCTGACTAACCAATAAATTGGCTTTTTCTTTTACAGAGTTTTGTCTTCTGGCAATCGTCTGCTTTATTTTTTCTGCAGCATTGGTAATTTCAGCCGCTTTTTTATCCTGATAATCTGAATATTGCTTTAAATACTGAACTCTTCTTATCGCTTCTCCTAAATTTTTAGCCGAAAGGATAAACGTTACTTTGTTCTGTACTCCTTTATTTTTGTAGGCATTTACCAAAACCTTGGCATAATTGTCTCTTAAAACTTTAAGATCTTTATTCTGACGGTTAATTTCTAACTGACGCAGATAAATATCGTCCTCAATAAATCTTTTTTCCTTTTGGGTATTGGTATAAACTTTTTCTCTTAAAGCCAGTTTTTTATTAACATTATCAAGATAAGCAACAGAAAGTTTAGATTCTGTTCTTGTCTTTGCAAGATCTGTATTTATTTGTGCAATTTGTTTTTTAAGTTCAGCATTTTGCTTTTGCAGCTGCTCTTTTTTCTGATTCTGCCCTTGGTGGAATCCGAACAGTAAAATACCTATTAAAAAGCTAAATTTTTTAATCATTGAATCTCAATTTTCTTATAACTAGATGGAACAGAATAAGGTGTTTCCATCCTCGAAAAATCAAATTTCGTATTTTCTATTAAAATCTGGCTGTTTTTACTTCCTTTTATAATTATTTTAACATTTTTTGGCAACTTTACATTATTTGGTTGAAGCTCCCAATCACTATATACGATTTGCATGGCATCGTTGGATTTAGCATCTCTCAAATTTACTGTTGTAAGATCAAAATCATCCGAATATTGCATCATGATTTTATAATCCCTTTCAATATTTTCGGTAGAAATTTTGATGTTGGAAATAGATTCCACAAGATAACCGTCATTATTCTTTACAATTTTTGCATTTCTGTCGCTTAAAGTGAAAAACGTTCTTCCTTCCAAAAGTTTTTCGAGATTTTTATAATCAATAAAATTAACGTTCAGAAGATTATTCAGGTAATCAAAATCCGAATCGATATAGTTTTTGTTGTATTTATCCATCGCCTTGATTCCTTCCGGAGTAATTAAAGCTCTTGCTGCATTAAAAAACAGAAAGTCTATTCTGGACCATATTTTTTTATCGGTTTCAATATAAATAACTGCATCCAGCGGACTCACTTTTATGTTGTCTGCCGTTATTTTGCTGGTAATTTTAAGATATTCAAACTGCGGATGAAGATAAATTTTCTGATAAAAATCCATTCTGTCTCCAACATGATTTTCTTTTTTGTCAGGATCCTTCATATCATTCACAACGAGACTGTCAACATTCTGAGTTTGCTGCATGGCTGTTTTTCTGGATTTACAGTTGAAAAGAAATACAGTTAAAATAAGTAATGGAATCCACTTTTTCATGCCGGAAAATTTGATAAGTTGTTGCAATATTAACGCCAAACCACACAAAACATTTTGTGTGGCTTGAAGATAATTTATTTATGTTAATATTTTATATTTTCGAAAAATTATTTAGACAAAAAATCCAGAACGGAATAATCTCCCAGAGAAATTTCTCTTGCAACGCCAAAATATTGTGCGGAATTACCAATCATTGAATTGGATAGGTTTCCATGATTGATTCTTGTATTTTCCTGAATCAGAGAGTTTTCTATATTTGAATTAACGATGATGGTATTGTTCCCTAAAGAAACTCCGGGACCCACTTTTGAGTTTGAAATTTTCACGTTTTCCCCGATAAAACAAGGCTGAATAATCAAAGAATTTTCGATCTGCGCAGAAGCGGGAAAATGAGACATTGCATCTCTTTCGTATTCAAGAATTTTGCTGTTGGTTTCTACGGTTGCGTTTTTGTTTCCGCAATCCATCCAGTCATTTACTTTTCCAAGCGTGAATTTTGCTCCTTTTGTTCTCAGGTTTTCCAGTGCTGTAGTCAGTTGATATTCACCTCCGTTTTTAATATCATTGTCCATGATATAATTAATTTCATCCATCAGTTTTTCGGCACTGTTGAAATAATAAATACCGATAATCGCAAGATCCGAAACGAAAGTCTGAGGTTTTTCCACAAAATCTGTAATGAAACCGTAGTTATCTAATTTAACTACTCCGAAAGCAGAAGGATCTTCTACACTTTTTACCCAGATTACTCCATCTGAATTTTTATCTAAAACAAAATCTGCACGGAATAAAGTATCTGCGAAAGCAATCACTACATCTCCTGTCATGGACTGTTCTGCACATTTAATGGCATGAGCCGTTCCAAGCGGATCATTCTGATAGTAAATACTTCCTTTTGCTCCCAGTTTTTCGGCAATCTGAATAAGAGATTTTTCAATCTCCGGACCAAAATCTCCAATGATAAAAGCTACTTCTTCAATAGTTTCCCCCGCAACTTTAGCAATATCTTCCACCAATCTTTGTACGATCGGTTTTCCCGCGATCGGAATAAGAGGTTTTGGTACAGTCAGTGTATGTGGACGTAATCTGGAACCGCGTCCAGCCATAGGAACAATAATTTTCATAAATTATATAAATATGTTTTTTTGTTAGTTCTAATTTTTTATAAATATAGCAATAAAACCTTTGAGTGTGATAGTATTGCCAAGAGTTTTCAAGTTTTGTCTGGTGCAACGCAGAATCCGGTATAAGCAAAGTCAGAGCCAGATTTATCGTTTGATTTTTGATAAAAGCATCTCTTTTTCGGAGTAAATGAGGATACCTGCAAAAGTTATAAATAAGGCATTACTCATTAAAATATCATAATTAAAATATTTAACAATGATAAAGCTGAAAGCTCCCAATAATATCAGAAAGAATGACATTTTTTTCATTCTGTAAGGGATAGGATAATATTTTTGACCAAGTAAATAAGAGACGATCATCATAATAGCATAAGCCCCGAAAGTTGCCCAAGCAGAGCCCAACATACTGTGATAATACTTTAATGCCAAAAGATTCAGGGCAATATTTATTCCGGCTCCGAACCATGAAATAAAGGTTCCTACACTGGTTTTGTCCGTTACTTTATACCATGTCGAAAAATTATAATAAATTCCAAAGCAAAGGTTTGCTACAACAATAATCGGGATGATATCTATTGCAATCCAATAAGACTGATTGGGGATAAATACACTTTTCAGCCAGGAAATGTTGGCAATAATTCCCAAAGCAACCACACAGGCAAAAAATGCAAAATATTCGGCTACTTTAGCATATGTTTTTTTAGCGTCTCCTTTATCCATTTGTTTAAAAAAGAAAGGCTCGATTCCCATTCTGTAAGCGGTTACAAATAATGTCATTAATACAGCTAATTTGTAGCATCCTCCATAAGCTCCTGCCTCTTCATCTGAAATAAGACCTCTTTGAACAGATTTATCAAAATTTTCATTCACCATGAAAGCAAGACCAGCCAACATCAACGGAAACGAGTATTTAACCATTCTGCTAAATAAAGAAGTCACAAACTGAAATCTTACCTTTAATATAATAGGAAACAGCAATAAAAATCCTAAGGCACTTCCTGCTAAATTACTAAAGAAGGGGAAGTCTACGTTTTGATCCAATCCAAAGCTTTTAGATACATTTTCGGGGATCCAGAAGAATAGTGCTGCTGTAAAAATTGCCTGAAACACAGATTGTACAATTCTTACTGCAGAGTATTTTATCGGTTTATTATGAAAACGAAGCCATGCAAAAGGAATTACCAGAAGATTGTCAAAAAAAGCAATCATTGCAAACCATCTTATGTATTCCGGATTGTTGTGATAACCCGCATAATCTGCAATCGGCTGATTGAATAAATAACATAAAGCCAAAAAAAGACTGGAGGTTGAAAACAAAAACCAAAATGAGGTATTAAATGTTTTCTTCTCATTATCCTCTTCAGCAGAAAATCGAAAATAAGCAGTTTCAAAGCCAAAAGAAAGGATAATGTTCACAAAAGAAATCCATGCATAAAGCTGTGTGAAAATTGCAAAACCTTCGTTGGGAATTTTATAAATCAAAAGTGGATTTAGGATGAATAAAATAATTCTTGGCGCTATAGCTCCAATTCCATAGATAATTGTCTGTCCTAATAATTTCTTATACAACGTGTGAAATTTTATGCAAATGTAAATATTTAGAAATTGATTTTTTATCAGCCGCATTAAAATTCATTCATAAACCTTAATTTTGAAGAACTTTGTCAAAGTTTTAAACTTTGACAAAGTTGGAAGCATGGCTCCATCTCTAATTTGTAAAAAAAGTAAAAATGAAGACTTTAATCAAAAATGTAAAAATCGTTAACGAAGGAAAGATCGTTGAAGGTGATATTTTAATTGAAAATGATTTAATTTCCAAAATAGATTCTCAAATTTCCGAGCAAGCAGATCAGGTTATTGATGGTGGCGGAAAATATCTTTTACCGGGTGTTATCGACGATCAGGTTCATTTCCGTGAACCGGGTTTAACGCACAAAGGAGATATTGAAACAGAATCAAGATCGGCAATTGCAGGAGGAACAACCAGTTTTATCGAACAGCCCAATACTGTTCCGAATGCGGTAACACAGGAGTTATTGGCTGATAAATATGAAATTGCCTCTCAGAAATCTTACGCTAATTACGGTTTCATGATGGGCGGAACCAACGATAATCTGGAGGAAGTTTTAAAAACGAATCCCAGAAATGTTCCCGGAATTAAATTGTTTCTAGGTTCCTCTACCGGAAATATGTTGGTTGATAATCCTGAAACTTTAGAAAAAATCTTCAGCAATACAAAAATGCTCATTGCGGTTCACTGCGAAGATGAAGCAACGATCAAAGCAAATACGCAAAAATATCTTGATGAATACGGGGAAGATATTCCGGTGAAATTCCATCATTTGATAAGAAGTGAAGAAGCCTGTTATAAATCTTCATCCAAAGCCATTGAATTAGCGAAAAAAACAGGAGCAAGGCTTCACGTTTTTCATTTGTCAACGGCAATAGAAACAGAACTTTTCAGAAACGATATTCCTTTAAAAGATAAAAAAATTACCGCAGAAGTTTGTGTTCATCATTTAACATTTACCAATGAAGATTATGAAACCAGAGGCGGATTGATCAAATGGAATCCTGCCGTAAAAACACAAAAAGACAAAGACGGACTTTGGGAAGCATTACTGGACGACAGAATTGACGTGATTGCAACGGATCATGCGCCTCATACATGGGAAGAAAAACAGAATGTGTATACAAAATGTCCTTCAGGAGCACCTTTGGTGCAGCATTCTTTGGTCGTAATGTTGGAAAATTATAAAAACGGAAAAATTTCTTTAGAAAGAATCGTTGAGAAAATGGCTCATAATCCTGCCATTTTATTCAGAATTGAAAAAAGAGGTTTCATCAAAGAAGGCTATAAAGCGGATCTTGTTTTAGTGGATTTAAACGAAAACTGGACGGTGGAAAAAGACAATATTCTTTACAAATGCGGCTGGAGTCCGTTGGAAGGAATGAATTTCCATTCTAAAGTTACCCATACTTTTGTCAATGGAAATCTGGTGTACGAAAACGGAAAAATTAATGAACAAAAATTCGGGGAGCGTTTGCTTTTTGAAGTTCAGGAATAAGATCGACATAACTGATATCAATAAGAGCGGGCTTTAGTCCGCTTTTTCATTATTAATAACTCGAATTGGCTTTAGCCGAAACTTATCCCAAAGTTCGGATAAAGTCAATTTTTTATTTGGAATATTTAGATCAAATTCAGGCTAATTAAGAGTGGAGACAAAAAAATCATTTCTCAGAAAAGCGAAAACCAATCCCATGAAGATTCTCAATGGAAATATTTTCTTCATCGGAAAAAACTTTTCGCAGTCTTGAAATAAAAACATCAAGGCTTCTTCCCATAAAATAATCATCATCGCCCCAAACCGCCTTCAGAATATCCTGTCTTTTGAGAACGGTATTTTTATTACGGATAAAAAATAACAACAGTTCAGATTCTCTCTGAGTAAGTGTTACTTTATTGTCAGAATTGTGTAAGGTGTAATTGTTCGGATCAAAATCATAGTTTCCGACTCTGTATTTTTGTGGCGAAGATTCTTTTTTCTTAGATCTTCTCAGGAAGACTTCAATTTTAAGGATAAGCTCTTCAATGCTGAAAGGTTTTACCAGATAATCATCCGCTCCGATTTTCAGTCCTTTGATGCGGTCTTCCTTCAATGCTTTGGCAGAAATAAAAATAATAGGAATTTCAGCATCTTTTTCTCTGATATTTTGTGCGACCTCAAAACCGTTCATTTCCGGCATCATGATATCCAGAAGACAGATGTCGAAACTTCCTCTGTTAAAAGCATCCAAAGCCGATTTTCCGTCAGAATAGCAGGAAATATCGTAATGATTTTCCAGACTGTCCTGAATGAGGAACGCAATGGTTTTGTCGTCTTCGGCGTAGAGAATTTTAGATTTTTCCATGATTACACATATTCTTTACAATGGCAAAAACAGGGTAGTGGTAATTCCTTGATGGCTGTTGTTTTCAACAGAAATTTTCCAGTTATGCTGCTGAACCACTTTTTTTACATAAAAAAGTCCCAGTCCGAAACCGTTTACCGCATCGCTTTTTGAAGTGTTTACCCTGTAAAATTTATCAAAAATATGAGGAAGGTTTTTCGCAGGAATCCCGATTCCGTTGTCTTTGAACTTTAAATATAAACCTTTTGTATCATTTATCGAAGAAATAATAATATGTGGTTGGGTTTCACAGTATTTTATGGAATTGTCCAGAATATTGTAAATGATATTACTGAAATGAAATTCGTCGGCTATAACGGAAATATTATCATCAATAGATAATTCAATCGAAATGTATTCATTCTTCTGTTTCACGGTTTCTGCAATTTCCTGAATGAAAGGCTTTAAAATAATTCTTTGCGGTTTCAGAGACAATCCTGAAGCATCATTTTTGGCAATATTCAGTATTTTTTCAATATGACTATTCAGTTTGTGGCTCTGATCCGTTATGATGGAAGTATACGTTTGTAATTTAGGATTTTCCTTGATCTGTTCCTGCTTGGTTAAAGCTTCCGAAGCCAGCAAAATTGATGAAAGAGGAGTTTTGAATTCATGCGTCATATTATTGATGAAATCCCTTTGCAGTTCCGAGAATTTTTTCTGCTGAATAATCGTATAAATGGAATATACATACACCAGAAGAATGATGATCAGGGCAAAAGTAAGAACATACCAGAAACGTAAAGAACTAATGAGATACGTGATTTTATCCGGAAAACGGATGGAAAAATAATACACCAGATTTTTATGCTTCGGAAATTTAATCACTTTTTCATTCGGGCTTTCCTGATGTTTCGATACGAATTTTCCATAAATCATCTGATCGCTGTGGCAATTGTACAATGCGTAGACATAATCGGTATTGATCTGAAAACGTGTGAATTCGGTTTTCAGGTAATGTTCCAGAACTTCAGGATGAAATTCATTGTTAATGTTTACCACATAATAATCATTGGAAATGTTCTGAACCGGACTTTCGGTAAAGGACGTTTTTCCGCCGGAAAGTTTTTCAACCACTTCCAGCAAAGCAATATTTACGGTCTGGTTGAATTTCTTGTCTTCAAGATTATAAGCCTGTCGTGTCCATAAAAGCTGTGCTATCAGAATTCCGATAATAGCAACAAAACCAAGCGTTATAATAATATTGAGTTTCTTTATTTCCATTTACAGGAACAATAATATCCAAAAATATCTATTAATTTCTGATCGTTAACAACTTATTAACAAATGTTTGAGACCGCTTAACAGGATTAATACAAATATTCATCTTACATTTGTGAAAACAAAAATAAATCGGTTTTTTTTAATTATTAAAATTTATACTCATGAAAAATTTAAAAATTTCAGCATTATTAGCTGTTTTGGCATTTTCACCGTTTTTTGCAAATACACTTCCGACTGACAATAATCCGGTTGTAAGAATTCTTGCAGATGTTACATGGAAATCAGAATCTATTGATGTTGGAAATATTCCTCAGGGAAAACCAAAAACCATCAGATTCGAATTTACAAATACATCAAAGAAGCCTATCATTATCGAAAACGTAGCACCTTCTTGCGGATGTACAACAGCGGATTATACAAAAACGCCTATTCTTCCTGGTAAAAAAGGATTTGTAGAAGCAAGCTACAACGCTGCAGCAGCGGGTCCTTTCATGAAAACGGTAAATGTTACCACAAGCGACAGCAAAACTCCAAAGACTCTTTCTTTTAAAGGTACAGTTGTTGCTTCTTAATCTGAATAAATTTAATCTTGTTCAATATAAAAACAGCCCGACAGAAATTGTCGGGCTGTTTTTGATTTAAAATCTGTTTAAACTTTTTATTTAGCCGCAAAAGATCAAGCTTTTTTTATTTAAAGTTTGCAAACAAAAAAGTAAAAAGAATACAATGGTCTTTTAAATAAAAATTTAATGATGTCCTTAATTTGTTAATTGAAAAACCCTTTGAGTTCTTAGCTGAGTGAAACGCCTTTGCGAACTTAAAAACAGTTGTTATATAAAATATCTTAGCGATCCTTTGCGTTAAAAAGCAGTACGTTTAATAAAAGATAATCAAAAAATTAACGGTGCGAAACAATAATTTTTCTGCTGATTTCTTCAGAATCTGTATTGATTTTCAACAAATAATTTCCTTCAGGAATTCCCGAAACATTAATTTCAATACGGTTGGATATTGGTTTTTCCGAAGAGCTGTGAATTACCCTTCCGCTCATATCCATTAACTGATACTTTATACTTCCGGATATTCTGCTTTCAAATTCAACATACACAAACTGGCTTGCCGGAATCGGATAAATCTTAATTCCTTTGTCGGAAACCACATTCGATGTTCCCAAAGTTGAGCATACTGCATTCGCTTTTTGAGAATTTTTAATCACATCCACTTTCTGATTTCCTGTAACGTAATAATCCAGTTCCGAAGTAATCATCAGACTCGTACTTGCGCCAAGCCAGTCCTGAAGAAGCGAAGCGAAAATCTGCCGGTAATCATATCTTCTTTGATTTTGGTTGTAGTAATAACTTGTCTGGTTGGTAAACACAGGATGATCTCCCAAAATTCCTGCGGCAGCAGCGTTTCCAACCACGAAAAACGGAGCAAGATCTCCATGATCAGTTCCGGTACTTCCGTTTTCGCGAACCTGTCTGCCGAATTCACTGAAAGTAACCGTCATTATTTTATCTGCAATGCCCAACTGCTGAATATCTGCCTGAAAAGCGGCAACAGAATTGGAAATATCTGCTAATAGATTCGCATGGGTTCCCAAATGCGTACTTCCGGTTTGTACCTGACTCACATGGGTATCAAATCCGCTTAGATTCACCTGGAAAATCTTGGTCTTGCTGCCTCCTTTAATCATTCTTGCCACTGTTTTCAGTTGTTTTCCCAAAGACGAATTAGGATAAGTAGTCGTGGAATTGTTTCCGGCGTTGAAAACCTGCATCACGCGGTCATAATACGCATCCATACTCGTGGCAACTCCTTTTATATAGTTGAGAAGATCATTATACTCAGAATTCATTAAATTTAAATTGCTGAAAACACTCGACTGAAATCCGGTCATGTTGTATTCGATATTTTTCTCAGTCGTATGTTCATAAAACAGACACGGATTGAGATTTCCCATCTGTATAGCAAGCGGATCAGGATTCAGTGTCGTCGGATTTCCGGCAAGTCCCGGATATAACGCGCCAAGATACCTTCCGAAAATACCGTCGAGAAGATCCGAGTTTGTAGTTCCGTCTTTCCCTGCAAACATTAAATTTTCTGATCGGAAATGCGAATAATTCGGGTTCGGATAGCCAACTCCGTTCATTAAAAGCAGTTTTCCGGAATCATATAGACTTTTAAAACCTGTCATAGAAGGATTAAGACCTACAAGTTTACCCGAAGATACCGTGCTGTCTAACGGAATATAACTTCCTGTTCCTGAACTTTCAATTTTTATATTGGGACGCAATGCGGCATAGGTACTGTATTGGCTAATCGGGATTACCGTATTCAGTCCGTCATTGGCTCCTGCTAATCTCAGAATAACCAAAGAGCGATCGTTAACCGTATCACAATTCAGTTGAAAATCCAAAAACTGATTCATAAACCTCGAAGGCATTCCGTTAAGATAAAACGGAGCTCCAACTCCCGCAAGAGATATTAATTTTAAAAAATCTTTTCTGTTCATGATCTTAAATTATTTGGAATTCAGGAGATTTAATGATGGCTTTTACCAGTCTGTCGATCGGAATCTTTACATTATTGGCATTTCCTGTATTGAGGTAGTTATTCCATTCATTCTGCCAGTTGATGGTACTTAAATTATTCAGAAAAATACCTTTGAAATAATCATAACGGGTTCCGTCCGGAACTTCCACAAACATCATCTGAAGAAATTCTGTTACCAGAGTATCTGCATTGGCGGGATTAGAAAAATATCCGCTGTCTTTTACAAAAGAGGCATTATTCAGTTTAAAGGTAAAGCCGTTGTAGGTAAGTCCGTTAATGAGATAATCAATCGTATTGTTATACCGTATTCTCAGAGATGATGTTGTGATCCAGTTTTTATCGTAATTCGGGCTGCTGTAATATCCTGCATATCCGTTTACCGACTGTGGATTAAAAACAGGCATTCCCATATTCGAAGAATAATTATTCACCACGTTCATCAGACTGTGTATTGCCGAAGGATTCGTATTGTAAAGCGGAATCTGAAGATTCAGCAGAGAAAACATATGGAGATAAAGCTCAACCGGATTTCTTACAATGTTTCCAATCGTCTGATCTCCCGTAATGCTGTCTTCCTCATCATAAAAATGTTTACTTTTAAGAAGCGTGGTGAGAGCAGGAATAATATTGTAATTGTCTGCTTTCAGAGATGCTGCCAAAGGAACAATAATATCATTTTCGATCTCGGTGGTAATTAATCTTCCCACAAAATAACGGTACATTCTTCTGCAATACGCTTTTGCCGTTTCATCCTGATTAAAAACCATGTTAATGAAATTCTGAAGTTCGGCTTTAATCGTTGCGTCTGTATTCCCTCCCGAAATTGCCTGATTTCCGAAAGCTGACGAAAACGTTTTGGTTCCCGTATCGTGCGTGTTAACTTTTACCTGACCTGTCGGAATATTCGTTACCGGATCCAGAGAATTAAGTCTTGCTGTTTTATCCAGATGTACCGATGAAGTCAGGGAGAATCCTGTTAAAACTCTTGCCGCCTGTTGTACATCTGTTTCCGTGTAATTGGTATAATTTCCCGTAGCAATCTGCGGTCCTTTTAAAATCGTAAACAATTCCAGAAATTCCCTTGCATAATTTTGATTGGGACTTGTGCTCAGATTCACATTATTATTCAGGAAAACAAGCATTCTCGGATTTTGTGTTATTCTGAAAGCCAGTTCTTTAAGACTTCCATTCGCATGAAACCTGAGAAGCTCTTTATAATCATAATTTGTCCAGAAAGAAGCATTATCATCCGTTACAAAAAGAACATGAAGAAAATAAGCAATTTTGTGCTGTGCAGAAGGATCCTTCAAAGCACTGTAAAGCCACCAGTAAAGATCGTTTCTCACGCTGTTTGTCGTACTTTGGGTATCGGTAATCGTAGGATTTGCCGCTGTCGGGACAATTGTTTCACCCACATTATTCAGCGGAGAAGGCGGAACAGGATTACTGAACGTAAATAATTCTGCAAGTGCCTGTTGCGGAGTTTTGGTCGCAAAATCCAGAACTTTAGCCTTTGTAATGTTGTAAGTGGTGCGTCTGAGAAGATGATAAGCATTCGAAAATCCCAGAACTGTGATTTTAGGAGTAAGACTTGGCATAATTATGCTTTATTTTGAACAAATGTACAATTTTAATGAACTAAATATAATTTTTTAAAGCAATTATAAAGATTAAATTTAATATATATTGAAAATGTTTCATTTTTCGTTTTGTTTGAGAGACTTCAGTATTCTGTCTGATTATTCTATATCCTGCATAGCTTTTTACTCTGCCAAAACAAATATTTATAGTAAATTTACTACGTAACGTAATCTATTAAAACTAAATTATGAATCTTTATACACAGCCGATGCTTCGTGAAGGAGCTTTAAAAGATAAAGTAGCCATTGTAACAGGAGGAGGAAGCGGTCTCGGTAAGGCAATGACCAAATATTTTCTTGAATTGGGCGCAAAAGTAGTCATCACGTCCAGAAACCTCGAAAAACTACAGGGAACTGCAAAAGAGCTGGAAGAAGAAACAGGCGGAAAAGTTCTTTGCGTAGCATGTGACGTAAGAAACTGGGATGAGGTAGAAGCCATGAAAGAAGCAACGCTAAAAGAATTCGGAAAAATTGATATCCTTCTTAACAATGCTGCCGGAAACTTCATTTCTCCTACAGAAAGACTCACACATTCTGCTTTTGATGCTGTTCTGGATATTGTGTTGAAAGGAACAAAGAACTGTACTCTTTCCGTGGGAAAACACTGGATCGATTCCAAAACTTCAGGAACGGTATTAAATATCGTAACGACTTATGCGTGGACAGGTTCTGCGTATGTGGTTCCGTCCGCTTGTGCAAAAGCAGGCGTTTTGGCAATGACGAGATCTTTGGCGGTAGAATGGGCAAAATACGGAATCCGTTTCAATGCCATTGCTCCGGGACCATTTCCTACAAAAGGAGCATGGGACAGATTGCTTCCGGGAAACCTGCAGGAAAAATTTGACATGAGAAAGAAAGTTCCTTTAAGAAGAGTAGGAGAACATCAGGAACTGGCAAATCTTGCCGCTTACTTAGTTTCAGATTATTCCGCTTATATGAATGGCGAAGTGGTAACCATCGACGGCGGAGAATGGTTGCAGGGAGCAGGTGAATTTAACATGCTTGAAGATATTCCGCAGGAAATGTGGGATGCGCTGGAAGCGATGATTAAAGCTAAAAAATCAAATTAATTTTTAGATTTTAATGTTTTCACTGTCATTCTGATCGGAACGAAGTGGAGTGAAGAATCTCTAAAAAAGAATATTTAGATTCTTCCTTCGTCAGAATGACAATGTGTATAAAAATTTATTTGGATATCTGTTATTTATCATACTTGGATTTTAACCGCGAAGAGCACTAAAGATTTCACAAGGAACACAATAGTTGTGAGCTTTGTGGATAACCTTAGTGTCGTTGTGGTAAAAAAATAATAATGATTACAATAAACAACATTTAATTATAGCATATTGCGGATAATTAGAAAAATTTAAATTGTTTTCTAATTTAAAAAGAAAAAAATCCTTTAAATAAAGCAAAAAGTAGATTCTCAATGGGGAATCTACTTTTTTTATTTGGGTGATTTTACGGTTGAAATTTAGGTGAATTACTGAGACAACTCATCACAGGCGATGATACATTTGCAGTATCAATTTTTAATAACCTAAACAACCAAACATGGAAACATTAAAGTCGGTGTTGGAAGCAAACCACACCAAGAAAACAAAAAGTGAATTAATTGATTTATTAACAGGACTGGAAAAATCTTTAAGTCCCGCAGTTTACGAAAAAGTTTCAGGAATTGAAACGTCAGAACTTTCTTCTCTTTCCAATAAAGAATTGGTAAGCATTATTGAAGACTTCAAGAAAAACTACGATGAGAAGTGGGAAAAATCTTTCGCAGCCGTTTCTTCAGAAATCATGAAAATGATGGCAGGAAGAATGGCGGCAGACGATCAGGTTTTCAAAACTTCAGGAGCTGAAAGTGCAGATTTTGCAGCAGAATTGGGAAGCATCGATTTTGCAACCATCATCGGAGGTCCGTTGGATGCGTGTGTAAAAGCACAGTCGAATGCATCAATCAGCACAGTAAATTTCATCAAAGAAGTAGGATTCGAACAGGATGGAAGTGATAGTAAGCTTCGTATGGCGGAATTCAAATACAAAAAAATGGGACCAAACCCTGATTTTGATCCGGCAGAACCCGAAAGTTCCACCAATCCTAAAGAAACAATGAACGATGTTGAAATTTCAGTTCCTTTCATTGCATTACTAAATGTTCCGAGCTTCAGAATTGAAACCTGCGAAGTGGATTTCAATGTAAAATTAAATTCTACTTACACCAAAGATGTAAGCGATGAATTCGGGATTACTGCGGGAGCTTCAGGAGGTTTCGGACCGGTGAAGTTTAAAGTGGACGTTTCTTACAAAAGAACTTCTGCAACAGGAATTAAAGTGGAAAAAGAATATTCTCTGGGCGTAAAAGTAAGAGCAACCAACGACGAAATGCCTGCAGGATTGGAAAAAGTTTTAGGATTACTCGCACAATAAAAACCCTTTACGAGAAATGATTAAATTATCAGATTACCTGGATTATCTCAACAACGAGATAATTCAGGCTCGTAAAAAAGCAGACGAAAATGCGGTAATGATCGCAAAAGAATATGCTAAACACGAGTATTTAAAGTTTTTTAAAGTTCCAAGATATTCGCTTCCGAGTGTAAAAATGGATATTCCCATCAAGATTACAGATATTGATGCAGATTCGAAGTACAATTTCAAGTACAGCGAAGATCAGCTTGTGGAAGATGTTAACCAAAAAATCCGTCTTGCCAATAAAGAGAAAAACCTCAATATGACGGAGATCAGCAAAAAACAGCTTCAGACCAAAGAATTTACCAGTCTTTTTAAAACGCTTGAAGCCGGAGATCAGAAATTTGGTAAAAAACCTTCTGCCGAATTGCTTAAAGTTGATCTCAGACAGAATGTGAAAAGTTTAAATTCAGGAATTTTCCGCGTGCAGGAAGGAAACGGCGAAGCGGAAGTGAACGAAATGAAAGAAATTTTCACCAGTGCTTTGCTGAACAGATTTAGCCTCGTGAATTCTAAAATCAACAATATTTACATCGATCCCAATACCAACTCTGCGGAAGACAAAGACAAGCTTTTCGTTAATCTTCATGTGGAAATGGAAGACGAAGGAATCAGAATCGTCTCTTTTAAAGACAAAGACGGTAAAGAAGTCGAACAGATAATTTTTGAGTAATGCAGGAACTCGTTCATCATACGATACAGAAAATTCAGGAATTGCTTGAGCATTTTAATAAAGTTCAGGAGCTTTATCTGTCGAAGTCTTTCGATTTTGATGCGCAGTTTGAGGAATTTCTCTATGAATTTTTAGATTACCTGAAAACCAAAGGAAATACTACGTACGAATCTGAAGTTTTAAAGGTTATGAACATGATTTCCACGGTAAAAAGAGGATTTAATCCTGTTCAGATGGAAAAAATAGCTTCGGGAAAACGTGAGCTGACTTGGGGATTTTCATTCAGTGCAATGGAAAGTGTCCACAAATTTTTAATGGAAATGTACACCAAAGAGCAGAAAAAACTGGATGAAGCAGAAGAAATTTTATCAGGATTAATAGTTTCTCTCTATCAAAACGGAATACTGAACGACGAAATCGTGAAAAGTCTCGCCAATGTACCAAAAATTGAAGACTTCTGGAATTCTTTAATCAAACAAAACACTCAGATTGCCGGAATTAATAAAAAACTCAGATTACAGATGATCTCGGAAGACATTTACCTGCTTCTTGAAAAAGTTCTTTTAAAATTAAACTATTCTGTAATAATTTAAAATCTTTGTGTTTCTTAATTTAAGTGAAATCGAAGATTCGACGTAGCCAAACACCTTTGTGAGCCTTAAAAGCAATTAGTTGTAAAAAAAACTTAGTGCCCTTTGTATTAAAATTAAAAGGCGAATAATAGATTTAAAAACAAAACCCATGGAAAATGAAAGATACATTGTTGTTCTCGAAGATCAGCATAAAAACTCCCTCAAAAAAATTGAAAATGAATTTGATGTAAACATTACCTCATCAGAATTTCTTTCCGCAGAAAACCGAGCCTATGATGTTATTGATGAGGATAACGGAGTTCTCTACAAAAATCTGGGTGTTCTTGTGGTTGAAAATATGGATGAAGCACAGTTGAAAAGCGCTGTGAAAAACGATTCTAACCCGATCGTTTATTTTGAAAAAGAAAGAGATTTTTTTTCGGCGGATGAACTGTCGATCATCAGTGAACTGAAAAAACAGTCCGCAGAGATTGCAGAGAAAATCACCGAGCTGGAAAAATACATTATAAATAAACCGTTACCGCAGAAACCTTTAGTGGAAATGGAATGGGGGCTCAAAGCTTTGGGTCTCGGAAATTCATTATACACAGGAAAAGGTGTTGATATCTGTATTCTGGATACAGGACTAGAACTTTCTCATCCCGATTTTTTCGGAAAAAATATTGAAGGAAAATCCTTCATTGCCGGAGAAGACTGGAGCCGCGATCCCAACGGTCACGGAACCCACTGTGCAGGAGTTGCGACAGGAAATATAAGACTGGATAACGGAAAACGGTACGGAATCGCAAAAGATGCCAATTTAAAAATTGCAAAAGTGCTTTCCGATACAGGAAAAGGAACCACAAGCAGCGTTATTGATGCCATAGACTGGGCAATTACAAAGAAATTCAGAATTCTGTCCCTTTCACTCGCTTCTCCGGTTCTGCTGAATGAAGCACCTTCCCCGCTTTTTGAAACCATAGGAGCAAGAGCTTTGGAAAACAACTGCATCATTATTGCAGCAGCAGGAAACGACAGCAACAGACCGGCTGTTCCCAAACCTGTTTCAATGCCAGCAAACTCCATGTCCGTAATGGCAGTCGGAGCGATTGACGGACAAATGAAAGTAGCTAAATTTTCCAACGCGGGCTTAAATCCTTCAACCGGAGGAAACGTCAATATCTGCGCTCCCGGAGTTGATATCATCAGTTCTTATCCCAAAAATTCCAAAAATAAAACAGGCAATTATTACGCAATGAGCGGAACAAGCATGGCAACACCCCATGTTTCAGGGCTTATTGCTTTGTACATGGAACAGTTTCCCGAAAAATCGGCAAAAGAAATCTGGGAACTTGTTGAAACGAAGGCAAAACCCATCGAAGGTTTGAAATACAGAGATATCGGAAACGGACTTATACAGATATAATGATGAAAACATACTTAGCAGTTCTCAAAAAAAATACAGATATCAGACAGCTTGAAAAAGAACTGAAAAAAAACAATGTAAAATTGTCTGCCCACTATAAAACCATAGGAGTCGTAAAACTCGAAAGCGAAAAGCCGGTTTCCGATAAAGATTTTGAGCAGTATTTTCTTTCTGTGGAAGAAGACAAAGAAATTTAACAAGATAAATGAAGACATCAGACTTTTCTGTCCGGAGAAGTCTTATTTTTGTTTACTTTGTTAAATTAAAAATAGTAATATGAACTTCAAAATTCCAACCCTTGTTTCTGCGCTTGCCGTGATGTTCTTTTCACAGTCAGCTTTGGCTCAGGAAGCCCCGAAATACAGCTACGTAGAAGCTTTCAAACCATTTTTCTATACACAGACAGGTACGCCTACAAGATCCGCAAGCGGACAGCCGGGACACGCGTACTGGCAAAATTCGGCAAGTTACAATCTCGATGTAAGCCTTAATGAAGCCAAAAACGAACTTACAGGAACTGCGGAAATCACTTATACAAACAACAGTCCTGATAAATTAGGGTTTTTATGGCTGCAGCTCGACCAGAATTTATTTGCAAAAGATTCAAGAGGAAATGCAGTCGTACCGACTTCGGGAAGCCGAAACGGAGCGCACGGTGAGGAATTTGACGGCGGTTACAAAATAAAATCGGTAAAACTGGACGGAAAGGATGTGAAATATACCATTACCGATACCAGAATGCAGATCGATCTTCCAGCAGAACTTAAAGCTATGGGAGGAGTCGCAAAAATTAAGATTGAATATTCTTTCCTTTCTCCAAAATACGGTTCCGACAGAATGGGAATTCAGGATACGAAAAACGGAAAAATCTTTACGATAGCACAATGGTATCCGAGAATGTGTGTGTATGATGATGTCATGGGATGGAATACCCTGCCTTATCTTGGTGCTTCGGAATTTTATCTGGAATACGGAGATATTACGGCAAACATTACCGTTCCTGCCAATCATTATGTGGTGGCTTCAGGAGAATTACTGAATTCAAAAGAAGTGTATTCCAAAGAAGAAATCAGCCGATGGGATCAGGCAAAAAACAGCGATAAAACAGTGATGATCCGTTCTGAATCTGAATTAGGAAAAAACAATTCAACAGGAACAAAAACATGGAAATTTAAAATCAATCAGGCGAGAGATTTTGCATGGGCTTCGTCTCCGGCATTTATTCTGGATGCGGCAAAAATTAACCTTCCGAGCGGAAAAAAATCTTTGGCAATATCTGCTTATCCTGTAGAAAGTGTAGGGAAAGATGCGTGGAGCAGATCTACAGAATACACAAAAGCGGCGATTGAGCATTACTCTGCAAAATGGTACGAATATACCTATCCGGCTGCAACCAATGTAGCAGGAAATGAAGGCGGAATGGAATATCCGGGAATTGTTTTCTGCCATATGGATTCCAAAGGCGGCGATCTTTGGGGCGTTACCGATCACGAATTCGGGCACAACTGGTTCCCGATGATTGTGGGTTCCAACGAAAGATTGTTTGCTTGGATGGATGAAGGATTCAATACATTCATCAACGAACTTTCTACGGAAGCTTTTAACAAAGGTGAGTATCACGAAAAGAAAAATATTGCGCAGATGAGCGGATATATTATGAGCGACGGTTTTGAACCCATTATGGTAGGTCCGGATAATATGAAAGAAAACAGCATCGGAGCTTTGGCGTATTTCAAACCGGGAATGGGACTGCAAATCTTAAGAGAATCTATTTTAGGACCTGAAAAATTCGACAAGGCATTCAGAACCTATGTTGAAAGATGGGCTTTCAAACATCCTACACCTTGGGATTTTTTCCACACGATGGAAAATGTGTCGGGTGAAGAGCTGAACTGGTTCTGGAGAGGCTGGTTCATCAACAAATGGAAAATCGATCAGGGCATTAAAAATGTAAAATACGTTAACGGAGACTTTAAAAACGGAGCCCAGATCACGGTTGAAAATATCGGACAGTTACCAATGCCGACCAACGTTCAGGTTAAATTTAAAGACGGAACGCAGCAGATGGTAAAACTGCCGATCGAGGTCTGGAAAAGAAATACGGAATGGACATTCAGAATCAATTCTACAAAAGAAATCGATCAGGTGAAACTGGATCCGAATTCAGAGATTCCGGATGTAGATTCTAAAAATAACACATGGAGTTCCGCTGATGCAAAACCGACGGAAAAAGTAAATCTTAAAGAATTTACAGGAACTTTCGGAAGCAAGGATCTTCCGATGAAAATTGTATTTACAGAGAAAAACAACCAGCTTTTTGCTCAGGCAACAGGACAGCAGGAATTTCCTCTGGAATATATCGGGAACAATACATTCAGTCTGGAGATGGCGCAGATTTCTTTAACCTTCAGTCAGGATAAAAAGTCATTTACCTTTAAGCAGAACGGAAGAGAATTTAAATTTAATAAAGAATAATTTTAATCTTTTAAACCATTAAGTTCTAAATTAAGAAGTTAAGCTTTATTAAGGAAAATCAAGATTTTCAATCTTAAATAATGGTAAACTTAATTTGACCTTAACTCCTTAAATAAAATCTTAATGGTTCTATTTTACCATATCAAACTTCGGAAAATACTCCGGAGTTTTTTGTTTTTAAATTGAATTTAATATTAAAATTCCCAATTCTAAAGACTGTTTTAAGGAGAAATCTTACTTTTGTTACTTTGTTAATTAAAATAGATGATTATGAATTACAGATTTTCAATCGTATTCCTGATGGTTTTTGCATTGGGATTTTCGCAGAATCTTAAGGTGATGAGTTTTAATATCAGACTGAATGTAGATTCGGATAAAGAAAATTCATGGACGAACAGGAAACAGGATGTTGCAGATCTCCTTACCTATTATCATCCGGATTATTTCGGCGTTCAGGAAGCATTGCCGGATCAGATGAAGGATATAAAAAACGGATTGAAAAACTATGATTATGTAGGAGTGGGAAGAGACGACGGAAAAGAAAAAGGTGAATTTTCGGCTATTTTTTATGATACAGAGAGATTGCAGGTTTTAAAATCGGATACGTTCTGGCTTTCGGAAACTCCTGAAAAACCTTCAAAAGGATGGGATGCCGCTTTGAACAGAATTTGTACGTATGCTGTTTTCAGAGATAAAAAATCTAAAAAAGAATTCATGGCACTGAATCTTCATTTCGATCATATCGGAAATGTAGCAAGAGTGAAGTCTTCAGAATTAATTTTAAAGAAAATCAAAGAAATCAATCCTAAAAATCTGCCTGTAACTGTGAGCGGGGATTTTAATTTAACGGAAGATTCGGAGCCGATAAAAATTATGTCGCAGAATATGAAGGACAGTTTTTATCATTCAGAAACAAAACATTACGGTCCGAAAGGTACTTTTACAGGTTTCAATGTAAATGAAATTCCGAAGGACAGGATTGATTATATTTTCGTCAAAGGATTTAAGATCAAATCTCACAGACACATCAACGACAGAAGAGAAAATCTGCTGTATCCATCGGATCACTTTCCGGTTTTAGTGGATTTAATGTTTTAAAATGGCTTTAGTCAAATATTTAAGATATTAAATGATTTCTGCTTAATTGTAAGCAATCAAAAAATAATACAAACGGTAATAATTATATTGCCGTTTTTTGTTACTTTTATGTTAAATAAAATACTTATTATAAAAAGATTTTAATGAAAAAGCTTGTTTTGGGTGTATTGTTTTTAGTTTCATGGCAATTTTCCGCGCAGGAATTGTATATGCCGAGAAATATTAAAAAAGCATACGAAAACGGAACCCGTGATCTGTCGGGCGCTCCGGGTAAAAATTACTGGCAGAATAAAGGGATTTATAATGTTGAGGTAAAGGTAGATGCCAATTCTAAGGTGGTTTCGGGAAAGGAAACCATCGTCTATACCAACAACAGCCCAAATGATCTGAATGATCTTGCCATAAGATTTGTTAATAATCTCCATAAACCACAGGCTCCGAGATCGGGCGTTGTTTCCAAAGATTTTCTTTCTTCGGGGTTGCATATTAAATCATTTGCTGTAAATGGTGAAAAATATAACGTAAACAGCGACGATTGGGGAACGGTTGAAAAAATAAAGCTGAATTCAGCCTTAAAATCCAAAGCGAAAGCTGAAATTAAAATAGAGTGGGAGTATCCTTTATCTGTACAAAGCGGAAGAGAAGGACAGATAGATCCTGAAACATTTTATGTAGCCTATTCTTTCCCGAGAGTTTCTGTTTATGATGATTACAATGGATGGGATATGCTTCCGCATTCCGACAGGCAGGAGTTTTATAATGATTTCAACGATTACAGTTTTGCCATTACTGCGCCTAAAAATTACGTAGTCTGGGCAACCGGAGATTTCCTGAATCCCGATGCCGTTCTTCAGTCTGAGTATTTAAAAAGATATAAGTCTTCGTTAAAAAGCGACAAAGTCATTCACATTGCTACTGAGCATGAAATGAAGTCAGGAAAAGTAACGAAGCAGAATAAATGGAATACGTGGAAATTTAAAGCCAGCCATATCACCGATTTCTGTTTTGCTTTAAGCAATCATTATGTTTGGGATGCGGCAAGTGTACAGCTTAAAACGAAAAGAGCAAGTGTTCAGGCAGGTTACAAAGCAGATGCAAAAGATTTTGAGCATTATGTGGAATGGATGCAGTATAATCTCGACTGGTTTTCTAAAAACTGGCCCGGAGTGGAATATCCTTACAATGCAATGACGGCAATTCAGGGGTTTGCAGACATGGAATATCCGATGATGATTAACGATACCAGTATTCCGGATGATTTTCAGGATGCGAGATTAACCGCAGACCATGAAATTGCACATACCTATTTTCCTTTCTATATGGGCATCAACGAAACCCGTTATGCTTTTATGGATGAAGGATGGGCAACAACTCTGGAATATTTAATCGGAATTGATGAAAACGGTGAAGCAAAAGCAAAAGAATTTTATAAAAATTTCAGGGTAAAAAGATGGATCAATGATCCTTCTGCGGAACAGGATCAGCCGATTATTACGATGAGTACTCAGGTAAGCGGAGCAGGGTATGGAAACAATTCTTATGTAAAGGCATCCCTTTCTTATCTGGCTTTAAAAGATTATCTGGGAGATGATCTGTTTAAAAAAGCATTTCATCATTATATGAACAACTGGAACGGAAAACATCCGATTCCGTGGGATTATTTTAATTCTATGAATACAGGTTCCGGAAAAAATCTGAACTGGTTCTTTAATAACTGGTTTTACACGAATAATTATATCGACCTGAAAGTGTCTTCAGTATCTCAAATGAATGATCTTCTGACGGTAAATGTAGATAATGTGGGCGGTTTTGCCATCCCTTTTGATGCGGAAATCGGCTATGAAGACGGAACTGTGGAGAAGCTTCATTTTTCGCCATCGGTCTGGGAAAAAGATCAGAAAAAAACAATGCTTACAGTTCCGATTACCAAAAAAGTTAAATCGGTAAACCTTGACGGAGGTATTTTTATGGATTACACCCCGAAAGACAATACTAAAACATTATAAACAAATTCCGGCTGTTTCAGAGAAACAGCCGGAATCATTTGTATTAAAATTAACAATAAAGATTAGTATAGTCTTAACCCTGATCTTGCTCCGGAAGAAGCTACAACAGACTGCATTCTTGTTTTTTGTCCTGCGGAGAACATAAACATGGCAGCATCATCCACATAATCCATGTAATTCATGAACATTACAGATCTCTGTACGCCGCTGCAGGTATTGTAAAGAGGGTAGCTTGGTTTTCCTGTGTTAGCTGTTGTTTGCGTAGGTGTATCGCTTACAAGGTCGTTTCCACAGTTCGCATCTCCCCAGATGTGTCTTAAGTTCAGGTAGTGTCCTACTTCGTGTGTAGCTGTTCTTCCCAGATTGAAAGGAGAAGAAGCACCGGTCTTACCAAAATAAGGAGACGCAATTACTACACCGTCGTTCCATAATCCTGAAGATTCCGGAAAAGTTGCATAGCCAAGAATCTGTCCCATATTTCCTACCGTCCAGATATTTAGATAATTAGAAGGGCTTGTTGCATCAATTCCTCCGGTAGATGCTTTCTTCATCGCATCATTGGTACTCCAGCTTGTTTTGGTAGTAGATTTTCTTACGACATTCGCCAGTCTGAATCTTACTTTCACATCACCTGCTTTTACCCCCTGAAATTCGGAAGGAATTTTTGAAACGTCGGTGTTGGTTCCTGCGTAATCTGCATTAAGAACTGCAATTTGTTCTGCGATACGAGCGTCAGAAACATTTTCAGCAGTTGTTCTGTATAAGACATTTACCACTACCGGAATTTCAACAGTGCCATCGGATAATACTTTCCCCAGCTTCATGTCATTTTCAAATCTTTCGGTTTTAGCTTCAATTTCAGAATATTTCTGTCTCAGCTCCGAACTGTTTTTCAATGCCACTTTTCGGATTTCTTCAGAAGCACAGCCTCTTTGCAGTGCGGTTCCGGAAATTGCAGGCGTGTTTTCAGATTCTTCGGTCTGGTTAGAAACGTTGTCGCTGTTACAAGCAGAAAGGAAACTCAGCATAAGAGCTCCGAACATTAGTTTTTTCATAAAAATACAATATTTTGTTTCGGAGATGAAATTATACTATTTGAAGTAATTATGCAAGTATTTCACAGTATAGTTGAATTATTTTATTATTCAATAAATAGTAATTTTCAATATATGTTGCTGTATTTTTATTTAAACGGTGTTTTTGTTGATTATTTAAAATCGTTATTGAGTAATGCTTGAGTGTTGATTTTAACCTGCGAAACCATTTTTAATGGCAAAAACGGCAAGACCAACCCGTGTTTTAAGATCTAATTTATCACAAAGCTGATCTCTGTAGCTTTCTACCGTTCTCGGGCTGCAGCACATTTTATCCGCAATTTCTTTATAGCTGAGTTCTGTAACGGTGTATTTTAAAAACTCTTTCTCGCGGTCGGAAATTTTTACATTATTGGCAGCATCTTCATTGTTCATGTTGGAAAAAATGATTTTCGAAGCCCATTCCGGATAAAAAAAACCGTCATTGTTAAGTTTCGTCAATGCATTCTCCAGTTCTTTCGGGTGTGTATTTTTCAGTAAGTATCCTTTGGCGCCGTTCCGGATCATTTTAATAACGCTTTTATCATCGCCCTGCATGCTTAAAGCCATTACTTTAATGTTCGGATGATTTTCTTTAAGCCAAAGTACGGTTTCGAAACCGTCCATAATCGGCATACTGATGTCCAGAAGAATGATATCCGGAATTTTGCTGTTGTTTTCGAATTTCTGGATCAGGTCTTTTCCGTTTTCGGCAACGTAAATTACTTCAAACTCCGGAAAATTATCAATAATTCCTTCTAAAGCTTTTGCGATAAGTACATGATCGTCTACAATTACTATCGTTTTTTTCATGGCTGTCTTTTTAAAATAATGTTGAGCGTAGTTCCCAAATTTTTCTGACTTTCAAGGCAAAAATCTGCCCCGATAATTTCGGCTCTGTTTTTCATATTGGTGAGCCCGATTCCGTTGGATTTGATGTTGGACTGATCGAAACCAACCCCGTCATCTTTAATATTCAGTTCCCAAAGCGACTCCTGAGAAGTATTCAGATTAATCAGAATATTTTTACAGCCTGAATGTTTGATGCTGTTCTGAATAAATTCCTGAGTAATTCTCAGCAATACGTTTTTATGCACAAAGCTGAGATCCAGTTGGTTAAAATTATGCTGAAAATCGACATGACATTTTTTAAACGCATTGGTATTGTCTACTTCTTCCTGAATTAAAGTTACGATTTCCTTTTGATTAATATTGTCGTCCGTTAATGTTTTTGAAAGGCTCCTGAGATCATGAAGCGACTGATTGATGATCTGTGAAACCTGCTCAATTCTTTCGCTTACCTCCGGAACTTTATTCTCATACAAAAGCTGCTGTGTGTAAAGGCTCACTAACGTTAATTTCTGTCCGATATTATCGTGAAGTTCGCGCCCGATCTGCTGCATCGTTGCCTGCTGAATTTCAAGCTGCGTCGCTAACAATTCTTTCTGGTGAATTTCGTTTTTTATTTCAATCTCATTCAGATATTCTTTCTTGCGCTGTTTGTATTTGCGGATATAAACCATCACCGCAGCCACAAACAATACAAAAAAGATATTGAATAGAATTAACGTTACTAAGAGTTCTGTCTTCCCCATATGAATGAAATTGAGAATAAAAGATACATGACGATTCCTGAAAGTAAAAAGTAGGAAAAATAAATATTATAGATTTCTTTATAATTTCTGATAAATGGAAAAAAAGTCCAGAATGGAAGTGTTCCTATATAGAATAATGTAACCCCCAAATTGATGTAAAACATAGGGTTTTTGTTAAAATTCAGAATATTGGACGAATTAATTTGTTTATAATATTCCATAATCACAAGGATCATTAAAATTAAACAACCTAAAGTGTAATTAATTGAAAACATTACATTATCTGTATCTAAAATAAATTCACTTGGAATAAATGATAAAAGATAAATAGCAGATAATGCTAAAAATGTTTTCTGTTTTTCAAAAGATTTTGCAGCATACAGCCAAAAGAAAAATATAAACTGTACAGGAATAACAAAATAATTATAAAAGGCTTGTTTATTATAGTCTATAAAATTTTCTCCCCACTTTCCAATACATTCACAAAAGAATATAAATATTAAATAAAATACAAAGTATTTCCAATACTGATTTTTAATTTGCTTATAATAACAAACAGAGATTAAGGCAGCTATGCCTTCACTCCAGAATAAAGATTCATATATAAATTTTTGGAAATCGGTCATTGTATTTAATTAATATTTCTTTTTTTAGATTAAAATGATTCTGTAACCGTGTTGTTGGGAGGAATAAGATGACCATGATTCTGACAGACTACCTCTCCCTGCAAACCAGAATTTCTTGCCGAAGCCATCGCCAAAAACTCACCGCTTCCGCTTGCGCTTAAAGGATTGAAATCATAGCAAAGCCTATCTCCGTTTTCGTCTTCCTGTTTCATCGTAGGAACCAAAACTAAAGTGTGTCTCTGCGCATATTCTGTTCCGATCGGAGTTCCCGACATGATGCTCCAGTCCTGCTCTTTAGGATAAGCCGCATAATAAAATCGTATTCCCAAATCCTGATCTGTAACTCGGGAATCGTTTTTCAATGCTTCATTTTCAATGTCTGAAATAAATTTTTTCAGCGTAGCCAGATCAAAATGAATGGAATGGGCATCATCAAATCCTAAATTTTGGTTTATACACGCCAACTGATTTTTTCTGTAGTTCTCTACAAGAGTTCTGATCAAATCGCAATGAAGGGTGTTGGGATTAGAAATTGATTCGGCTGATTCAAATTCTAAGTTGTCTAAATTTGGTCTTGTTTCCATAAAGCTAGTTTTAAAAGGTGAAAGGTTAGTTGGTATTGCAAATCTCGTAAAATTTTAAAGTAATACGACACGGTTTTTTCCTGATTATTTATGGGGTTTTTACGGATTGCAATTTTTAATTAAAATTATAAAGATTTTGGATAGATTTGCAGCGATTATTAAATTCATTAATCGTAAACAATAAATTATCAAATGAAAAGACAGACTATCGCATTACTTTGCATAGCAATATTTAGTGTTTCATGCGCTAAGAAAGATGAAAATGCAGCGGATGGCAAATACACGGATGATCAGAAAGCTTCTTATTACATAGGTCTGAGCATTGCCCAAAACATGAAACAGGAAGGCTTCAAAGTAGATGCCGATCTTTTGGCTCAGGCTATTAAAGAAGAAATGAATGGAGGGAAAAAGCTGATGCCGGCTGAAGAAATGGAAGCTTTTATGCAGGAGTTTATGCAGAAGCAACATGAAAAAAAGCAGGCAGCAGCAGGCGTAAAGGCAGATGAAAATAAGAAAAAAGGTCTGGATTTTCTTGCTAAAAATAAAAGCAATCCTAAAGTGAAAACTACAGCTTCCGGTTTACAGTATGAAGTCTTGCAGGAAGGTGATGGTAAAACAAAACCAAAAGCGTCTGATATTGTACAGGTAAAATATACCGGAAAGCTTCTGGATGGAACTGTTTTCGACTCTACCGACAAAAACGGAGGCGCACCAATGGACATTAATCTGGGCGCAGTAATCAAAGGATGGACAGAAGGCATCCAGTTGATGAGCAAAGGATCTAAATACAGATTTTACATTCCTTCGGAGCTGGCTTACGGAGATAATGGTGCCGGATCAATTCCTGCGGGTGCTACCATTATTTTTGATGTAGAATTGGTGAATATTAAATAAAAATGTTGTTTGATAGGTAGATCAGCGATAATGGGATTTGCTTATTTTACATCTGATTTATTACAAATAAAATTTCCGCAGATTTTTTGGTCTGCGGAAATTCTTCAAAAATAATATATATGAAAAAAACTACTTATAAATCGGTCGGTCTGAAAACCAAACCTGTCTCTTCGAAATAATCTAAAGTGATTCTGTCTCCATCATTTACCGTTCCTGCCAGAATCTCTCTTGATAATTTGTTGAGAACTTCCTGCTGAATGACTCTTTTCAGAGGTCTTGCCCCGAATGCAGGATCATATCCTTTATTCATCAGATAATCTACTGCATCCTGAGTTGCCGTCATGATGATATTACGTTTTGAAAGCATTTCATTAAATCCTCTTAACTGATAGGTAACGATTTTTCCGATTTCCTTTTTTCTTAAAGGCTGGAATAATACAACCTCATCAATTCTGTTTAAGAATTCAGGACGTAACGTCTGTTTCAATAAATCAAAGACCTCATCTTTTGCCTCTTCCAGTGTTTCCGGACTAATGTTGTCGTCCTTGTCACGCAGAGCGGAGTCGAAGCGCTCCTGAATTAAATGTGAACCTAAATTCGAAGTCATAATAATGATCGAATTTTTGAAATTCACCACTCTTCCTTTGTTATCTGTTAGTCTTCCGTCGTCTAAAACCTGTAACAATGTGTTGAAAACATCAGGATGCGCTTTTTCAATTTCATCCAAAAGAACCACAGAATACGGTCTTCTTCTCACGGCTTCCGTTAATTGTCCGCCTTCATCATAACCTACATATCCCGGAGGCGCACCCACTAATCTCGAAACACTGTGACGCTCCTGATATTCGCTCATATCAATTCTCGTCATATTGTTTTCATCATCAAATAAAAACTCCGCTAAAGCTTTTGCCAGCTCGGTTTTTCCGACTCCGGTGGTTCCCAGGAATAAGAATGACCCGATTGGTTTTTTATCATCACTCAATCCCGCTCTGTTTCTTCGGATCGCATCCGCAACGGCTGTAATGGCTTCGTCCTGTCCAACCACTCTGTGATGCAGTTCGGTTTCCAGATTCAATAACTTTTCTCTTTCAGACTGAAGCAGTTTCGTAACAGGAATTCCGGTCCATTTGGCAATCACTTCAGAGATGTTTTCAGAAGTTACTTCTTCTTTAATTAACTCATTCTGATGATTTTGCATTTCGATTTCAAGCTTTTTCAGCTCTTCTTCCTTTTCGCGCAGTTTTCCGTATTGGATTTCCGCTACTTTTGCGTAATCTCCTGCTCTTGAAGCTCTTTCTGCCTCTAATTTCAGAGATTCTATATCTTTTTTAATCTGCGTTAAATCTTCAGATTTTTGCTTTTCTTTTAGCCATTTGGCGTTAATTTCATTTCTCTGTTCAGAAATCTTCGCAATATCTTCTTTTAAATGATCGATTTTCGTCTGGTTACCTTCTCTTGAAATGGCAGCCAGTTCAATTTCCATCTGCATTAATTTTCTGTCTAAAACATCAAGCTCTTCCGGTTTCGAATTGATTTCCATTCTTAATTTAGCAGATGCTTCATCAATCAGGTCAATCGCTTTATCCGGTAAAAATCGGTCTGAAATATATCGTTGAGACATTTCCACCGCTGCAATAATCGCCTCATCTTTGATTCTTACTTTGTGGTGCGCTTCATACTTATCTTTAATTCCACGAAGAATAGAAATTGCGGATTCTGTATCCGGTTCTTCCACCATTACCTTCTGGAAACGTCTTTCTAAGGCTTTATCTTTTTCAAAATACTTCTGATATTCATTTAAAGTCGTTGCTCCAATCGCTCTTAATTCTCCTCTTGCCAAAGCTGGTTTAAGGATATTCGCGGCGTCCATTGCACCTTCACCGCCTCCTGCGCCTACCAAAGTGTGGATTTCATCAATGAAAAGAATAATCTGTCCTTCCGATTTAATAACTTCATTCACCACGGATTTCAGACGCTCTTCAAACTCACCTTTGTATTTTGCACCGGCAATCAAAGCGCCCATATCCAGAGAATATAATGTTTTATCCATCAGATTTTCAGGAACGTCACCGCTGATAATTCTGTGGGCAATTCCTTCCGCAATGGCGGTTTTACCAACTCCGGGTTCACCAATCAGAATCGGGTTGTTTTTCGTTCTTCTTGAAAGAATCTGCAACACTCTTCGGATTTCTTCATCACGGCCGATCACAGGATCTAATTTCCCTTCCGCCGCTAATTCGTTGAAGTTTTTAGCGTATTTATTTAAAGACTGATACGTTTCTTCCGAACTTGCAGAAGTTGCCTTGCTTCCTTTTCTTAATTCTTTAATTCCGCCTTCCAGAAGACTCTTGGTAACGCCCATATCTTTCAGCATTTTTGAAACTTCTGAATTCGTTTCCAATAGTGAAAGCCATAAATGCTCAATGGTGACATATTCGTCGCCCATTTTTTTAGCAATGTTAGGCGCATCAAGCAAAACTTTATTTGCTGATTGTGAAAGGTAAATATTCCCTCCCTGAACTTTAGGGAGCTTCTCTAAATTTTCGCGGTTTCGCTCTCTTACCAAAGCTGCATCTGCTTCAGATTTTTTTAATAAGAAAGGCGATATATTTTCATCTACCTGAAAAATTCCTTCCAGTAAATGTTGAGGTTCGATCTGTTGGTTGCCAAATTCCATTGCTACCTGTTGTGCAGCCTGAATTGCTTCCTGAGATTTTACGGTATATTGATTTAAGTTCATATTTTGTATATTTTTGATTCTTTAATTTTTAGTTTCCAATTTTAGATTTTAGACATCAGATTTCAGACCATAAGAGTCAAATAAATGTTAATTTTTTAATCAGATTTTCTAATTTCTGATGCCCTTAATCTTTATTTAATCATTTAATTCAGGTACATTATCGCAAAAAGTATTCTATTGTTGAATTTTTAAAAATATTGGACAAAATTTCCGAAATATTTATTTTAAATCTATTTTGGAAAGACAAAATTTCCGAATCGAAGAATTTAAGTGAAAATTATCGGAAGAACCGTCAGATTGGGTTGAATCTCAAAATACGTCTAACCTTATTTTTTGATTGAACCATTAAGATTTTAATTAAGAAGTTTAGAATATTTAAGAGTTGCTTCGCTTTCCAAAATAATGCATATTAAAAATCTATTGATTTTTTCTTAATTAAACTTAACATCTTAAATCTTCTTAATGGTTTAAGTAATTTTTCATTTCATCATTTTGAAAAAGTATTATGCAGTGTATGGCTTTTAATTTTTAGTTTAAAAATCATATTCTCAAAATCAAATATTAAAATCAAAATAATTACTTTTGCGTTTTTACAAATGGAGCTTAAAGAAAAACAGAAGAAAATTTTAGATGTTGCCGTGGAACTTTTCAAGGAGAAAGGCTACATGGGAAGCTCTGTGCGGGATTTGGCAACCAGACTGAATATCAAAGCAGCTTCTTTATATGCACACATCCGCTCAAAGGAAGAAATTCTCGAATGGATCTGTTTCGGCATCGCGCAGGAATTTTTTGATGAACTTCAGGATGTAAAAAACACCAATATTCCACCAAAGGAAAAGCTCAATCTTTTTATTGAAAAACATTTGTCGGTTGTTCTTCAAAACCGTGATGTCACGCACATTTATTCCAATGAATGGAAGCATCTTGAAGAGAGATTACCAGAGTTTATCGAATTAAGAAAAAATTATCAGCAGGAAGTTGAACAGTTGATTTCTGAAATTTATACCGCTGAAAACTGGGAATTAAGATCACCCGCTTTTACCACGAGATTTATTCTTCATACCTTAAACAATTCCTATTTCTGGTTCAAAAGAAATATTGATTCTGGTTCTGATATCACCGATGAAATTAGGGATAAAATTCTTTTCGGTTTACTGGGAAATCAAAAAAAATAAACCGTTTAACTGTCATTCTGACGAAGGAAGAATCTCACAATTATTTTAAGATTATTTTACTCTATTCAATTCTGATTATGCAGTAAGCTGTCATTTCGACGAAGGAGAAATCTACTAAACATTAAATAAAAACAGATTTTTCACTTCACTTCTGAACTGCGTTCGTAGACTTTCTGTCTATGTACTGAATGACAAAATCCTCATTAAAATCATGCTTAAACTAAACCTCAATCTTAGCCTTAACTATTTAGAATCATTAAAAATCTGACGAAAATCATAAAAATTTTGTCACGTTCCAAAATCTTTTTAAATTTACACCTAACAAATGTTAGTTAGTTATGGATTTTGGTGTTGAATATCTTAAGCTCGATCAGTTGAGACAGCTTCAGTCTGAGCGGTTGGCAAATTTGGTAAGCTATCTTGGGGAGAAGTCGGAGTTTTATAAAAGAAAATTTAAAGAATCAGGAATATCTCCACAGGAAATAAGGTCGATCGAAGATATTACCAAACTTCCGATAACCTACAAACAGGATTTGAGAGACAACTATCCGTTTGGTTTATTTACTGTTCCGAAGAATGAACTGCAGAGAATTCACTGTTCAAGCGGAACAACGGGAAAACCGACGGTAGTGGGATATACAAAAGAAGATGTTGATTTATTCAGCGAAGTCGTGGCGAGATCTTTGAACGCAGCAGGCGCGAAACCGGGAATGCAGTTGCATAATGCATATGGTTACGGAATCTTCACGGGCGGATTGGGATTGCATTACGGAGCGGAAAAACTGGGAATGAGCGTTCTTCCGATTTCGGGAGGAATGACGGCGAGACAGGTTGATCTCATCATGGATTTTCAACCCGAAGTAATCTGCTGTTCGCCATCTTACTCTTTAACCATTGCTGATGAATTTGCTAAAAGAGGAATCCCCGCAGAAGAAATCAGTTTAAAATATGCCGTTTTAGGTTCAGAGCCTTGGACGGAATTAATCAGACAGCATATTGAAGAAAGATTAGGCGTTCATGCAACCAATATTTACGGATTAAGTGAAATTATAGGGCCGGGTGTTTCGATGGAAGATTTTGAAGAAAAAGGAGGTTCTTACATTTGGGAAGACCATTTTTACCCCGAAATTCTCGATCCGGTTACAAAAGAGCCAGTTCCGTTTGGTGAAGAAGGCGTTTTGGTGATTACGACTTTAACGAAGAAAGCAATGCCGCTTCTGCGTTACTGGACAAATGATATCACAAGTCTTTACTATGACGAAAATGGTAAAAGAACGATGGTAAAAATGCGTCCGATTTTGGGAAGAGCCGATGATATGCTGATTGTAAGAGGGGTAAATGTTTATCCAAGTCAGATTGAAGAAGCATTTTCTCATGTGGAAGGAGTCGTTCCGAACTATTATTTAACTCCTGTTGAGAAGGAACAAATGTGTGTTGCACTGGATATTGATGTTGAAATTGGTGACGAATTGATCGCCTCGAAAAATTTAAATCAAAATACCGACGATTATGTTATTTTTGTCGGAAGCTTTGAAAAAAGTATAGAAAACGAAATAAAAAAGAGGGTAGGAATTACCACAAAAGTGAAAATTCATGCTCAGGACAGTCTTCCGAAATGCGAAGGTGGAAAAATTAACAGAATACTTAAAAAATAAATGAATTCATTTTATAAACTTAAAACGGTAAAAGTTCAGAAAGATACCAACGATGCAGTAAATGTAGCGGTTGAAATCCCTGAAGAGCTGAAAGATAAATTCAGATTCAAACAGGGGCAGTATCTTAATTTCCGAATGATGATTAACGGAAATGAAGAAAGACGTTCTTACTCCATTTGCAATGCGCCGAGTGAAAAAAGCAACACGCTGGAAGTTTTAGTGAAATTATTGGAAGGCGGAAAAGTTTCCGGTTATTTCAACGAGCATCTTCACATGGATGAAATTCTTGAGGTAATGCCTCCGATGGGCGGTTTCAACACATCTTATCATCCGACAAACGTAAAAACATACATTGGTTTGGCGGCAGGAAGCGGAATTTCTCCGGTTTTATCAAATATTAAAGAAAGTCTTTATCAGGAGCCGAATTCCAACGCGTACCTGTTCTACAGCAATAGAAGCATGAATCACGTGATGAAAAAGGCTGAGATCGATAAATTGGTGGAGCAGTTCAACGGAAGATTGAAAGTAGTTTATCTCGTAAGCCGTGAAAAGCATGAAGACCCGATTTTTGAAGGAAGAATTTCTCCTGAAAAACTGGAACATTTATTTGAAAGATATGCAGATATTGATGTAAAAGAAGCCACGTATTTCATTTGCGGACCTTCTGAAATGATCAAAGGAATTGCAGATTATTTGAAGAAAGATAAAAAAGTTCCGGCAATTCAGGTTCTATTTGAATATTTCACTGCTCCTGACGAAGAAAATACGGAGGAAATGAGCGACGAATTCAAGGCCATTGCCAATATTGAAAGTATGGTTACGGTAATCATTGACGATGATGAATATTCTTTCCATTTGAATTCAAAAAAAGAGAGTATCTTAGATAAAGCATTGAAAGACAATCTTCCTGTACCTTTTGCGTGTAAAGGAGGAGTGTGCTGTACATGTAAAGCCGAAGTTTTGGAAGGCGAAGTCTTCATGGAAAAAAACTACGCGCTTACCGAAGAAGAAGTAGCCCGAGGTTACGTTCTTACCTGCCAGTGTCACCCGACAACCAACGTGGTGATGCTTAATTATGATGTTTAAATCAATTTGGAAATGAGCCAATGTGCCAATTTGAAAATGCCATGATTGTGTTTTAATTTCAAATTGCCTAATTCTCAAATTTTCAAATTAATTAATTTTCAAATTTAAAAAGATGGATTTAGAAAAATTTGTACAGTATGTACACGACGAAAATAAAGTAGAGCCAAAAGATGTAATGCCCGATGATTACAGAAAACTCTTGGTTCGTCAGATTTCACAGCACGCACATTCTGAAATTGTCGGAATGCTGCCGGAAGCCAACTGGATTTCCAGAGCACCTTCTTTGAGAAGAAAAATGGCTCTTCTGGCGAAGGTTCAGGATGAGGCAGGTCACGGTTTATACCTTTATTCTGCAACCGAAACTTTAGGTGATGGATCCATCAGAGCCGACAGAGATGCAACGTACGAAGATATGCTTTCAGGAAAAGCGAAATATTCAAGTATCTTCAACTATCCGACTTTAAGCTGGGCAGATATCGGTGCCATCGGTTGGTTGGTTGATGGTGCTGCAATCATGAATCAGGTCATGCTGATGGGGAATTCTTACGGTCCTTACTCAAGAGCGATGGTGAAAATCTGTAAAGAAGAATCTTTCCACCAAAGACAGGGTTATGAAATTTTAATGGCTCTTTGCCGCGGTACAAAACAGCAGAAAGAAATGGCTCAGGCTTCGTTAAACCGTTTCTGGTGGCCGGCTTTAATGATGTTTGGTCCGAATGATGACAGTTCACCAAACTCTAAAATCTCTATGAATTACAGAGTGAAAAGAGAAAGCAACGACAGTCTTCGTCAGAGATTTATCGACGTTACGGTTGCTCAGGCTGAATTTTTAGGATTAACCATTCCGGATAAAGATCTGAAATGGAACGAAGAAAGACAGCATTACGATTTCGGGGAACTTCCTTGGGATGAATTTATGGAAATCTTAAAAGGAAATGGTCCTGCCAACAAAAAGCGTATCGAAACCAAAAGAAAAGCTCAAAGAGAGAATTCCTGGGTAAAAGAAGCGGCGGCAGCTTTCGCTGAAAAACAACAAAAAGAGGTAATATAATTTGAAAATGTGCTAATTTGAAAATTTGAAAATGACCTTAGCGGTTTTATTTACGATCAAATTTTCAATTACGACACTTAATCAATTTTCAAATTAACGAATTTTCAAATTTTCAAATTAATTATGGCAAATTTAGATATGTGGGAAGTGTTTATTCAGACTAAACCGGGGTTATCTCACAAACACGTTGGAATTGTACAGGCGCCAACAGCAGAAATGGCTTTACAGAACGCAAGAGACGTTTATACAAGAAGAAAAGAGGGAACTTCAGTTTGGGTAGTTCCAAGTAAATACATCGTAACTTCAGAAGGAGTGGATAAAGAAGCATTTTTCGATCCGGCTGATGACAAATTATACCGTCACCCAACCTTCTACGAGATCCCGAACGATGTAAAAAATATGTAGATTGATTCAATTTGAAAATGTGCTAATTTGAAAATTAGAAAATGACCTTAACACATTAATTATTTTCAATTTTTCAATTAAGACAATAAATCAATTTTCAAATTAACTAATTCTCAAATTTTCAAATTAAAAAACAATGAACCCATTATATAATTATTTATTAAAATTGGCAGACGACAGTTTCATTATGGGACAACGTTTGTCTGCGTGGTGCGGTGAAGGTCCTTATCTGGAGGAAGATATTGCATTAACGAATATTGCGCTGGATGAACTTGGTCAGGCGAACAACTTTTACGTTTACGCTTCAAGACTTTTAGACGATGGAAAATCTGAAGATGATATAGCCTTTTTAAGATATGAACACGAATATGTGAATGCACATTGGACAGAACTTCCGAACGAAGATTATGCCCAGACGATTTTAAAAGTGTATGTTTTTGCAGTATATCAGAAACTGATGTATGAAGCATTGTCCAATTCAGCCAATGAAGAATTGGCAGCGATTGCTCAAAAATCATTAAAAGAGGTAAAATACCATTACACGCACGCTGCTTCCTGGATGAAAATTTTTGCTCAGGGAACAGAAGAAAGTAAGAGCCGTCTGGTAAAAGCCATTGAAAATATCTGGGAATACACCAAAGGTTTATTTGCAAAAACAGAAGGAGAAGATGATTTGGTCGCTTTAAATATTGCTCCGAATACCGATGCTCTTTATGAAGAATTTTTAGCGATCACCCAAAAAGATTTTGCAGATTTCCAGTTAGAATATCCTACAAATCCTTTCATGCAGCCAAAATCCAGAACAGGATATCACACAGAATATTTTGGATATATCCTTTGTGAATTGCAGTATATGCAGAGAGCTTATCCGGGCTGTACTTGGTAAAAAAATCAATGAGTTAATTTGAAAATGTGCTAATTTGAAAATTGAGGAGTGCCATAAATTTTCAAATTACCCAAATTTTCAAATTTTCAAATTAATTATGAAAAATCCTTTAGAAATATTAGAAATGGTTCCCGATCCGGAAATTCCGGTAATTAATATCGTGGAATTGGGTATTGTAAGAGAGGCGAAAATTACTGGCGAGAATTCCTGCGAAGTAACCATTACGCCTACTTATTCTGCCTGTCCCGCCATGTTTACCATTGAGGAAGACATCATCAAAATTATGAAGGAAAACGGATGGGAAGCGAAAGTGGTGACCAAAATGTTTCCGATCTGGACGACGGACTGGTTAACCGATGAAGCGAGAGAAAAACTTCGGGTATACGGAATTACACCTCCCGAAAAAGGAGCCGACGAGCATCATATCGGGAAACCTAAAAAATGTCCGCGTTGCGGTTCCTTGAACTCAAAACAGATCAGCAGATTCGGATCTACCTTATGTAAGGCTTCGTATCAGTGTTTAGACTGTTTAGAACCTTTTGACTATTTTAAATGTCACTAAACAATTTGAAAATGTGCTAATTTGAAAACGAGTAAATTAGTAGTGAACTAAAATTTTCAAATTGTCTAATTTTCAAATTAAAAAATTATAAACTATGTATACACAACTCGATATTGAGTCGCATTTCGACGGAAAACTTAAAATTGCTTATCTCAATCAGCCGGATACCATGAACGCGCTTACAAAGCCGTCTTTATCAGATCTGAAAGATTTTGTAAAAGAATGCAGTGAAGATCCTGCAGTAAGATGTGTGGCAATTTCCGGAAGAGGAAGAGCTTTTTGTTCCGGTCAGAATCTTGATGATGCTTTTGTTCAGGGTAATGAACATCATGACAACGATATCATCAGAAAAATTGTAACAGATTATTACAATCCTTTGGTAATGGAAATTACCCACTGCAAAAAACCGGTTGTAGCGTTGGTAAATGGTCCTGCAGTTGGAGCCGGAGCGATGTTGGCGTTGATCTGCGATTTTGTTCTGGCAAATGAAAAAGCTTATTTTGCTCAGGCTTTCTCCAATATCGGATTGATTCCAGATACGGGTGGAACCTATTTTTTACCAAAATTACTGGGAAGACAATTAGCCAATTATTTAGCATTTACCGGAAAAAAATTATCCGCGGAAGAATCTAAATCATACGGTTTGGTTGCTGAAGTTTTCAATGAGGAAGAATTCAGTTCAAAATCACTGGAAATTTTAGAAAGAGTATCCAATATGCCTACAGTTGGTTTAAAATTAACCAAAAAAGCATTTGCGCATTCTTACGACAATACGCTGAAGCAGCAGTTGGAATTAGAAGGCGATCTGCAACAGAAAGCTGCAGAAACAGAAGACTTTAAAGAAGGAGTAAGTGCCTTTTTACAGAAAAGAAAACCTGAGTATAAAGGGAAATAATTAATTTGAAAATGAGTTAATCTGAGAATTTGAAAATGAGAAATGATAAAGAGAATATTATTGTAAATAAGACTTTTGATTTTGCTTTAGACATCATTGAATTTTCAGAAGGTTTGTACGAAACTAAAAGATTTCCATTAGCAAATCAGATTTTCAAATCTGGAACTTCGATTGGAGCTAATGTTAGAGAAGCTCAAAATGCAGAAAGCAAAGCGGATTTTATCCATAAATTGAAAATTGCCGCTAAAGAAGCTGATGAAACAGAATATTGGCTTTTACTGTGTTTAAAGTCTCCACATTTGCAATCGCCCAATGAAAAATTAATTTCAGATTTAAAAGAAATTTTATTAATTCTATCTAAAATTATTTCAAGTTCGAAGCTTAAATAATTTTCAAATTAACTCATTTCCAAATTTTCAAATTAAAAATATGAATGTAGGAATTATCGGTGCCGGAACCATGGGAATCGGCATTGCACAGGTAGCCGCAACGAACGGATGCAAAGTCTGGATTTATGACGCCAACGCAAAACAAGTAGAAACGGCAACCGTAGGTCTGGAAAAAACACTGACTAAACTGGTTGATAAACAGAAAATTTCATCAGAGAAAATGACTGAAATTTTAGCCAATATTGCCATTGCCACCGAATTAAAAGACTTCAAAGATTGTGAATTGATCATTGAAGCCATCATCGAAAATAAAGAAATAAAAACCAAAGTTTTCACAGAATTAGAGAAATACGTTTCAGAAAGCTGTGTGATTGGTTCCAATACTTCTTCCATTTCCATCACCTCTCTTGGTGCGGAATTACAGAAACCGGAGCGTTTCATCGGAATTCACTTCTTCAATCCGGCTCCGCTGATGCCTTTAGTTGAGGTTATTCCATCTTTATTAACCGAAAAATTTTTAGCGGAAAAAATCTACAGTCTGATGAAAGATTGGGGAAAAACTCCTGTTGTTGCAAAAGATATTCCCGGATTTATCGTCAACAGAATTGCCCGTCCTTACTATGGAGAAGGATTGAGAATTGTTGAAGAAAACATAGCAACGGTAGAACAGGTTGATGATGCGATGAAAACTTTAGGTAACTTTAAAATGGGACCTTTTGAATTAATGGATTTAATCGGAGTTGACGTAAATTTCTCGGTAACCAAAACCGTTTATAACGAATATTTCTACGATCCGAAATACAAACCGTCTCTTCTTCAGCAGAGAATGTCCGAGGCAAAACTTCACGGCAGAAAAACAGGAAAAGGGTTTTACGATTATTCGGAAGGAGCTGTTAAACCGGAACCTGTGAAAGACGATGCACTTTATCAGCAAATATTCATGAGAATTATTTCCATGCTGATTAACGAAGCCGTAGAAGCAAAAAGGTTAGGCGTAGCAAATGACAAAGATCTGGAACTCGCAATGCAGAAAGGCGTTAATTATCCCAAAGGTTTATTGGCATGGGGAAAAGAAATAGGATATTCTAAAATCTCCGAAACTTTGCAGGATCTTTACGAAGAATATCAGGAAGAGAGATACAGACAAAGTCCGTTGCTGAAAAAGTTAATTTAAACATGAAACATAAAACTCTTAGAATAGATTTGTTATCTGATTGGCAAAAGCATTTTGCTTTTGGATTAGGAGAGGTCATACTAAGCGAAAAAGATAGTGATGAAAATATTATTACTGAATTAGTTTTAGCAACAAATGCTTTTGATTTAATAATGAACTTAGATAATGACTTTTTGCATCATTCTTCGGAGAGTACGGTTTATAGATACAACTATTCAAGAGTGTATGATATGATTGGCTGGGCTTCTGAAAAAGAAGAACAAATTATCGATATCATAGAATTTTATGATTATCTCATTAATAATGAAAACCAAGTTGATATTAAATTGTTTGGAAAAGAATATGATGAGATAATAAATATTTGCAAATCAGTAATGGAAAATGAAAATAAACTTTACCTTACTGCTGACAATTATTAAATAAATTTTATGAATATTGAGGACTTCAGAGCTGAACTGGAAACAAGACTTATCATTGAAAAAGAATACATCATTCAGGAACTTTCTTCAATACATGATTATCAGGAAAAGCTTGAATTATTAGGTAAATTCAATGAAAAATATAAAGAATTGATTAAAAGATTAGCAAATGAATTTGGAATTGATTTAAATGAACATTTTCAAACAGAAGATCCTTCAAATTCCGAAAATCTTTCGTCCCATCAGATTATTCTTGGAAAGACCATGTCGGTTTACGACAAGTTGGCTGATGAATTATTTGAAAAAATAACTAGCAAAAATTAAAATGAATCCGAGACAGGTTGCAGAATATATGTTTGATCAGGATTATTTTTCCCAATGGATGAATATTAAACTGATTGAAGTCAGAGAAAATTATTGTTTAATAGAAATGCCCATTAAAAAAGAAATGATTAATGGGCTGAAAACGGTTCACGGAGGCGTTACATTTGCTTTTGCAGATTCTGCACTGGCTTTTTCGTCCAACAATTCCGGTGATGCTGCTGTTGCATTAAACTGCATCATCAATTTTACCAAAGCCGGAAAAGAAGGCGATATTTTCAGAGCAGAAAGCATTTTGGTCAATGAAACCAGAAAAACCGCTGTTTACGACATTAAAATTACCAATCAAAACGAAGAATTGGTTGCCAAATTTGTCGGAACAGTTTACAAAATTAATAAGAAAGTTATTGAACTTTAAAAATATTGGATAAGAATAAAATTTTAAAAAAGTTTTCAAGCACTCTTTTCATTGATAAAGAAAAGATGAGAGATTATTTTAAAGATAATAATCTGGAGAACTTTGATGAAACTTTAAAAGAATTTGAAAATATGCGAACAGCCACCTTCAATATTATTTGGAATAAATCTGAGCATTCACAATTTACCGTCAAAGAAATTCAAAACTTATCCGAAAAATATTTAAAAGAAAATCATGTTTGGATTAATGAAGATGGAATTGAAGCGGTTAACAGTTATTTACTGTGGATGTGTTGGCATGAAGGAATTTTAAAAAGTTAATGAATAGTATAAATGAAATAGCCAATTTAGCATTGCTGGATTATTAAATTGAATTATTATGAACAACGTATACATCATAGATTACATAAGAACTCCCATTTCAAAATTAAGCGGAGGACTTTCTGAAGTAAGAGCCGACGATTTGGCTGCCATTGTTATTAAAGAAATTGTAGCAAGAAACCCTGAAGTTCCTGTTGAGGAAATTGAGGACGTTATTTTCGGATGCGCCAATCAGGCAGGTGAAGACAACAGAAACGTAGCCAGAATGGGGCTTTTATTGGCTGGGCTTCCTTATAAAATCGGAGGGGAAACGGTGAATAGATTGTGTGCTTCAGGAATGTCTGCGGTGGCAAATGCTTTCCGTTCTATTGCTGCAGGAGAAGGTGAAATTTATATCGCAGGTGGAGTAGAACACATGACGCGTTCTCCTTATGTAATGTCGAAACCAAGCACAGCTTTCGGTAGAGACAGTCAGATGTTTGACACCACTTTCGGATGGAGATTCATCAACCCGAAAATGAAAGAAATGTACGGGATTGATGCAATGGGTGAAACGGCTGAAAATTTAGCGGATATACATAACATCAGCCGTGAAGATCAGGATAAATTTGCCATTTGGTCACAGCAGAAAGCCACCAAAGCTCAGGAAAGCGGAAGACTGGCAGAAGAAATTGTAAAAGTTGAAATTCCACAGAAAAAAGGCGAACCGAAAATCTTTGATACAGACGAATTTATCAAACCGACTTCTTCAATGGAAGGACTAGGAAAACTTCGTCCGGCTTTCAGAAAAGAAGGAACGGTAACCGCAGGAAATGCTTCCGGAATGAATGACGGAGCAGCAGCTTTAATTTTAGCAAGCGAAGAAGCGGTAAAAAAATATGGATTGAAGCCAAAAGCGAAAATCTTAGGATCTTCCGTTGCCGGAGTTGAGCCAAGAATTATGGGAATCGGACCTGTAGAAGCCACTCAGAAACTATTAAAAAGACTGAATCTTTCATTAGACGATATGGATATCATCGAATTGAATGAAGCATTTGCCGCTCAGGCTTTAGCCGTAACAAGAACCTTAGGTTTAAAAGATGACGATTCAAGAGTAAATCCAAACGGAGGTGCCATTGCAATCGGTCATCCACTTGGAGTTTCAGGAGCCAGAATCGTTGGTTCTGCGGCAATGGAACTTCAAAAACAGGATAAGAAATATGCATTGTGTACACTTTGTATCGGTGTCGGACAAGGGTATGCGATGGTGATTGAACGGGTTTAAATCAATTAATAATTTTTAAGTACTGATATTTTCTATAAATAATGACAATGAAAGGTCTAACTAAAAAGGAACATAAAATACTTAATTATGGAATTATTGTTGGAAAACTTGAAACAATAGCCAGATTCAATGATAAAACCGACCATAGTTATAATTTTGAATTAAGTATTATACCTAAATTAGATACCATTGCGAAAACTATAGAGAATAAAGTTGAAAATATTAGTGAAAGTTATACATTGAAAGAAATAAGTTTAGAGAAAGCATTTAAATTTTTCTTTAAGTTATTACATGATAAATGGTTTTATTCCTATCAGGATAAACGTGACTATTACTTATCTGATGTAGGAAATAATTTTTCTTTATACTTTGATGAGCGGAAAAGAGAATGGATTGTAGATTTTGTTGATCTTTTACTTCAAACAATAGATCCAATACAAATTTATGAAATAGAATATCAAAATTTGAAAAGCCATTATGCATCAGATTATGATGAATTTATTCTTGAGAGTGGAGATGAAATATATTACTTTAAACTTTCAGTCATTGATTAAAATTTATTAAGAAAGCACAAGTAAAATTGTACATCACAAAAATTAATTTTCAAATTAAATAAAAAATGAACGTTTACTCATATCACGGAATTCGCCCGATAATAAAACCTTCCGCGTACGTTCACCCGCAAGCGGTGATCATCGGAAATGTAGAAATTGGCGAAGAAGTTTATGTTGGGCCCAATGCAGTGATTCGTGGTGACTGGGGAAAAATTATAGTGAAAGACGGTGCCAATGTTCAGGAAAACTGTACCCTACACGTTTTTCCGGGAATTGAAACCATACTTGAAGAGTCTGCACATATCGGTCATGGAGCGATTATTCACTCCGGACATATCGGTAAAAACTGTCTGGTCGGAATGAATTCTGTCGTGATGGACAAAGCGGTAATCGGAGATGAATGTATCATCGGCGCTTTAGCTTTTGTTCCGGCAAACTTCAGATGTGATGCCAGAAAATTAATTGTAGGAAGTCCTGCAAAAATTATCCGCGATGTTTCTGATGAAATGATCAGATGGAAAACAGAAGGAACAAGATTATATCAGGAACTGGCAAGAGAAGGAAAAGATGCTATTTTGCCTTGTGAACCTTTTACAGAATATGTTCAGCAGATCCCTACAAAAGTGGTGGATTACAGCATCTGGGATGATATTAAGTAAAATTAAATAATTTGAAAATGTGCTAATTTGAAAATTTTATCATAGGAAACTAATTTTCAAATTGACTCATTCTCAAATTTTCAAATTAGATAAATATGGAAAAGTTAAAAAACTATATCTACGGCGAGTGGATCGAAGGAAACGGAAACGGAATTCCTTTGTACAATGCTGTTAATGGAGAGCAGGTTGCTGTTTCCGACACAGAAGGTCTGAATTTTGAGCAGGCTTTGGATTACGGAAGAACAGTAGGTTATAAAAACCTTTCATCCATGACGTTCTACGATCGTGGAGAAATGCTTAAAAAAGTAGCACTTTATCTCCTTGAAAGAAAGAAAAAATATTACGAACTATCGTATAAAACAGGAGCAACTCACGTTGATTCCTGGGTAGATATTGAAGGAGGTTTTGGTACATTCTTCACGTATTCAGGATTGGCAAAAAGAATGCTTCCGAATACACCGTTTTGGGTAGATGGAGATACTCAGAAAATTTCGGCAAACGGAACTTTTTTGGGAACCCACATATTAACGCCGAGTGAAGGAGTTTCAGTACAAATTAATGCTTACAACTTTCCGGTTTGGGGAATGCTGGAAAAATTATCCACATCATTGTTAGCAGGTGTTCCTTCGATCGTAAAACCTTCTCCTTTCGGTTCTTATTTAACGAACGCTGTTTTTCAGGATATGATTGAAAGCGGAATTCTTCCTGAAGGGGCGGTTCAATTAGTATGCGGTGAACCGGGAAATATTCTGGATTATGTGCAGGATGGAGATTCTGTTTTGTTCACAGGCTCTGCCAATACAGGAAGAAAATTAAAATCTCTGCCTTCGATTGCAGGAAATGCCGTTCGTTTCAATATGGAAGCAGATTCTTTGAACTGTTCAATTCTTGGGTTGGATGCAAAACCGGGAACTCCGGAATTTGATTTATTCATCAAAGAAGTTCGTAACGAAATGACGACGAAAGCCGGACAAAAATGTACGGCGATCCGTAGAATTATTGTTCCCGAAAACTTAATTGGTGACGTTCAGAATGCTTTATCTAAAGCTTTAGATCAGACAAAAATCGGAAATCCGTTGAGTAGAGAAACCAGAATGGGATCTTTGGTTGGAAAACAACAGTATGATGAGGTTTTAAGAAAAGTTGATTTGCTTAAAGCTGAAACCGAGTTAATTTACGACGGAAAGCACGAATTGGTAGATGCCGATTATGAAAACGGAGCTTTCATGAGTCCGAAATTGTTCTTAAATGATAAACCATTCGAAAAAAATATCTCGCACGATGTCGAAGCTTTCGGTCCGGTTTCTACATTAATGCCTTACAAAGATGCGGAAGAAGCGGCGGCTTTGGCAAAAAGAGGAAAAGGAAGTTTGGTGGGTTCCATCGTTTCCCATGATAATAATTTCGTTGCCGAAACATCTTGGAAAATGGCTTCACAGCACGGAAGAATTTTTGTACTGAACAGAGACAGTGCGAAAGAAAGTACAGGTCACGGTTCTCCGCTTCCGACTTTGATGCATGGCGGTCCCGGAAGAGCAGGAGGAGGAGAGGAAATGGGCGGATTAAACGGTCTTCATTTCTTCCTTCAGAAAACAGCTATTCAGGGTTCTCCGGATATTTTAACAGCCATTACAAAGATTTATCAGCAGGGAGCTGAGAAAAAATATTCTGATAAACATCCGTTCCAGAAATATTTTGAAGAAGTTGAGGTGGGAGATTCTCTGGAAACAGCAGGAAGAACGGTTACCGACGCAGATATCGTGAATTTCTCCAATGTTTCGTGGGATCATTTCTATGCACACACCGATGCAACTAGCTTAACCGGAACTATTTTCGATAAAACCGTTGCTCATGGCTATTTCATTCTTTCAGCAGCGGCAGGATTGTTTGTTTCAGGGAAAAAAGGACCGGTTATCGCAAATTACGGACTGGAAAACTGTTCGTTCTTTAAACCTGTTTATGCAGGAGATACCATTACGGTGTATTTAACGGCGAAAGAAAAAATCAACAGAGGGGTAAAAGGAAGAAATATTCCTTCCGGAGTTGTAAAATGGTTAGTTGAGGTCGTAAATCAGAGAGATGAAATCGTTTGTGTGGCAACTATTTTAACGTTGGTGGCAAAACAGTCTCCTTTTATCGATTTAAACTTAAAAAATATTCAGAAAATGCTGAATGGATTAACAGATTCTACTCAGCCAAACTGGGGAAAAATGTCACCGCAGCAAATGATAGAACATCTGGAGCATGGTGTCTTGGTAAGTCTTGGCGAACCGGAAGCTGATAAGTGCTTCACTCCTGAAGAACAGTTGGAAAAATGGCAGGATTCTTTGTATAACCACAGAAAAATGCCGAAAGATTTCCCTGCACCGTTTTTGGCAGATGATGAAAAACTATTGGAGTTAAGACATAAAAATCTTGAAGCTGCTAAACAGTCTTTCATTGATAACTTAAAAAGATTTGTGATTTATTATAAAGAAAATCCACAGGCAGAACACCTGAATTTCGTTTTCGGAAAACTGAATAAAGAAATGTGGGAACTGATGCACAAGAAGCATTTTACACATCATTTTGAGCAGTTTGGATTAATTTAAATATAAAGCAGCATTCTTTAATGAATTGCTGCTTTTTAATTGTATAACTATTTGATTAAATTGTTTTTAAATGATTTTATTGCTAACTTTAGGATGCGAAATCCGAAAAGCATAAAGAGTAGGAACAATCATTAAAACTAAATCATTATGAAAAACTTAAAAAAACTCTCAAGACCAGAGTTGAGAGCCATTGAAGGATCTGGTCCAAACTGGTCTTGTACACCAACTTCGTGTCCTAAAGGAAGCTGCTGTATTCCCGGAAGCTGGCCAAGTACTCCAAGAGCGTGCGTTATTTGTGCAGATTCTTAAATGATACAGATAAATAATGTGTCGTTTTAATTAGCCTGTTTCGGTTAAAATAATTATAAACTCCCTTTCAGCTTATGTTGAAAGGGTTTTTTATAATCTTATGTTAAAAACTTAATGATATTTGATACCCTTATTTTTATTCCTTATTTTCAGGCTTAATTATATCATAAAACAAAAGAAATGAACGAAAACTGGCTACAGAAATATGAAGAAGTAAAAGATGTTCTCATATGCCCGACGGATTTGGAAACCTATTTTACGTCTGATGAAATTGCAGGGCAGCCATTGGAAACGATGGAGATCGGAAATGTTTCTCTTCCTTCCGGTAAAATAGTGGTGAGAGATCCTCTTGTTGATCTGAACGGAAACCAATCTCCGTATTTTATTCAGGCTCCGAAAGGTGATTTTCCTGTAACCATTGCCGTGGTAAAGTCAGAAGACTGGGGTGACAGATATGCTGTTGTTAAAGTGGAATTTACTAAAGAAAAGCCCATTGTTTACAGGGAAGCCTTGGTTGGAATTGAAGAATTAGAAGGCGTTACTGAAGATGATTATTTTGGTTTTGGCGTGGACGCGGGTTTAGGCTGTATTACGGATAAAGAAGTGCTTCCTTTTGTGGATAAATTTGTGGATGAAACTGATCTTGACAATTTTTACGATGATTATTTCGCCGGACTTTTCGAGCAAAGCTATAAAGACCATCCGAAAAATCAAAGAGATGCCGGAGACTGGATCAACTGGAAAGTTCCGGATACCAGTTATCATATTCCTATGTTTGCAAGTGGCTTTGGAGACGGTATTTATCCTGTATACTTTGCTTATGATAACAATGACAGTATTTGCGGATTATACATCCAGTTTATTGATATTGAATTAGCCTTAAGCGAAGATGGAGATGAGGATGATGTAGATTAAAAAAGATCAGCCGGATAATTTTTTTCTGAAAAACTAAATATGACGAAAACTTTTGCTGAGGAAGTAGTAGAATTTAACCGAAACTTACATTACTCCGGAAATATTCCCGATGATTTTCAGGTGCTTAATCCTTATCTCGACAATCCTGAAACCATGATTGTTATGGAAAGGTTTTATCATAAATATTACAATGATTTCAATAACAGAAAATTTCTGATAGGGATTAATCCCAGTCGTCACGGAGCAGGCGTTACAGGAGTTCCTTTTACAGATACCAAACGTCTGGAAAGCGTGTGCGGAATTAAAATGGAATCTGCTCATACGCATGAAGTTTCCTCAGTATTTATGTATGATGTGATTGAGCAGTATGGCGGAGCAGAAAATTTTTATCAGGATGTTTATATTAATTCTCCGTTTCCTTTAGCAATTGTCAGGAAATCGAAAGGTAGCTGGATCAACGCCAATTATTATGATGATAAAGAACTTTTTAAAGATGTAAAAGATTTTATGATTGATTGTTTAAAGAAACATATCACCCTGAATATCGACATTTCGGAAGTCTTTGTTTTGGGTAAAAAAAATGCAGATTTTATTTCAAAATTAAATAAGGAAGCCAATTTATTTGAAAAAATGACAGTTCTGGAACATCCAAGATACATCCAGCAGTACAAATCCAAGGAGAAACAATTGTATATTGATAAGTACATTCTCTCACTGAAAAATTAAAACTCCCTGAATTTCTCAGAGAGTTTTAGAACGGTGATATTAAATATCGCCAGAACGAGGGAAAACATGAAAATCCCCCGATTGCTCAGGGGACATCATCACAATATTATGCTTTAAAATCTTTCATGGTACAATCACCTATCTTAATGAATTTCATGGTTATTAGTTTTTACCTTAACGATAAGCGTATTATTTTTTGATAATTTTATAAGACTCTTTAGAAGACTTTATCATGTAAACACCTTTTGGAAGATCGGAAATATCAGATTCGTTTGTTCCTTTTTGTGTTTCAATTGTTTTTACCAATTGTCCGCTTTGGCTGTACACCTCAAACTTACTGTTTTCCTCAGTTTTAATGGTAAGTGGACCGCTTGTTGGATTAGGATAAATCCCCGAATCTTTTTTCGATGATCTTACTTCGTTGGCAGCTAATACAAGTCCGGTATCTTTTACCCATGTAAACGCATCTAATCCCATATACTGATAACCACCTCCTGCAGTAATTTGTAGCTGATCGATAACGATATTGCTATAATTCTGTCCGTTAAGATTAGTCATGTCTATTAAAGTATATCCATTCGTTGTAGCAATAGAGTTAACAAACCCTGTAGTTTTTGTCTGAGTAAATTTTGTAACTCCGGATAATTTACCTGTAATAGTTAATGTCCCAGTTACATTCTGTGCAGTATTTGCTGCGCCTAAATAAACCCAGAATCTGTTTACTTTAAATAAATTAGATGTTGTCTTAATACTAAAAGAAGTTCCGGCAGATTGGTTACCCGCTCCGGAGTTATCTATATATCTGTTGTCAATTGCGGTACCACTCCATCCAGTCCCCGGATAAGAAGCCTGAATATCGTAGGTATTTACATGCGACAGAATATTGAATATTACTCCATTATCAGTAAAGCTTGCGCTTGCATTAGATTCTGTCTCAAATTGTTCCGTACTGGTCTGTCCAAAAGAAAAGACCGAAATAAAAAGAACAGATAAGGTAAAAAGTATAGTACTTTTCATGATTTTAAATTTTTAGGTTGTTAATTATTGTCTTGATGGATATATACCATTTACGCAGATAATATAATTAAGACCAAGGTAAGGTGGCATATTGTTAACAGGCACATTTTGCCCTGTAAACGTTACTGAAGCTCCATTAATTTGCGTATTAGGAGCCGCATCTGTAAAACTTGGAACAGGTTGAAAATCTCTTCCTGCATATGTTCCTGAAACAGCAATCGAAGAATTACCCGAAGGAGTTGCCGTTGTTGCATTCGAAGAAGAAACTCTTAGCTGGCTTATCATTGATGGAAGATTTGAGCTAAGAAGAGTATTGGTTGGTGTTCCTGCTGCTTCTCCCAAAGCAATATTTTTTCCTGTGTTTGAAGTTCCAGCCCCGATGGGTGTTCTTCCGTTAAGGTTAGGCAAAGCGAATGTTGTTCTTCCGTCTCCGCCATAAGTTGTTCCTAGGATAGCGAAAAGTGCCTGATTTTGGCTGATGCTTATCAAAGCACCATTACAAAACATATATCCTCTCGGTGCAAAATCACCTGCAAATAATTTGATGGTTCCTATTAATTCTTCGTCCATGATTATTGTATTAATTTGTTAGTACTTTAAAAAAAAATTAAGGTCTTGAAGGATAAATTCCCTCTACACAAATGATGTAGTTAATTCCTAAATATGGAGGCATATTATTAACCGGTAGATTCTGTCCTGTAAAAACAACAGATTGTGGATATAATACCGTGTTAGGTGCTGCATCTACAAAGCTTGGAACAGCCGTAAAATCTCTTCCTGCCTGTATACCGCTTACTGCGATCGATGTATTTGCAGTAGGCACAGAAGTTGTCGCATTAGATGATGAAACCTTTAGCTGGCTCGCAAAACTCGGTAAATTAGAAGAAAGTAAAGTATTTTGTATTGTTCCTCCTACCTCTCCTAGAGTATAAGATCTTCCGGTATTTGAATTCCCCTGACCGATCGGAGTACGTCCGTTAAGATTTGGCAGGGCAAAAGTTCTGATACCATCACCACCGTAAGTTGTTCCTAAAAGTGAGAATAAAGCACTGTACTGTGCAATGCTTAGTAAAGCACCGTTGCAGAACATATAGCCTCTAGGTGCAAAATTGCCTGCGAATACTTTAACTACGCCCATTAATTCGTCGTCCATGATAATATAATTTTTCAGTTTTTTTAATTCCTACTCTGTTTATGGCTTTTCGGATGCCGCCAGAAAATCTTTAAAAACTTATGTCGTATTGATATGTCAAAGTAACGGCAATAGCATGATGCATGGTAGAGTAGAAAATACCAAATTGAAGATTCCGTATTTCTACGTAATGAGAATTGTAATGAACACCGGGAGTATAAAAACTTAAATAAAATCTTCCTCAAAATCCCTGTATTTAGTATTTTTGTGTAAATCCAATTAAAACTAAAAATGAACGAATTTGTAGTATCAGAACTGAAGAACAATATTGCCGAAATTACATTCGGAACTCCGAAAAGCAACTCACTTCCGGGAGCCATTCTTGAAAAACTGGCACAGACCATTCTTGATGAAGGTGCAAAAGAAGAAGTAAAAGCCATTCTTGTAAAAAGTGAAGGTGAAAAAGCCTTTTGTGCAGGAGCCAGTTTTGATGAGCTTCTGGAAATTGAAGAACTGGAAAAATCGACAAAATTTTTCGGGGGCTTTGCAAAAGTGCTGAATGCGATGAGAAACTGCGGAAAAATAGTCGTGGTAAGAGTTCAGGGAAAAACTACAGGAGGCGGAGTAGGAATTGCGTGTGGAGCAGATTACTGTTTCGCTACCAAAGATTCGGCATTAGCTTTAACGGAAATCAATCTGGGAATAGGGCCATTTGTAATAGGACCTTATGTAGAAAGAAAAATAGGAAAATCCCAGTTTTCAGCCATGGCAATTGATGCAGACTTCAGATCGGCAGAATGGGCAGAACAGCACAATATTTATCATTCGGTTTCAGAAACCATTGAAGATATGGATGCCAAGCTTGAAAAATTCCTTCAGACACTGGCTTCAAGAAGCAGCGATGCTTTAGCTTTAATTAAAAAGGTTTCGTGGGAAGGAACAGATCATTTTAACGAACTGATGCCTGCAAGAATCCACATGAGTGCAAGTCTGATTCTGGAAGATTCTGCAAAAAAGAATATTGAATCTATTAAAGAAAGATTAAGAGCAAAGTAATTTATACATTGAGCCGTTGATAAGATCAGCGGCTTTTTTTTGAAATAAATTCTAAATTTCCCCAAAAAATATTTTGCAGATTCAAAATAAATAGTAACTTTGTAATTCAAAGTTCTTTTTATGGAATCAAAAAACTATCACGAAGACTTATCACACATTCGCTCTATGATGGAGCGTTCTTCCAGATTTATTTCTTTGAGCGGGTTGTCCGGAGTTGTTGCGGGATTAGCGGCAATTATAGGAGGAGTGTATGTATATTTTGTTTTTCAGAGAGAGGGAATTGATTATTTTGATGGAGAAAGAAATATTTTCGGACCGTCATTGGTAAAAGAACTTGTTGTAACTGGAGTTGTTATTCTGGGTGTGGCATTGCTCAGTGGTTATATTTTCACTGCCAATAAAAGCAGAAAGAAAGGTTTGAAGATTTGGGATGCAACCACTAAAAGACTTTTGGTTACCTTTGCAGTTCCTTTGATAACGGGAGGCTTCTTTTGTCTGGCACTTCTTTATCATCATCTTTTTGTATTTATTGCTCCGGCAACACTGCTGTTCTACGGACTGGCTTTGGTAAGTGCGGAACGATATACCTTAACGGATATAAAATATTTAGGCTATTGTCAGATTGTTTTAGGATTAATTTCCTTATTCTTTTTAGGATGGGGACTGGTTTTCTGGACAATAGGATTTGGAGCTTTGCATATTGTTTATGGATTGATAATGCATAAGAAATACAAATAGAATTGTGAAAAAATGGGGGATATTTTTAATCATTATTTTTGCAGTTGTGTTCTGCAAAGCTTATTTATTCCGGATATTTTTTTCATATGACATAATTAAAGAAAGAACGGTTTTAGATATTGCCAACGAGAAACTGAAAAATCGGTTAAAGGAAACTGGAAGTAATACATCTGTAGAAGATCTCATTCAGAATTCTTTAAAAGAAACAGCTTCTACCCTTAGTTTTTCATTTGATAAATGTGATCATGAAACAGATAAATTAGTAGAAACCAAAAAAGCAAACTGTATCGGTTACTCAGCATTTTTAGCTTCTGTTATTCAGTTTAAATTGAAGCAGAGCGGACTGCAAAATGATTGGAAGGTTCATCATAACGTTGGAGAAATTTATTTAATGAATGAAAATATCAACAGACATTTTAATTCTGAATTTTTCAGAGATCATGATTTTGTAACCGTTGAAAATGTAAAGACAAAGGAAACAATCGGTGTTGATGCAACAGTGTATGATTATTTCAGAATAGACAGGATAAAATTAAAATGATAAATATAAATCAACTCAACAAAGAATTCGAAAGCCGTGTAAGATTGGGCATTATGTCCGTTCTCATGGTAAACGACTGGGTTGATTTCTCAGAAATGAAAAGCCTGCTTGAAATAACGGACGGAAATCTTGCCAGTCACAGCAACGCGCTGGAAAAAGCAGCATATATAGAAGTGAAGAAAGAATTTGTAGGCAAGAAACCCAAAACATCATATCGGGTAACCCAAAGTGGAAGAGAAGCCTTTACAGAACATCTTAATGCTTTGGAAAAATTACTCGGAAAATAGAGATTAAATTTTTTTATTTTTAAACTTTGAAATACAAAGTACTTTTAATAATTTAAAATGAAAATTATGACTTTAGAAAAACAAAAAACAACCATCATTTTCGCAGTTCCTGCATTATTGATGCTTACGGCATTTTTTGCCAATCTTTTTGCAGAAGGCTGGAACTGGTCTCCTGCTGATTTTATTATTGCCGGAACTTTACTTTTCGGAACCGCATTCTTTATCAATCTGGTCATCCGATCGAAAAAATCTTTACGGTATAAACTGCTGATCTGCTTTGCGATTTTATTAGTCCTGGCTTTAGTGTGGATCGAACTGGCAGTCGGGCTTTTCGGAACTCCTTTCGCAGGAAGCTAATGTTGTAAAAAAACTAAAACATAAATGAACCGGAAAACATTTTTAAAAAAGATCTTTCAGCTTTCTGTAATAGGAGCATTCCCTCTTCTCTATTCATGGCAGATCGAACCGTTTTGGCTGGAATTTGTAGAACGGAAACTTCCGATTAAAAATTTACCCAAAGATCTTGAAGGAAAAATTCTGATGCAGATTTCCGACCTTCATGTTGGAACCCGCTTCGACTGGAATTTCATTATCGATTCTTTTCAGAAAGCTAAAAAATACAATCCCGACTTCGTGGTGTACACAGGAGATTTTGTTAATCATGGAGGAGCTAAAGAAACGGAAGACCTTAAAAAAGTGATGGAACATGTTGTGTTGGGAAATCTGGCAACATTTGGAATTCTGGGAAATCACGATTACGGAAAAGACTGGCAGGATCTTCAGTCGTCCGACAATATCTGCAATATTCTGGAAAGCTTCGGAATCACAATGCTGAATAATGCGCAGCAGGAAAGCAACGGACTGAATTTTATCGGTTTTGAAGATTTATGGTCGCCCAATTTTGCACCGCAGAAAGTGATGAAAGATTATGATCCTTCCAAAGCGAATATTATTCTCTGTCATAATCCCGATGCCTGTGATAAAGATATCTGGAATGGTTATCAGGGATGGATTCTGAGCGGACATACGCATGGAGGACAGTGCAGAATTCCCGGAGTCATTACGCCTCTGCTTCCCGTGAAAAACAGAAAATATATTTCCGGAGAAATTGATCTTGAAGATGGAAGAATGCTTTACATCAACCGTGCTTTGGGACATTCTTTTCAGGTTCGCTTTATGGTGCGTCCGGAAATTACGGTTTTTACACTCATAAATTATGAAAAGTAAATATAACAACATTGCATTGATTTATTTCTCTGCAAGTTGGTTGATCGGAATTTTAATTATAGCAGGCATGGTATTTAAAATTAGTGATGATCTTGTTGGGACTTTGATTTTCTTGTCAGCAATTAATCTGATTATTAATCTATTTTCAATGATTTTGCTGTTTGCTTTTATATTTATTTTTCCTGAAAACCGTGTTCAATTTAAAAATTCTTTGGTATTGATGATGTTTAATTTTCCAATCATCTTTTTTTTATACTTAGCCATATCATTAACTTAAAATAACATAATATGAATGAAAAAACAATCATAATTATCGGAAAAACTCTGTTTTGGCTTTCATTTATTTTAGGAAGCATCTCTTTGTTCGGGTATGCTCTCACTAAAAATGATTTACTTGTTGAAGGTGGAATTTTGGTTTTGGAATATGGATTTGTAGTTAATATGATTGTTCTTGTTACTCTATTAATGCACGGAATTGTTCATAAGAGTAAACTCAATGCCTGTCTTAAATCTTCAGGAATTATGCTGATTAATATTCCCATAGCAATAATTTATATCATCATCGGATTTCAGCTTGTTTCAATTAATTTTTTAAACCCATAAATTATGAAAAAAATACGCGTCAAATTTCTTCTTTTCGTTTACAATAAGACCCAGAAACTGTACAGAACCTATTTCAAGAAAAAGAAAAGGCAGTGGCAGTTTACCGAAAAACAACTGCTGGAGTTTCAGGAAGATTCTCTGGGCAGAAAATTGGGAGAATTTTATAAAAAACATGGTTTCACGATGATTCCCAAAATGGAAAATCACGATGTTCATCACCTTATTACAGGATGCGGAACCAATTTCGAGGACGAAATCGCCATGCAGTTTCTCCTGTTAGGAAACGGAAAGCTCAATGCCCATCTTTTGGCAGCCATTGTTTTGGGAAGCCTCATTTTACCGGAATATTACAAACTCTACATCAAAGCCTACAAAAAAGGACAAAATATGCGTCCGTTTTACCATTGGGATTTTGAAGCTTTGCTCTGGCAGAATTTTGAGCATCTGAAAGATTTCATTCAACAGAAGAATACCGCTGTTTTGCATTAATCATGGAACGAATAAAATTTAGTCCCGTCGGAAAAAGTCTGTTTCTGATTTCATGGCTGCTTGGAACCATCATCTTACTGGCATTCTGGATCTCCGAATCTTGGTTTTTTGTCTGGCTCGGATTTTATTATGTCGTTATTGCCGTTGTTGTCAACATGATTGTTTTCTGCTCCGAACTGATTACTTTTTTAACAGATGTTTCAGATAAAAAATCTCACGGAAACTCAGCTTTGCTGATTTTGTTGAATATTCCGATTGCCGCCTTTTACTTTTTTATTTTCACCAACATTTAAACTAACCTATGAAAACACATCACTATATATTTCTTACGACCCTGCTTTTTGTCATTGTATTTTATGATCAGAATGTAGGTCTCAATCTCGGAATTATCGGAATTATTTATGCCGTGCTTACTTTCTTCAGAACACCTGAACGAAACCGAACCAAAACGTTTATTTTTCTTTTCGTAACGAGCATTATTTCGAGTGCTGCGTTTGCGTGGTACGGAGATTTTCCGTCCTTTCTGGCGGTTGTCAGTTCACTGTTATTGTTAGGATACAGATCCCGAAACCGCAGGATGAAAATCCTTTTGCTGGTTCCGGTTTTTGTGACGAACTGCTTTACAGAGTTTTTCAGAATCCTGAATTTCGATGCATGGCTTCCCAAAAGAAACGTTTCCGGTTTGTGGCAGAAAACACTGGCTTTTGTAATAATTCCTTTAATTCTGATCTCCGTTTTCTTTGGAATCTATTCCGCAGGAAGCGATCATTTTGCCAATTTATTCACCAATGTGGAGCTTGATGTCAATTTCTGGCAGCTTTTTGCTATGATTGTTTTAGGCTTTTTTATCGCATTCAATTACTGGAATTTCGCCGTTGAACGTTTTATTTACAAAAGCAACAGATTGCTGGATAACAATTTCGGGGAGAAAGATAAAATTCAGAAAGCCACCTATTCTTTTCTTGATCTGGATGCAGAAAGAATGAGCGGCGTAATTTCTTTATTTGCGCTGAATATTCTGCTCGTCTTTTTCATCATCACCTACAACTATGAACAGTTTTACGAGTCAGTAAAAAGTCCTGTAAAACTCTCCGAAGAAACACATGAAAGAGTAAATGCAGTCATTCTGTCGATCATCATGTCGATTCTGGTGATCATGTTTTACTTTAAATCGAATTTCAATTTTGATCCGAAAGCCGGATTGATGAAAATGTTAGCCAAAGTCTGGATTTTCCTGAATGCCGTTCTCGTTATTTCTGCCATGGTGAAAAACTCAGAATACATCATCAATTATGGTTTTACCTACAAAAGACTGGGTGTTTATGCATTTTTGATATTGGCTTTAATTGGCTTGGTCACCACTTTTATTAAAATTCAGAAGCAGAAGAGAAATGTTTTCCTTTTCAACACCATGGCTTGGTATATTTACGGAGTAATCCTTGTTTGCAGCTACATCAATTGGGGCGGAATCATTACTTCTGAAAATAGGAAACGTAAAGACTTTGCTTCAAACTACCATAAAACTCAAATTAATTTCAGTGAGAAGCAATTGCTGAATTATGCCGAAGAACATCACAACGATGCCTTAAAATCTGAAATTCTGAATTTAGAAAGAGTGAAATTCCAACAAAATGAAACATTTCTTTCTCAGGTTTTGTATTACCAGAATTTAAAGTAAGAAGATCTTCGGTCAAACCTCACAGGTTTCAAAAACCTGTGAGGTTTTTTTAATCAATCAGAAAAGATTGTTATTAAAAAATCATCTTAAATAATCAATGGAACAATTTTGGCATCTCCATAAACTTTAAAATCAAGACGGCTTAGATCGTGCTTAAAAATTATCATTATGAAAAAATCCTTATTGCTCATCCCTTTACTTATTGTTTCATGTCAAAAAGAATCTGCTCCGGCAGAAACTCAGAAAAATGATTCAGTAATCGTAAGCGAACAATCTGATTCTGCTCCTAAAATGGATTCCGCAGCCGTAAAAATGAAGGATTCTGTGATCAACAACGCGCCGAAAACCAAAGAAGTTCTTAAAACCGGAGTGATGAGAACGGTAAAGGATGGTAAAATTACCAGAACGGTAGATGCAGAACAGTTTCCGTTAACTTTAGGAGAAGAATTTACAAAAGACGGACAGGAATTTATTCTTAAAATCATCAATTTCGATCAATCTAAAATAAAGGCAAAAATTTCGACCAATGAAAAGGATTTCAACATCCGCTTTAACCAGATCAAACTTCCCAACGGAGATTATGACGGACCTTTTGGAAGAGAAATTACTTATGATGTAAAAGATAAGGGCGAAGTTTGGCTGATCATCGGTAAAAGCAATATGGCTTCCGGTAATACCAAAGGCAGTTTTACCGTAAGTGTAGAATAATTTTCATCATTTTGGTATAGTTTCTGCAAAGACAATGTTAAAATTTATCATTATGAAAAATATATTTTTGACGGCGGCAGTAGCTTCAGTAGCTCTGGTAAGTTGTGGAACGGTGCAGTCGTTGGTTCAGAATACATTTCCTTATACAGCCAATGTGTTAGTTTCCACTGGAGTTCCCGCAGATAAAGAAGTTTCTTCTACTTCTACCGCTTCCAACGTTCAGACTTGGTTTGGAGGAAATAACAATGCAAAAATTAAAGACGTAAGAATATCGGATGCTAAAGTTTCCGTAGTTTCTCCGGCAGGAGGAAGCCTGAATGCTTTTAAATCGATAAAAGTATACATTTCATCGAGCGGAACAGGAGAAAGACTGGTTGCTTCAAGAACCAATATTTCTACAGATGCTTCAAGTTTGAATCTTGATCTTGCAACTTCAGGATTTTTAGATGAGGTGGTAAAAAGTACGGGGGTTACCGTAAGAACGGTTTATGAACTGAAGAACCAGACAAGTTCTGACATGAACCTTAGAATTGCACTAAATTTCAGCAGCGTTCCTGCGAATTAGTTTTTTTATAAAAGTTTATTTTAAAAAAACGTCTTTCAGATTTCTGAAAGACGTTTTTGCTGTTTTTTTATAGAAAAGATTATTTAAAATCTACCAGTTCCACATCAAAAATAAGGGTTGCTCCCGGAGGAATTACGCCACCTGCTCCGTTGTCTCCATAAGCAAGATCAGCCGGAATATAGAATCTGTATTTTGCACCTTTCGACATCAGTTGGATTCCTTCTGTCCAACCTTTGATAACGCTTGAAAGATTTAATTCGATCGGTTGTCCTCCGTTTTTATCCGTAGAATCGAAAACGGTTCCGTCCATTAATTTTCCGGTGTATTTTACGTTTGCAGTACTTGAAGCAGTTGGTTTTGCTTTACCATCGCCTTCTTTAAGAACTTCATATTGTAAACCGCTTGCTGTGGTTTTTATGTTCTTGTTCAGCTTATTTTTAGCTAAAAACTCAGCACCTTTCTTTTTGTTTTCCTCTGCTTTTACTTTTGCTTCAGCCTGTTTTTTTTCATTCTGCTTCTGCATAAAGCCCTGTAAAAAAGTTCCCATTTCTTCTTTCGGGAATAAACTTGCCTTATCTCCGAAAGCATCTTTAAAACCTTGTGCCAATAATTCAGGATCTGCCGGAAAGCCCTGCTTCTTCATGTTTTCAGCAATATCAAGACCGATGTAGTAAGACGCTTTCTGCTCGTCTGTGTAAGTTTTCTGAGCGAATGCAAGATTTACTCCTGTTAAAAGAACTAAGGTAAATAACGTTTTTTTCATTGTTGAATGTAAATATATTTTCTGCGAATTTAAGCTTTTGTAACGGAATCCATCACAATAGTTACCGGACCGTCATTAATTAACGAAACTTTCATATCTGCTCCGAAGATTCCGCTTTCGGTTTTTAGTCCGGATTTTGAAATTTCTTCTTTAAAATACTCAAACAAAGGAATCGCTTTATCCGGTTTTGCGGCTTTAATGAAAGAAGGGCGGTTTCCTTTTTTATAATCGGCAATCAACGTAAACTGACTGATGCATAATATCTCTCCCTGAATATCCTGAACAGAAAGATTCAGTTTCCCATCTTCATCACCGAAAATTCTGAGGTTTAAAATTTTCTGTACAAGCCAGTCTGCATCGCTTTTTTCATCATTTTCATCAATTCCTACCAGAAGCATTAAACCGTTTCCGATTTCCCCGACCACTTTTCCATCCACTTTTACGCTGGATTCTGAAACTCTTTGTATGACAACTTTCATTACAAATTTTTAGCTGTTCTTTGTTTTCCAGAATTCTACCTGTTCTTTCAGCTCTCGGATGCGTTCTTCATACATTTCAATTACTTTTTCAGATAATTGATTGATGGTGATATGAGTATCATGATGAGGATTAGACTGAACAGCAGAAGCGTTATCCTGATTTGTATTTATGTTGTTCTCAGAATTAATAAAAAAATCTTCCGGTTTGATATCTAAATTTTCGCATAACTTCTCAATATGATTAACCCAAGAGTTTGTTTCACCCATTTCTATACGGCTGTATGCTGAGCGAGAAATTTGCAGCCTTTCAGCCATTTCTTCCTGAGAAAAGCCTTTAGTCTCTCTCAATCTTCTTATTTTACTCCCTATCTGAATGTTCATTGTGATCTAATATTATACTGATAACAAAAGTAACAAAAACTATCTTTCCAATTCATAAAATTTATTCCTCCCGAAAATAGAACAGTAAGGTATCGGAATAAAATATATATTTGAAGCATTAAATTTTAATTCAATACAAAATGAAAAAATCTTATTTCATAATGCTTATGGCATTGGTATTATTTCTGGTTAGCTGCCGCACATGAAGATGCTTCATCCGACAGTTTTTCTTCTGAAACTCAAAAAGAAAAAGCGAAGGTTTACCTCATGAAGGACGTTCCTGCTTTTAAAAATTTTTTAGAAACGAAAATAAACTCGTCCAATTACTTTTCAAAATCCAATTCTTACGCTGCATTGCTTTTTGATAACCAGCCGGTAGATGTTGTAAAGAAAGGCAACAAAACATCTTACAGTACTTTTACTAAAAAAGATGATACGGTTTATGAGATAATCGTTTACACTACAGGAGAAAGGGAATCATTCTTTATCGCACAATATATTTCCAGTACGCCAATTCCTTATCTGAATCTTACAACCTTCTCGGGTACGGTACATTATAAGTCTTACAACGGAGAACTTATATCCAGTCTTTCTTTCGAGAACGGGATTGCAAAAACAGCCGCTAAGACTGCAATTGGCTGTTATACAGTAATTACTACACCAGTCTCCTGTATAGAAGGTTTGCATTTTCCGGGAAAACCCTGTGCTTATGCAGGAACAATTAATGCGGCTTATTACGATACACAAATTATTAACAGTTGTTTTCAGGATGAATTTTATAATTAAATAGGAAATGGAGGAAGCTACGGACCGGATGGGGGTGCAGGAAGCAATCCAGCTTATAGTCTTCCCGCACCGAGTGCTATTAATTACATGCTTACACAGATCGGTATGCAGAGCTTAAATACACAGCAGTTTTCTTATCTGTAAAATCATTTGATGGAAGCAGACAATTTACGAGCGCATTTTCTGGCGAATCAAAATGTGGATACTGCTAATTTTGGTATTGTTAAATTAAAATATATTTCATAAATTAGTATTATGAAATGTTATAAATGTCAATCATTAGATAAAGT
>NZ_MVAG01000066.1 GCF_002177115.1 Chryseobacterium mucoviscidosis | reverse complement strand
CTAGTGCAAGATGCAATCCTGATGTGGCAGAATTTACTGCGATCGCTTCAAGAGTCTCATCACCTAGGAATGTGATAAAATCTTGTTCAAATTGCCTCGCTTTTGGGCCCGTCGTCACCCAGCCAGAACGCAAGGTTTCGACCACCTCTTGAATTTCGACCTCTGTAATGTCAGGCAAAGAAAAAGGAAGAAATTTTTGATCATGAATCATAGTAGTTTAGCACCTAAAAAAATTAATATGCTTGAATAAGATGGCTTTTGATATAACCATC
>NZ_MVAG01000125.1 GCF_002177115.1 Chryseobacterium mucoviscidosis | reverse complement strand
ATACTTTTAGGGTTTGGGCACCAAATGCACAAGCAGTTCATCTAGTTGGGGATTTTACTAATTGGGTCGAGAATCAAATTCCTATGGTTCGTAATGAAGCAGGTGTTTGGGAAGTCTTTACTAGTCAGGCTCAGGAAGGTCAGATTTATAAATATCATATCACGCGTGCAAATGGTCACCAGATTATGAAGATTGATCCGTTGGCAGTTTATTTTGAAGCTAGACCGGGTACAGGAGCAGTTCTGACCAATATCCGTGAAAAGTGATAAAAT
>NZ_MVAG01000109.1 GCF_002177115.1 Chryseobacterium mucoviscidosis | reverse complement strand
TCTGTTTGGCAGCATTAACCGGTGCGGCGTATCTTTCATTGTCACGGCATCTGAAACGATATGAAAAGCAGACAGCCGTCATCAATGCAGGAAAATTGAACCAATGGAGCAAGTGGGCATGGTGGCTGTGGTCGATATTTATCGTGGTTATCTCCATGTATACCTTCGTGATTCAATACGGCAGCGATATATGGTTTGGGCGAGAACTGTCGGTCGACGGGCCTTATTCGTTCTACGTGACCGTCATGCGGTATGTGATCCCGATGACGTCGG
>NZ_MVAG01000023.1 GCF_002177115.1 Chryseobacterium mucoviscidosis | reverse complement strand
CAGCGCGAAAACAAGATTGTAGCCGTGGTATGTAGCAACCGTCCCGTCGGCATTTCGTCTAAATCGATCAGCTCTCCATTTTTGTTATACCCTTTTGCAGAAGGGATGTTTTTGATTGTTTTCGGATCGAATTGAGGAACTTTAAATTGTTCGCTCTTTTGCTGCTCGGGAATTTTCAGCATGTCATGTCTTGTGATATGAGAAAATCCGTAGCTTTTCTTGTAATCCTGCGTTTCTTTTGCAAAGGTTTGC
>NZ_MVAG01000231.1 GCF_002177115.1 Chryseobacterium mucoviscidosis | reverse complement strand
CGCATCTCGATCGTGAAGAGTACGTTGCCAGAGTTCTGGATCGCGAGGCGAAAAGTACGCCTCCTGAGGCAGCGAAAGCCATGACCGTGGCGATTCGCACGTTTTTACAGCAAAACGCCGATCGGGAAGGCGATTGCCTGACCATCCCGGACAGCAGCGCTACGCAGCGTGTTTCTGCTTCGCCAGCTACCACGGGGGCGCGAACGATGACCGCCTGGACGCAGGATCTCATCTATGCGGGCGATCCGGTTCATTATCATGGCAGTCGCGCTAC
>NZ_MVAG01000086.1 GCF_002177115.1 Chryseobacterium mucoviscidosis | reverse complement strand
CAGATGTGCGCAAAACCTCTTCACCGGGAACCCGTCCTTTGAACCAGAGGCTTACCGTTTGTGGTTTTTTCCCTAATCGCCGCCCTAACTCGGATTGACTCATTACGGAAAGAATTTTGTCTTGCAGTTGTTTATCCATATGGACTCCTTGTGTCCGCGTCATCATTACAAACAATAACTGTAATTACAAATTATATTTGCAATGCTCCCTACAATTAAACCTTGTATCCGTTGTAGTCGGCTAGCAAAAGCCATGTTTTTCGTTTTTGTGTTCA
>NZ_MVAG01000090.1 GCF_002177115.1 Chryseobacterium mucoviscidosis | reverse complement strand
TTTCATGGCGGTTTCAACTGCTTCCGATCCGCTGTTGACAAAGAAAGACCAATTCAGATCACCCGGCAGCCATTCAGCCAGGAGTTCGGCAAGCTGTTCGGCCGGCTCACTTGTAAACTGCGAACGGTAGACGAATGAAACAGCATCAAGCTGCTCTTTGAGAGGCTCAATCACTTCTTGGACACCGTGCCCGAGATTGCAGGTAACAGCCCCCGAACAACCGTCAAGGTAACGCTTTCCGGAATGGTCGACAATCCAGCTTCCTTTTGCATACTG
>NZ_MVAG01000025.1 GCF_002177115.1 Chryseobacterium mucoviscidosis | reverse complement strand
ACGACAATTCAGGGTGGCGTTCTGAGAATTAATGTGAATAATAACCATTATCAATAACTCATCTACCCCATTCGGTTCTATTTATACCCGCATTGGTCTAAGCCACAGGGAGATAACCAGGTCATGACGGAGTCACCGCAAACGCAATCTGAAATCTCTATTCACCAGTTGGTGGTCGGGAAACGTGCAAACGATGGCAATATTCCTGCTCAGTGTGAACTGCTGCGCTGTTCGTTGCAGGAAGGTATGGATATTTTGCTCTGGAGGGGCCATTTT
>NZ_MVAG01000027.1 GCF_002177115.1 Chryseobacterium mucoviscidosis | reverse complement strand
CGATGAACGCCGCTTGTCCGCCCTGCTGCTGAACTTCGGCAATCGCATGAAGCGCCACCGTCGTTTTACCGGAGCTTTCAGGCCCGTATACTTCAATAATCCGGCCGCGCGGGTATCCGCCCACTCCAAGAGCCGCATCGAGCGCTAAAGAACCGCTCGAAACTGTTGAAATTCTCGTTTCAGTTTGTTCGCCGAGTTTCATAATCGAACCTTTACCAAACTGCTTTTCTATTTGTTTAAGCGCCATATCTAAGGCTGCCTGACGATCACTCATTC
>NZ_MVAG01000045.1 GCF_002177115.1 Chryseobacterium mucoviscidosis | reverse complement strand
TCTTCATAAACAATTTCTCCAAACAACTCATCTTTTTTCATTTTTAGAGTATCGTCCTTTCTTATTTAACTTCACTTACACCACCAAGGTGTCCAAATTTAGAATTAACACTACTCGGAACCAATTGTATGGTTTTTCCATCATTAAGTTCATGCCAAGTATACTTGTTTTTTGTTCTCCATATTGCCACTTCAGCCTTTGTCCACTGCTTCTCTGGTGTTGACCACTGCTCTGCGAGCAACTTGTCAGCTTTTGAAAAATTAGAAGTTCTTGAACT
>NZ_MVAG01000105.1 GCF_002177115.1 Chryseobacterium mucoviscidosis | reverse complement strand
AATCATTCACTCCTGCGCTTCCCCGTTTAGGGACTGCAAAGATACTGATCTTTTTTATTCCCGCAAGTTTTATTTTAAGTTTTTTTTATTTTAAAATAATGAAGGAAAATATCAGAATCTCTTAAAAAAGACGCATCGCCTCTTTTCAGGAATCGTAAATTATATGCTTCTCTAAAAGCTCTTCTGCGCTTACTGATCAACTCTCGTTTTCAGTGGGGCAAAGATAGAGACTTTAACCTTCCTCTTCCAAATATATTTAACATAATATTTACACTGGAATGCTTATTGTGGGTAACTTTAGATTATAAAACACTGGTTTATTTGAGTTTATATGGGTATTCACAGTTTTCCACATTAATCGATTTGATAGTTTTAATTCTGAAAAACAGTTTACCGGACAGTGAAATCATGGAAGACAGACGGAAATATTGAGTTCTGAAGAAAAATTCTGTTGGATTGAATGGGAAATGGATGGTTTGAGGGTGGAAGTGTTGGAGAGAAAGGAGTTTGTGGGCTGAGAAAAAAGATGAAGAAGAAAAGTTTTTTGAGGAGGCAAGAAAATTATTTATAAATGAAAAAGCAGAGTTTAATTACTCTGCTTTTCTTTATTATATATGGTGCTTAAAAATTCTCCGTAGGATTTTTCGAGACCTATAATATCGCCGCTTTTTAGATTAAGTCCGCCTACTCCACTTTCGTCTGATTTTATTTTTGTAGCCGAAATCTGGAAATACTGATTAGAACTATTGTCTTTAGGCTGGATTTTGATGGTTGAGCCTAATAGCTTCTTTGTGGAAATTGTATATACTTCACCCGGAATCGTTTTCAGTTTTAAGTATGATCTTGGTGAAAGCATATAATCGGTTTTATTGATCGCAATTTTCTGATCTTTTTCTGAAGAAGCGAAAATATACATATACCCTGTCTGATCTTTGAATTGATCTTTTGGAAGAAAATAAAGATTTAATCTGTAATTGGAAGGATTGAAATTCTGGGGAGTTCCATCGATGTTTTCAAAAGGTTTCCATGAAAATGCATTGGCCCCGATTTCTTTTGCCTTTTTATAGACTAATGAAAAAACTTCATCGTCGTATTTCCAGAATCCCTGAACTTCGACTTCGCCCAAATATTCGGCATCTTTTATTTCTTCATTAATTTTGTACAGGAATTTATCGGTATTCTCTTTCGTTTTTTGAACTTTCGTAAGGTACACATTCTGTGCGCTGCAAAGCTGGGTAAGAAAAGCGAAAGCAACTATGATGAGATTTTTCATTCTATATATATTATTGTGTAAGAATGGTAACGCATTCTTCGAGACTATTTTCCCAGTATTTGGGTTCTATTTTATACGTTTCTTCAATTTTATCCAGACACATTGTACTTCTTTTGGGTCTTTTTGCCGGCGTAGGATATTGCTCGGTGGTTAGTGCATTTAATTTAACTGAAGATTTAGAAAATTCAGCTATTTTTTTTGCAAATTCAAACCAGGTTGTTTCGGGATAGTTTGAAAAGTGGAAAACTCCGTATTTTTTTTCTTTAGCTTCAATGATCTCCATGATGGCTTCAGCCAGATCGTTCGCATTGGTAGGCTGCCCGAACTGATCTGCCACAATTCCCAACTCGTCTTTCTGAGAAAAAAGATTGAGCATTGTTTTCACAAAATTTTTATTGAACTCGGAATACAGCCATGAAGTTCTTAAAATAATGGTTTTAGGATTAATTTCCAGTGCAAGCTCTTCTCCTTTTAATTTAGATTCTCCGTATACTCCGATCGGACTTGTGAAATCGTCTTCGGAATAACTTAAATTGGTTTCTCCATCAAAGACATAATCTGTGGAAACGTGGATAAACGTTGTTTTAGCATCTTTACACGCCTGTGCAAGGGAAGCCACTCCTTCTGCATTTACCGCAAAAGCCTTTTCTTTTTCAGTTTCGGCAAGATCTACCGCTGTATAAGCTGAAGCGTTGATGCAGTAATCCGGTTTATTTTCCGTAAAAAAAGTATTGATCTGATCTTCGTTGGTGATGTCTAAAGTCTGTGAATCTGTAAAAATGAATTCATAATCCAGCTCAAAATCCGGAGCAATTTTTCTGATGCAGTTTCCTAACTGCCCGTTTCCTCCTACTACTAAAATTTTTTTCATCATGAGTTTCTCGCGTTTTGTGATCTTAAATATTTAACTCTCGACTGGAAATCTTTTTGTTCCAAATCTACATAAAACTTATTGAATGTTTCTTTAATTTCTTCGGGATGTACTTCGGATTTTCTTGTTTTAACATTAAAGTAGATTACCGTAACCCACAATACGGCATGAATTGTTTTCTCGTCTAAACTTTTCATCAGGATTTCCACTTTTGCCGTTCTGTCTGCCACTTCAATGGTTTTGCTGCTGATAACAACCGAGGTATTATACCGCACTTCCTTTAAATACGCTATTTCATTCTGAATTGCAATCCACGTGCATCCCGTCATTTTGGTGTATTCTTCATACGTGAAACCATAAAATGTTTCTACGTGATCTTCTCTGGCATTGAACATATAGTCCAGATATTTCACGTTGTTTAAATGACCAATGGGATCGCAGTCGCTGAATCTGACCTTTACCGTGGTTGATACTTCTTTTTCCATTCCGCAAAAATAAAAAAACCACCTCGAAGTGAGATGGTTCATGTTTATAAATATTTATTAATTTCTAAAAAATTACTGAATATTCAATTCTTTTTTCACTGCAGCTGTTGCATCTGGTCCTCCTTTGAATACGAATGCAGAAGAATTTGCATCCATTATATAGTCATAACCGTTAGCTTTTGCTACTTTAGACACGGCCTCGTTCAGTTTTTTCTCGATTGGTTCGTAAGCAAGATCCTGCTTAGCCACGAAATCTTTCTGAGCTTTATCGTTCATCTGCTGGATTTCTTCCTGCATTTTTGCCAATTCTGCTTCTCTTGCTTTGTTTTCTTCAGCTGTTTTCTTTGGAGCTTCTTCAGAATACTGCTTTAATTTAGCCTGTCCTGCATCTGCTTTTTTCTTGATTTCTGCTTGTTTAGTATCTAAGAAAGTTTTAAGATCCGCATCTGCTTTTTTCTTTTCAGGCATTGCGTTAAGAATTCCTATAACATCTAAAGTTGCAATTTTTTGAGCTTTTGCCATACCTACCGATACAACCATCATTACCGCTGCAAATAATACACTTAATTTTTTCATAACTGGTAAATAAATAATTTAATTTTGTTTTTAGATTTGTAAATGTAATAAAAGTTAAACTTTTATTTTTTTGTTTTGCCTTTTTCTTTGGGTTCAGCATCTTTTAATAAGATTGCTAAAACTTTATCCGAATAGTCGGATCTTTTCTGAAGAAAAATAACATTATTGCTTGTTTTATCTAAAACTATCGCCAAACCGTTCTTTTCAGACATTGTTTTGATAGCTTCCCAGATCTGATCCTGAAAAGGCTGAACCAGATTTGTTCTCAGTTTCTTTATTTCTCCGGTGGCACCAAAACGTAAACTCGTTGTTGTTTTGATGTTTTTTTCCAGATCCATTACTTCTTTTTCTCTCAATTTAAGCTGATCTCCGATTAAAAGAACTTTTTCACTTTCAAAAGCAGATCTTTTTCTTTCGTATTCAGACTGAAGGTTCTGAAGTTCGGACTGCCATGTATCAATCTGTGCATTCAGTCTTGCTTCGGCTTCTTTATATTGAGGCATTTTATTCAGGATGTATTCGGTATCTACAACGCCTACTTTCTGTGCATTGCTTAAACCGAAAAGCAGGAATAAAACAAATGATAAAACAATTCTAAAATTTTTCATAGGGTGGATTATAATGATTGGTTCATCAAGAAGTGTGTCTTCCATCCAGAAGGCTCAGTTCCTGAAACTGTTTTGTCGAATCCGTAAGCGAAATCAAATCCAATTAAACCAAATGCTCCCATATATACTCTTACACCGACACCTACTGATCTTTTCAACTGGAATGGATTATAATTTCCCCAAGAATTCCAAACGTTACCTCCTTCCGCAAACGTTAATGCATAAATTTTTGCAGTCTGGTTCAATGAAATCGGGTATCTTAATTCTAACGTAAATCTGTTATAAATAGTACCTCCTCCTGTTGGAGTAATATCTTCAGAAGTTCCTCCGTACGTAGAAGCATTTTCATAACCTCTTAACGGGATCAATTCTCTACCATCATATCTACCTCCGAATAAACCAGTACCTCCTACATAGAATCTTTCAAACGGCGGTGCTCCCAATTTAGAGTTATATCCGTCCATGAAGCCCATTTCCGCAGAAGATCTCAATACCAATTTACCAATAATCTCGTTATAAACATCTGCTTTGAACTTCACTTTATAGAATTCCATCCACTTGTATTTCTCTGTAGGACTTAAAGTAGAGTAATCTTTATTGTTGAATGCTGAATATGGCAGCGTAAATTTCACCGATAAGTCTATATTAGAACCAACTGTCGGGAAAATTGGGTCGATACCTGCTGAGTTTCTGCTTAATCCTAAGTTGATACTTAAGTTGTTGGCAGAACCATAATATTCTGTAGCATCTCCAAACTGGAACGGATAGTTCTTAAAGTCGTACTTCTGGTACTGAAGACCTGTATACAATGAGAAATAATCATCCGGCCATCTCAAATATCTGTTCAAACCAACTGAAGCTGAGAAAATATTCAGTTTCTGTGCATTTCCGTAAACATCAGAATATTTTACTCTTGAGTTATTTAAACTTACAGAAAGTGCAGTTGGTCTTGTTCCGAACAACCAAGGCTCTGTAAATGAAATTCCATAATTCTGAAAATATTGTCCAGCCTGTGCCTGAAGCGATAACGTTTGTCCGTCACCTTGAGGAACCGGCTTAAAGTCTTTGAATTTAAGGAAATTCTTTAAAGAGAAGTTATTGAATGTTAATCCTAAAGTTCCGATGAAGCTGTTACCTCCGTAACCTGCCTGTAACTGAACCTGAGAAGAACCTTTCTCCACTAATTTCCAGTTGATGTCTACCGTATTATCCTGCTGATTCGGCTGAATATCCTGCCCAACCTGTTGAGGATCAAAGAACTGCATTCCGGCTAAATCGAAATATGTTCTTTTGATATCACTTTTAGCGAACAGATTTCCCGGTTTTGTTCTTAAAGCTCTAAGAATAACGTGGTCATGAGTGGTTGTATTCCCTTCCCAAGTTACTTTATTCCAAGTTGCTTTTTCACCTTCGTTGATACGGATTTCAAGATTGATTTTATCTCCGTCTACAGATTTTTCAACCGGTGTAACGTTTGAGAAAAGGTAACCGTTGTTCATGTAGCTGGATTTGATATCCGAATCGTCTTCTTTACCTCCGTCTTCTCCTACTTTTTTATTAAAGCCTACCGCATCGTAGATATCTCCTTTTTTATATCCTAAAAGTCTTTGTAAATAGTCTGTAGAATACACCGTATTTCCGGTGAATGTAATATCTCCGATGTAATACTGTTTTCCTTCCTTAAGTTTTACGTTGATCTCGTAATTGTTTCTTTTGTTTCTCCAAACAGAATCCGAAACAATAGCAGCATCTCTATATCCTAAAGAGTTATAATAGCTGATTAGGTTTTGCTTGTCTTCCTGATATTTATCTTCAATGAATTTTGAAGATTTCAGGATTCCGCCAATACCGAATCTTTTTTGTTTTGTTTCTTTAAAGGCTTTTTTTCTAAGTTTTCTGTCTGATACATACTGATTTCCTTCGAATTCGATATGATCGATCTTAATTCTTTTGCCTTTATCTACATTGATCGTCCAGTCTACTAAATTTGGATCTCCTGCATTTACTTTTTCCTGAATGGAAATTTTAGCATCTGCATATCCTTTTTTAATGAAATCTTTAGGAACGTTTGTTTTAAGACTTGAAACTAAGTTCTGCGTAATTTTTGTTCCCGGCTTCAGATTATTGTCTTTAGCCATTTTTTCATTTTTGGATTTTCCGATTCCTTTACCCGTAAATTTAACCTCTCCAAGATCCTTCAGATCCTGCAGATAAAATTTCAGAATAACAGTTTCGCCTTCAATACTTTGCACATACACTTCTACTTCAGAAAAAGATTGAGTGTCCCAAAGTTTTTTTACCGCATTGCTGATTTTCTGCCCCGGAATATCTACTGATTCTCCTTTTACCAGACCTGTAAATCTCAGGATCTGAGCCGGCGTATATTTTTTAACCCCATCTACAACGATGTCTTTTAAGGTGTACGTCCCTGCTTGGTTTTCTGCTTGTACAGATTTGCTCACCTGTGTGCTGTCCTGTGGAGTTACCTGTCCATAAAAATGTGCAGAAGCAACAAACATAATGATGGGTAATAGTCTAAACTTCATTTTATCGTAGTCTTTCTTTTCTTAAATTTTACTGAATTTTTATCTGTTCTCCGGTTTTACCGAATCTTCTTTCTTTGTTTTGATAATCTACAATACACTGAAAGAAAATATCTTTTGAAAAATCCGGCCACAGAACGTTTAAAAACTGCAGTTCTGCATAGGCGATCTGCCAAAGGAGAAAATTACTGATTCTGATCTCACCGCTGGTTCTTATTAAAAGATCTACGGGTGGAAAATCTTTTGTGTAGAGGTGACTTTCGAATAATTTTTCATCGATGTCTTCAATGTCTACCTTTCCTTTCTTTACATCTTCGCTGATGCTTTTAACGGCATTTAGTATTTCATGCTGCGAACCATAGCTGATTGCCAGTACCAAATTGCCTTTTGTGTTTTCTTTTGTAAGTTCCACCACGCGTAAAAGCTGATCTTTTACAAGTGAGGGAAGTTTTTCGAGATTTCCAATAACGTGCATTCTTAACCCTTTGCTGAAAATTTCTTCCGCTTCAAGCAATAAGGTTTCTACAAGTAAATTCATTAAAGTATTTACTTCCTCTGCCGGACGGTTCCAGTTTTCCGAAGAAAAGGTATAAAGAGTTAAATACGGAATATGTATCTCATTACACGCATTTATGGCATTTCTTACCGCATCAATGGCATTCTTGTGACCAAAGGTTCTTTCTTCGCCACGAGATTTTGCCCATCTTCCGTTACCATCCATGATGATAGCCACATGCTGTGGTAAATTCTCAGGATCTATTTTATCTTTTATCAACGACATATTAATCACAATAACATGGAGGTCTTCCAAACGAATAAGTAAGCCCAAGACTCACGGTATTTATCCAGTCTTTAGACTTAAAGTCTCCAACGTTCCTTTCTCCTATAATTGCAGCTTCTCTTTCTTTAGACACTACATAATAAGCATCTGTCTGCAAAAGAGATCCGCCTGTAACGGGGCTCAGAATATCTCCGTTATATGTAGCCACTACATCCTTGCTTTGAATTTTGCTGTAATCCAACTGATCCGTAAGCGTATATCTGAATGTAGCTTCTGCAAAAATTGCCCAGTTATAATTAAATTTATATTTTAAACCTACTCCAAAAGGAATATGCATTGTGGTTTTGGTTCCTGTAGAATACACCGGAGTTGTTGTAAAATCCAGCTCATTAATTGGAGCCTGCGCCACACCATCTGCATCTCTTCTGAAATCATTAACTAACGTAGCTTTGGGCGCATCGAACATTAAAGCTCCTACCCCACCGAAAATATATGGGCTTACCATACTTTTCTGCTCGTTGTTTACCGGGAAGAAATTATATTCAAAGACTAAGCTTGCCTCGTAAACATTATTTTTCCCGAATGAGTTTCTGTTTTTTCTATATTCTTCTTTCGCCACCTTATCGTTGAACTGGATCTGATTATATCCAAGATCCAATCTTACAGTCTGGTGAGGATTAAAATTAAATCTGTATAAAATTCCACCATAAAAAGGAACACCCCAATCTGACGCTTTACTTAAATCCAATGGCTTTTGTAAAATATAATTCGTTCTCCCTATATCCCCAACTAGGTTACTCATACCTAGACGAACTCCAAGTTCGTTTCTTTGTGCTTTAACACTTACCACAGTTCCTAGAGCGGCAAGGAAGCTAAACAATAATTTTCTATTCATAAAAGAATATGGATTTATGGTTATTTTAAAATTTAATTTTTGCAAATATAAAACTTTTTTATATTAATGATAATCTTAATGTTTAGTTAAAAATAAACAAAAAAACATAATTTGTTATAAAGTAAACGACAAACTAGCAAATTTATTCTTTTTTTAATAGAATGAAAATTATCATGATATAATAAACCCCCATTAAATGAGGGCTTAAATGTATTATTTTTTATTGAATAATGACTGTACTTTATTTCTAATTCTTATCAGCATTGGTTCTTTGTAATTTTTGTCTTCATCAAAATAGCCATAACCATATCCATAACCGTATCCATAGCCGTATCCGTAACCATATCCCTGCTTCGTATTATAGTCGTTATACACAAGACCTAAGTGCCCTATCTCTCCGCCATGATATTTTTCTGTAATCATTTTCAGCATATATTTCTCCGTATATTCATGACGAACTACATAAATATTGGCGTCTGAGTGCTTCATCAGTTCATAAGAATCTGCAACAAGACCTACCGGAGGAGAATCGATGATGATAAAATCATATATCTCTTTAAGGTCTTCAATGAACTTGATATTTTTATCACTCATTAATAACTCGGACGGATTCGGAGGAATAGGTCCCGAAGTTGCCACATCAAGGTTCGGAATTCTTGTTTTGTTGATAATCTGGCTCATTTCTACTTCTCCTGTAAGATAGTTTGAAATTCCGAATTTATTATCAATCTTAAAGTCTCCGAAAATCTTAGGCTTTCTTAAATCCATTCCTAAAAGGATGGTTTTCTTATCACTTAACCCCAGAACAGAAGCTAAATTAATAGAGACATAGGTTTTTCCTTCGCCTCCAACTGAGGACGTTACCAAAATAACCTTACTTCCTCCATTTTCTCCGGATAAGAATCTTACATTCGCTCTAACTCCTCTGAAAGCTTCTGAAACAGAAGATTTTGGCTGATCCAGAACGGTAAGCATATTTTCATGATTATTGTTTCCGATAACCCCAAGAAGCGGAATTTTAGTTGCATTAAGCAATTCTTTAATGTTTCTGATTTTGCTGTCCAGTATCTCACCCAGCAGAATAAACAGTAACGGCAAAGCAAGAAGTCCTCCGATAATTGCCGCTTTTGTTGCCTTTATATTAGGACCTATCGGCGGCTGTCCTACATTTTTAGCAGGGTCGATTACGCTGATATCCGATTGATTTGCTGCCATTCTTAGCTGAGTATCATTCTGTCTCGTCAGTAAACTGTTATAAGTAGCTTCAATCATGTTATATCCTCTCTCTGCATCCAAATATTTTCTCTGCTTTTCAGGATATGTTGCCAGTTCGGAGTTTGCATCTCCTACTTTCTGGTTAATTTTATTAATTTCTGTGTAATAAGCTGTATAATAATTCCTTAAAGCACCATTTGAGCTGACTTTTGCTTCATTGATCAACCTGTTGATTTCTCTCATGGGTTCAGAATTGGGCTTGTAGATTAAAGCCATCTCTCTTCTTTTAAGATATAAGGCTTTAAGCTCTGCAACAGAAGCACTGAAAAGTCCGTCCTGAAAACCAGCCGCATTGGTACTGATCATTTTTTCAAAATTCTGGCTTTCCAAGCTGTTTTTAATCTGATTCAGAGAGCTTATTTTACTTTCAATATCAGCTTTCTTTGCTTCAAGATCTTTTATTTCTGTTAAAGACTTTTCATCCCTGTCTTTTATGTCGTACAGCTTTTCTGTTGTTTTCATGTAATTCAGAACATTAGCACTCGAATCTAATTTTTTTCTGATATTATCCAGATTTTCCTTTAAATAAACATTGGTATTCTGATCTACCAAAACTTTATCTGCCTGTCTTTTTTTCTGAAGCTGTTTTACAGACATATTAAGGAAGTTCACTGTACTGTTAAGATTATAACCGGTCTTGCTGATTATCATAATCGTATTAATCTCCTTATCAAATTCCACACTAATAGTAGAAACAATATCATTAACGGTCTGGTTAACAGTATTTAAATTAACAATAATATTGGTTAATTTAATTTTCGGTTTTACAGGATTTTTTAACAGCCTGAATCTCAGATTAGGTGAGGTATACCAATCTCCTACACGAATAATTTTATTGGCAGGTCTTTCAAACGGATTAATGGTTGTATAACTTTCAGATTCAAAGCTATACAGGTTGGGCGATTGCCCTTCTTCCGGCAATACCACTTCATAGGAGTCTCTTCCTTTTGGAACCAGAGTGATTGGATAATTTACCTGTTGACCGTGCTTTCTGTCGATCTGTAAAAAAACAGGAGAGTCGTCTTTATCCAGATAGGTTGATTTGATGACTCCTTTTGTAGAATAATTTACAAAAAGATCAAGTTCTTTAATCAGAAATTCATTGTGGGTTCTGGATAAAAGCATTTTTTTAAGGTAAACTCCGTCCTGATTTCCTCCCTGTCCCCAGATGAAGTTAATAGACTGGCTTGGTGTAAAGTAGCTTGAAGTATTATTGGAAATACTTAAAGATAAGTTGGAGGCATAAATATTCTGGGCATAATATTTACTGTACATCCATGAAATTCCGTAGCCAATAAAAAACATTAATACAAACCAGTACCAGTTTCTCAGCACTCTGCGTAAAAAGTGTTCAATATCAAATAAAGCGAAACTTCCGTGTTTATCTTTCTGCGAATCTGCTTTTTCTACCTTTGTTTCTTTTCCTGGAATCATAATATTAAAGGTTTTTTAGAAGTAGATAGATCGACAATGCAGTGGTAATCACTGAAACTCCTGTTGTTAAGGTCTGGATAGGATCTTTGCCCAATCCGTTCAGACTTTTCGCTCTTGTATTCAGATAGATTTCATCTCCGTTTTGTACGTAATAGTAAGGAGAATTCATAACATCTTCACGAGTAAGATCGATGATCGCTTTTTTAATTCCTTCCGGTAATTTTCTGTGAATTACGATATTTTTACGATCAACCGTTCTGTTTAATCCACCACTGATTGCTAAAGCCTCCGTAATGGTAAGTGTATTTTTATGAACTACTTTTTCGCCGGTAACTCCCGTTGTTTCTACATCTCCTAAAACATAGAACGTAATTCCGTTGGTATTTAAACGTACTTCAGATTTACCTTCCTGAAAGTTTTCATTAACCTTATCCTGAATTTCACTGCTGATTTCTGCAATGGTTCTTCCTTCTGCTTTTATAAATCCTATACCGAAAACGTTAATATCTCCGTTGGCATCTACTTTAAGACCATTAAAATAGAAAACCACATTTCCTCCGGTATTTCCTCCACCGGAAGACATCATTCCTCCTCCCGTAGCAATCGTATTTGTAGAAGGCGCTGTGGCAGATCCGGAAGTATTCATGGAAGAATAAAACTGTGCAGCATCTCCTTTAGGAGTTGTCACAATATTAAGGTTCAAAATATCGTTCTTCGTAATTCTGTAAACCGGAATGTTATAAGGGATCAAACCTTCTTCGTTAATAACAAGGCTTTCACTGGGCTGCATATATCGTACATCTTTTGTAGTGATACAAGAGGTGGTGATTAAAAGCGGCAGGGCTAAAAGTAATAAATGCTTACAATTCTTCATCATATTTTTCAAGTTGTTTGCAAAAGTAAAGATTTAATTGATAGTCTTTTTATTATTCTTCAAAAGATAAATAAAATCTGGAATATAAGCTCCTAAAAAACCCAGGAAAAGTATAATCAGTAATAGAAGATTTACATTTATATGTCTGAAATAATAAGCTACTGTTACAATAAAAAGGTAATACACAACGATATAAAAACTTGATCTTCTGTGTGTAAGATTAAGCTTCAGCAATTTATGATGGATATGGTTTTTATCTGCATCAAATGGCGATTTTTTATTAATTAATCTTACAATGATAACATTCAGGGTGTCCACAATGGGCAGAATTAATATCGCTACCGCTACTACCGGAGCAGACTGAAGATGATATCTCGGAACTCCGGGAAGTTTTTTGTCGATGAAAATATCAATAAAACAAATAGAAGTAAAGGCAAGAAGAAATCCTAAAAGCATGGAGCCTGTATCGCCCATAAATATTTTATTGGTTCGGTAATTTGATAAGTTATAATATAAAAATGCCAGAACTGCACCGATGATTATGGCAGATAAAACAACCAGAGGATAATTATATTCTCCCAATCTGTAATAACTGATTCCGAAAAGGGCACTGCATATTACAGAATATCCTCCAGCAAGACCATCTATTCCGTCGATGAGATTAAATGCGTTGATGAGGATGATGAAAGTAACAATACTAAACAGAACACTTATAAAATAACTCATCTCGTAGATCCCGAAAATCCCGAAAAGACTTCTGATCCTTATGTCTGATCCGATTACTATAAACGCCGAAACCACAATCTGTGCGACCAGCTTTTTATAAGCCCTCATCACCACAATATCATCCATCACCCCAATATAAAGAAGGATTACAAGCGAGGCAAACAGGAATTTATACAGATCAAAGAGTTCGTACGCAAAAATAGACGAACAGATTCCGATGGAGTAGAAAATGGCAATTCCTCCAAGATTAGGAATTTTCCGGAGATGGGAACTTCTTATTCCGGGTTCGTCCATTAAATTTTTCCTTCGGGAAATCTTGATAATCGTAGGAACGGAGAAATAGGTAATTAAAAAAGAGAACAAAAAACCAAAGCCTACTTTTACATAAAAAATAGGAATCCCCGACTGGTTTAAGAACAATTCAAAATTCTTCATTTTTCTTCTATTCAAGTACTTAGAAGGTTCAGCGACTTAAAAACCTTCTGTCGGCTCATGAGCAACGCAACACAGTACTTACATTTGTGTTTACACTAATTTTCTTATCAGCTTTTTCTGTCCTGCAAAAAACAGCAGATAAAATATCTTTTTTTTCAGTGGCAAAGATAGCAGATAATTCTTATCAAAACGATTATAATTCAATATATCTTTCAATTTCAGCCTTCTATCTTTTATAAATATCTCTAATTTTTCCGACATGTTATAAAAAACCTTCTCATCTTTTACAAAAGCAAGATAAGCCAGAAAAGAATAGACCCCTTCAAAAATCTGAAAATTTTTAAGTTCCTCTTTCCTGTCACGGTATTTCGATAAGGCGTAAACTTTTTCCACATCCATTATGGCTTTCAGAATATCAAGCCCTTTTTCTGTGTGGGTTTTGGTAATAGAATCGGTACGTTCCAGATACTGATAATGGAAATTCTGGGTCTGTGAAATCGTGTCACACTCCAGCAAAAGCTGCGGAATAAGCTGAATATCTTCGAAATGAACTCCTTTTTTAAATCTCTTTTCCCGAAAAAGTTCTTTTTTAAACAATTTATTGCACGCAAAATAGCTGAGATCGGAAAAAACAGAAAGGTTTTTCTCGAGATCAATTTTTTCGGGCATATTGGGAATCTGGGTGAGCTTTTGCGTAATATTTCCGTTTTGATCAACCTTTTGAATATTGCAGATCACCATTTTCGACTGGTGTTTTTCCGCAAGATGTACCATTTCTTCAAACATGGAAGGCGCAACATAATCATCACTGTCTACAAATCCAAGATAATCTCCCGTTGCATGATCGATGCCAAAATTCCGGGCATCACTCAATCCGCCGTTTTCTTTGGTAAATGGTTTTATTTTTTCGGGATATTTCTGAGCATACTCCTGAATAATCTTTTCCGAATCGTCTTTGCTACCGTCGTTGATGACCAGAATTTCGATATTCTGATGGGTTTGACTCACTAATGAATCCAGACATTTTGCGAGATAATTTTCAACGTTGTAGACGGGAACAATAACAGAAATTTTTGAGGGAACAATTTTCATACATTATATTTTCGTCAGTCGTGCATTCAGCCAGCCTTTTTTGGCATCATCAAAATCTTTTCGGGAGCAGGGAACGCAGTTTTCTATATTTTCATCCTCCCCGAAATACCAAAGATTACTAAAGGTATCGCGTTTGAAGGCATATTGTCGGTCGTCTACCAAAACATAAAACACTTCATAATGTCTTTCTTTCGGGTGTGACCGCTGAATATTGATTCCTTCGATGAGATACCAGATCATTTGCGCTAAAAGCTGATGATTCAGTTGGCTTTCGGAGTAAATATTATAATTAAAAATCCCGACAGATTTTAAATTTTCACTTAGGCCGATTTCCTTCATATACGCGCAGACTTCTCTTCGGTTCAGTCCGTTTACCTGCGGATTTATGGAAAAAGGTTCACCGAAACTTTCGATGGCATCACAGTTTACCGTCACGAGATCCGCTTTTCTGAAGAAGGGTTCTGTTTTTTCGGTGGAATTCATCATTTCGGCAAGTCGGATAATATCAAACTCAACTTCTTTGATTAATCTTACCGAATCTGCTTCATTGAGATGTTTTTGGTAGCCTAGATGATGGTAATTTTTAATGGAAAAAGTTTTCGCTCCGAAAATCTTACTTAAAAAGGTGTGTTCATTAATCATTTCGCCCTGTTTGAGCGAAATAATATTGCTGATCTGTGTATAATTGATGCTTTTGGTATGGAAGTTAAGTGCCGAAAAAAGCGAAAAAGCAAAATCATTGGAACCGCCCACAATTACCGGAATGGCTCTTTTGTAATGACAAGCCGACAATACTTCCTGCAGAATATAGTGAGAATCCTGAACCGATTTTCCTGAAACAAGGTCTCCAAGATCCACAATCGGAATTTCAAAATCCAGTTGCGACAGTTTGTAAAACTCGTTCCTGATTCCTGAAAAATCCTGAACTTCCGCATCACCGTTCGCACCTCTGTAATCTGAAACGAAAAGGAGTACGATGCTGTCTTCCTTTATTTCCTTCGTGATTCCCGCTCCGATCTGCCAGTTTTCTGTCCTGAAATTTCTTGGGGATATGATAAAATCTTCAAAATTCATTTGTAGTCTGCATTGTTTTCACAAACTTACAAAAATATTAGAACTCTTATTTATCTCATTTTAAATGCTAAACCACATAAAAAAAACAAAATGGTCTATTCTTTCAAACTGATAAAAATTTTAATCTTAAATTTCAGATTCTAAATTAACCGTTAAAACCAAAATACATGAGCAGTACGAAAAGGGACGAATTGAAAAAACTTTTAGCACCCATCAATAAAGAATTAAGAACACACGGCGGAAATGAGAATAAAATTAAACTCACCGGATTAAAAGAAAAGCACATTGATTTTCTGTTAGAATTAATTAATGTTCATTTAGAAAAATACAAGGATTTTGCAAGAGCTGACCTTGAAGATTTTCACGCAGAGGATATCAAAGGTCTGGTAAATTATAAAATGCCTGTAAACATTCATGAAATTGATCTTCCGGAGAGTTTCAGTGATCCTGTATCCTGGAAAATAGCGATTGGAAGGCTTAGATTTGGTTCTACACAGGTAATCTTAGAGATAAACAACTGGGAAATTACCGACAGTACACTGGTTGGCTGATTGATCCTAAAAATTTGTTCCGCATGAGTGAAATGTATAAAGATAAGCTTGAAATATTACAGCAACGCATCCCTATCGGAGACAGACAGGGATTAGCTTTGTTAGAAAAAACCGAAGGAAATGCAGATGAAGCTGAAAAGTATTTTACAGAAGGACGCACCTCTATCATTGTGAATAAGACCGGAATACCATCTGAAATTGCTCTTCATCATCTTCAGGGAAATAATTTTGATATTAAGCAGACCATTAAAATAATTGAAAATAAATATTTTACCGCAACGGAGCTTATTCTAAAAAAAGATCATGATAAAGAGGAAGTTTTGGATAAAGTCTTTTCAGCAATTGTAAAAAAATATGACTGGAAAAGAACTTTCCTGAATGATCATGATGAAATCAAAGACATTCCTCATGAATTGTACAGCTTTGTGACTGTAATGGAATGGCTCTATTTTGAAAACTGGGAAGATTATGAGAGCGCTTTATTTTATCATCTCGACATGGTAACCGAACAAATGAGAAACAAACTGAACCTGCCTGAACTTGCAGATGCTCTTGAAAAAGCCAGATCCATTGCCCATTATTTTTACGAAAAATACGAAACGTCTAAAGATCATAATAATTACACAAAAGCCACCAATGAGCTGCGCAACAATAAAGAATTTATTGCAACAGAAGAGAAATTTATCCTCCTGAAACCGCTCCTTGAAGAACGCCTTTATGAATTTGTAAAAAATAATATAGAGAAGTTTCCTTAGAGGATTCTAACAACAAACAGCATTAAAATGACAGAACTAATCTCGGCAATTGATGAAATTATCAAATACGGAATGGAATCCAATGTTAGAAATGAAAATAAAGAAAAATCGTTGGAACGCAATCTGGTAAAGATATATCTTCATTATTTTGAAATTGCAGATCCGTTTGACAGTAATGATTATCCAAAATTTGACAAATCCAAACTTCCGGATATAAGAAAAAATATAATAAGCAATTTTAGCAACTTTGGTTTTTACAAGACAGTGTATAATATCACAGCTATTAATGACAGAGAAGATCTTGCTATTGATGATGCCGTAGATGATTTAAACGATATTATTCTTGATCTTACTGAAACTAAATGGAGAATTGAAAACAACAGTCTTTCGGATGGTCTTTGGTTTTTCAAATTCATTTTTGAAAGTCATACACAGCAACACATTCTCAATCTGCTAAATTACATGAAGCAGAATTCGTAACATAAAAAATTAAACTAAAAATTTAAAGCATGGGATTTCAGTCGATAGTTCATGGCAGGATTGTCATTGAAAATAAGCATGAAGAAGCACGAGAAATTATAATAAACTTAGGAAACGAAGACTGGATGTTCAGGACTGAAATGTTTGGTTTGGGAATTTCCGAGCATTCATATTATGAAGATCCTGTTATAACATTTGGAGCGACTTATAAACAAATTGAGTATCATTGGAAAGAATTTATAATAACCTTTGAAAGCATCTTAAAACAACTGCATTTTGATACTGCAAAAATTCAGTTGGAAACGGAGATTCTTGGCACTTATAACTTCTTTTGGAAATCAAAAAGAAACAGTACGATTAAAGAAAATTTTGATGAAAAAGATAAAATAATTGAGACTGAATTATGGTTTTTCGGATTCGGGAACCGGGATCGATGGGGACTTCTGGAAAGTGAACTTTTGCCCTCCGAAATCTTTAAAATAGATCATTTTAAATATCCGGTAGAAGACTAAAAGTAATTTTTAATTTTGAAAAAAGCACAGACCCAAATCTGTGCTTTTCTATTTTAAATATTTATTTTTCAGGGGATGGAGACGGCTTTCCTTTTCTTTTTGCAAGAACGTCGGAGAAATATTTTCTCGGATTATTAACAACCGCCAGAACATCCTTGTAGAAAGGATCAGCTTTTAAGTTTGCCATTACATAGATATAGTCTGTCATCTGTCTGTAATCATCTGTTAAGGTTTTTCGCAGTGCTTTTACATCATACACCTGCTTTTGTGATGTCTGATAAGAGCGGTGAGAAAACAGATCATTAAAAGCGGTGTTGGAATCTGCGAGATGATTTACAAATTTTACAATCCCCAATGTGGCTACATGGGAGCTATACTCGGGAGACTGAAGTTTTGCAACCAGCAGATTCAGCTTATTGGTTTCTTCTTCATAAGCGGCATCTTCTACTCCTTTGTACTGATCCAGCAAAAGCTTCAGGGAAGTATAAGCATCTTTTTCGGCTTCTGTTTTTGCGTTTCTGTAAGGCTTTAAAGAATCTTTAAGAGCCTGCACATCTTTGTCTCTTACTTTATCTGCACCGGCAATTTTCTCGGTTTCTTCACTGGCGCGTATCTGGTCCAGTGCGCTGTTGTAGGCAGGGAGCTGATTCTGGATTTTATCAAACAGCGTTTTAAAGTCTCCGTCTGTATTGGCGTCTAAAGACGTCTGGGCAAAATCTTCAAAGAAACGAACGATGAACTGCCCAAATTCTGCATGGTGTAACGACGGGATGTGTACCGAAGTAAGTTTTAATTTTTCCATTGTGTATTTTTTTTTGAATTAATTTTTCTTTATCTGCTGTATAATTTGTGTCTTTATTTTTGGGTTTATACTTTCTCTGCCCGAGACGAAGCCAAACCGTTTGGGTTTACACTTTCTCGGAGCGAGACGGAGTGCCTCTCTTTTCAGGCTGAATTTTCTCATCCCGAGAAACTAAGAACCTGTTTGGATTTTAGTATTCTCTGCCCGAGAATGCTTCTCCCTATTTTTCTTTTAACAGTTTTTCTATCAATTTATTTTGCGAATCGATGAGGTTGGCTATCTGTTCCTGATTTTTCAGGATCGCTTCCAGCATTTCAGGAGACTGAATATTGAATGTAGGATTATACTGATTTACATTTGCTACTGACTGATCATTAAATTCATTATCGGTAATAATTGTAGATGCATCATTAAGGAGATCATTAATATTAACTTCCAGTTCCTGAGCAATTTTATTCAGCAGTAAAGAGTTGGGAATATTTTTGTCAGACTCAATATTCGAGATCGTGGTCTGCGTGGTATCAAGGCGCATGGCAAGGTCTTCCTGCGACCAGTTTTTCGCTTCCCTGTACTGTCTTACTTTGGTTCCTATACTCATATCTAAAAGAATTTTTATCAAAAATATAAAAATTCTTATGATGTCCGCTCAAAATAAATAATAGTTTTGTCTCTGTTCATATATAGATCGAAATTTTTATTAATACATCTTGTGCAACCAAAACAAAAAAATGCATCTATATAGAAAAAGAATTATATTTAACTCACTAAAAACAAAATGACTATGAAGAGAAAAATTATTCTCCGGCTGTCTTTTCTGATAGCTCTTCTCGTAATCTTGTGGTCTTGCAGAAATGAAGATTTCGTACAGGCAGAGAAAAATCCACAAAGAAACAACAGAGATTTTTTTAAGCATTCCAAAAGCGGAGGTATCAATGCGAAATCGGGAATAGATTATGTGGCAATTCTGGAAGCCTATAACCGCGAAAAAAACTTCCTTTCTACCATGCCTGATCAGCAGGGAATGCCGATCTGAAATAAGATGCAGGTAGTAGATACCGATAACGCAACAGGACTCATGATACCGCTTTCACACGATAATGAGACGATGAGTTCTGTACTTTTTGCAACTTTAGACCAAGAAAATAGCGTAACAGGAGTAATAGATTATGATAACAAGCTTCTGGAAGATATTGTGTACAATGAGAATGTAGACCACGAACTCCGCGAAAGATTATTTTATACATTTATGTATATGGATAATAAAACATTTGGTACAGAGCAGTTTACAGGAATTCCTAAAGATTTGTTTTCAGGAAAAAAATATGATACCAACTACGGGCGGATCTGGTTAAAAGATCTTGCAGCAGGACATCAGGCGCAAGGAAGTACCTCTAAGATGCTTTTTATAGAAAGCTGTGGAAGCTACTGGTCTTGTAAAAACCATGAAAGCTGGAAAAATTGTGATCACTGTGCAGCGTGCTATTCCACATCATGCAGCACCATTATGATCTATATTCCGGACGAAGGTTTTCCGGGCACTACAGGATCGCCTGGCGGCGGCGGTGGCGGTGGCGGAGGAGGAACTCCCGGGCCACAACCGCCAAAAGACCCATGCTCTTTGAACACAGTATTTTACAGACTGGCTCCCGGATGTGGAGGAGGAAATACGGATATTCCTGATCTTGATGATCCCTGCGAAAAAACAAAAAATTTACTGAATAATCCGGAGGTTCAGACTAAATTAGACAGTCTTAAAAAGAAATCATTAACAAAAGGAGAAATAGGCTTTAAAGTTAAAAAAGATGGTACCGTTACAGGCATTATAAGTGGAGGAAAACACGAGGTAGATTTGGGGGTTAAAGCAGGATATCAGGGAGGATATCATAATCATACCCCTGCAGGTATACCTATGCATTCACCTCCGGATATCGATAATAATTTGTTGGCATTTGCAAGAGCGCAGCCTGCCGGAGAACATAAAAATGCTTATTTTGGTATGATCGTGAAAAAAACTTGTTCAGGCTGTCCTTCGGGTTTTAAAACGTACCATTATATTATAAGATTCGATGGTACCTACGATGATGCTTTGACTAGTTTTTCAGATGCGGATTTAAAAATGAGAGGAAAAGATTATGAAAAGTTATATACAGATCTTACAGATCCATTTGGTTCATATGGAAGTACATATATGGATAGTCTTACAGGAGATTTAACAAATGAAGGATTGGAAGTTCTTTTCTTTGATACAATAAATAAAATGGGGTTAACTAATAAAGTAATTTTGCAAAGGATAGAAGATAATGGTACTGTTAATAATATAAATTTAAATCCTGATGGATTGCATATAACTCCAATTCCTTGTCCATAAATAAATAAAAAAATATGAAAACATTTAATAAAAATTATATTGCAATATGTATTTTGTCTTTTATTGTATCATGTAAGTCACAAATATTACCACTAAATACAATTCTTAGAAACATTCCTGAAGGTTCCTATGTAAAAGATTTAAATCATGAATTAGATCCATATATAGGAATTTATAAATCTAATTTTGAAGGAAATGAGATAACACTATATATTACAAAACAAGAAAATAAATTAGAAAAAAGCACTGGAAAAACATATTATTTAGATGCTTTATCAGTAAAGTATATAGTCAAGAATAGTTCAGGTGTAATTTTGCAGGATACCCAGAATTATAATGTACCAAATATTGAATTATATAGTATTGCAACACGACCGTACGAAAATAAAATTATTTTCTACTACAGTGGAACTAATTGTGGTATAGGTTGGGGTAGAATTGTATTAAAAAAAGTTAACAATAATCAAATGCTGTGGGATTATCAACCAAATAGTGGAGCTTTAGGTAATGATTGTCCTGCTAATGCTGATAAAACAGTTTATTTGCCTGAAACAGATAATCTAATTTTCACAAAACAATAATGAAAAGTGTTTTACTTTTAATAATTTTTGCTGTGGTTTCTTGTAAATCACAACAAATATTGCCAATAAATACAGCATTAGATAATATTCCTAACAATGCACAGGTAAAAGATTTAAATAACGAATTAAATCCCTATATAGGAACCTATAAAGCGAACTTCGAGGGTAATGAAATTACATTATTTATAACAAAGGAAGAAAATAAATTGGAGAAACGAGTTAGTAAACAATTTTATCGTGATGCTTTAGTTGTAAAATATATTGTAAAAAATGTCAGTGGGTTAATTTTACAGAGTAATCAAAATAGCTCTTCCAATCAACTATATAGTATTGGTACAAGACCTACTGAAAATTCTGTCGTATTATATTATTACGGAACTAATTGCGGAGTTGGTTGGGGTAAAGTGACTATAAAAAAGCTTAGCACGACTCAAATATCCTGGGATTACAGTCCTAACAGTACCTCTTTGAGAGATGATTGTCCTTCTACTGCTGATAAAACAGTTTATTTGCCTGAAACGGATAATCTAATTTTCACAAAACAGTAATAAAAGCCTCTTCGGAGACTGTTAACCAAAGTCTATAAAAGTGTGTGCTCTTTCTAAAAGATCCACATCCTTTACTTTTATGAAAGGAGATAATAATATCAACAATACGACTTCAAACAAAAAGCACAGACCCAAATCTGTGCTTTTCTATTTTTAAATCCATCTACTTTTTTGCGGCAGGCTTTTTCGTTGTAGTTGCCTTTTTTGTAGTGGTGGTCTTTTTAGCGGTTGTAGCTTTCTTTGCCGCAGGTTTCTTTTTCTCTGCAAAAGCTTTCGGATCCTGATCGGTAATCCATTTTTTAACCTCATCAAGAGAAATTTCTTTTAGCTCTTCTCCTTCATATTTGGTATCATCTGCTTTTCTTGGAATCTTGAACATCGCTTTTCCAAATTTAATGAAAGGTCCCCATCTTCCGTTTTCAATGGAGATCTTTTCTTTTTCCCATTGCTGGATGTATCGGTTCGCTTCTTTTTCGAGTTTGGCATCAATTAATTCATTGATGTCGCTTTGAGAAAGGTTTTCAAAATCGTATCGCTTCGGAACGTTCACAAAAATATCTTTGTATTTGATGAATGGTCCAAATCTTCCGCTTCCTTTCGTTACAGGTTCACCTTTGTAAGTAGCAATCGGCGCATCTGCGATTTTCTTTTCGTTGATGATCTCTTCTGCACGTTTCTGATCTACAGAAAGCGGATCTTCTCCTTTCGGAATGCTGATGAACGTCTCGCCCCACTTCACATAAGGTCCGAATCTTCCGACTCCCACAGAAACCGGCTGTCCGTCCACTTCATTTAAATCAAATGGAAGTTTGAACAGTTCCAGTGCTTCTTCAAAAGTAATGGTTGCGATATTCTGTCCCGCCATTAACGAAGCGAAAATCGGCTTTTCTTCATCGTCTGTTTCCCCAATCTGGATCATTGCCCCGAATCTTCCGATTCTTGCGTGAACATTTTTCCCTGTTTTCGGATCTACTCCCAAAAGTCGGTCTCCGGTTGCACGGTCTGCATTCTCTTCTACATCTTCAATTCTCGGATGGAATTTTGAGTAGAAATCCGTCATCATTTCTTTCCATTTCTGGTCACCGTTTGCAATTTCGTCGAAGCTCTCTTCTACTCTTGCCGTGAAACCGTAATCTAAGATTTCCTTAAAATTATCGGTTAAGAAATCACTTACAACTTCTCCCGTGTCCGTTGGAACGAATTTATTTTTATCCCCTCCGAATTTCTCGTCGAGGACTTCTTTTTTAATGGTATCATTTGCCAAAGAAATTTTCACCACTTCTCTTGTCTGCGGTTCAATTTCTCTTTTATCCACATATTCACGGTTCTGGATGGTCTGAATGGTCGGTGCATACGTCGATGGACGACCGATTCCCAATTCTTCCAGTTTTTTTACCAGTCCGGCTTCGGTATATCTTGCGCTCGGTCTTGTGAATTTTTCGGTTGCCGTTATTTTTTTATAGTCTAAAACTTCTCCTACGGTTACTTTAGGAAGCAATTTTTCGTTGTTTTCTTCGTCATCCTCCTCTGCTTTTACAATTCCGTAAGCTTTCAGGAAACCGTCAAAAATAATGACTTCACCCTGTGCTTCGAAATGCTGCGGAAGTTTTGTGTTCCCGATTTCAATCACCGTTTTCTCAATTTTGGCATTTGCCATCTGAGAAGCAAGTGTTCTTCTGTAGATTAGCTGGTATAATCTGTTCAACTGGGCATCTCCCACTGTTTTCACAGCAAAATCTGTAGGACGGATCGCTTCGTGCGCTTCCTGTGCAGAAGCCGATTTTGTGGTATAATTTCTCGGTGCAGAATATTCCGCTCCGTATTCTGAGACAATTTGTTTTTTTGCGCCTTCAATCGCTTCCTGAGAAAGGTTTACCGAGTCGGTTCTCATATAGGTAATGTATCCTTCTTCATATAATCTCTGTGCAAGACGCATCGTGTTCGTTACATTATATCCTAGTCTTGAGGAAGCTTCCTGCTGTAATGTAGAAGTGGTAAAAGGTGCAGAAGCAGAACGTGTTCCGGGTTTTGTTTCAACATTTAAAACTTTAAACTCGGTGGTTTTTGCCTGTTCAAGGAATTTTTCAGCCTCTTCTTCTTTATCGAAATCCTTTTTAAGCTTCGCAGAAATTTCCTGCTTTGTTTTATTTAAGAAAATTCCGTCCAGTTTGAAACTTGCTTTCGGCACAAACTCACGGATTTCTTTTTCTCTTTCCACAATTAATCTTACGGCAACAGACTGTACTCTTCCCGCAGATAATCCCGGTTTTACTTTTTTCCAGAGAACCGGAGACATTTCAAAACCTACGATCCTGTCGAGAACTCTTCTTGCCTGTTGAGCGTTGACGAGATTCTGATCAATATCTCTGGGATTTTCAATAGATTTCAGAATGGCATTTTTGGTAATCTCATGGAAAACAATTCTTTTTCTGTTTTCGGGCTTCAGTTTCAGTTCTTCTGCCAAATGCCATGCGATTGCTTCTCCTTCACGGTCCTCATCGGAAGCCAGCCAAACCATTTCGGCTTTTTTTACGGCAGCTTTCAGTTCGGTTACCAATTTCTTTTTGTCGGCAGAAACTTCGTAATCCGGACTGAAGGTCGACAGATCAATCCCCATTCCTTTTTTAGGCAAATCCCGGATGTGTCCGAAGCTTGATTTTACCTCGAAATCCTTACCTAAATACTTTTGAATAGTTTTTGCTTTTGCCGGTGACTCAACGATTACTAAATTTTTCGACATTCCAGAAATTTTTGCAAAAGTAAAGTTTTTTTATTAGATAGTTTTTTTGAATTACATTTTATTTAATAATTCAAGCGGCGCAACGAAGACTCTGTAGATAATTCCTTCGAAAGTAAAGCCCCTTCCGGACATCTCTACTCTATATAATAATGAGAAAATAATAATGAAAAGCGTAATGTAAAATTTACGGCTGATCACAATGGGTTCGAATGTGTAAATGCTGCGTTCTTTCCTTAACAGCAAAGCGAAAAGGACGATCATCAACATCATATGAATATACATCCATCTTCCCCAATCAATAGCAAGATAAAACAGAGGAAATGAAAACAAAAAGGCTCCGATTAATAATATAGATAAAATCTTTCGGTTGTTTAGAAATTTTAAATAATAGCCTACATGCAAAATATTTAGTGCTAAACTCAGAAAATACAGTACATATTCACTGCTGTGCTGTCTGATGTAATCCCTTTCATTGATGTTCCAGTAAAAAATTCCGTAGGTAGGATGAACTCCTCTTTCACAAAGAATCTGAAGAGATCTTCCTTCGTTTACATTTTTACCAAAAGCCAGAATTAAAAGCGTAGGAATTCCGACGGAGAGAAAATATTTGAGATATCTTTTAAATTCAAACTTTCCTGCTTTCAGATATAAAGCAATCGCAAAGTACGGGACATAAAACAAAACAACTTCATGCAGAAAGGTCGTTACGAAAAGTGCAATACAGAAAAAATATTCTTTGTTCTTCGATAGTTTGTCGTTGTCTAGCAAATAGGCAAACCATGCAAATAAAAGGAAAACGATAAATTCTTTTTTTCCGACATAGGTTACCGTATTTAAAAGTCCCACAAAACCAATGGAAGACAGTAAAAGTGAAAAATAAAGAAGATCGGTTGCTTTATACCGGATGAGTTTGGTATACAGCCAGAAAAATCCGGAAATAAGTAAAAATTGTACGAAATAGACCAGATAATTTAACCGCAATCCTGTAAGATCCTGCAACAGGAAAAAGAAACTTCCGGAAAGACCTCTCCTTTTAAATCCTCCATCCTGATAATTGATGAGCCAGTCTCCAAGAATATATCCGTCGTCCTTAAGATTGTAATAGTAGGTGAATACAAGCGTATAAACAGCCGTAACGGCAATTAAAAAATAGATACCAATTTTAATATTGAAATTCGATACGACTTTTTCTAGCCTCATAATGTGTTTTGAAAAATTTGGAACAAAAAAAGAGAAACAAAACAGCTTTCAGTTTGTTTTCATTATTTAAGACTCAAAAATAATGATTTTAACTTAATTACGGTTTTATTTCTCTTAAGGTTGCTATTTTATATCAATTATTCCTTAATGATTTTTACAATTTCTTTTGAATCGTTGATTCTCAGTAAATAGGTTCCGGTAATCAATGACGAGAGATTGGTTTTCCCGTTTTCAAATTTTCCGGATTTCACCAGTTGCCCGGACATATTGTAAATCTGATAATAATACCCTTCTCGGTTATCGGGTGTTTTGATGTACAGTTCCTCTTTTACAGGATTCGGAAAGAATGAAATTTTATCTTCTTTGATTGCCTGAACATCATTCTTACTTAAAAGAGCAGAAGGCTTTGAAGCCGGTAAAGAAGTAATCTGAAGCTTAGGAATTACCCCTTCTTCATTTCCTTCGGCATCATATTTAATTTTTACACAACGGCAGCTCATCCCGAAATACGGATCGTTGTTATCATGAAAAGCAATCATTCGGTTGGCGGTAGAAGCGGCATCAAATAAAATATTAACCGGTCTTCCGATGTAATTTGAATTCAGAGCGGCAGTCCAGACTCCGGGATACTGATAATTGATGAAATTATACGTTCCGGTTGCGGTCTGATTTGCTGTTACACTTCTGAAACCACGCGATCCGGAATTCGGATAGTTTCCTGTTTTGTAAGACGAATCATTAAACATATATCCGATGGTATAACTCGCGGAAGCACTCCTTCGTACTCTCTGTCCCAGATAATCTGTAATGATGCTGTATGAAGTGGCTGCATTCTTATCTTTTTTATACCAAGGCGTAAACCCGAAATCCTGCACTGTTGATATCATAACTCCGGTAAGATCAGGAATTCTCCATCCTTCCGGACAAGGATCAAACGGAGATTTTTTGCCTCCTCTTCCCCATCGGTCGGGAGCAAGATTCGGTTCATTGGCGAGCCAGTCGGTTCCGTTGGTGTAAACCGGAGTTGTGCTGTTATAAGGTGCAAATGCACTCGGAATCATATAAACCAATGGATTTTTAACAGAATACGACAATACTTTGGAAACTTTATCTGAAATTTTATCCGCCGCCGAAACATTGGCGTTTGCCGAATTGGTGTAGGTGTTGTAAGGTACAATATAATTTCCGGCGAGATCGTTGTAGGAAGCCGCAGAAAGTGTTGTGTAGGTTAAAACTCCGTTTGCAGTATTTCCAAGATAAACAGGATGAGACGTTCTGTCGTCTGCATACTGGAAGATCGGCAACGGATCTTTTCTTCCCCACTGATAATGCAGTCCTGTGGAAGCTTTAATTTTTGCCAGTTCTGCTGCAGTTGGCGTTAACGGATTCACGACAAGAGGAAAGGCGTCGGTTGCACCAAGATTTCTATCCATAAACTCTGTCTGAAAAACATTATCTGCTTTCGGGACATAATTCACATAGTTCGTTACAGAAGTTACAGGAAGTTCGGTTGTATAATTATAAGAACCTACCGCCGTGTCGGTTACCCAGATATGCCAAGACCAATACACAGGATTTGTAATGCTTCCGTTATGTAAGGTTACGACTGCATTTCCGCTTTGGTTAGGATTAATGGTAACTGCAATTTTAGAGGAAGAAATCGCTCCAAGAGAAGTTGGTGAAGGATTAACAACGGAGACATTGTTTACCAAACCGGTGTTGGTTGTCCATAGAACATTGGCTTTAAGATTATTAAAATTAACTGAGTTTAAAATATCTTTGTTATTCAGAAGCTGACTTTGTACAGAAAATGCCTTGCTTACAGGAATCTCCACGGTAAAAGCTGAAGTATTTTTTACAACCTGATACGTATTCGGATTGTTGATTCCTTCCCGATATTCGGTTTCAGGAACGATATATTCTGTAGGGAAATCATATTCGTTTACTACATACAGAGGATCTTTTATGCATCTGCAGCCTGCGGCATCCGTTGTAGAATTTCCGGCAAGCGGAAAATACCAGTATCTTCCTTTTACATCAGGATAACCGGAATCCGGAATATCCGGCTGCATTTTATCCGGAATTAAAAACAATGTTCTGGCTCCTACAGAAGGCGTTGTATCAAAATGTCTTGCCATGGTTGCCGTCCATAAGGTGGTCTGATGCTGATCTGTAAACTGTCCCTGATGCGCATTCAGGACAATGGCTCCTGTACCGGGAAAAATTCCCATATTTAAACCTCCTGCATTCGAAAGATCAAAACCGAAATTAGGATACAGCTTAAAATTGGTCATAAAATTTGGCGTTCCGGCAGCCGTAGGTTTTATTTTATGATAATTATTGGCTTCAAAAACATTTTTAGACATATTTGTTCTTACGCCAAACGGAGAAAAATCTACCCTAATATCATCAACATAAGTAGGAGAAGCCAGATTGGCAACTAATGCGGATGGAACGCGCCATCCGTTCGGACAGGGATCATAGGAAGATTTGCTACGGTAAGGCTGCGCTGCGGCATCATTATTATATCCTGAAGTAACTTTTCCCTGAGAGTTATCTGACCAGAGATTCAGCTCCGGAAGCTGACTGTCATTCAAGCCCGGCATTTTCCCAAACCAGTTCACCATCAGATTTGCATTGTTGTTATAATAAGCAATGCCAGAATTGTCGTCTTTATTAACGTAAATTAAACTTAAAGGATTTTTTACCGAAAGTTTCAGGTTATTGGAAACCGTAGCGTTGGAAAGCAGGACAAACTTCCTTAGATTATCAAAATTAGCAGCTCCGGTGAAGTTTTTTGCGCCGCGGTGTCTAATTCTTCCTATTGAGCCTGAAACTTCATAGAAATCATTTCCTCTGTAAACCAATGGCGGAATGGGATCTTTTCTTCCCCACTGATACAGCAGTCCTCCGTTCCTGTTCCAGTCGTTTGCTGTAATAGAACTGCTTATTGCTCCAAGATTTCTATCCATCCATCCCCATTCTTCATCGGGAATAGCTTCAATGGTTCCGTCTGCTTTTTGTCTTTTCACATTGGGAAAACTTTTATAAGTGGAGCCGTTGGAAGGATCATCTGTGACCCAAACGTGCCAAGACCAGTAGACTTCTCCGTCTACTCTGAAAGCAATGACCGCATTTCCTTTTTTAGATTTGTTTACCGGTACTTTAATTTTGGCATTTTCGCCAGAATCTGTAACTTCAAGCCGGTAACCAGCGTCGGATTTTATTAAGCCGTGAACATCTTCCCAAAGAACATCTGCCGTAACTTTACCCGCAGGAATTCCTGCACCTCCCAATAATTTATCCTTCGCCCACATCGCATATGCTTTTCTAACGGGAATGTAAATACCGTTGCTGTTTTGGCTGGGATCAAAAATATAACTGTTGGGAGCTTTAGTCCAGTCCGGAGCTAATAACTTTCCGTTATGAGCATGGGGAAAACGGTCTTTATGCAAAGATTCTACCAATGAATCTGAGTGTCCGGAATGTATTTTTTCTGATGTTGCCCAATCATCAGACTTATTTATCTTAAAATTTTCTTTGGCGTATATTTCATGCGCAAACAGGCAACTTAAAAGTGCTGCGAAATTGGTAAACGATTTTTTCATGTCCTTTGATTTTATGCTGTTGTTAATACAATACAACATTTAAACCCTTGTTAAAGAAAATAGATTTATTTTATAAATAACTTCACAATAAAAGGAATTAATAAAACAATACTCCACAATTAATCATTATAGATGTCAATATATCATTTTCAAACTCAGGTTCTGCGAAAATACATTATTTTCTCTAATCTTTTTACAATAAATTATGCATCGAATTAATTTTAACACCCTGATAATTTGAGAGATATTGAAATAAAAAAGACAACACTCTTCAGTATTGTCTTCTTTTATTGATGGTTGTTGTAAGCTCTTTTAAGGCAACAGATGATTCTCATACAAATCCCACGTAAATCTTCCGTTCACAATATTTTTAAAGCTTGAGAACACAACAAAGTTGAAAACAGTAAGAGCAATGATAAAAGAATAGATCATCTTTTTCGAATTCGAAGAAACCACATACATTGCATTCGGAATAATAATATAGGCAAAACCAATAAAAGCTCCCGCAAGGCGCGAAGAGAAAATAGGATTATCCCTGAAAATGAAATAAAAACAAACCCCGATTACAACATACGCACGATGGTATTCGTAGTAAGGAAATTTTTCTTTCATTTTTTCATCAAAAGCAAAAAGGAAGAAGGTGAGGATTGCCATCATTACTTCAGGAATTCCGATGGCTCCGTTCAATCTTTGCACCGTTTCATCCATATATCCGTTAAAACCAATAGAAAGTGTACTGTCTGCGGCAATATCCGTCATAAAATCTCCAAAAACACGATAGACTTCAAATGGTGACAGGAAGACAGAAGTAATAATCATAAAAAGCATTACAAATCTGTTCAGCGGTATTCTTACCAACCAGTACATCGGGACAAATACATAACAAACAGTATGAACTCCTGCTGCAAGATAAATACAGAGAAGATAAGCAAGAAGTTTCCTTTCTTTAATATATTTTATTCCGAAATAGGCGATAAACGAAGCGAGATTCTGCCGGATCTGTCCGCTTTCCCCGATAAAAAATCCGGGAATGAACATGAAAAGCATAAAGGTAAAGGGATAAAAAGTATTATCATCTGTATATTCTACCTTAAAATAAATCGCAAGAATAGCTATTACAAAGGTGAGAATATAAAACGGTGCGTTAAAAATATTCAGTAAAATTTTATTGATGAGTACATAGAGCCACTCTACTTCGATTGGTTGAGGCCCCTTCATTCCGAAACCTTTCATAATGAGCGAGATATAATCTTTGGTATCGGAATACACGTAAATTCCGCGGTAACTCCCATAATCCGGACCGACCTGATCCCGAAGTCCTGCAATAATCATGAGATAGACCCCCAAGAACCAAAGCCATTTTTTTTCAACTTTACCATGAAAAACTTCCTGATAACTGAAAATCAGCATATAGATAATGGCAATAATATAATATGGATGCAGTAAACTCATCTTTCCGGTAAACTATTTTTAAACTGATAAGAAGCCGTTACGATTCCCGTAATCAGCAAAGGCATAAACAATCTGGTCTCCCAGAAAAGCCCCACTAAAGTAATCATTAAAAGATACGGCAGCGCAAAAAACAAATATTTTTTCATCATTATTTTTCCGGTATCATCAGAAAAACCATAACTGAAATAAATCCCTAAAATTCCGAATAAAAGTCCGGCAAGATTATAAGGACTTGTAAAATTCTTAATTAAATAAATTCCCTCCACAAAAGAAGCTTTCTGCGGAATTACCAGCCTCAAAGCAATATATGGAAGCACAAACGCAATCACCAGCAAAAAAGTTTCTTTTATGAAAGTGAAATTCCTGTTCTTCAGATTCTCAAAATCAATAAAAACCGCTGCAAAGAAAGCGATATTAAGACAGGCGGTTTCCCGCACGAAAGTTGAAATAAATATCACAATACTTAATCCCAATAAATCCGTAGGCTTTTTATGTTGTAAATATTTCAGTGTTAAAAACATTCCTAAAACATAAAAAAAGATCGCAATACAGTCGCAGTTAGTCGGAACATATTGAAGAATAACGATAAAAAATACCGCAATAAGATGAACCATTCTTCTGATTTTTTGGTTTGAAAGAATTTCTATCGGTTTTAGTTCTAAAATTTTATACAGAACAAATGAAGTCAGCAGAAAAAAGAAAACATTAATTAAAAAAGTACTGTGATAAAACAATGAACCCTGCTTCAAAAGAAAACTTCTTGCAAAAGGAAGATAGTTATCCACCACAAAAGTCATTATCTCCGTTACATGAACACTCAGGTAATTCGGGATGACACGGTATGCATACACAGACGAAAACATAAAATCCGGCGCTTTTTCCCAGGTTTTAATTCCTACAACATAAGAAGTCTCAAATCCGTAATAGGACATGAAAAAGAGAAGGAAAGGAAAGATTATAATAAATAAAAATCCGTTTATTTTTTCATCAAATAGTTTAAACATATCAAAACCTAAGTTTTAGACTTAGTCAATTTTTGTTTTAAAACACGCTTCATCAGTTGGGAACTTTTGCAAAAGTATATTTTTTTTTCATTTTTACTAAATATTTTATTGATTTTCAGATAAAACTTGTGATAAAAAATTTTGAACTCCCCCTGAAAAATTTAAATTTGCAAACCTGATTTTTATAATGTAATGCATCGTTTTTTCATATTTTTATATTATCTGATCTCTAAAAACAAACTTCTGTCCGTATTTTTTTCGGTCGGAATTACCGTTTTATGTTTGTTTTTCGCATCGAAGATCAATTTTGAGGAAGACATCAATCAGATTATTCCTAAAAACGAAAAATCCGATCTTACCGCAAAAGTTCTGAAGCAGCTCAATTTTTCAGACAAGATCATCGTGATTATCGAAAACAGACCCAAAGAAGAAAATTTTCAGCTTTCGGAGACCGCCGATGCTTTTTTAAATCAAATTGAACCTCTGCAAAAATACATCGGTTCGGTTCAGGGGAAAGTAAACGATAATGAAATTTCGGAAACCTTCGATTTCGTCAATCATAATCTGCCTTTATTTCTGAATGAAAACGATTACAAAGAAATTGAGAGAAAACTCCAGAAAGACAGCATTGCCAAACAGGTTGAAAACAACTACGTTTCTCTGGTTTCGCCCACGAGTCTCGTTACCAAAGAATTCATCAAAAAAGATCCGCTCGGAATTACTTTTCTGGGAATTAAAAAACTCAACGCTTTAAACATCAGCAAAGATTTTAAGCTGGAAGACAATTACATCGTTACCAAAGACGGGAAAAACCTGCTGCTTTTCATCGATCCCAAAAACAAAAGCAACGACACCAAAAACAACGAAGCATTTGTTAATCAGTTAAATACCATCAAAGAAAACCTCAACACAAAATTTAAAGGAAAAACAGAAATCAGCTATTTTGGTTCGCCTGTCATTGCGGTTGCGAATGCACAGCAGATCAAAAAAGACATTCAGAATACGGTTATTATTTCAATGACGGTGCTTCTTCTGATTCTTATTTATTATTTCAGGAATGTTTTTACACCGATTATTGTATTTCTTCCCACGGTTTTCTCGGTGTTACTCGCTCTTTTGATTTTATACTTCGTTAAAGATAAAATTTCGGCAATTTCTCTGAGCGTGGGAGCCATTTTGATAGGAATCACCATTGATTACGCCCTTCATATTCTGACGCATTACAAACACAACAACAATATTGAAGAGCTTTACAAAGAAATTACCCAGCCAATTGTTTTAAGCAGCGCAACAACAGCCGTTTCTTTTTTATGCCTTGTTTTTGTACGTTCGGAAGCGTTGAAAGATTTGGGACTTTTCGCCGCAATAACGGTTATTTTATCTTCCGTTACGGCTTTAATTATCATTCCGCAACTGTATCATCCGAAGAAAAAAGAAAAAGCAGTCAATGCAAATTTTATCGATAAAATCGGCTCGTATCCGTATGAGAAAAACAAACCTTTAATTATTATCTGTTCGGTTATTATTATTGCGTGTCTTTTCGGTTTCAGAAAAGTAGGTTTTAACGAAGACATCGGCGATCTTAATTATGTTCCGAAAGATTTAAAAATAAGCGAAGCAAAACTTCAGAAGTTATCCGATATTACGTCAAAATCCATCTACACGATTTCTTACGGTGATTCCGAAGAACAGGCTTTATCGAGAAATTCTGAGCTGAGCCAATTTTTAGAAAAAGAAAAAAAAGAAGGTAAAATTTTAAGCTACAATTCTCTCGGAAATGTAGTTTTGTCTGAAAAAGACCAGCAGCAAAGAATTGAAAACTGGAAAAAATTCTGGGACGAAAATAAAAAGAATCAAACCGTTTCTGAATTAATTAAAAACGGAAATCAATTCGGATTTAACAATTCTGCCTTTGATCAGTTCAATGAAAATTTAAATAAAAACTATTCTACATTAACTTTAAAAGACTACGAAAAGGTAAAAACACTCCAGATTTCTGAATTTCTGAGTCAGGAAAACGGATTTTACACAGTTTCCAATGTCGTAAAAGTAGACGAAAAGAAAAGAGATGCCTTCATTAAAGACGTTGAAAAAAAGCATGATGCTTTGGCAATCGACCGTCAACAGATGAACGAAAACTTTTTGGGCTTGCTGAAAAATGATTTTAACACGTTAATCAATTATTCCCTTTTGGCAATTATTTTAACGATTATTGTGTTTTTCCGTAATTTTGAATTAACGGTTCTTACGATGTTTCCGATTGTTTTAACGGGAGTCGTTACAGCGGGAATTCTTTACTTTTTAGGTCTTGAACTAAATATTTTCAGCACCGTTGTCTGTACTCTGGTTTTCGGAGTCGGCGACGATTTCAGTATTTTCCTTACCCAGGCAATGCAGAAAGAGCACACTACCGGAAAAAACGAGCTTCCTACCTACAGAACATCCATTATTCTGGCGGTTTTCACGACCATTTTATCCATCGGTTCATTAATTTTCGCCAAACATCCTGCTTTGCATTCATTAGCTCTGGTTGCTTTAATCGGGATGTTCTCCGTAATCATCATTACCTCAACCTTATATCCGTTCTGGTTCCGTTTGCTGATTACGAACAGGGCTAAAAAAGGACTTTCTCCGGTTACCTTCAGGTTATTTTTCAATGCAGTATTGTCTTTCCTGTATTACGGATTAGGCGGATTGCTGTTTTCCGCCATCGGAAGCCTCTTTGTGAAGCAATCAAAAGGCAAAACGCTGAACTTTATTAAATTAATTTTAGCCAAATTTTTAACTTCTGTCCTTTATACGAATCCATTTGTAAAGAAAAAGCTCATTAAAAACCCGAATGAAGATTTCAGCAGACCCGCAGTCATTATTGCCAATCACACTTCGTTTCTGGATACATTGGCTTTAGCCATGACAACACATAAAATCATTTATCTGGTGAATGACTGGGTGTACAACTCTCCTGTTTTCGGAAAAATCGTGAGAGCGTTAGGATTTTATCCCGTTTCTCAGGGTATTGAAAACGGAATGGAAAAGCTGAGAGAAAAAGTAGATCAGGGTTATTCTCTGGTTGTTTTTCCGGAAGCAGAACGGTCTTATACCAATGATATCAAAAGATTTCACAAAGGAGCTTTTTATATCGCAGAAGAATTCGGACTGGATGTGGTTCCGGTTTACATTCATGGAAATTCTGAAGTACAGCCGAAAGGAGACTTTATTATCTATGACGGTTCAATTACCGTAAAAGTGGGCGACAGAATTGATAAAAATGATGAACACTTCGGGAAAAATTATTCCGAAAGAACAAAAAAGATCAATGCTTTTTTCAGGGAGCAGTTTGCGAAGTTCCGAAGTGAGCTGGAGGATGAAAATTATTTTAAGAAAAAACTCTTCCTGAGCTATCTGTATAAAGATAACGAAGTCATACAGGAAGTAAAAGAAGATTTTAACAAAAACAAATCGGTTTATTTTGAACTAAATAAACATCTTCCTAAAGATGCCAATATTCTGCATATTGCAGATGATTTCGGGCAGAAAGATGTTTTACTCTCGCTTCAGCAGGCGAGCCGAAGAATCTTCAGCTTAATGAAAGATGAAGAAAAAAGACAAATCGCCGAACAGATTTATTTGGTAAAAAGAAGGAAAATTAAATACATAAAAAACAGTACGGAAATTGATAAAAAAATTGACGTTCTTCTGGTTTCGGACGAAAGTTTCAAAGCAGATACTTTAGCTGATCTTCCAGAAACTGTTATTTTTCTAAATGTGAAAAATACGTTACCGGAAAATAATAATTATACACTGAAATTCAGTTCTGAAGCTTTAAAAGTATTTCGTTCTGAAAAATAAATATGAAAAGCATATTTTTGTAAACGAATAAGGAGAACCCATGCAAAAAGATATACTCGTTATATATTATTCACAAACCGGACAGCTTACCGATATTGTAAAAAACATTGCCCTACCTTTTGAAGCCAAAAAGGAGGAGTACAATGTTACGTACTACAATATTAAGCTGAAAAAAGACTTTCCTTTTCCGTGGCCGAATGATGTATTCTTCAATACCTTTCCGGAATCTTACCTGCAGATCCCGAGTGAAATTCTGCCGCCGCCGGAAGAAGCGGTTAACAAAAAGTTTGATTTGATTATCTTTGGTTATCAGGTTTGGTATTTAACACCCTCCATCCCGATCATTTCATTCCTGAAAAGTGGTTTTGCGGAAAATATCCTGAAAGACACTCCGGTTGTTACCGTTTCGGCAACAAGAAATATGTGGATGTATTCTCAGGAAAAACTGAAAGTATATTTAAAGAACTTAAACGCCAAATTGGTAGGAAATATCGCTTTGGTAGACCGACACGACAATTACACCAGTGTTCTTACGATTCTTCGCTGGATGACCACCGGAAAAAAAGAAAAATCGGGAATTCTTCCTGCAGCAGGAGTTTCGGATGAAGAAATAAAAGGTTCTGTAAAATACGGGGAAATTATTGAAAAACATTTCAGCAGAAATGATCTGGATACTTTACAGCCTGATCTGGTGAAAAACGGAGCGGTGGAAATCCGCGCTTTTCTGGTAAGGGTAGAGAAAGTGGGAAACAAAATTTTCACCATCTGGTCAAACCTTATCATGAAGAAAAAAGAAAAACGACCATTGCTTATTAAATTCTTTAAGGTATATTTGATGGCTGCGATATGGATCATTTCACCTATCGTATTGGTTTTACACTTATTAACAACACCTGTTTTCTGGTTTAAAAGAAAGAAACAAAGAGAATATTTACAAGGAATTAATTTAAAATAGAATGTACGACGTATTTATAACAAAAGCATCAAAATACCTACCCAATGAGCCGGTTTCTAATGATGAAATGGAAACGTATCTTGGTTATATAAACGGTGCAAAATCTAAAGCGAAAGCTCTTATTTTAAGAAATAACAAAATTACGACAAGATACTACGCGTTAGATAAAGAAGGAAATCCTACACATACCAATGCCCAGATTACGGCAAAAGCCATTGAAGGACTTTTTGATGAAAACTTCAAAAAGGAAGACATGAAACTATTGTCTGTGGGAACTACTTCTCCGGATCAGCTTCAGCCTTCTCACGCATCCATGGTACACGGTGAACTGAACATCGGAAAATCTATCGAAATAAATACCGCAACCGGATTGTGCAACTCCGGAATGAATGCTTTGAACTACGGATTCCTTTCTGTAAAAGCAGGAGTTCAGGATAAAGCAGTCTGCGCAGGTTCCGAGAGAATGTCTGCATGGATGACGGCGGATAAATTCAACCATGAAGCAGAAAATCTGGCTTTACTGGAAGAAAGACCCATCATTGCTTTCAAAAGAGAATTTTTAAGATGGATGCTTTCCGACGGAGCAGGCGCTTTTTTACTTGAAAACAAACCGAGAGAAAACGCAATAAATCTTAAAGTAGAATGGATTGATTTCTATTCTTACGCACACGAGATCGAAGCCTGTATGTATGCAGGATGCGAAAAACAGGAAGACGGAAGCCTTAAATCGTGGGCAGATTATCCGTCCGACGAATGGCTGAAACAGTCTATTTTTGCATTGAAACAGGACACGAAAATTTTAGATAAATATATTCTGGTAAAAGGTGCTGAAAGTTTAAGATCATCTTTTGATAAGCATGAACTTGATCCGGAATCAGTCGACCATGTTTTGGCGCATATTTCTTCAGGATACTTTAAAGAAGGGCTTAAAGAAGAATTTGCCAATGTAGGATTGGATTTCCCTTGGGAAAAATGGTATTACAACCTTTCTGAAGTAGGAAACATCGGAGCAGGTTCTATCTTCATCGCTTTAGAAGAATTAATGAATTCCGGAAAGCTGAAAAAAGGAGAAAAAGTATTGCTTTGTGTTCCTGAAAGCGGAAGATTTGCTTATTCCTGTGCTTTGCTAACGGTTTGCTAATGGAAAACAGATTACCAACCTCCGATCAGGACTTTGTGGAAAGCTTAATTCCGCAAAGATTTCCTTTCGTCATGGTGAACAGCATTTCAGAATATTCCGAAAGCCACCTGATTTCAGGTTTTGAAATTAAAGAAGACAATATTTTTGTTCAGAACGGAATTTTTCAGGCTTCGGGAATGATCGAGCATCAGGCGCAAAGTGTGGCTTTACACACAGGCTATCAATTTTATCTGCTGGGAAAAGAAGCTCCTACAGGATATATCGGAGCCATTAAAACCTTTGAAGCGTATACTTTACCTAAATTGGGCGATACCTTGACTTCCGAAGTTTCTATTCTCAATGAAATGATGGGCGTAACTTTAGTCGATATTGTAACCAAGCTGAACGATGAGGTTATTGCAAAATCTCAAATGAAAACGGTTGTAATGTAATTATACTTAGATAGACCTCATAGGTTTTAAAAACCTATGAGGTCTGATAAAATAAAATAGAAATTTCAATGAAAATTAAGGAAGAAAACATCATCAATATCCACAACTTTCTCCCGCATCGCGAACCGATGCTGATGACAGATTACATTCTGGAATTGACGAAAGAAAAAGTGATTACTTCCTTTGAAATAAAAGAAGACAATATTTTTGTTCACGATAATGTATTCGTTGAAGCTGGACTCATAGAAAATGCAGCACAAACCTGCTCCTCAATTTTAGGACAGAGCTTTTTTGAAAATCCTGAAACAGAAACAAAAGTAATTGGCTTCATTACCAACATAAAAAAGATTGAAATATTTACTTTGCCCAAAGTCGGCAACAAAATTATTTCAAAAGCCTCATTGGTTTCACAGTTTGAAAATATCTGTCAGATTTTTTGTGAGACATTCAATGATGATGAACTGCTGATAAGAGCGGAAATTACTCTATTTATTCAGGAAGTGAAATCATAAATAAACAAAGAAGCTGTTCCAAAAGATCAGCTTCTTTGTTTTTAATCCCTCTCCTGATTAATCAATTCTGATGATATCCAGTTTAGAATTCATAAAATTTCTGGTTCTCCGCAATACGCCATAGCCGTTTTCACTTCCGTCTGCATTGGTATTTCCTTCGATGGTTTCAAAAACATCTCCGTTACTTTCAACAACAATTCCTGTATGAATCCAGTCGTGGCTGTTTGTACTGCTCTGCAAAAGAAAAATATCGCCCGGCCGAACATGATATACACGATTTCTAACCAAAGTATAATCAATAAAATTGTCTCTTTTCTGCGCTTCACCAGCTACCGTATCGCAACTGAAGCTTCTTTTCACAATATTGGTAAAACTGCCTCCTATCTGACTTGTTGCCTGATCTAAAATCGTCTGCACAAATCCCATACACCAAAGCTGATCCCTTCCTTCACTACCATCCATATAAGCTCTCACCCAAGGACCTCTGTTTCCTTCCCCTTTTATCGTAAGTTCCCGTGCTCCGGCAACAAGATGCTGTTTTGCTGCATTCACGACCAATTCCCTTAATCCTGTTCCCTCAACAGGCTGGGTAAAAGCTTTAATCATAGGATCTGCCATTTTCCGGAAAAGCTCCTGGGTTACAATGCCATTTTCAGTAAGTCCGTTTGCCTTTTGGTAATTCTTCACCGCTTTTTCTGTAGCCGGTCCGAAATCACCATCAATCCCGGTTGAAGTTCCTTTTGAAGGATTTAAAAAAGCGTAAAGATTAAGCCAGCTTTGTATTTTCGATACTTCTTTTGAGGAATTCGCAGCTCCTCTTGACTGTGTTCCTGAAATTTCAATTTCTTTTAAAAAATGTTTTTTTATCATGATATAGATTTTATGGTTATTATTTCTTAAGATCATAACAAATATAAGCTCGAAAATAAAACAGAGAAATAACGATTTGGGGTGATTTATAAACAATAAACACCTATAATATCCTCTAAAAACAAATGATACTATGTTGCACATTTTTATTATCTTAGCGAACTATTTAAACCATCTTTCAATATTAATTTCAGATGAAAAAGCAAGACCTTCCACAAGACGAAAGCAACTTAAAGTCAGCGAATATGACTGAGGTTTTGTATGTTACAGATGAAAACAACAACTACACGACCGCAAACAGTATTGGCTGGGAAGCTAAAAAAGCTGCTTTGGACGAATCTTTGGCTTTGATTAATGAAAGAATTGAAGAAGCAAGACAAAATGTTGCCAACAATACAGCAAGCCCCATTTTTTATTTCATGGAGCTGAATAAAATGGATCTGCAGGTTCTTGCAGCCTATGTCGGAATGTGGCAGTGGCGCGTGAAAAGACACGGAAAACCAAAAATATTTAAAACACTAAGCGATTCCGTACTGAAAAAATATGCCGATGCTTTCGGTATTTCGGTGGATGAACTAAAAAACTTCAAAGGGTAGACAATTGATTAAAAGAGAAAAATCCCTCCGACTGTCATTCATTCTGACGGAAAGAGAATCTCTACAATATGAAAATCAAGCATTTCCCGCGATAAAAAGACAAGAAACGAATGGAACTTAATTTTGAACATCACCAGACTGCCCATTGCGAAAACGGTGTTGCCTCCAATTTACTATTGAATAAAGGACTGAAGCTCAGCGAGCCTATGATCTTCGGAATCGGTTCCGGATTATTTTTCGTGTATTTACCTTTCCTGAAAGTTAATTTCGCACCGGGTTTCAGCTATCGTCCAATGCCGGGAGCCATTTTCAGCAAAGCCGCAAAAAGACTGGGAATTAAAATCAAAAGAGAAAAATTTTCCAATCCTGCCGAAGCACAAAAAGCTTTGGAAAGAAACCTCAACAATAATATTCCGACAGGTTTACAGGTCGGTGTTTTTAACCTTACTTATTTTCCCGAAGAATATAAATTCCATTTTAATGCTCACAATCTCGTTGTTTACGGAAAAGAAGACGGAAAATTCCTGATCAGCGATCCAGTGATGGATTACACCACAACCCTTACTGAAGCCGAGCTGGAAAAAGTGAGATACGCCAAAGGAGCACTTCCGCCGAAAGGTCATATGTACTACCCTACTCACATTCCGGATCATGTAAATCTGGAAGAAGCCATCAAAAAAGGAATCAAAGATACCTGTAAAAATATGCTGGCTCCGGTTCCTATTATCGGGGTAAAAGCCATGAGATGGGTCGCAAGAAGCATTCCGAAATGGGCAGCCAAAAAAGGTACAAAAACCACCAATCATTATCTAGGACAACTGATCAGAATGCAGGAAGAAATCGGAACCGGCGGCGGCGGATTCAGGTTTATTTACGGTGCATTTCTACAGGAAGCAGCCATCATTCTTAAAAATGATGAATTAAGAGAACTTTCTAAAGAAATTACGGCAATTGGTGATCTGTGGAGAGATTTTGCGGTGGATATTGCAAGAGTGTACAAAAACAGGAACTCTAAAAGCGATATTTATAACCAATTATCAAAATCAATGCTTCACATTGCCGATCTGGAAGAAGCTTTTTATAAAAAACTGAGAAAAGCAATATAACGTGGAACATTTCATAGAAATAAAAAATCTCTACAAAAAATATAAAAATGCAGAAGACTTTTCTGTAAACGATATTTCGCTGAGTATTGCCAAAAACGAAATCTACGGAATTCTCGGACCTAACGGAGCCGGAAAAACAACATTGATTTCCATGCTTTCCGGATTGATAAAACCGACTTCCGGACATTTTACAATTGACGGACTTTCGCCTCAGAAGAACGGTTTCAGACTGAGACAAATCATTGGAATTGTTCCGCAGGAATATGCTTTATATCCAACTTTAACAGCAAGAGAAAATTTAATGTTTTTCGGAAGTCTTTACGGATTGAGTCATAAAAATTTAAAGAATTCGATCACTGAATCTCTGGAAATCATGGGTTTGTCGAAATTTGCAGACAAAAAAGTGGAACAGTTTTCCGGAGGAATGAAGCGCCGCTGTAATCTGATTGCAGGAACCCTTCATAACCCGAAAGTTTTATTTCTGGATGAACCTACTGTTGGTGTGGATGTTCAGTCTAAAAAAGCGATTATCGATTATCTTTTGGATTTAAATAAAAAAGGAACGTGCATCATCTACACTTCCCATCACCTTTCGGAAGCGGAAGAATTCTGTACCAAAATTGCCATCATCGATCATGGGAAAATCCATGCTGTCGGAACACCTGAAGAATTAATCAGTAAGGTTTCCAATGCAGAAAATTTAGAAGACGTTTTTATATCATTAACCGGAAAAGAATTACGAGATGTTGTTGTATAAATTGTGGCGGAGTTTCATCAAGGAGATTCTTTTGCTGAAAAGAGATATCGGAGGAATTGTCATCATTTTTGTGATGCCTTTGCTGCTGATTATCACCATTACTTTAATTCAGGATTCTACCTTTAAAAATCTGGAAGGCACAAAAATTCCGATTATTTTTATTGATAACGACAAATCTGAGATTTCACAAAACATCAAAAAAGAGTTCGAAAATGGTAAAACCTTCGAGCTTCTTACCAATTTCACCGAAGAATCTGCCGAAAAAGCAGTTTTCGGAGGAGATTATCAGATGGCCATTGTTATTCCGAAAAATTTAACGAAGAACATCAATTCCAATGTAGAATCTAAAGTTCAGGCAATCGTCAGTTCATTTGGGCTTGAAAATGACTCGCCATCTGTGAAGGAAAGTCCCGTTAAATCTGATGATATTCATTTGTACTTTGATCCGGCAACCAATATCGGTTTCAAAAACAATGTGATGACCGCCGTCAACAAAATGGTTTTTGAAATTGAGAACAAAAAGATCTACAAAGCCTTTCAGGATCAGTTGGGAACTACGGAAGATCTCGGAAAAACTAAAAATTTAATCAGCTTTAAAGAAATCACTCCGAAAAAAGGAAAAACAGACATCATGCCGAATTCCGTTCAGCATAATGTTCCGGCTTGGGCGCTGTTTGCGATATTCTTTATTGTGGTTCCTCTGTCTATTAATCTGGTTAAAGAAAAAAGTCAGGGAACAAGTGTAAGAGCGAGAATCAGCCCGACTCCGTATTTCGTTCATATTTTAGGAAAAACATTTACGTATCTCATCATCTGTGTGATCCAGTTTTTACTGATGGTTGCAGTGGGAATTTATCTTTTCCCATACATGGATCTTCCGCAATTTGACGTTACCGGAAAAATGTTTCCACTTATTGTCGTGACCATTTTTGCAGGTTTGGCAGCCATCGGATTTGGCGTACTTTTAGGAACGATTGCCAATACGCAGGAGCAGTCGGCTCCGTTTGGTGCGACTTCTGTGGTGGTTTTGGCAGCAGTCGGCGGAATCTGGGTTCCCGTATTTTTAATGCCTGAATTTATGCAGACCATCGCCAAATTCTCTCCGATGAACTGGGGATTAAATGCTTATTATGATATTATTTTAAGAAACAGCGGAATTGTAGGAATTGCGAAAGAAATCATTTTCCTTTTTCTATTTTATATAGCAATGGTCGCAATTTCATTATTTTATGAAAGAAAACAAAATGCTGTTTAGGATTAACCACTAAGACTCAAAGTTTTTCACAAAGAGCTCAAGCATTTATTGTATGTCCCTTGTGGAATCTATTGTGACCTTTGTGGTAAAAATAATTATAAAACACAAAATGATATGAATGAAAATGAAGTTTCAAAAGTTATCTTTGATGCAGGATTAAAAGTTCATCGCCAACTTGGAGCCGGACTTTTAGAAAGCGCATACGAAGAATCTCTGTACTATGAGTTACAGAAATCCGGATTACTGATAGAAAAACAGAAACCAATGCCATTAATTTATGATGACATAAAACTTGACATTGGCTATAGGATTGATTTATTGGTTGAGAGAAAAGTTGTTGTTGAAATAAAATCCGTAGAATCATTAAATGAAATTCATATTGCTCAAGTTTTAACGTATTTAAAATTAAGCAATTGTAAATTAGGTTTATTGATTAATTTTAACTCAGTTTTATTTAAAAATGGGGTTAAAAGATTAATCAACGGAACGATATAAAATTAGAATATTTATTGTGAACATTGTGTATAATTTTGTGAACTTAGGGGTTTATTCACCACGAAAAATACAAGTTTTTTAACACAGAAAAAGAAAATGTGAAAAATTTATTTTGTGAACCTTGTGAAAAACTTTGTGCCCTTTGTGGTAAAAAAAGAAAACAAAATGCAGTCTAAAGAAAATTTAACTTGTACGGAACAAGTCCGCGTAAGATTCAACGAAACAGATCCGTTGGGAATTGTGTGGCACGGACATTATATTGTTTATTTCGAGGACGGAAGAGAAGCTTTCGGAAGACAGCACGGTTTGACTTATCTTGATATCCAAAAAGCAGGATATGTAACGCCGATTGTAAAAAGCACCTGCGAACATTTTCTGCCTTTAAAATATGGCGAAACGTTCAGAATTGTCACAACGTTCGTCAATTCAAATTCTGCGAAATTGATTTATAAATACGAGCTTTTCAACGAAGAAAATAAATTGGTATGTTCAGGGGAAACCATTCAGGTTTTTCTGGATTCCGATAACAATTTATGTTTATATAATCCTGAGTTTTTTCAGGAATGGAAAGATAAAATGGGACTCTGATGAAGAAAGAAGTTTATATTACAGATTATAACTGCGTCACGCCTTTAGGTTTTGATGTTTCTTCAAACTGGAATGCTCTTGTAGAAGGAAAATCTGGTGTAGGTTTACATAAAATCATCGAAAATCAGGAGCCTTTTTATGCTTCGATGATTGATTCTGAAAAATTAGATGAAGAATTTAACAGATTCTTCAACTCTGCACAGAAATCGGAGATTCAGCGTTTAGGCAATGACAACGTGAGCTTTACAAGGCTTGAAAAAATGTTTTTGCTGAGTTTAAAACCTTTGATTGAAAGACACCCGATTTCAGAAGAAACCGCTTTTATTTTATCTACCACAAAAGGAAATATCAGCTTGTTAAAAAATGAAAAAACTTTACCTGAAAGCGTTTTTCTTTCCAATTTAGCACAAAAAATAGCTGATTTTTTCAGGTTTCAAACAAAACCGATTGTAGTTTCCAACGCCTGTGTTTCGGGAGTCATGGCAATTGGTGTCGCTAAAAATATGATTCAGGCAGGAAAATATAAAGATGCTTTTGTTATTGCCGGAGATGAAATTTCAGAATTTGTGATTTCAGGTTTTAATTCTTTTCAGGCAATTGGAACCGAGATTTGCAAACCTTACGATAAAAACCGTGACGGAATCAATATCGGCGAAGCGGCAGCAGCGGTTTATATCACTTCAAAACGAGATGAGAACGAAAACTTTAGTTTTAAAATTCTGGGAGACTCTGCAATTAACGATGCAAACCATATTTCCGGACCTTCGAGAACGGGAGACGGATTGTTTGCAAGCATCAACAATGCCATGACAGAAGCTCAGGTTTCAGCAGAAAAAATAGACTTTATCTCCGCACACGGAACGGCAACCATTTATAATGACGAAATGGAAGCGATCGCTTTTAACAGAATGAATTTACAAAACATTCCTTTACATAGTTTAAAAGCGTATTATGGACACTGTTTGGGCGCATCGGGATTGCTGGAAAGTATCCTTTCCATGGAAAGTGCCTTGAATAAAACATTAATTCCATCTAAAAACTTTAAAGAAACAGGAACCTCCCAATCTTTGAACATTATCAGAGAAAACCAATCCGCAGAAATTAAATATATTCTGAAAACAGCTTCCGGTTTTGGAGGATGCAACGCCGCGATTGTTTTGGAAAAATGCTGAAAATAATTTTGTAATTTTATAAAATTAAAGTTTTAGGAAATGGAATCCACAGTAGACATCAGAAAAAGAATTCACGATTTCATCGATATTGCCGATGAAAGAATTTTGCGTATTTTCAAAGGAATTATTGATGCTGAAGAGGGAGATCAAGAATTAGAATCTTCAGATTATCCACAAGTTCCTGATTATATTTATGATCGAATTGAGGAAGAACGTGAAAAATATATGAAAGGAGAAGTAAAAACATCAAACTGGGAAGAAGTGAAAGAAAGATTGATGAAAAAATTATGATTTATCACTTTTCTTTATCTCCGAATGCTGAAAATGATTTGTTAGAAGCAGCCCTTTGGTACGAAAATCAACAAACCGGGCTTGGTGAAAAATTTATAAAAAAAGTTGAATCCTATTTTTTAAGAATTCAAAATCATCCATTTCACTTTCCCTTAAAAAAAGGAAACTTGCGTGAGGCTTACATTCAGAAGTTTCCTTATCTTATCATTTATCAAATTATCGGGGATAATATTATTGTTTTTGCTGTTTTCAACACCCATCAAAATCCAACAAAAAAGCCCTAATCTTTTTTAAACTTACTCATGAAGAAAACAGACATCTGCACCATAGAAAATTCAAAAATAGTTCTAAACAATGAGGTTATTTTTGAAACCCCGACTGAAAACTTCTCAGACTTTGCGAAAGAAGCTTATAAAAGTTTAGAGCTGAATTATCCGAAATTTCATAAAATGGATCATTTAAGCAAACTCGCTTTTCTCGCTTCTGAAATTATTCTCAAGGATGAAGACCAAAGCAGAACCGCATTGGTTTTCGCAAACAGATCATCAAGTTTAGACACGGATTTTAAATATCAGGAAAGCATCAATTCTCAGGAAAATTACTTTCCGAGTCCCGCGGTTTTTGTGTATACTTTACCGAATATCTGCGTAGGTGAAATCAGCATCAGACACAAAATGCAGACCGAAAATGCGTTTTTTGTTTTAGACGAATTGGATGAAGAATTTTTAAACAATTATTCAGCACAGCTTTTACAGTCCGGAAAGGCAGATAAAGTATTGTGCGGCTGGGTAGAACTATATCAGGAAAGTTACAAAGCTTTTGTATATTTGCTGACATTATAAATTTGATAATTTGAAAGTGTGCTGATTTGAAAATGTAAAATCATATCAATAAGGCATAACATTTAATACATTTTCAAATTGTCTCATTAACATATTTTCAAAATAATTTTATGGAAAACTTAAGAGAAGAATTAAAACACAAAATCATCGAAGTTCTTAATTTAGAAGACGTTGCAGTAGAAGAAATCAAAGATACAGATCCTTTATTTGGAGGAGGTCTTGGTTTGGATTCTATTGATGCTCTGGAGCTGATCGTTCTTTTGGATAAAGAATACGGAATAAAATTAGCCGATCCGAAAAAAGGAAAGGAGATTTTTACGTCCATCGAAACCATGGCAAAATTCATCGAAGAAAACAGAACAAAATAATTCAATCTAACAATGTATCAATTTAGCAATGTACCAATATTGTTAGGCTGTTAAACTGATACATTGGTACATTATTAAAAGATGGGTCAAAAAATTGCCATAACAGGAATGGGCATCATTTCCGCCATTGGAAACAATGTGGAGGAAAATCTGAGTTCGCTGACTTCCGGAAAGCACGGGATTTCAGACATTACTTTGTTTGAAACACGTCATAAAGGAAACATCAAAACAGGCGAAATCAAATTGTCTAATGAGGAACTTGCCGCAAAGCTTCAGCTCAAAGAAGATCATCATGCAACGAGAACCGCTTTGTTAGGAATGATGGCGGCAAAAGAAGCTGTGGAAAGTGCCGGAATTTCGGATATCAATGAATATAAAACGGGACTGATTTCTTCGACCAGCGTTGGCGGAATGGATGTTACCGAAAAATATTTCTACTCCTATGAAGACTTTCCTGAAAAGCAAAAATACATTGACTCTCACGATGCGGGAAATTCGTCTTTGTTAATCGCTGATTATCTCGGATTAAAAGGTATGGTTTCCACCATCAGTACAGCCTGCTCATCGGCGGCAAACGCCATTATGATGGGCGCAAAACTCATTAAAAACGGTGTTTTAGACCGTGTAATTGTCGGCGGAACAGATTCTCTTTCAAAATTTACTTTGAACGGTTTCAATACGTTGATGATTCTTACGGATTCTTACAACACCCCTTTTGACAACGACAGAAAAGGTCTGAATCTGGGTGAAGCTGCCGCTTTCATCGTTCTGGAATCGGATGAAGTGGTAAAAAAAGAAAATAAAAAAGTCTTAGGATATCTTTCGGGATACGGAAATGCCAATGATGCCCATCACCAAACTGCTTCTTCAGAAAACGGACAGGGAGCTTATTTAGCAATGGAAAAAGCATTAAAAGTTTCGGGCTTAGATAAAGAAAATATCGATTACATCAACGTTCACGGAACGGCAACGCCCAATAATGATCTTTCGGAAGGAATTGCGATGATCCGGATTTTCGGGGAAAACAACGTTCCGGAATTCAGTTCTACAAAAGCGTTTACCGGTCATACGCTCGCTGCGGCGGCGGGAATTGAAGCGGTGTATTCTCTTTTGGCGATTCAAAATAATATCATTTTCCCGAATCTGAATTTTAAAACAAAAATGGCAGAATTTGATTTAACGCCTGTAACGGAGCTTAAAGAGAAAAACATCAACCACGTTCTTTCCAATTCGTTTGGTTTTGGAGGAAATTGTTCAACTTTAATTTTCTCAAAATCATGAGTGCCATTTACATCAACAGTGCAGCCTGTATTTCAGCTCAGGACACTTTAAATGAAAATTTTTTCCGGAATCTCAAACCTGAAAATTCAGTTCAGGTTTTAAAAGCTATTGAACCTGTTTACAAAGAATTCATTCCTCCGGCAATGATCCGAAGAATGTCTAAAACGGTAAAAATGAGTTCCGTAGCTTCTCAATACGCTTTAAAAGAAGCAGGAATCGAAAATCCAGACGCCATTATTGTAGGAACCGGAATGGGCTGTTCTCAGGATTCTGAAAAGTTTCTGAAAAATGTTCTGGATAATCATGAAGAGTTTCTTACTCCGACCTATTTTATTCAGTCTACTCACAATACGGTTGCAGGACAAATTGCTTTGGGTTTGCAATGTCACGCGTACAATTTCACCTATGTAAATTCTTCTTCATCTCTGGAATTTTCTTTTTTAGACGGAAAATTACAAATCAATGACGGTGAAGCTGAAAACGTTCTGGTTGGTTCCACCGATGAACAGACCGAAAGAGTGATGGAACTGTACAAATTAAATAAAACCATTAAAAAAGAAGAAAATCTTCCGGTTGATTTTCTGAATTCTAAAACAGAAGGCGTCATTTGGGGAGAAGGTGCCAGTTTTTTTGTCTTAGGAAAAGATAAAACAGAAAGCTCTTACGCTCAATTAACGGATATTCAGATCACAAACAAATTAGATTTAGAAGAAGCTCAGCAGTTTATTGAAGATTTTTTAGCTAAAAATAATTTGACGAATAAAGATATCGATGCGGTTATTTTAGGATTCAGCGGAGATGTAAAATCGGATGTTTATTACAAAAATGCAATGGATCTGTTTGAAAATTCTGCTTTGCTGTATTATAAACATTTGAGTGGTGAATTTAATACGGCGAGTGGTTTTTCGACGTTTATGGCTTGTCATATTCTTAAAAATCAGGAGATTCCGGAAGTGATGATGATTAATGATCTGAAGAAAGGAGAGATTAAAAATGTTCTGCTTTACAATCATTTAGGAGGAAATGATCACAGTCTGGTTTTGTTAGGAAAGGCTTAAAAATTAAAACCTCACAGGTTTTTTGAAACCTGTGAGGTTTGGAACTTAAAAAATAAAGTAGAACAAATCTTGCTTTACAAACATTTAAAAGCAAATAATCACGGTCTGATTTTGTTGAGGAAAGCTTAAAAGTAAAACCTCACAGGTTTTTGAAACCTGTGAGGTTTAGAGTTAAAGCTCTTCATTCCGCTTCGCTCCATTCAGAATGACAGGGTGGATACAGATTGTGAATATTTTAAACCCAAAATTTAAAGACAATAAAGATGAAACACTATCTATTTATCTTATTTTATCTTTTCTGCAACGTTATTATTTTCGCGTTTCACGGAAGTTTTTGGGTGTATCTGTTCTGTTTTTTGCTTTTTTCTGCGCTTGTAATCTGGGGTTCTTTTGATATTGAATTGGGATATTTTGTCAACAGCATTACGCATAAAAGAACAAAAATCAATGAAGTGGCGCTGACTTTTGATGACGGTCCGACTGAATTCACTCCCAAATTTTTAGATCTTTTAAAAGAAAACAGCGTAAAAGCAACCTTTTTCTGCATTGGAAAACAGATTGAAAAATATCCTGAAACTTTTCAACGGATCATTGCGGAAGGTCATACCATTGGAAATCATACTTTATCCCACTCCAACAACACCGGTTTTTTATCGACATCAAAAATGACGGAAGAAATTGAAAAATGTGATGAAGTCATGCTGAAAACCGGAAATATAAAGACGAATTTGTACAGACCGCCTTTCGGAGTTACTAATCCGAATATTGCCAAAGCCATCAAAAAAACTGGCAAAAAAAGCATCGGATGGAACGTCCGTTCTCTTGATACGATGACAGAAGATGAAAAAAAAATCTACCAGAAAGTAACGAAAAATTTAAAAAAAGGAAGCATTGTCCTTCTTCATGATACTTCACAAAAAACGTACAATGTTTTGGAGGATTTATTAGTATTTTTGAAGCAGAAAAATTATTCAACTTTTACAATTGATAAGTTTGAAAGCCACTAAGTCCACAATGATTTCACCAGAAAGACAGGAATTATTAATAAATATTCTTTAATAGTGTCCTTTGTGAAACCCTTGTCATCCTTGTGGTTAAATTTAAAGACGTTAAACAATGATTAAAAATATAGCTTTAAGCACTCTTTTATTAATTTCGACTTTTGTCTTTGCGCAGAATACGGCAATGTCGGGAGCGGAAGCGAAAGCGTTTGTAACCAAAGTTTCTTCGGAAACAAAAGAAATAAAAACCTTACAATCAGATTTTATCCAGACCAAAAAGATGGATTTTTTGGATAAGAACATTGTCACCTACGGAAGAATGTCTCTGAAAACACCGAATATGCTAAGCTGGAAATACACAAAACCCTATCAATACAGCATTGTTTTTAAAGACAACAAAATATTGATTAATGATCAGGGTAAAAAATCTTCGGTGGATGCAAAAAGCAAAACATTTGAAAAAATCAACAAATTAATTGTAGGAAGCTCAAACGGACAGATGTTCAACGATCCTGAATTCTCTGTTTCTTACCTAAAGAACGCGACTTCGAATATCGCCAAATTTACTCCGAAATCGGCTCAGCTTTTAAAATACATCAAGCAGATCGAGCTGCATTTTCCTAAAAATCAATCTACGGTTTCACAGGTAAATATGACGGAATCTTCGGGAGACACCACGAATATTGTTTTCAAAAACACCAAGATCAATGCGACTGTTGCAGCTTCGGAATTTAGCTTATAGTCTGATTTTCATTCTGTTTGCTTCATGCAAAACGTATAAGCTTACTGATGTAAAACCGATTTCGTCTTCTGAAAAAACAGTTGAGAATTTATACTTTTCTTCCAAAGAAGATTATGTGTATAAATGTCAGATGGATATTTATAAAAATCATGTGAGCGGAATTTTAATTATCAAAAAAATCAGCGAAACGACCCATCGTGTGGTTCTGACTTCTGATTTTGGGAATAAACTGATTGATTTTGAGATTTCTGAGGATGATTTTAAGCTGAATTACGTTCTTCCTGATCTGGATAAAAAAATCGTGATTAATTTTTTAAGGAATGATTTTCAGCAGCTTCTGAAGCAGAAATATCCTGTAACAGAAAGTTTTGAAAACGAAAATTCTAAGATTTACCTTTCAAAAATGGATAAGAAGGGGTATTATTTGTTCTTCAACAAAGAAAATAATCTGTTAAAACAAATCGTTTACACGAAAAACAAAAAGGAAAAGATCGATTTTACATTTGATGCAAAGAAAAATACATTTGCAGACAGTCTTAATTTACAGCATAAAGATTTTAAAATCAATATAAAACTATTCCAGATCACCGAAAACCAATAACCTTACATGAAAACAAAGATTTTTGCCTTGCTGATTCTGATCTCCGGATTTTTATCAGCTCAGGTTACTTTCAATCCCGGAATAAGAGCGGGAATAAATTTTGCCAATCTTACGAACCGAAGCAATGAAACCTTTTATCTCCATGAAGATGAAAACCCGGAAAAAGTAATTCATACAAGCCTGAAAACAGTAACTGATTTCTACTTTGGATTACAGGGAAACATTAGATTTACAGAACGTTATGCTTTGCAACCGGAAGTTAACTATTCCAGACAGGGAACCAATTTACAGTACACTACAGAAAACGGAGTTCTTCCGGAAAAAAGACTGCATTACAATTTTATCGGGGTACAGCTTACAAATAAAATTTATATTAAAAATTTCAGTGTTTTTGCCGGTCCGTTTCTGGATTTGGCTGTCGGCGAAAACAATTCCGGACTAGATCTGGGTTTTTCGGGAGGTCTTGGTTATGATATTTTTAAAAATCTGGGGGTTGAAGTAAGAATTAAAAAAGGTTTTGCGTCGATGCTGGGTCACGAAAATTCTTCTTTCCTGTTTTCCAATTCAAATATGGTTTTTCAGATTGGCGGTTATTACACGTTCCATTTTAAGAAATAGAATTGATGTTGATGACCAAAACCATTTTCTTTTCCTTTCAAAAAAACATATCTTCGCGAAGGTTTAAATATTAAATTTTTTGAAATTTTAAAATTCAGAAAAAGATTTCAAATAACTGAAACAGAATACATCATGCAGACAATACTTACAGACTTTTATACGTTACAATCCTACGAAAAAACGGAAAGCGGAAGTTTCACCGCGCAGATTTCCCTGAATAAAGATCACGATATTTTTAAGGGACATTTTCCGGGAAATCCTGTAACACCGGGAGTTTGTATGATGCAGATCGTGAAGGAACTTACGGAAGAATTTACCGGATCTTCATTATTTTTAAAAACGGCATCGAATGTAAAGTTTATGGCAATCATCAATCCTTTTGAAACGCCTGATCTGAAAATTCAGCTTGATATTACTGAAAATGAAGGAGATGTAAAAGTAAAGAACACGACTTCTTTTGGCGAGACTATTGCATTAAAAATGTCGGTAAATTATCAAAAATTGACATAATGAAAGTTTTATTTTCACTTATCGCCGCTTTTATGCTTTTTTTTCAGTCGGGACTTGAATCTCTGAGAGAAAGTTATGCCAAAGCAAGCAGCTCTAATGCCAATACAGAAGCATTCATCAGTTTAGCTGAAAAAACTTCAGGATCGGATGCAGCCATTCAGGGATACAAAGCAGCGGCGCAGATTATGGAGGCAAAAATTTCCAAAAACAACAGGAAAGCTCTGGTAAAATCGGGAGCAACCAATCTTGAAGCGGTTATTAAAAGCAATCCGAATAATGCAGAACTGAGACTAATCCGCATGAGCGTTCAGGAAAACATTCCGAAAATTGTAGGTTACAGAGGAAGTCTTAAAGATGATAAAATATTTCTTATTAATAATTACAGCAAACAGAATTCTGCTTTAAAAAGTTATATTAAAAAATTTGCCGCACAGTCTAAAACCATGACGGAGACTGAAAAGGCAAATTTTAAATAAAACACGATTAACCAACTATTTACATGAACCTTTCCGAAGTACGAAATGCAATCTCTGAAAAGAAAATTTGTATTTTAATTCCTACTTATAACAATGAAAAAACTCTGAAAAGGGTAATCGACGGTGTTCTGGATTACACGGAAGATATTATTGTTGTAAATGACGGTTCTACGGATGCTACGAAAGAGATTTTAAGAAGCTATCCTCACCTCGAAGTTATTGATTTACCGGAAAATAAAGGAAAAGGAAATGGTTTAAAAATTGGCTTTAGAAAAGCTAAAGAACTCGGTTATCATTACGCCATTACGATTGATTCCGACGGACAGCATTATCCGGATGATATTCCTGTTTTTGTGGAGGCTTTGCTGAATGAAAAGGAAGATGTTTTATTGATTGGGAACCGAAATATGTCTCAGGACGGAATTCCGAAGAAAAGCAGTTTCGGAAACCGTTTTTCTAATTTCTGGTTCTGGTTTGAAACCGGAATCAAGCTTGAAGACACCCAATCCGGCTATCGATTATATCCTTTACACAAAATTCCCAAGAAATATTTTACGCCAAAGTTTGAATTTGAAATTGAAATCATTGTAAGAACAGCTTGGAGACATATTCCGGTTAAAAATGTTCCGGTGAAGGTTCTTTATGATCCTGCGGAAAGAGTTTCTCACTTCAGACCTTTTAAAGATTTTACGAGGATCAGTATTCTGAATACAATTCTGGTAACCATTACTTTGCTTTATATTATTCCGCGAAACTTCGTGAATAATTTCAAAAAAAAAAGCATTAAAAGATTCATAAAAGAAGATGTTCTGGAAAGTGACGGAAGCAACAGAATTAAAGCTTTTTCGATTGCTTTGGGCGTTTTTGTGGGCTTTTCTCCGTTCTGGGGATTTCATACGCTGATTGTTATTTCTCTTTCTGTACTATTCAAGCTGAATAAAGTGCTTGCCTTTTTTGCATCCAATGTAAGTTTACCACCTTTTATTCCCTTCATTATTGCCGCTTCGCTGTTTCTGGGTTCTCCTTTTGTACATGGAGACAGCAATATTTTCAGTCAGGAATTAAATTTTGATCTGGTGAAAAATAATCTGTTGCAGTACGTTATCGGAAGTTTCATTCTGGCGACTTCTGCCTCTGCGATTTTAGGTGCAGCCACTTTTCTTTTCCTGAATAAGGTGAGCCCTGATAAAAATTAAACCCTTTATTTCAGTTTTTTCACTGTTTTTCTCAGATATTTCTCCACATTTTCTCTATCCGGAATGGTTGTAATTTCTTTGGTTAATGCTTTTTCAAATTCTGTTTTTGCTTTTGCATATTCTTTCTTGTTAAAATAATATTTTCCTGCCTGAAAATAAACGAGCCAGAAATCAGGATTTAAAGATTGATAACGGGACAGAAAATCGTCGGTGAGTAAAACATCTCCTTCAATTCCCTTTTCCACTTCTTCACTCATTATTTTGTACTGTTCGTAATTTTCAAATTCCTGAGAATTGAGGAAAGGATCTTTTGCAATATTCAGTTCAGATTTTGCAAACGCACCGCTTTTTAATCTTTTATCCGAAAAAATTTCATTCAGATCATAACAGACAAATTCTCCCAACTGATAAGGATTTGCAGAAACCCATACCAGTTTTTTCTGAGGTGCAAAAATTACCGCATGATGCGCCAAAAGCTGATTGATGGCTTTTTCGTTTCCAAACCCGATCTTCTCTCCTTTCAAGCCGGATTTGTCTCTTAAAATCGCAGCCATTTTTTCGGGATTGAGCTTTTTATTTTCCGCTAAAAGTTCCTGCAGCTTTTCGTAGCGGTATTCTGAATGACTTTCCGCAATATGTTTCAGATTTCTTTTATCATTTTTATAAGCCTCCGACTGGAAATGGTTGGTGCAAAATACACGGCTTGTATTTTCCACTTCATACACCCCAAAATTATCCGGAGAAACTTCAATAATCACTGCATTTTTATCATTCGCACTTCCGACCAGAATAGATTCCGAGACGAAAACTTTTCTCTTTTCTGCAATGGCAATTGCTTCATCAATGGTTCTGGCATATTGTAAAATTTCTCTTGTCACCAGAGAAATAGGAGTTTTTGCAGCCAGTGGAATTTTAGATTTTCCGGCGTTAATGGTAACGGTAATTCCTTCTTTGTTCATCCCTGAAACGACTCCGACCATTCCTGCCCAAGTTACAGAAAGATAAGGGATTCCGTCTTCCGGCTGAACGAATTCTATGACCTTATTTTTAGCAAAATCATCTCCCACGTAAAAGTCGAAATTTCTTCCGATAAGCAGATCTCCGTCTTCTGTATTTTCGTTCCAGACCGCAAGAGAAGTACAGCCCACCATCATTAAATCCTGCATGGCATGACCAATGTCGTGTGCTCCGTGCAAATACATACTTCGCAGAAACTTTGGCGCGATGAAATTGTATTGATCCGAAGAATATTGAGACATTCCGTAGATTTCTGCCTGAAAATCTTCCCTTACATTAAGATACATTTTCCGGTTGTACCATTTCAGGAAACCTCGCAGTAAATTTTGTTTAAACTTTGACGGAACAAATCCTTCAATTTTGGAAAAGAAAATTTCTTCCTGTTTCTGCATCAGATTCTGGGTTAAAGCTCCGTTATTGTAGCCTAATTGCAGAGGATTTCCCTGAATATACAATTCCCAGATCTGCTGCTTATTTTTTGTTAAATAATTCTGATTGAAACTAAAAGTGGAATCGTTTATTTTATTAACCTTCGGAATATCAAGCGAATATTGTTTTACATCGGGAATATGTTTGATGGATTTTCTTATTCCGCAAGAGTTGAGGAAAAGGATAAGGTTTAGACTGAGAAAAATTAAGATTAGAGTTTTGTCATTTCGACGAAAGGAGAAATCTATTTTTTTACGTTTAGATTCTTCATTCCACTTCGTTTCGTTCAGAATGACAGACTGCACATTAGTATTACCTTTATTTTTCACCTTTATTTTTATTAATCAGTTGTGTTAATCTTTCATCAATCAGCTCTTTTCCGAGAATTTCTGCACAGGTATTGAATGCGCCGATCGTACAGCCCAAAATTCCGTGCATATTGACGGACTGTCCTGTAAGAAAGAGATTGTCGATTTTCGTGCGTGGAGAAACCATTGTTTTCAGAGGATTTTCGGAACTTTTCATATAACCGTACATATTTCCGTTAAAACTTCCGATATAATCGCGATAAGACAATGGTGAAGAGGTATAAAAATGCTTAACTGACTTTCTTAAATCAGGAAACTTCTTTTCTAAAGCATCGATCATTTTTTCAGCTTTTTCCAGCTTAAATTTTTCATACAACGCTCCTCTTTCATATTTGTCTGCAACGGTATTGACAGTTTCCTTCCACGCTTCCACTTCCTGAAAATCCATGTAGGAAATGGCGGTGAGACTTTCTGCAAAACCGGGATTGTGTCTGGATTCTGTTGAAGAAAGCATATACGTTTCAGGCCATTTTTCTTTTTGATAACGATGGGCATTCCAGACCATTTCCTCATTGGCAAAATGGTAAATATTATAATTGAAATTCTGAAAAGATTGCGGTTTCATCACGAGATAAACACTGAAACACGACGGAACAGGTTCCCAACTTATAATTCTGTTGACAAATGATTTTTTAAGCCTTTCTTCACCAAGAAGTTTCAGGGTTGTCCGAATTTCAATATTTGAGATGAATTTTTTCGCAAAATATTCTTTTCCTTCTGAAGTTTTTACTCCGGATAACATATTGTTTTCATCAAAAATAAATTCGGAAACTTCAGCGTGTTTGTGTACTTCTGCTCCATATTCACGAAGCCTGCGAATCAGCAGTTTTGAAATCTGGCTTCCTCCTTTTATGCATTTGTAAGCACTTTGAATATAAGAATTTACGGTAAGTGCATGAACGTAAAACGGAACGTTTTCAGAATCTCCAGCGTATAAAAAATTAGAACCCAATAAAACGGACTGCAGCTTTTTATTCGAGGTTAAAGATTCAATAAATCTTTTGGTATTTAAGTGAAGAATTTCCTCGTTATAATTGTCTTTTCCCACAAGATTATATCTGGGAAACTGGCTGCAAACCCTCTGAATTTCTTCACAATAGTCTTCTAAATTGTCTTTTTCTTCGGGAAAGTATTCTGATAACTGTTCAACAAAATTTCTGTAGCCTTGTGCATGAGGATATTCGGTTTCATCGTCTCCGAAAGTGATTTTGTCGTAGCCGTTCTCGTCCATCTTATGAAGCTGAAGTTCATCCATAATTCCCAGATAGGAAAAATACTGATGAAGATTCTGCCCTTTGGAAAGTCCTCCTAAATAGTGAACTCCGGTATCGAAGATGAGTTTGTCGCGGGAAAAGGTCTGTAAATTTCCGCCGTACTGGTTGTTTTTCTCCAGAACGCATACCTTCAAACCTTCCTTCGCCAGAACAAGCGCTGAAACAAGACCGCCCAATCCGCTGCCGATTACGAGTATGTCGAACGTTTTTTTCAAGGAGGAAAGTGTCTTTAATGATTTTGAATTTTAAAACGCAACGTCCACAAAGATTTTTCTTAATCGCTTCCTGTTTTTAAGTTCGCAAAACGAAGTTTCGCCGAATCCAATGAATCAATCATAAAATTGAGGCAAAGGCGTTAACACTCAGCAAAGATAAAAGGAAACTTAGGACTTTATTTTAAATCTCTAAATCATTTAATGTTTGAGTTAAATATTAGTTTTCTAAAGGTAAAAGTAGGAAATTTAATTAATATCGTCCCAAAAATCAAAATAATTGAACCATTGGAGCGGATATTTTTTGATCATGGATTCAAGATTTTGGGTGTAAGAGTTCAAAAGTCCCTGTGCATCGCGTTTTTTGACGTTTTGGGCAACTCTTGCGTACAAATGATAATGCAGATTTTTTTCTTTCATCACATACACATACACGACCGGAACGCCTAATCTGGAAGCAATGAGAAAAGGTCCTGCAGGAAATTTCGCTGTTTTACCCAGCAATTCGCTCTCTAAAAATTTAGAACCTTCAAAATATCGGTCTCCGGTAAAGCAAATGAGCTCGTTTTTAGACAAGGCTTCATTGATGTCGAAAATATGGGACATATCTTCTTTCACGTAGATGAATTTAATGCTGCTTGCTTTTACGGAAACACTTTCAAGGTATTCTTTAATGACTGTAACTTCCTGATCTGTTGTCACTAAGTTGATCTGACAGTCGAAATCGATATCGGCAAAGAAATGTTCGGCAATTTCAAAATTCCCGATGTGCGCACTGATGAGAACGCCACCTTTTTTTTCGGCTAAAAGGTTTCTGAGGTTTTCAATTCCATCAAATTCGTAGGTATATTTATCGCGTAATCCTGCTGAAATAGCAGTTTTATCAATAAGAACGGTTCCGAAAGTGAAATAGCTTTGAAACAGAGAAAGTTTTGTTTTCCAGAAGCCATACTTCAGTCTTTCTGAAAAATAATAACGGTAGTATCTGTTGCTGTTTTTCTCGAACAAAAAATAATAGAACGCAACAAAGTAAAGCACTACATATGAACTTCTGATCCCGATATTTCTAATGCACCAGACGAAAATTTTGTAGCCCAGAATCGTCCCTTTAGATTTACCTTTCCATTTGTTCATATTTTTTGTTCTTAACGCAAAGAAGCTAAATCAATTATAGGCTTTTTTCAGTAATCTTGTTTTCGATCACGGTATAAAAATCGTCAAAAGTCACTATATTTTTGAAGTCTGCTTCACCCAATTTCACTCCGAAATTAGATTCGATAACCACTACAAGATCAATATAATCTAAGCTGTCTAAACCCAGCGTTTTTTTAAAGTTTGCATCATTGCTGATTTCATCGCCGTCTACTTCAAATTCGTTGACTAAAAAGTCATTGGCAATCGCAATAATCTTTTCCCTTTCCATGTTTTTAATTAAATTTTTTAACAATTAATGCAGAGTTGGTTCCCCCAAATCCGAAAGAATTCGACAAAAATACATCAATTTTTTGACTTTTTGTTTCAGCAACCAAATTTATCCTTTTCGCCTCATCATCAGGATTTTCCAGATTGATATTCGGGGCTACAAAATCGTTCTGCATCATCAGAATAGAGTAAATGACTTCACTCGCACCAGCCATCCAGCATTCATGACCGGTCATTGATTTTGTTGAACTTACCGGAACTTCACTTCCGAAAATTTCGAAAATGGCTTTTGCTTCATTGGCGTCACCAATTGGTGTAGACGTCGCATGAGCATTAATATAATCAATATCTTTTGCCGATAATCCTGATTGTTTTAAAGCGCGATCCATTGCTAAAGCCGGTCCGTCTACATTGGGTGTGGAAATATGTCCTCCGTTGGAAGAAAATCCATACCCGACAATTTCCGCGATGATATTAGCTCCTCTTTTTTGGGCAGATTCTAAGCTTTCAACAATTAAAGTTGCTGCCCCTCCACTCGGAATTAATCCGTCTCTGTCTTTATCAAAAGGTCTTGATGCTTTTGTGGGTTCATTTTCGCGTACTGAAAAAACGCCCAATCCATCAAAGCTCGCCATTGAATATTTATTGGTTTCCTGTGCTCCTCCGCAAATAATCATCTCCTGAAAACCGTTTTTAATCATCATATAAGCCAATCCCAAAGAATGAGATCCGCTTGCACAGGCTGCACTAATGGTTAAATTGATCCCTCTCAGTTTAAAAATGGTCGAAAGGTTCATGGTAACGGTAGAGTTCATCGATTTAAAAATGGCTCCTGAACCCATTAACGTTGTATCTTTTTTCTCTCTCGCTATATCGATAGATTCTACCACTGCCTTGGAAACACTGTCGTTCCCGTATAAAATTCCGACTTCGTTATTGTCTAAGAAATCCTGGTCTATATTTGCCTGTTGTAAGGCATCAAGCGTTGCGATGTAGGCATATTCGCTTTCTTCGCCCATGCTTACGCGCTGTCTGCGGCTGAGAAGATTTTTGAGATCCGGCTTCGGAACTACGCCCGTTAATCCCGATCTGAAACCAAATTCTTTTCTTTCGTCTACTAAATGAATTCCGGATTTTCCCTGAAATAAAGATTCTTTCACTTCTTCCAAAGAAGTTCAGATGCAGGAATAAATTCCCATTCCGGTAATGACAACCCTATTTTCCATGTAATGTTCAAGGTTTTAGGTTTTAGGTTTTGGGTTGCAGCTCACAACTGCTACCTTTTATCTGCCACCTGATTTTATGAGTAGATTCCTCCGTTAATATTGATGACTTCGCCTGTAATGTACGATGACTTTTTAGACGCTAAAAATGCGACTAAATCTGCCACTTCTTCTGCTTCCCCGAATCGGTTTGCAGGAATCATTGCTTTTAATTCGTCTTCATTGAATTCCTGCGTCATGTCTGTTTTTATGAATCCCGGTGCAACCGCGTTTACGGTGATGTTTCTTTTCGCCACTTCCTGAGCCAGCGCTTTTGTAGCTCCTACCAAAGCACCTTTCGCCGCAGAATAATTGGTTTGTCCTGCTGTTCCTTTCACTCCGGAAACAGAAACCATATTGATGATTCTGCCGTATTTATTGCGCAGCAGTTTCTGGATAAAGAAATTCGTCACGTTGAAAAAACCGTTTAAACTGGTGTTAATCACTGCGTTCCAGTCTTCACTCGGCATCCACATGAACAATCCGTCTCTTGTAATTCCGGCATTATTTACGATCACCTCAACAACGGATTTAGGATTATTTTCCTGCCATTCTGTTAAAACTTTTTGAGTTTCTTCGGCATTTCCTACGTCAAATTTCAAAATTTCTCCGGTAGATCCCAATTCTTCAACTTTAGCTAACGTTTCTTTAGCTGCCGCTTCGTTTGAAGTGTAGTTGATTAAAATATGATAGTTCTTTTCTTCTGCCAGTTTTATACAGATAGCTCTTCCAATTCCTCTTGAGCCTCCTGTGACGATTGCACATTTCATGTGTTGCTTATGTAGTTTTAGTTTTTTGTGTATATTTTCCTTTCCTTAAGTATGACAATTAATTTCCTTAAAAAATTACATTGCCTTTAAATATTTCTTCACTTCTTCCAGATAAGGATACATTACCATATCATCTGAAAAAGCAGGAATTATTTTTCTTATTTCATCATACAATTCTTTGGTTGCTGATGAAATTTTATCCTGAAAACCAAGATATTCTATTGCCTGAACAATGGTAATAGCTTCAATCGTCAACACCTCGAATGCATTTTCGATTACTTTTCTGCAAATAACCGCTGCATTGGTTCCCATACTTACAATATCCTGATTATCATTGTTATTAGGAATACTGTGAACATACATCGGATTGGACAACATCTGGCTTTCCGCCGTTGTAGAAGTTGCCGTAAACTGAACACCCTGCATCCCGAAATTGAATCCTAGTTTGCCTAAATTCACAAACGGAGGCAAAATTTCGTTGATTTTAGAATTTAAAAGATAATTTAATTGTCTTTCTGCCAACATTGTTAATTTGGTGACCACAATTTTCAGCTTATCCATTTCAAGGGAAATGTAATCGCCGTGGAAATTTCCGCCGTGGTAAACGTGCTGATCTTCTACATTGATGATTGGATTATCATTTGCCGAATTGATCTCGTTTTCCAATACTTTTTCCGTATATTCCAACGTATCTAAAACAGGTCCCAAAATCTGAGGAACACATCGTAAAGAATAATATTCCTGAACTTTTTCCTTGAAAACTTTTTCCTGCTCTTCAAAGTGAGTATATAAATGATCGGCTCTTTTTCTGATTAATTGACTGTCAGACAAATGAGCACGCATTTTTTCTGCAATTTTCTGCTGTCCTTCGTGAAGTTTTGTTCCGTTCAGCACTTCTGATAAATGATCGTCGTACGCCTGAACAATTTCATTAATTGCGCAGGATAACTTAATGGAAATATCGGTTAACTGATTCGCTTTATGGGCATTAACGACTCCAATTCCGGACATCACGGACGTTCCGTTCATCAAAGCCAGTCCTTCACGAATTTCTACCTGAATCGGCTGTAAGTTTTCGATCTCAAAAACTTCCTTTGTTGATTTTCTTTCTCCTTTATAGAAAACTTCTCCTTCCCCGATCAATACCAACGCAAGATGTGCCAACTGAACCAGATCTCCGCTTGCTCCAACGCCTCCATGTTCAAAAATAAGCGGCGTAATATCTCTGTTTATTAATTCTTTAAGTAAATTTACTACAGAATGATGAACGCCCGATTTTCCTAATGATAAGGTATTCAGTCTTGCCAACATACAGGCTTTTGCTTCGTCTGCCGGAAGCGGATTCCCGATCCCCGAAGAATGGCTTCTGATTAAGTTATACTGAAGCTGATGGGTATCTTCATCGCTGATTTTGAACTGCGCCATGGGTCCGAAACCTGTGTTTACCCCATAAATTACTTTATTCTTTGAAAATTCTTTTAAAAACTGAAAGCTCTCATCCACTCTGGCAAGAAGTGTTTCATCCAGTTCTATTTTCTCATTGTTGATGATGACTTTCTTAAAGTCGCTCAGTTCTAAAAAGTTATTTATTTTCATCAATTAAAAAGTAATAAGATAATTTTGTAATTATTAATTAATTGTCATTAATTTTGCGGCAAAGATAGAAGTTATTATTAAAATAAAAAATCAAAGATGAGTAAAGAATTTGTTGACGTTCTTGTAATCGGCGCCGGACCGTCCGGTTGCGTATCTTCTTCATATTTAAAGAAGAACAACGTCAACGTGAAAGTTGTTGAAAAAACGAAATTTCCAAGACTGGTGGTCGGCGAAAGCCTGATTCCGCGTGTGATGGATCATTTTGATGAAGCCGGACTGTTTCCTGCTCTTGATAAAATGGGCTTTGAGAAGAAACTGGGAGCGCGTTTTTTAAGAGGCAACGAGGTCTGCATTTTTGATTTCAGTAATAAATTCGGGGAAGGATGGGACTGGACATGGCAGGTTCCGAGAGCGGATTTTGATAATGTTTTAGCTCAGGAAGTCATTAATAAAGGAATTGATCTTGAATTCGAAACGGAAGTGATCGGCATTGAGTTCAACGGAACAGATTCTGTAACGACTGTAAAAAATAAGAACGGCGAAATAAAAGAAATTCATGCCAAATTTGTGATCGATTCCAGCGGTTACGGAAGAGTTTTACCGAGACTTTTAGATTTAGAAAAACCTTCAAAACTTTCTCCTCATTCTGCAATTTTCTCTCATGTAAAAGATATTAACCGGGAAGAAGGTACGGAAGGAACTTTAATTTCTTTTGATATTATCGAAACGGAAGTCTGGCTTTGGGTAATTCCCTTTTCCAACGGAAACACAAGTGTAGGAATTGTAGGACCAACCGATTTTATTGATAAACTCTCTGAAAACGGCGATACAACGGAAGCTCTGAGAAAAGCAATTTCCCTTTCGGATTATTATGTCAAACGTTTCGGTGATGTAGATTTTCTTTTTGAACCTCAACATCTGAAAGATTATTCATGCTCGGTAAAAAAATTGTATGGTGACGGTTTTGCGCTTACAGGAAATGCTTCGGAATTCTTAGATCCGGTTTTTTCTTCTGGAATGGCTTTTGCCACAGAAGGCGGAATGACCGCTGCAAAATTAGCCTTAAGGCAACTGAACGGCGAACAAGTAGACTGGCAAAAGGAATTTGCAGACTATATTTTATACGGAGTTGATGTTTTCACAACGTATGTAAAAGAATGGTACACCGGAAATCTTCAGGAATTATTTTTCCACCAACCGGAAAATCCAGATGTGAAAAGAAAAATCTGTGCAGTTTTGGCGGGTTATGTCTGGAATAAGAAGAATACTTTTGTGAGAATTCATGATACAGCGATTAAAAATCTTGCGGAATTCATTAAGACAGAAAAGCAACAAGCATAAAAAAAACGCTTCTGAAATATGAAGCGGTTTTGTATTATTTTTATTTTACCTGAGTCCGGGATAAGAAATAAATTTAAATAATTGATTTATAGCATTAGATTAATTTATCGCAAAGAAAAACAAAAAATTTTTCTACTTATTTAAAGTTTGCAAGCTAAACAAAGGCACTTCGTTTATTTAAAAAACACAAAAATGGTATTACTTTGATAAGTTTTACGCCTTTGTATATCTTAAAAGCTGAATCCTTGATAATTGAATCTCTTTGTTTATCATTGCGGTTAAGAAGACTTATCCCGAACTCAGATTATTTAATCTTTTTTTCAATCATATGAGCCAAAGTCTTGGCTGTTTTGGCGTATCCTTCCGAAATTCTGTCATTATTATTTGGAAGCCCCACAAAATTATCGCCGGGAGCATTCTTACTTTCGATTTCCAGTAAAACATGAGAAGGATTTTCTGTTTCTACAAATTTTAAAAGGGTACTCAGTTTTGAAGGCTGGTTCATAATTCCTCCGAACCATCCCGGATAAATCCAGACAGTTTCTACAATGAGAGTATATTTTGCAGATGAATTGTTCACAGAAGTTTTGATATCCGTATTTTTATTCATGGAAGCTAAAAATTTGTCTACAAACTGAGTATTTTTAGAATATTCCCAGTCTTTCTTCCACTTTTCAAATTCTTCAGGACTTTTTCCTGCTTTTTGGATCGCTTTTTCCTGTTTGGCAATGTAGCCTGCCTCATCTATGTTTTCTTTATAAAATGTTATGTGGCTGTAATCCATCTTAAGGTTCAGTTCAGTCTGCCCTTTCAGAAAATCGAAATTTCCGGAAATTACTTTCATCTTTTGTGCATGCAAAGTACAGGCTAAAAAAACCAGAAAGGATAGGAATGTTTTTTTCATCGTTTATTTAAATTTTAAAATCTATTTTTTGTTAATATAATGATCTACTTTTAACGCCAACATTTTAGATGTTTTTGCGTAACATTCTGCAATTCGATCATTATTATTCGGAATACCAATCCCATTATCTCCGGTTGCTTTTATTCCTTCAACAACCATTAAAATATTCGTGGGATTGTCTGACTCTACAAAAGTCATTGTAGAATTCATTTCAGCAGGGATACTGCCAATTCCTCCAAAAACACCTTGAGAGATCCATGTCGGCTCAACAATTAGAGTGTATTTTGTTCTTTTGAAACCAGTAGATGCTTCAATTTTGGTATTCTTATTCCATGAAGCTAAAAACTTATCCTGAAAAGTTTTAGATTTTGAAAATTCCCAGTAATTTTTCCATTTTTCTGCTTCTTTTTTTCCTGCCCTCTTTTCAATCTCCTGCATTCTCTCATTGATATATTGTTCTTCGGTAATTTTCTTTTTAGCAAAAGTAACACCTTCAAATTTGAAAACAACTTTAATGAATTTTTGATCTTTTAAAAAATTATAATCTCCAGTAATGAGCTTTACTCTTTGTGCCATTAAGCATGACGAGAAAGCTACTAAAAATAGAAATATCGTTTTTTTCATGGTTATTTTATTTATCCTTTATCTTAAATCCGCAAACGTTATCGGCTTTCTGCTGTTCGGGTTAAATACCGTTTTAGATAAAACATCAAAATCGACCAGTTCAATTTTCGGACTCACTCTTAGTTTTGCCCTGAAATGATCTCTTACTTCATTTACAAAAACCTCGGAATCGCTGTCTGTGCTTACTTTAATGATGATTTCATCCAACCCGATTTCGTTTGACTGAATAACAATCTGATAACAGAGAATCTTATTGAAATCATTTAAAATATCGTTCATTGCAGGCGGATACAACGTTGTGCCTTTGTATTTGATCATCTGCTGTTTTCTTCCGATGACAGGACCCAACCTCATCGTATTTCTTCCGCATCTACACGGCTCATAATGTGCTTTTACAATATCGCCTGTTTTAAATCTCAGCAACGGAATTGCTTCAACACCCAAAGTAGTGATCGTTAATTCTCCGCTTTCGCCTTCTCTCGCGGGATTTCCTTCATCATCAAGAATTTCGGTGATAATTAATTCCGGATGGTGATGTCCGCCAATTTGTTCTTCACACTCTGTAAAAGCGGTGCTCATTTCCGTCGAAGCGTAGGTTGAGAAAAGTTTAATATTCCACTTTTCTTTAATTTTCTGTGAAAGAATATTATCCGTAAAATCCTGATTTTTGATGCTTTCTCCGATACAAACCGCTCCATAAACGCTGGAATTTTTATAATCTATCCCATGTTTTTCGGCATAATCGATCATTTTTAGCAAAAAAGACGGAACGGTGATTAAATATTTCGGCTTGTACCTGAAAATAGAATCCCATTGAAGTTCGGGAATTCCCGGTCCCATTCTTACCACACTCGCTCCCATTTTTCTGAGTCCTAAAAAGTAGGCAAGTCCCGCCATGAATCTTTTATCGATGGTGGTAATCATCTGTACTACATCGCCTTTTTTTATTCCGGCACACGCAAAAGAAATAGCTTCATTGTAGGCTAATCTTTCAAGATCGTTATCTGATAATCCGAATGTTACAGGATCTCCCAGTGTTCCTGATGTTGTGCTGTAATCTACAATTTTATCGGGTGTCACACAGAAAAAATCATCGTTATGCTGCTGAATATCGTTCTTCGTTGTGGTCGGAATTTTTTGCAGATCTTCCAAAGTCTGAATATCAGCAATATTAATATTGTTTTCCTTAAATAATCTTTGATAAAAAGGTGAATGGGTTTCAAGATACGTTAAAAGTTCCTGAAGTTTTTGCTCCTGAAACTTTTTTATTTCCTGAATGTCTGATCTTTCGATGGATGGATAGAATTCCAATGGTTTTTATTTTTTAAAAGACAAATTTATTAGTTTATTTTTTATTCCAGCAGATTTATTTTTCCCCAGATTTCCCAGATTTTCACTGATAATTTTGTGATAAACTTGCGTAATCTACTGAAATCTGCGAGAGAATATTTTAAGTTTTGGTTAAAACCAAATTCAAGACGTTTATTGTTAAAGCGGGCTAAAGCCCGCTCCTATTGATCCGTCACTTTACAAAAAATCTGTGACATTTGTGAAAATATTAATGCTATTTGTGTTTGAAATATGCTCAATCATCTATGGAACTCCCTGAAATCTGTGGGACAAAATAATTCAAAAAAGGCAAATTTCACAATTTACAATTCACAAAAAATTAATCTTTTCATTTATTTTTCTGAAACAGAAGTTTTTAATAGGAAATATCAAAATAAAACATATATTATAAACCGACAAATTTTAGTAAATTTGCCAACTTAATTAATCAACGATATTGATATATTACAATGAGCCAATTTAAAGAGTACAAAAACCTCAACCTTATTGACGTAGCCGAGAACATCGCAGAATTCTGGAAGCAGAATAAAACTTTCAATAAGAGTGTTGAGATTCGTGAGGGGCAACCTGAGTTTGTGTTTTATGAAGGTCCGCCTTCAGCAAACGGTATGCCCGGAATTCACCACGTAATGGCCAGAGCGTTGAAGGATATTTTCTGTCGTTATCAGACCCAGAACGGAAAGCAGGTTTTCCGTAAAGCGGGTTGGGATACGCACGGACTTCCGGTAGAGCTTGGTGTGGAAAAAGAATTAGGAATCACTAAAGAAGATATTGGCAGAAAAATTTCGATTGAGGATTACAACAAAGCGTGTCGTGAAGCGGTAATGCGTTATACAGACGTATGGAATAACCTTACCGAGAAAATCGGATACTGGGTAGATCTTGATGATCCGTACATCACGTACAAATCAAAATACATGGAAACGGTTTGGTGGTTACTGAAGCAATTGTACAACAAAGATCTGCTGTATAAAGGTTACACGATTCAGCCGTATTCGCCAAAAGCAGGAACCGGACTTTCTTCTGCGGAGCTGAATATGCCGGGAACGTATCATGACGTTTCGGACACTACCATTGTGGCGCAGTTTAAAGTAAAAAAAGAATCTACCGATCTGTTTAATGATGTTGAAGGAGATGTAAACATTCTTGCATGGACGACAACACCTTGGACTTTGCCGTCCAATACGGCTTTGGCTGTAGGAAGAGATATTGAATATGTTGTGGTTAAAACTTTTAACCAGTACACTTTCCAGCCGGTAACTGTAGTTCTGGCAAAAGTTCTTCTGAATAAAAACTTCGGAAAAAAATATGCGGAAGGAACAGATGAAGATTTCGCGAACTACACTTCGGAAAGCAAAACCATTCCTTACCAGATTTTAAAAGAATTTACGGGAGAAAAATTAACCGAAACGCAATACGAACAATTAGTTCCATGGTTTACTCCAAACGACACTCCTGAAAAAGCTTTCAGAGTGATCTTGGGAGATTTTGTAACCACTGAAGACGGGACAGGTATTGTTCACATTGCGCCTACTTTTGGTGCAGATGATGCGAAAGCGGCAAAAGAAGCCGGAGTTCCGCCCATGTTGGTAAAAGATGAAAATGATAATCTTGTTCCTTTGGTAGATTTACAGGGAAGATTTATTCAGGGCGAAAATGTTCCTGAATTATTCTCAGGAAAATACATCAAGAACGAATATTACGATGAAGGAACTGCACCCGAAAAATCATGGGATGTAGAACTGGCAATTTTGCTGAAAACTGAAAATAAAGCCTTCAAAGTAGAAAAATATGTTCACAGCTACCCTCATTGCTGGAGAACAGACAAGCCTGTATTGTATTATCCTCTGGATTCATGGTTTGTGAAAATGACGGCTGTAAAAGACCGCTTGGTAGATTTAAACAAAGAAATCAACTGGAAGCCGAAATCTACAGGAGAAGGACGTTTTGCAAACTGGCTTGAGAATGTAAACGACTGGAATCTTTCGCGTTCAAGATATTGGGGAATTCCTTTGCCAATCTGGAGAACAGAAGATCTGAAGGAAGAAAAGATCATCGGATCTGTAGAAGAATTATACAACGAGATTGAAAAATCTGTAGAAGCAGGATTGATGACTGAAAATCCGTTTAAGGATTTCATCATCGGAGATATGTCTGAAAATAATTATGCATCTGTGGATCTGCATAAAAACATTGTAGACAAAATCGTTCTGGTTTCAGATTCAGGAAAAGCAATGAAGCGTGAGAGCGATCTGATCGACGTTTGGTTCGATTCCGGTTCAATGCCTTATGCGCAATTGCATTATCCTTTTGAAAATAAAGAATTAATTGATAATAATAAAGCGTTCCCTGCAGATTTCATTGCGGAAGGTGTTGACCAGACTCGTGGATGGTTCTATACGCTTCATGCGATCGGAACAGCGGTTTTTGATTCTGTTGCTTATAAAAATGTCATGAGTAACGGACTTGTTTTGGACAAAAACGGTCTGAAAATGTCAAAATCCAAAGGAAATGCAGTGGATCCGTTTGAAACTTTAGCGGTTTACGGTCCGGATGCGACACGTTGGTATATGATTTCCAATGCGAATCCTTGGGAAAACCTGAAATTCGATATCGAAGGAATTGATGAAGTGAGAAGAAAATTCTTCGGAACATTGTACAATACGTATTCATTCTTTGCGTTGTATGCGAATGTGGACGGATTTAATTATTCTGAAAAAGAAGTTGAGAACAGACCGGAAATCGACCGATGGATTCTTTCTGAGCTGAATTTGTTAATTAAGGAAGTTAAAGCATTCTACGAAGATTACGAACCGACAAGAGTGGCAAGAGCGATCAATACTTTTGTGAATGACAATTTATCCAACTGGTACGTAAGACTTTGCAGAAGACGTTTCTGGAAAGGAGATTATTCGGAAGATAAAATCTCTGCTTACCAGACTTTATATACATGTCTTGAAACGGTTGCTAAATTATCTGCGCCAATCGCTCCGTTCTTTATGGATCAGTTGTATCAGGATTTAAATAAAGTAACCGGAAAAGAAACTGCGGAATCGATCCACTTAACGGATTTCCCTGTTGCTGATGAAAGTTTAATTGATGCAGATTTGGTTGAAAAAACACATTTAGCACAGACGATAACAAGTTTAGTTCTTTCCATCAGACGTGCAGAAAGTTTAAAAGTAAGACAACCTCTTCAAAGAGTGTTGATTCCTGTTTTGGATAAGAAAACGGAAGAGCAGATTTCCGCGGTTGCAGATTTAATTAAGCAGGAAGTAAACGTTAAAGAATTACAGTTAATTAATGCTGAAGAAGCGTCGCATTTAATTATAAAACAGATCAAACCGAACTTTAAAGCTTTAGGTCCAAAATTAGGCAAAGACATGAAAACGGTGGGTGGAGAAATTACCAATTTCACCGCAGAACAGATCTCCACTTTGGAAAAAGAAGGAAAAATTGATGTGCAGGGTTACGAAATTACACCGGAAGATGTGGAAATTTCTACAAAAGATATTCCGGGATGGACGGTAACTTCCGACGGAAAAACCACTGTGGCATTAGATTTGACGCTAACAGATGAATTAAAATCTGAAGGTATCGCAAGAGAATTCATCAACAGAGTTCAGAACCTGCGAAAAGAGAAGGATTTCGATTTGACGGACAGAATTACGATCTCTTTGGAAGAAAACGCTCCTTTCATTGATGACATCAAGAAAAATGAAGAATATATTTCATCCGAAGTCTTGTCAAATAAAATAGAAATTGTATCTTCACTTTCAAATTTTAACGAAATCGAAATAGATGAGGTTAATTTTAAGATAAATGTTGAAAAAAATTAACTTATAGTTATTGTTTTTCAAATTCCATTTCATAATTTTATTAAAAAAGAGAAACGAACATGTCAGACGAAAGAGTAAGATACAGTGATGCTGATTTACAAGAATTTAAAGCAATCATTAAGGAAAAAATAGAAAAGGCTGAAAAGGATTTACAACTGATCAGAGAGAGTTTTATCAACGACCAGAATAACGGTACGGATGATACTTCCCCCACTTTCAAAGCATTTGAGGAAGGCGCTGAAACGTTGAGTAAAGAACAGAATTCTATTTTGGCCGGAAGACAGGAGAAATTCGTACGTGACCTGAAGAACGCTTTGATAAGAATTGAAAACAAAACTTACGGTGTATGCAGAGTAACGGGTAAACTTATTCCGAAGGAAAGACTGTTGGCGGTTCCTCATGCTACGCTGAGCATCGAAGCGAAAAATATGCAGAAATAACCACAAGGTTAGCTACAATAAATTTGGGTTTATATCGTATTTCGAGGAATACTTTATAAACCTAATTTTTAATATCTACCCATGAGCGAATTATTAATTTTAGGAATTATCGTTGCCGTCGTATTGGCATTTTTCAACAGAGACCGGATTAAAAACAGGTTCTTTCCGGATGAAAAGCGTAATTATACGATTGACGATCAGTTTAATTCTGATAAACGGGAAAGGGAAAAAGAGATCGACCGTCTTCTGAGCAAGATGGGAAAAAACGGAGTGAATGATCTGTCGGCAAAAGACAGAAAAAGACTTGACGAATTGTCTAAAAAGTAAAATTTAAATTAAAAGAAAATGGAATCCATAATAGTCCACACCAAAAACGCAATGGAGCTTACTGCCCTGAAAAGTGTTTTGAAAGAAATGAACATTAAGTTCGAAAAATTCCATACCAAGAATACCCATCACAACGAGAAAACGGTAAAGAAAATCGTTGACAAAAGAAACGAAAAGATAGGAAAACCTTACAAACCAAAAGGATTATAATGAAGAAGATAGCATTTGTAACCTTGCTTATTTTATTGATAGATCAGGCTTCAAAAATTTATGTAAAAACGCACTTTAATCTTGATGACAGTATTTCTGTACTTCCGGGGTTTAAATTAACGTTTGTAGAAAACCCGGGAATGGCTTACGGACTACATTTCGGAGGCATTATCGGTAAATATTTTCTGGTTCTGGTAAGAATTATCCTGATCGGCGGAATGATCTATTTATTTAAAAAATGGTTACAGCGGGGAGAATCCAATTATCTTCTGATTCCGATGGCAATGATTTTTGCCGGAGCAATAGGAAATCTGATTGACGGAATGTTTTACGGACTTATTTTTGACAGCGGAACAGTTTATGATGAGAGCATCAACAGATGGATCGGGTATGGAGGGATTTCGAAATTCACCAGTTTCGGGGAAGGATATTCTACTTTCATGAAAGGCTGTGTAGTTGATATGCTGCATTTTCCGCTGGTAGACTGGAACGTTCCTGAAAGCTGGCCTTTAATCGGAGGAAAACATATAGAATTTTTTAAATATATTTTCAACGTAGCCGATTCGGCAATTACAGTGGGAGCTGCTTTATTATTGATTTTCAGAAAAAAAGCATTTCCGAACGGTCTGGAATTTTAAAAGAATGTACTGTTGATGAAAAAATTAATTAAAAACATTTTTAAAATTTTCCTGCTTCTTTTTGTTGCAGGAATTATTTTTATTGCCTGGGCGAATTACAGCATTAAAAAAGACAGCGAAGCCCATATATCATACAATATCTCAGAAGTTCCGAATATGAAAACGGCACTGCTTCTGGGAACAGGAAAAACACTGAGCAACGGAAAACCGAATGCCTATTTTTATAACCGAATTCAGGCTGCAGCAGATTTGTATAAAAGCGGAAAGGTAAAATACATTATTGTAAGCGGTGATAACAGCCAGAAAAACTATAATGAACCTGAAGATATGCAAATGGCTTTGATGGAATACGGAGTTCCAAAGGATAATATTTTTCTGGATTTTGCCGGTTTCAGAACACTGGATTCTGTTGTACGCGCGAAAGAGATTTTCGGGCAAAATCAATTAATTATTGTTTCACAGAAATTTCATAATGAAAGGGCGGTATTTTTAGCCCAAAAAAACGGCATGAAAGCATTTGGCTACAATGCTCCGGATGTTAATAAATATGCCGGTCTGAAGACGAATCTTAGAGAATATCTGGCGAAAGCAAAAGTGTATCTTGATCTTCTTTTAGGAGTTGAACCGAAATTTGGAGGAGATAAGATTTTAATTCCTTAATGTTTTTTTCTTGCAGATTTTTAACGCAAAGTTTTTAATTTGATAATAATTACTTCTCTAAATATGCAAAGAAGCATCAACAAGTTGATTTGATGAAGCTCCGTTTTCAAGCTTCGTGCAGCAAATTTATTTGCCTTTGCCTACTAAAAATAATAGCTTTTGAATAAAATCTTTGCGTTTAAATTTTTTAAACACACATAACTCTAATGTTTTCACTGACACCACAAACAATAAAACATAAACATCTCTGTAAATCCATGGAATCTGAGGGAGAATTAATTAAATTTGCAGTTCATTAATTTTTAAATATAAACTTTAAACAATGTCAAGAATTCTTACCGGCATTCAAGCCACCGGAACACCACACTTGGGAAACCTTTTGGGTGCAATTATTCCTGCGATAGAATTATCGAAACAGGAAGGAAACGAATCATTTTTATTCATCGCGAATCTGCATTCTTTAACGCAGATAAAAGACGCGAAAGAACTGAAACAGAATACCTACGAGATTGCTGCGGCTTGGCTTGCTTGTGGATTAGATACCGAAAAAACATTTTTTTACAGACAGAGCGACATCCCTGAAACCTGTGAACTTTCTTGGCATTTATCATGTTTTTTTCCTTATCAGAGATTAACTTTGGCGCACTCATTCAAGGATAAAGCAGATCGTTTGCAGGATGTGAATGCCGGTTTGTTTACGTATCCGATTTTAATGGCTGCAGATATTTTATTATACGATGCGGAAATTGTTCCGGTAGGAAAAGACCAGCTTCAGCATTTGGAAATTGCGCGTGATGTAGCTTCCAGATTTAATAATCAGATGGGTGAAGTTTTTGTTTTGCCACAATCTGAGCTTCAGGAAAACACGAAATACGTTCCCGGAGTTGACGGACACAAAATGTCTAAATCGCGAGGAAACATCATCAATATTTTCCTGCCTGAAAAGGAACTGAAAAAGCAGGTGATGAGCATCGAATCGGATTCTAAAACTTTAGAAGAGCCTAAAGATCCCGAAACGGATAAAACTTTTGCCATCTATCAGTTAATTGCCACTCCGGAACAAACTGAAGAATTAAGAGCGAAATATTTAGCCGGAAACTTTGGTTACGGTCATGCGAAAAAAGAACTTCTGGATCTTATTTTAACAAGATTTGAAAAAGAAAGAGAACTTTTTTCTTATTATATGAACAATCTTGATGAACTGGAAACAAAACTTCAGGAAGGTGCAGCAAAAACGAGAGTGATTGCTACGGAAACGATGAAAAGAGTGAGAGAAAGTCTGGGAATTTAATAACTTATCATTCAAATAAAATCGGCATTCATTAAAATGAGTGCCGATTTATTTTTTGTGACTTCGAATTTGATTACTATGAATTAATTTTTCTTTTTTAGCAAGATATAATTCGCTGCATCGGCTTCCAAAATCATAGAGAACGGATTCATCAAAATCTATCAGAAAAGTTTTTTTGAATGTCAATTTTGTTATAATCGTGGGCATTTTAATAAGTCTGGACTTATCTAAATCATAATAATTCCATTCCCCTATATAATCATCTGTAAGAAGATTTACACTTGATTCTCCACTTCCGTCGTTATTTGCAGGACCAAACTCGTATCTACTCATTCCAATCAGCCTTATTGTTTTATCTTTTGGTTCGTATCTGAACTGCGCCGAATAACCTGCTCTCATGAAATCAATATAAAATTCAAAACCATTTTTTGTATAACTTACTCCAGTAAAATCACCCGACGTTTCAATTTCTTTACTGTAAATCGGCTTAAAATCTAAAGATGATAATTTACATATAATTTTCAATTTCTGAGTATCAAAATAGACAGAATCCGGGACTCCGTCCTGATCAAGATCTTTTTCCTGAGCAGATATAATATTTGTAATGCTAAAAAACAGCAAAAAAACCAGTCTTTTCATTTATTGTTATTGAATTAATTTTCGGCGGCACCTTCGGTGCCGCCGAAACTGTTATAAATACTCTTTAATCTGCAAAAGATGCGTAATCACTTTCAAGCCTTCTTCGGATTTATTTTCCTTTAAAACATCAAAGAAAATAACATCCATACCAAAATTCTGCGCACCGACAACATCTGCAACCCAGTCATCGCCAATTAAAATACTGTTTTCTTTTGTGGCTTCTGAAAGGTTCAGAGAGTATTCAAAAATTTCGGGACGTGGTTTTCTTACACCGACTGTATCTGCGCTTGTGATAGTCTGAAAATATTTATCAATGCCGGATAAAATACATTTTCTCTCCGTCACTTCTTTGAAACCGTTTGAAATAATATGCAGGGTATAATTTTTTGCCTTAAGATATTCCAAAATATATTCTGCCCCTTCTACTAGCTCATTATGATTGAGAATTTTATCTAAAAAATGTTCTTCAAAATACATCGACAATTCCGGATCATCTACTCCAAAATGGTTAAAGGTATCGTAAAAACGGTGTTTCCTGAGATATTCTTTATCGATAATTCCATCGCGGATATCTTCCCAGAGTTTTTCATTAATTTCATGATAAACAGAATGGAATTCTTCAAAATTGATGTTGTACTTTAACCCGATTTCTTCCTTCTCAAAAAGATCTTTTATCGTTAAATACGCATTGCGGCGATGATCCCAAAGTGTATTATCGAGATCAAAAAAAATGTGCTGAATTTTCATACAGCACAAAATTAATAATTTTAATTCTTGGATACCGGATAATTCTTGCCTTTGGCTTTCACTACCTCGACGCTCTTTGAAAAGTTGAGTAAAAACTCAATGGTTTGTTTCTTAGGTTTCAAAGCTTTCACTTTTAAGGGATCATTTTTTTTCATAGGCGAAAATGTTTTCCTTAAAAACGAGAATTTTCCGAAATTATTATCTAGCGTGTTAAGATAATATTATTTTCTTCCATGATTTTTCTCAGGTTGATTAAAGCATACCGTACTCTTCCCAGTGTGGTATTGATGCTCATGTCGGTATGATCTGCAATTTCTTTGAAACTTAACCCGTCAAAAAATCTTAATTTAATGACTTCCTGCTGATTTTCAGGCAGAAACTGAAGCATTCTTAGAAGATCTTCCTGAATCTGGTTGGTAACCAACTGATCTTCGATATTTTCGGAAGGCTCTCTCAAAAGATCAAAAACAGAATATTCGTCCGTTTCAAAAGTAGTTTCTGAAACTTTCATATTTTTAGATTTTAACCTGAAATGATCGATAATAAGATTGTGAGCAATTCTTTTTGCCCAAAGAATGAATTTTCCTTCTTCATTATAGCGTCCTTCCTTCAGCATAATGATAATTTTCATGAAGGTATCCTGAAACACGTCATTTGCTAAATCTTCATCATTAATTTTGTAAAAAATGAATGTAAACAATTCTCTTTGATGGCGGTGTATAAGGGTAGACAACGCCTCTTCGTCTCCTTTTTGGTAAAGGGAAATTAGTAAACTATCCGATTTTGATTTCATAACTTCTTCTCAATAAATAATGCTGACTATAATTTTTCCAGATATTTTATCTGGCTTCAGCTGTAAATACAAAACAATTCTTCAGAGTAAAGTCGAATCAATAGGCGGATACAATTTTTCTATAGTGTAAATATAATAAATTTTTAATAACTGTTAATCATTTATTAATTTTTTACGAGAAAAATTTAAAAAAACCTATTTAAACATGTCATGAATGAATACAGTAGGGATATTTAGTGTAAAATTAACATTCACCCCTTTCAGTTCTTTACCATTTATTCCGCTGTTTCCGATCGGAAAAGCATAACCTCCGGTAAGATCCAGAATCCCGAAAAGCGTAACGCCTACTTTCGGAGCAAAATATTTATTGGTTCCTTCTGCTCCCATCAGAAAATAATAGGAATGGTTGAAGTCTACATTCTTTTCAAAATTCAGCAAAACATCCGCAGAAATTTTGGGCATAATTGCAAATTGGGAATGTGCAGAACCCATCAAAGCAGAACCTCCCAAACGGTAAATAACATCATCATTTTTTAAGAAAAGCAGCTTCCCTCCTATTTCCCCGAAACTCTGGTTTTGGTAAGTATATCCTACACTTATCATTTTATGTACCGTTAACTGTGCTTTAGCAAATGTACTCAGGAAAAATACGGAAAGGATTGCGATTGCAGATCTGGCGTTTATCATCTTCAAATTTTATTTAATGTAAAAATAAAAAAAACTGCCTTATCAAAAAGATAAAGCAGCCATTTATATTGTATCTGTTTAAAATTAAATTCCGAAAGAAGCTTTAATTTCTTCTACTTTGTCTAATTTCTCCCATGTAAAGAACTCAAGATTATCCAAAGTAAGCTCATTTTTCTGTCCTTTATTGAAGGTTTTGCTTGCTACATAGCTTTCTCTTCCCATGTGTCCGTAAGAAGCCGTATCTTGATAAATAGGGTTTCTTAGCTTTAAGTTCTGCTCGATTGCGTAAGGTCTCAAATCAAAAATAGTAGACACTTTTTTAGCAATTTCTCCATCGTTAAGATCTACTTTTGCCGTTCCGTAAGTATTGATATACAATCCGCAAGGCTCTGCAACCCCGATTGCGTAAGAAACCTGTACCAAAACTTCATCGGCAACTCCTGCAGCTACCAAATTTTTAGCAATATGTCTTGTTGCATAAGCCGCACTTCTGTCTACTTTTGAAGGATCTTTTCCTGAGAATGCACCACCACCGTGAGCTCCTTTTCCTCCATACGTATCTACAATGATTTTTCTTCCTGTAAGACCTGTATCTCCGTGAGGACCACCAATTACGAATTTACCGGTCGGGTTGATATGATATTTGATCTGATCGTTGAATAACGCTTTAATTTCTTCTGTCTGTAAAGCAACTACTCTTGGAATCAGAATATTTTTAATGTCTTCTCTGATTTTGTTCAGCATTTCTTCTTCAGATCCGAAATCGTCGTGTTGTGTAGAAACTACGATAGAATCTATTCTGATTGGTTTATGGTCATCAGAATACTCAATCGTAACCTGAGATTTTGCATCAGGACGAAGATATTTAATTTCTGAATTTTCTCTTCTGATCGCAGAAAGTTCCTTAAGAATAGTATGTGCAAGATCAAGAGCTAAAGGCATATAGTTAGCCGTTTCATTGGTTGCGTATCCAAACATCATTCCCTGATCTCCCGCTCCCTGTGCGTTTGCTTTAGCTTCGAAAGATTCATCATTTACCGCTCTGTCTACTCCCTGATTGATATCCGGAGACTGCTCATGGATTGCAGAAATAACCCCGCAAGAATCTCCGTTGAACATATATTCTCCTTTTGTATATCCGATTCCGTTGATAACTTCTCTGGCAATTGTCTGTACATCAAGATAAGCATCCGATTTTACTTCACCTGCCAAAACCACCTGTCCTGTTGTTACAAGAGTTTCGCAAGCTACCTTTGAATTTTTGTCGTATGCTAAAAAGTGATCGATTAATGCGTCGGAAATCTGATCGGCAATTTTGTCCGGATGTCCTTCTGAAACAGATTCAGATGTAAATAAATAAGACATATTATTCTATTTGTTTTTAGATTAAAAATATACGAAGAAAAATAAGAATAAATTGTCTAATAAAGGTCTAAAAAAGAATACTGTTTTAGCATATTTTTATAGAGGTTGCAATCAGGTCAAATTTTTCCTCGTTCGTAAACGTTGGCAAATTTAAGTACTATTTTTTAATACTCAAAATTTTTGTCTACTTATTATCTTTCTTTAAATAAATGATTTCATGATATTTAACATAAAACACTATTGCGGTTTTATGCTTACAAATTCTTTCGGATTTTCGTGATAATTCAGTTTTTTCTCTAAAGAATTTCTGATAGAATGCGATAATTCATCAATAATTTTCTGCTTAAAGGTCGGTTTGTAGTAAATAATGCTGATTTCTCTGTACGGAAAAGGCTTCTTAAATCTGAAAACATTCTCCTTCTGTACATCAGAAAGCTGATTAAGAGCCAACTCCGGCAAAATACTGATTCCTCCCACTTTATCCACCATGTGAACCAAAGTCTGGATATTAGAAGCGAGAAAATCTAAGTTTTTAGGCTTTAATGTATTTTCTTTTAAATGACAGATATTTTCGAATTGGTTTCTCAGACAGTTTCCTTCTTCGAGCAGCCAGACTTTTTCTACATTCAGTTCTTCCGGAACGACATAAGAATTTTTCTTGTTGGCTTCTTTCTCAGAACTGTAAATCATCAATTCTTCATTGAATAAGAAATCCTGATAAAATTCATCTGCCGCATCATAAGGTGTGGAAATAATTCCTGCATCCAATTCCCCAGCTTTCAAAGCTTTGATGATGTTGTCCGTTGTCATTTCCTTTACATTCATCTGGATTTTCGGGTTTTCTTCCAAAAATTTAAAGATTTCCGTTGGAAGGATAAAAGAAGAAACGGTAGGAATAATTCCGATATTGATGGTTCCTCCTAAAATATTGTTTAAAAGATTGGCTTTATTTTTAAGTTCATTGACAGATTCTATAATCACCTTCGCCTGATCGATGATCTGAAGCCCCACATCTGTGGTACGGATCGGGTGCGTTGTTCTGTCGAAAACCTTCACATCCAGTTCATCCTCAAATTTCTGTATCATTGCACTTAGTGTAGGCTGCGTAATGAAGCATGCTTGAGCCGCTTTCCCAAAATGTTTGTACTTATCAACCGCGATAAGATACTCGAGTTGCTGAATGTTCATCTGATTAATATTATCTATTACAAAGATAAAATGTTTTTGCCATTTGCAATTAAAAATTCAAGTAAATTTGATATTTAGTACCTTTACATAAACAAATACAGTTAAAAAATCATTCACAAAAATCATAAATCTATGGATTCTAAAAAATTAACCTTAAGTAACGGCGCTCCCTATTACGAACATCAGGATTCACAAACAGTCGGTCCGAGAGGTCCGGTATTGCTGCAGGATTTTATTTTACAGGAAAATCTTGCTCATTTTGTAAGAGAAAGAATCCCGGAAAGAATTGTTCATGCAAAAGGAACGGGAGCTTACGGAACCTTTACGGTTACCCACGATATTACCCAATATACAAAAGCAAAATTATTTTCTAAAGTTGGCAATTCATGCAGAATGTTTGCCCGTTTTTCCACGGTAGGAGGAGAAAAAGGAAGCGCAGATACAGCAAGAGATCCAAGAGGTTTTGCCCTGAAATTTTATACAGAAGACGGGAACTGGGATCTGGTTGGAAACAACACGCCGGTATTTTTCATCAAGGATGCGAAAAAATTCCCGGATTTCATCCATACCCAAAAAAGAGTTCCGAAAACGAATCTGAAAAGTGCAACCATGATGTGGGATTTCTGGAGTCTGAATCCTGAATCTCTTCATCAGGTTCTGATTTTAATGTCGGACAGAGGAACACCTTACGGACACAGACACATGCACGGTTTCGGTTCTCACACGTTCTCTATGATCAATGCTCAGAATGAAAGAGTCTGGGTGAAGTTTCATCTGAAATCCAAACAGGGAATTAAAAATTTCACTAATGATGAAGCGGTAAAAATGGCAGGAGAAAATCCAGATTTTGCTCAGGAAGATCTTTGCAATGCCATCGAGGAAGGAAATTTCCCGAAATGGACGATGTATATTCAGGTAATGACGGAAGATCAGGCAAGAGATTTCAGATGGAATCCTTTTGATATTACCAAAGTATGGTTCCAGAGCGACTTTCCGTTAATTGAAGTCGGAGAAATGGAACTGAACGAAGTTCCGGTTAATTATTTTGCGCACGTAGAACAATCTGTTTTCTCGCCGAGTAATTTAATCGACGGGATCAGCTTTTCACCCGATAAAATGCTTCAGGGAAGACTATTCTCTTATCCGGATGCGCACCGATACAGAGTGGGCGTAAATGCTCACCTGCTGGAAGTTAACCGATGTCCTTTTGCGATTAACAATTATCAGAGAGACGGATTTATGGCAGATTCAAGCCATTATCAGGATAAGCCGAACTATCATCCGAACAGCTTTGATGATATTAAGCCGGATCCTGCCTACAAAAGTTTCGAATATGAACTGGACAGTGCTCATGTAGCAAGTTACAACAGAAATGAAAATGATGACGATCATTACACCCAACCCGGATTATTATATACAAAGGCAATGAATACGGAAGACAGGCAAAACCTTGTAAATAACATTGTTGGAAGCATGAAAGGAATCACGGGACCGAAAAAAGATGAGATCATTAACAGACAGTTATGTCATTTTTTCAGAGCTAATATCGAGCTTGGAATGAAAGTGGCATCTCAACTGAATGTGGTTATTGATGCAAATATGATGAACCACACAAAATAAGTATCTTAAACAATAATTTCAATCAGAAGGAAAAAAAGTCAATATTTTTTCCTTTTTTTTATAAAAAATTCATAATTTGCACAGAATAATATTTTAAAGTGGAAAATGGGTTACGAAAATATATTATTAAATAAGGAAGATAAAATATCTATTATTACAATAAACAGACCTGAGAGTTTAAATGCACTTAATGCTAAAACAATCAGCGAATTAAGTTCAGCTTTGGACGAGTTAGATTCAGACCAATCCTGCAGAGTAGTTATTCTTACAGGAAGCGGTGAAAAATCTTTCGTTGCAGGAGCAGATATTAAAGAATTTAGTGATTTTGGACAGGAAAAGGCAGAAGAACTTGCCAAAAACGGACACAATACTTTATTCAACAAAATTGAAAATATGACCAAGCCGGTAATTGCAGCCGTAAACGGTTTTGCATTAGGCGGAGGTCTTGAGCTTGCCATGGCTTGCCACATCAGATACGCATCGGAAAATGCAAAACTGGGACTTCCGGAAGTAACTTTAGGATTAATTCCCGGTTACGGAGGAACCCAGAGATTACCGAAGCTTGTAGGAAAAGGCATTGCCAATGAAATGATCTTCTCTGCCAAGATGATTCCTGCTGCAAAAGCAAAAGAAATCGGACTGGTAAATGAAGTATATCCAATAGAAGAATTATTAAACAAAACAAAAGAATTAGCCAACGTTATTGCCCACAATTCACCAATGGCAATTTCCAAAGCAATTCAAGCTGTAAACTTATCGGACACGGATAAAGGTTTTGAAACTGAGATTAAATATTTCGGAGAGCTTTTTGAAATGGACGACAAAAAAGAAGGAGTTTCTGCTTTTCTTGAAAAAAGAAAGCCAAGCTTCTAGCCTTTTTTACCCTTAATACAAATTATTTCGAAACAAACAAATGCGGCGGTATGAATAAGTTTGACAAAGCTTATCTAAAAATGGCTAAGGAATGGGCAAAACTTTCCTACTGTAAACGAAAACAAGTAGGAGCTCTTATCGTAAAAGATAGGATGATTATTTCAGATGGTTATAATGGTACTCCTTCAGGATTTGAAAACTGCTGTGAGGACAATGACGGCAAAACACACTGGTACGTACTTCATGCAGAAGCGAATGCTATTTTAAAACTGGCAGCTTCCACGCAATCTGCAAAAGGCGCAACACTGTATTTAACGCTCTCACCCTGTAAAGAATGCAGCAAGCTCATTCTGCAGGCGGGAATCACCAGACTTGTCTACATCAATGAATATTCGGATGACGACGGGATATCATTTTTAAGAAACCACGATATTGAAATAGAACAAATTTCGGAAAGTGAACTAAAAAAATAACACAACATGACTTGGGATGAAAAAATTAAGGATTTTGAGATCTTTCTTCGATTCGAGAGAAACTTTTCAGAAAACACTCTCGACGCCTATATTCGAGACATCAAAAAACTAAAAGAATACGCAGAAGAAGATCTGGGCAACGTCGGACCGGATACTATAGGCTACGAAAATCTGCAGGAATACATTTTCAATCTTTCCAAACAAAAATTCAGCGAAAGATCTCAGGCAAGATGGATCTCTTCCATTAAAGCATTCTTCAAATTTTTACTGGAGGATGAATACCGTGAAGACAATCCGGCTTCTTTGCTTGAAGGTCCTAAACTGGGTCTTTACTTACCGGATACCTTAAGTCTTCCCGATATCAATAAGATTATCAGCGCGATTGAGGTAAATTCCGACCTTGGAAAGAGAAACCAGTGTATTATTGAAGTTCTGTACGGATGCGGACTCCGTGTTTCGGAACTTATTGATCTGAAAATTTCCAATATCAATTTTAAAGAGCAATATATTAAGGTAAACGGAAAGGGAAACAAAACACGTTTCGTTCCTTTAGCAGATTATACGGCAGATCTTTTGGAAAATTACATTCAGGAAGTACGTTCTAAAAGTAAAATTAATAAGAAATACGAAGACACTTTATTCCTGAACAGTCGCGGAACGTCGATGTCCAGAGTAATTGTATTTTTAATTATAAAAGAATTAACAGACAAGGCGGGTGTAAGCAAAAAAATATCACCGCATACATTCAGACATTCTTTTGCAACCCATTTGCTTCAGAATGGTGCAGATCTTCGTTATATTCAGGAAATGCTCGGACATTCCAGCATTACGACGACAGAGATCTACACCCACCTGAAAACAGAGGAGCTGCGTGATGTGATCTTGTCTTATCACCCGAGAAATATTAATGTAACTCAATGAAAATACTGAAATATTGCCCCAACTGCGGCAAAGAATCTTTACAGTGGGATGGAGAAAGAAAATGGAGCTGCCAAAACTGTGGTTTCACATTATACAACAACGTTGCCGGAGCGGTAGCTGTGGTAATAAGATATAATGATGAAATTTATCTTACAAGAAGAAACAGAGATCCTAAAAAGGGAAAACTCGATCTTGCAGGAGGTTTTGTAGATCCAAAGGAAAGTGCAGAAGAAACCTGCAAAAGAGAACTTTTTGAAGAGCTGCAGCTGGTTGTTGATATTTCAAATTTAAAGTACTTAACGAGCCTTCCAAACGTCTATCAGTACAAAGAGATTGATTATAATACCATTGATCTTTTTTATGAATACCGCGTTCCGGAAAAATTTGAAGTGAATCTTGAACTTTCTGAAATTTCAGAAGCAGTCTGGATTCCTTTAAAAGAACTGAATCTCGAGGATATCGCTTTTGATTCTCAGAAAAAGTTTTTTGAAGAGTACCTGAAGAATATTTAATATTCCTGAAATATATTTCTCCCGCAGATTTTACAGACATCTACTAAATATGTAAAATTTGCGGGAGATTTTTTATGCTTTTGCTTTGCTTGATCAACATAAATTAAACTCAGTTCAGGATAAGAAATAAATTTAAAAAATTGATTTATAGCGTTGTATTATTTTATCGCAAAGAAAAACAAAAGATTTTTTTTAATTATTAAAAGTTGGTAAGCTAAACAAAGGCACTTCGTTTATTTAAAAAAGACAAAAATGGTATTACTTGGATAAGTTTTACGCCTTTGTATATCTTAAAAACTGAATTCCTGATAATTGAATTTCTTTGTTTAACCTTGCGGTTAAGAAGACTTATCTCGAACTCTGGTTAAATTAAAGATTCTTAAGTTGATTTTCGAAATCTGATTATTTTATCGCAAGAAAAACGAAGAAGTATTCTCTGAAATGCTTTTAAAATAAACAATGTCGCTTCACTTATCAAAGCAATACAAAAAGCGATTGATTTTCTGAATAGAATAACAATGAAAATCAAATAGTTAAACTATTTATCTTTTTAAATTCTTATGACGATTAAATACGATTAATAAGTTTTGGATTTCAGCATCTGATCAAAATACTGAATCAGTAAAGCTCTTTCTGCATCGGAGAGATTAGCTTTCTTGTGATAAACAATATAACCCGGCATTGGCATGGTTTTATTCTGAATAGTCTGGATCGACTTACTCAGCATACTCTGCTTTAAATCTTTATTATAGGTTTCCCAAATTGAAAAATTAAGATGTTCTCTTCCTTCGTTGATATGACTTTTCACAGACCATGAAATCGGTGCGATGTAAGCATATTTAGGGTAAACCGTTTCGTTGGTATGACAATCGTAGCACGCTCCTTTCAACAATTCCTGAATTTTTGCAGGTGCTTTTTTAGCATCCACAAAATTCACTTTGTGATCAACCGGAGGATTTACTTTATCTGTTGAAATAAACTGAATTAAAGCAAATCCCAGCAAAGTCCAGAAAAATATTTTCTTAAATGTTTTCATATTTATCTTGAAGGCGTTACCAAAGCATCATTTCCTTTCAGATCAAGCTTATTAGCATCTTTCGGCTGAGATTTCGGCTCTGCTTTCGGTGTGCTTATTTTTGACGGATCCAGAACTCTTGTATCTTTCAGATCCCAGTTTTCGTTGCTGTCCCAAAGCGGTCTTACGATGGCTGTTTTGTAGTAAATGTAGGAATCTTCCGCGAAAGTTTCGTTCTGGAAATCTGCTTCATCCCAGAAGCCGTTTTCGTTATTATCTGCCAAAATCCTTACGATGTATTCTCCGGGTTTAAGAATATCAAATTTCACCTCGCTTCCTTTGGTATATTTCTGGAACAATACTTTATCTGAATTATCCAATAACTGAAGCCAGTAGCTTGATTTCGGAGCATTCTGAAGGATGAATTTTAAACTTCCGAAATTCTCAACTTTATCCACTTCAAAATCGAAACGTTTCGACTGATAATTTTTTGCAAAGAATGATGAAACGGTTTCTTTCGGAATGGTAAGCTGATATTTTTTACCTGAAATAAAATCCGCTTTCACCAAAATCTGATACGGATTTTTCTCTGAGATTTTTGCGGTAAAAGGAACAGTGTTCAATGAGTCTCCTGCAACTCTGAAAATCCATTTATCAGTGTTTATTTTATCTACGTAATAATTGGAAAGGATTTTAAAGTCTTCTTTCGGAGGAAGCATTGCACCGCCGTTATCGCTGTTGATGTCCATTGCGTTTTTCGCATTGTATCTGTAAAACAACGAGGCGTTGTAAAGGCTGTCTTTTTTTCCGATACCTGCATTGTACCCGAACTTTAAATTCTCATTTGTAGTCTGTCCTACATCACTTTTCACGGCATCAAACCAGATTCTTACGGAATCAGACTTCGGAGCGTGGGTTACCTTGTAATCCTTTATTTTCTCGTTTAAAGGTTTTACGGTTACTTCATTCGGTTTTCCTTCGAAAGTCATCACAACACCTCCCGGAGCTTCTTTCATTTCAAGGTATTTCACCGGCTTTTTAGACGGATATAATTTAAGATTTAATCCTGAAACCGATTTTTCTACGACAACAGGATCTTTCTGAAATCCTACTTTCTCTTTTCCCGCATCGTAGATGGAATTTCCGTTTTCATCTTCAAATGCGATGATTTTATATTTTCCGGCAGCAAGATAATTCAGTTCAAAATAGCCATCATCATCAACTTTCGTAATGTAGTAAGGTTTCTGTCTGTAATTGATGGTGTCTTTTACCTGATATAATCCGACAACAAATTTATTTTCACTGGCTTTTTTAATGGATAAAGCATCTCTTACATCCCCGCTTACATAAAGATCATCAAGCTTATCTCCCGTCGAAAAAGCAAAATTGTAATATCTCAGAATATTGGCTTCATTATTATCTGCAATAGAATTTCCGAAATTAAAATTGTACGTTGTATTTGCCTGTAAAGTATCTTTCCACTGGATCAGGATAAACTTGTTGGCAATATTGGAAGGAACAATTCTGGTGATGTTTTTAATCGGCGGAGAAATATTCAGGTTTTTGTTGATGTCTTTTAACGTAATGTATTCGTCAAAATCTATTCGCAATTGCTTTATATCTCTCGGCACATTTACTCTTGAAGAATCTATATTTGAGCTTAAAAACTTCGGAGCCAAGGAATCTTTTGCGCCTCCTACAGGCGAACCTACTCTTGCACAAGACTGCAAAAGAAAAGCGAAAACCAATAAAAAAAGGATTCTTTTCATGAAGATGTTTACGCAAAAATAAACATTATTCTCCATAAACTTCACTATGACCTTTTAATGTATCGCGATCATCGCTCATTACGCTGTGAAGCTTATCTTTCTGAGGCGGAAAATCTTCGAATAATCCAGACAAAGCCAAAGCTGTATACACTCTGTTGGAGTATTTATTTCCGATGGCAATAATGGTAACTTTAGATTTCAGAAGATGCGCAAAAACGGAATTCGTTCCGTGCCACCAACCGTTGTGATACGTGAGTTTTTCTCCGTTATCAAAAATTTTCATCCTGAAGCCGAAACCGTAATTGTTCATGCCGAATTTTTCATTGCTGTAAGGCGTGAAAACCTGCTGCATCAATTCAGGCTTTAAAAAATCTTTCGAAAACATTGCTTTTGAAAAGCTGTATAAATCTCGCGGTGTGGTATATACATTTTTATCTCCGTAAATTAAATCCAGCCTGTCCAAAGGATACAGTTTATTTCCTCCGTAATAAAAAGATTGTGACGCCGTCGGTATATCTTTTTCCTGAAAAATATAGGAGTTTTTCATTTTCAGAGGATCAAAAACCATTTCTTTCATTGCCTGAGGAAAAGGAACTTTCGTTACTTTTTCAATAATTAAAGCTAACATAGCAAAATTGGTATTGCAGTACATAAATCCGGTGTCTGTTTCTCTTGCCAGATCCGGTTTATATTTAATGATCATATTCAAAATATCCTCATTGGTAAGGAACGTTTTTGAAAGTTCTGCGGGAGCCGGCTGAATTTTCGTGATGAAGTATTCATATTTCGGAAGACCGCTTCTCTGGTCTAGTAAAGTTTTAACGGTAACATTCGGATAAGGGAAACCCGGAAAATACTGGGTAAGATGATCGGATAAATTCACTTTTCCTGCTTCAACGAGTTTCAGCATTGCCATTGCGGTTAATGTTTTTGAAACGGAAGCGACATGAAGCGGCGTATTTTTATCAATCGGGTTCTGATTTCCTTCTCTGGCAAAGCCTCTGTAATTTTCGTAGATGATATTATCTCCTTTCGCGACTAAAATTCCCCCGCTCAGATCGCCGTTTTCCCAAACTTTCTGATAATAGCTGTTGATATAATTTGCCAGTGAAGCCTTATTGACAACCTGATTTTCGGCAGGTGTAAAAACGTTGGCTAAGTCTACATTTCCGTAATTGGGAAGATTGGTCGTGCTTTCAATGACACTGTCCTGATTTTCAGATTTTTTTTTGCAGGAAAAAAGGAATAAAAAGGCAGATAATACAAGGATAAAATTACGCTTCGTCATGAGTTTCGAAAATGAGCGGCAATTTAATAAAACTCAAAATAATTCGTATCTCCTGAATGGAAATTATGAATTATTTAACATAAATAAAAATGAAAAATAATTCATAAATAGTATCGTCAAAATTTATTTCTAATCTTACTGAATTTCAAGGCTAAGCAAACTGTGCCACAATTTTATCGACAATCACCTGCGCCAGTTTTTCCTTGCTCTGAACCGTCCATCCTGCAATATGCGGAGTAACAATTACTTTCTCGGATTCCAGAAGGTACTGAAGGTCTTCATTTTCTGTTTCCAGATTTTCGAAAGAGGATTTTTCGTATTCCAAAACGTCAAGACAGGCTCCTTTTACTTTACCCGCTTTTATTGCCTCAACTAAACTTTTCGTTTCAACATTCTTTCCTCTTGCTGTGTTTACAAAATAGAAATTGTTTTTCATCTCAGAGATAAACGAACCATCCACCAGATAATAGGTCTGTTCCGTTAGAGGAATGTGTAAGCTTACAACTTCGGCTCTTTCCTTTAATTCTTCCAAAGAAACCTGTGTTGCAAATTCATCCGAAAGATTAGGAAGAATATCATGAAAAATCACTGTACAGCCAAAACCTGAAAGTCTTTTTGCCGTAGCTTTTCCCATATTTCCGTAACCGATAAGTCCCACTGTTTTTCCCAACAGTTCGTCGCCTCTGTTTTCTTCACGAAGCCAAATGCCGTTTTTCACTTCCTGCGATGCGATAAAAAGCCGGTTCATTAAAATCAGCAACATCCCGACAACGTGTTCTCCCACAGAATCCCTGTTTCCTTCCGGAGAATTGATCAGTTGAATTCCCAGTTTTTCAGCCATCGGAATGTCTATATTTTCCATTCCTGCTCCTACTCTTGCAATGAATTTCAGATTTTTAGCTTTTTCTAAAAAATTCTTATCCAAAGGAATTCTGCTTCGGATGATAATTCCGTCGTAATGTTCAATTTTAGCGCAAACCTCATCATAAGAAGAGCTGAAATCTTCTTCCAGAATAAAGTTTTTAGCTAAAAGCTGTTCGGTAATTAAGGGGTGGTTTTTATCGAGGAGTAAAATTTTCATGGAAGACATAATTCTTTATATTTGCTGATGCAAAGGTAAGATTCAAAGTTTTAGAAACCGCTTTTGTGAAATAGAATTTTTCAATTTTTCCATCAAAATGAAATTATATAAAGTCATTTTCAGTTTCTCCATTTTGCTGTTTTTGGGTTACCTAATTTTTTTAGCGGTAAAATTTTCTTCAATTCGTGAAACGATTCCAATTCACTATTCTTCTGAAGGTGCAGATGGTTTTGGGAGTAAAATTTTTCTATGGTTTGAAGCAGCAATTAATGCCATCATTTTAATTTTTATTGGTTTAATCTTACTATTTCCTGAAAAAATGTTCAGAAAAACGGATGAATATTTAGAATCATCATTGGAAGCAGCAATAAAAAACCGACAAATATTTCTGTCGGTTCTATCTGTATTGATAACTCTAGTATTTTGCGGATTGTCTTTGAAAGAAATTATGCCGTAGTATCTTCTTGGAAAAGCTTTTTAAGCTCAATAGATTCAGAGGGTTTCATTCTTCCGGACAGAATCAGAGAAAGTTCTTTTCTTCTCAGTGCTGCTGCATATCGTTCTTTTTCAAGATCTGTTTCAGGTTCCATATCTGGAATCGGGATCGGTCTGTTGAACTCATCTACCGCAACGAAGGTATAAATTCCTTTGTTGGTCTGAATTTTTTTATGATTGATCGGATCATCCAGCCAAACATCTACATAGATTTCCATTGAGGTGGAAAAAGCTCTGGAAACTTTGGATTCCATCACAACAATTCCTCCTTCCGGAATCGGATGATCGAATGAAACGTGATTTACGGATGCCGTTACGACTCTTCTTTCGCAATGTCTTGTTGCGGAAATCGAAGCACATCGGTCCATTCTTGCCAATAATTCTCCTCCGAAAAGGTTTCTCAATTGGTTGGTATCATTCGGAAGTACAATATTCGTCATCACCGTCAGAGATTCTGACGCCTTTTTTATTTTTGCCATTTCGTTGTCTTAGTGTTGTTTTGAGTTGCCGGAACTTTTGCCGCATTTTGCACTGCAGGCTGAACCGCTTTTGGAACCACAGAATCTTTCTTTAAAGAATCTGCAACCGGAACCGGAGTAATTTTTGGCTGAACTTTTACCGTGTCCTGAATTCTGTGGGTTTTTGTCTGTACAGAGATATTGGCTTTGTCAAAAGATTTCTCTCCGAAAAGAAGTTCCTGCTGCGTGTATGCTACGTATACGATTCCTAAAATCGGGATGATAACCAGAAAAGCCCAAAGAATAGATTTATTAAACTGATAATCTTTTTCGGTATTCAAAGAAGTTTCTGACTGAGTGTTTTTATTGCTGATATCAGAAATCTTAATTTCTTCCAGACCATAAAAATCCGGATGATCCGACTGCAGTCTGTTTCCTTTGAAGTGCGTTTTGCCGTCTTCTACAAACAGAACTCCCAAACCCTGAATTTCAAGCGTCTGATCTGCCTGCAGTTTTTTCTTCCAAAAATCGGTCTGAATCTGAAGATCTGTTTTTGAAGCTTCCAAAGTCATCTGTTTCTGCCCCGCAATAAAAGATGCCAAATCATCAGACTTTACTTCATAATCGGGAGTGTAGACGATTTTGCTTGCAGGAGGAAGAATGCTCCCATTTTCGGAATTGATAATGGCTTTGGAATTTTCCAAAGAAAAAACGCCAAAATCCGGAACAATAACGGTCCCGAATTGTTTCAAATATTCTAAAATGTAAGCTGAAATATTCATTTGGCAGCAAATTTATGACTTTTTGAGTAAAAAATAGATTAAAATATTTCATGCTTAACTGTAACCAAATTTATTTTTAACCAATCATATAATTCATCTAATGAATAAGGATTAGATTTTCATGTGTATGACTTATTCTTCTGACAATAATTTGTTGTAGACTGTAGATATTTCTATTTTAATTTCTTAGATATGCCCCATTGAATTTTCTACATACTTTGCCACATAATTTAGTATTAATGTTCTCTTTTTTGTTTTTCTGTTGTAAACTATATTAACTAAAAAATCATCAGGATACCATGCAACAAAAAGAATATCATAATCTTTCGGATTTTTTCTCCAAACATTTCTTATATATTCATCTACTCTAGAAATATTATCCTTTGATTTTGGTTTATAATCACATAACTCGAAAATACTTCTCCTATCATATGTTTTAATTTTCTTATCTAGTTCTTTTGATAAGATTGCGTTTTTTTTATCGTCTTTAATATTTCCTTTACTTTGAATCAGCTTAAAATAATCTTCACTTTCTTTTGAGATAAAGAACAAATACGATTTTGAAGAGATTGTTTCCGGATACAACTTTTTGGAGTTATGATATAATTTTGGAGTTAATAATATATGAGAATCATCAATTAATTGATAACTTCCAGATATTGATTTGTATATATCTAAACCACAGGTTGAGCCAGAATCACGTGAGTCAAATTTACCATCACTATCAAAACTTAAATAATATAAATAATTTGTCTTTTGATCTTTTTTTAGAGGATATTTAATCAATCTATATTGATAAATATTAACAGAATCTAATCCAATTATTCTGTCAATATAAAAATTCTCATTGAGAGGAAATTTTTGTGCATTTAAAATGAACGGAAATAAGAATATTAAACTTAAAATATATTTCCTTTGTCTATTATAAAAGTTTTTATTTATATTTTCCATTTTTCATCTGCCATTTCTAAATGGTGTTTTTGATTACTGTAGTAGGAGCAGATTCCTAGACTATGGCTTTATAAGACATATATTTATCCGTGTCTTTTTCTCAAAAGTACATAAAATTTTTAGCGTCGGAGCAGAACTCTATCTTAATGAATGTGATAATTACAATTAAAATCTTACTCAGAAGCGGGTTTACTAATAAAAAAGACTGCCGAAGCAGTCTTAAATCTAACTTTACATTCTATAATTAATCTTAAATATAGCCTGAATGTTTACTGAATTTTCCAGCTGATCCCAAACATAAAATTCGTTCCTGCCTGAGAAAAATAATACGGAGAACCGTCATAAACAGCTCCATTGTTCACATACTTTTTATTGAATAAATTATTAACCAAAAGCTTCAGAGCAATTTCATTATTTTTAATTTTAAACTGATACTGCGCATTAAAATCGGTTAAAAAATAATCTTTAAGCTGTAAATTTTCATCTTCCGAATTATCCAGATATTGTTTTCCGACATACTGATTCATCAATACAAACTGGAAATTCTGTGTCGGATTGAATTTCAAACCTAAATTGGCAATCACATCCGGAGAAAAAGAAATCTGCGTATTTCCGAGATCTTTAACACCAGCTTCTGTTTCCACTTTAAAATCTAAATTTCTGTTGTTGCTGAAACTCACATTTCCGGAAAGCTCCCACTGTTTGGAAAGCTTTGCCAAAGCTCCAAGCTCAATTCCGCTTCTGTAACTTTTCCCCGAATTTGTTCTGATGAAAGCCCCCACATTATTCAATTCGCCATTTAAAACCAACTGATTCACATAGTACATATAATATAAGTTCGCGGTAAAAGACACTTTTCCGAACTGCTTCTCTACTCCGGCTTCGAAATCGTGTAGCTTTTCAGCCTTTACTTCATTGTTTGCCAACAGATCATCTCTGTTCGGTTCGCGGTGCGCATGAGCATAAGAAACGAAAATTTTTCCTGCTGAAATTTTATAGTTGATCCCCGCTTTTGGATTAAAGAACAGCCAGTTTTTATTTAAATCAGCGCCTTCTCCATCTCCAGCAGTGATGATTTTTGTATCGTAATCTACATTTCTCAATTGCAGGTCTCCGAAAAATTCAAAATCATTCATTCTTACCAATGCTTTGGCAAAACCTGAAACTTCGTTTTTCACAGAGCGGTTTCTGTAATATTCATGTTCATCAATCTGGGGAAGAAAAACGCCCGTTACATTTCCGAAATGTCTTCCGTAATATTGATTGGCAACGGCTCCGAAGTTCACATCAACTGTACCCAATTTTCCGTAAAGCGTGGAAACAACTCCGTAAAAATCGTTATCCAGCCATTTTTTTCTGATGAAATCCGTTCTCGTTAAGGTTTGAGAACCGTTGATGAAATTAGGAAGATTATATTTCGAAAATTTAGCGTCCTGCTTATAGTTTTCATAATATCCTTTTCCTTTGGTGTAATGTACCGTTGTTTCCAGATTCCATTGAGCATTAAATTTCTGCTCCCAAAGCAACTGATAATGGTTTTGTCGGTAATTATCCGTTTCATTATCATAAAATCCGACGATGTTTTCCCAGTTCGAATCGTAAATTGCTCCCGAATAATTAAATTTAGGATCGGTTTCCCATGTTTTGCGGTCGATTCCGTTCCAAGCCTGATAGGTTTTTTCTTTTCCTCCGAAAGCCATCAGACGAATTCTTGTATTTCCTTCCTCATACAAAGCGGTCAGATTGTAAGAATTTAATTTTGAGAAAGCGCGGTCTATATATCCGTCAGAATTAATGTGGGTATATCTTCCCATCACAGAAAGACGGTTTCCCCAGAGTTTTCCGGAACCTATTTCCGCAGAATATTTATAGGTGTTGAAAGATCCGTAACTGTCGTCTGTTTTAAAATAAAACTTCTCTTCAGGATCTTTGGAAAGTACATTGATACTTGCTCCAAAAGCCGCAGAACCATTATTGGAAGTTCCCACCCCTCTCTGAATTAAAATCTGTGATGCCGAACTCGTAAGATCCGGAACATTCACGAAAAATGTCCCCTGACTTTCGGAATCATTGTACGGAACACCGTTCATCATGACATTGATGGCACTTCCCGCAACTCCACGAATCCGGAATCCTGTATACCCCACTCCGTTTCCGGCATCTGAAGTTGAAATGATGGAAGTCTGATTCTTCAGTAAAATCGGAAGATCCTGTCCTAAATTTCTGCTGTCCAGATCTTTCTGAACATTGATGATTTCTTTAGCAACAGGAAGTCTTTTGGTAAAATTAACAGCTTCAATTTCCCTTACTTTCAGGGAATCGGAATTCTGCGCCTGTAAAAAAGCGAAAGAGCCAACGGTAAGCCCTAAAAAAAATAATCCTTTCATTCTATAAATCTTTAAAATTTAATGAATAAAAGGGGCGGATTATGATGAGGAATTGGTAATCGGTAATAAGTAATATGATGAGGATTACTCATTGCTCATTACCTATTGCTCATTTTTAATTTCCCTAAACGGCATTACCCGTTCCAGGTTCATTGGGTATAATCTCAGCTTGCTACAGCACCCCTTTATTTCAGCCGCGAAATTACGAAAAATTTACCAACTGTGGGAAATTACGTTTTTCCAACCTATTTTTTCACCAAGATCATTTAATGAAAAACTTGTGGTATTTGTGAAAGATTTTTGAAATTCTTATTTAAATTTAATAGGTCTTATTCTGCGAATCTACATAGTAATAATTCTTACTGTCTTTTGAAACCTCGAACATTTTACCAAGCTTCCAGCTAAAATTTCGTTTAATATCAGAATATTCAAACGGAATAATCACCTTTCCGTTCACATCCACCACTCCGAAAACATTATTTTTTGAAGCAATAATCATGGGATTGGCAACATCATCACCTTCTAAAATAAAAAGATAGTCGTATTGAGGATAAATTTTAAACTGTTTGTAGTCATAAGGATTTTCAAACGTCGCTTTTTCGATGATTCCGAAAAAACCATTCATCGTATACACCTGAAAAAGCTGCTGAACATATTCTTTGTGAGGACATTTTGCCAAATCGGACTGTTTATACTGATACACCCTTTTGCCTGTTCTGTCGACACGGTAAGAAATTTCATCTTTTTCTACCGTTGCATAATCCGCAGTCCCGAATTTTCTGAGTTTTACATTAGGAGAGTTCAGAAGATTACAGTCTTCGTAGAAAAATACCGCAATGTGATATTCCGGCTGGATGATGAATTTTCCTTTTTGGTTCACATATCCGAATTTACCATCCTGTTTTTTCGGGATTAAAAGCGGAAGCTCTTCGTTGATGATCGGAAAATCACTATTCTGCTTTGTCTTTTCTGGTAATTTTTTAACCGCAGTTTTAGAGACTGTCTTTGAAGGCAATTTCTTCACATTTTTCGTTTGTGAAAAAACAAAAACCGAAATAAAAAGGAATAAAACCGAAGCTGCATTTTTCATAATCATCAATTGTTTGCAAAAATATCGCCAAAAATAGAAAATATAAAATAGATATTTATAAAGAATCTAAATAATTTAAACTTGAAAAAATTGTAAAATTCCGTAAATTTGGGCACGTTTTCAGGCATTTATTATGACAGATGTCTTAAAGAAGTCATTTTTAATACACTATCTAAAAATTTCAGCTTCTTGTTTAGATCAGAAAAAATAAAAATAATAATTCCGCCGGAAAACACACGATGATAATCTTCTCGTGAATAATGTTGATTATCATCCGATTAAGATTGAAAAGATTTCTATTATTATGAATATTTATCAGGATTACATCCAAGAGATTGAAGAAAGAAAAACTCAGGGGCTTCATCCAAAGCCGATTGACAGTGCAGAATTATTAAGCGAGATCATCGCACAGATTAAAGATACAGCAAACGAGTACAGGGCTGATTCTCTTAAATTTTTTATTTACAATACCTTACCCGGAACCACGAGTGCAGCCGGTGTAAAAGCTAAATTTTTAAAAGAAATTATTCTTGGTGAATCTGTAGTAGAAGAAATCTCTCCGGTTTTTGCTTTCGAATTGTTATCCCACATGAAAGGTGGAAAATCTATCGAAGTATTGTTGGATCTTGCTTTAGGCAACGATGAAAATATTGCAAGACAGGCTGCAGAAGTACTGAAAACACAGGTTTTCCTTTATGAAGCAGATACAACCCGTCTGAAAGAAGCCTTCAATATCGGAAACGAAATTGCAAAAGAAATTCTTGAAAGCTATGCAAAGGCAGAATTCTTTACAAAACTTCCTGAAGTTGCTGAAGAAATTAAAGTGGTTACTTTCATCGCAGGGGAAGGAGACATTTCTACCGACTTACTTTCTCCGGGTAATCAGGCGCACTCAAGATCAGACCGCGAATTACACGGTAAATGCATGATTACGCCTCAGGCGCAGGAAGAAATCAAAGCTTTACAGGCAAAACATCCGGATGCAAGCGTAATGCTTATCGCAGAAAAAGGAACAATGGGGGTTGGTTCTTCGCGTATGTCAGGTGTAAACAACGTTGCACTTTGGACAGGAAAACAGGCAAGTCCTTATATTCCTTTCGTAAATATTGCTCCTATCGTTGGAGGTACTAACGGAATTTCACCAATCTTCCTTACAACAGTAGACGTAACCGGAGGTATCGGAATCGATCTTAAAAACTGGGTAAAGAAAGTAGACGAAAACGGAAACGCTGTTCTTAACGAAGAAGGCGAACCTATTCTTGAGCAGACTTATTCTGTTGCAACGGGAACGGTTTTAACCATCAATACCAAAGAGAAAAAATTATACAACGGAGATCAGGAACTTATTGATCTTACAAAATCTTTCACACCGCAGAAAATGGAATTCATTAAAGCGGGTGGATCTTACGCCATCGTGTTCGGTAAAAAATTACAGACATTCGCTGCTGAAGTTTTAGGAATCGAAGCTCCGGTTGTTTTTGCACCTTCTAAAGAAATTTCTCACGAAGGACAGGGACTTACTGCGGTTGAAAAAATCTTCAACAGAAATGCAGTAGGGAAAACTCCGGGTAAAATCTTACACGCAGGTTCTGATGTACGTGTGAAAGTAAACATCGTAGGTTCTCAGGATACTACAGGTTTAATGACTGCTCAGGAACTGGAATCTATGGCTGCAACGGTAATTTCTCCGGTAGTAGACGGAGCTTACCAGTCCGGATGCCACACCGCTTCAGTTTGGGATAAAAAAGCACAGGCTAATATTCCTAAATTAATGAAATTCATGAACGAATTCGGTTTGATCACAGCGCGTGACCCGAAAGGTGAATATCATGCAATGACAGACGTTATTCACAAAGTTCTTAACGATATTACCGTAGACGAATGGGCAATCATCATCGGAGGAGATTCTCACACGAGAATGTCTAAAGGAGTTGCTTTCGGAGCAGATTCAGGAACTGTTGCCCTTGCTTTGGCGACAGGAGAAGCGTCAATGCCAATTCCGGAATCTGTAAAAGTAACATTTAAGGGAACCATGAAAGAACATATGGATTTCCGTGATGTGGTTCATGCAACTCAGGCTCAGATGCTGAAACAGTTCGGAGGAGAGAACGTATTCCAGGGAAGAATTATTGAAGTTCACATCGGAACACTTCCTGCCGATCAGGCGTTTACCTTCACAGACTGGACGGCTGAAATGAAAGCAAAAGCTTCCATCAATATTTCTGAAGATGCTACTTTAATCGAGTCTCTGGAAATTGCAAAAAGCAGAATCCAGATTATGATTGATAAAGGAATGGATAACCACAATCAGGTTCTTCAGGGATTAATTGACAAGGCTAATAAAAGAATTGAGGAAATCAGATCCGGTGAAAAACCTGCTCTGACTCCGGATTCCAATGCTAAATATTACGCTGAAGTTGTTGTAGATCTTGATGCCATCGTAGAGCCGATGATCGCCGATCCGGATGTAAACAACGAAGATGTTTCTAAAAGATATACGCACGATACCATCAGAGATTTAACGTATTACGGTGGTGAGAAAAAAGTAGATCTTGGTTTCGTCGGATCTTGTATGGTTCACAAAGGAGATCTTAAAATTGTTTCTCAGATGCTTAAAAACATTGAAAAACAAAACGGTACGGTAGAATTTAAAGCTCCGCTTGTGGTGGCTGCTCCTACTTATAACATCATTGATGAATTAAAAGCGGAAGGCGACTGGGAATTTTTAGAGAAATATTCTGGTTTTGAGTTTGACGATAATGCTCCTAAAGGCGAAGCTCGTGTTGAATACAAAAACATGATGTATCTTGAAAGACCGGGATGTAACCTTTGTATGGGGAATCAGGAAAAAGCAGCGAAAGGAGATACGGTTTTAGCCACTTCTACGCGTCTTTTCCAGGGAAGAGTTGTTGAAGATTCTGAACGTAAAAAAGGAGAATCTCTTTTGGCTTCTACTCCGGTGGTTGTACTTTCTGCGATTATGGGAAGAATTCCTAGCATCGATGAGTATAAAACAGCGGTTGAAGGAATTGACCTTACTACTTTTGTTCCTTCTATTAAAGAACTTACAAGTACAAGCGCTCACTAAAAGAGTTTACAAAGAAGCCATAAAGGCTGTTTTAACAATTTATAGAATTGAAAGATTTTACTCGTAAAGATGTAGAATCTTTCAATTTTTTATTTAGAATCTTTCCATTTAAAGATCTGCAAAAATTATTTTAACTTAGATCAATCACAAAAATTTTATTTTTTCTTAACTTGAAAGTTGGAAATTTCAGAATTATTTATCATTTTTTATCCTTTTTAAAAGCATACAGGAATAGAATTTGATAATTTAATGATGTTAATTTATTTAATAGCAAAGAGCAAATAATTAAAACAGAAGAAAAATAAATTCAGATATGACTTTTGATATTGATATGATCAAAAAAGTGTACGAGCGTTACCCGGAAAGAATTGCTGCGGCAAGAAAAGTAGTGGGAAAACCTCTTACCCTTTCAGAAAAAATCCTTTACACCCACCTTTGGGAAGGAAACGCAACACAGGCACACGAAAGAGGAAATTCTTATGTAGATTTCGCACCGGACAGAGTAGCGATGCAGGATGCAACGGCACAAATGGCGCTGCTGCAGTTTATGCAGGCAGGAAAAGCAAAAGTAGCTGTTCCTTCAACCGCTCACGCCGATCACCTTATTCAGGCAAGAGTAGGTGCAGAAGCAGATTTACAGGAGGGAATTAACAAAAACTCGGAAGTTTTCAATTTCCTGAGTTCGGTTTGTGATAAGTACGGAATCGGTTTCTGGAAACCGGGAGCCGGAATTATCCATCAGGTTGTACTGGAAAACTATGCTTTCCCGGGAGGAATGATGATCGGAACGGACTCTCATACCGTAAACGCAGGAGGTTTAGGAATGGTTGCCATCGGAGTTGGTGGTGCAGATGCTGTAGATGTAATGGCGGGAATGGCTTGGGAACTTAAAATGCCGAAATTAATCGGGGTAAAACTAACCGGCAAAATGTCGGGCTGGACTTCCGCAAAAGACGTGATCTTAAAAGTGGCAGGAATTCTTACAGTAAAAGGAGGAACAGGCTGTATCGTAGAATATTTCGGAGAAGGAGCACAATCTCTTTCAGCGACAGGTAAAGGAACCATCTGTAACATGGGAGCGGAAATCGGAGCAACGACTTCTACTTTCGGATATGATGATTCCATGAGAAGATATCTTTCGTCTACCGGAAGACAGGATGTTGTAGATGCTGCAGACCAGATCGCGGAACATTTAACAGGTGATCCTGAGGTATATGCAAATCCTGAGCAATATTTTGATCAGCTAATTGAAATTAATCTTTCTGAACTGACTCCTCACTTAAACGGACCTTTCACTCCGGATCTGGCTACGCCTGTTTCTGAATTCAGAGCAAAAGCAGAAGCCAACGGATGGCCACTTGAAGTAGAATGGGCACTGATTGGTTCTTGTACCAATTCGTCCTACGAAGATTTATCGAGAGCAGCTTCTATTGTGGAAGACGCCGTTGCTAAAGGAGTAAAACCAAAAGCTATTTTAGGAATTAATCCGGGTTCTGAGCAGGTGAAATTTACCGCAGAAAGAGACGGTTTCCTGAATTCATTCAGAAAATTTGAGAATGCTAGAATCTTTACAAACGCCTGCGGACCTTGTATCGGACAATGGGACAGAGAAGGTGCTGAAAAAGGAGAAAAGAATTCGATCATTCACTCTTTCAACAGAAACTTTGCAAAAAGAGCAGACGGAAATCCAAACACCCACGCTTTCGTAGCTTCTCCGGAAATGGTAGCTGCTGTGGCAATTTCGGGCAGACTGGATTTTAATCCGATTACCGATACTTTAACCAACGAAGCCGGAGAGCAGATTAAATTAGACGAACCTAAAGGTTTTGAATTACCGGAAAAAGGATTCGCTGTGGATGACAATGGTTATCAGGCGCCTTCTGAAGACGGATCTTCTGTTCAGGTAAATGTAAGCCCAACTTCAGACAGACTTCAGTTACTGGAAGAATTTCCGGCTTGGGACGGCAAAAATATTACAGGAGCAAGACTTTTAATAAAGGCTTTCGGAAAATGTACAACCGACCACATTTCTATGGCTGGACCATGGCTGAAATACAGAGGTCACCTTGATAATATTTCAAATAATATGTTGATCGGAGCAGTTAATGCGTTCAACATGGAAACCAATAAAGTTAAAAATCAGCTTACAGGAGAATACGGAGAAGTTCCTGCTGTACAGAGAGATTATAAAGCCGCAGGAATTCCATCCATCGTTGTGGGAGATCAAAACTACGGGGAAGGTTCTTCAAGAGAGCACGCAGCAATGGAACCGAGACATTTGGGTGTAAAAGCTGTTTTGGTAAAATCGTTTGCGAGAATTCATGAAACCAACCTGAAAAAACAGGGAATGTTGGGAATTACTTTTGCCAATGAAGCAGATTATGATAAAATTCTGGAAGATGATGTGATCAATTTCCTGGATCTTGATCAGTTTGCTCCGGGAAAACAACTGACTTTAGAATTTATCCATTCAGATGGAACGAAAGACATTGTGATGGCAAACCACACCTACAATGATCAGCAAATTGACTGGTTTAAGGCAGGTTCTGCTTTGAATCTGATCAAACAACAGGAGAAAAATTAATTGTTAGATTTAATTAATCATAAAAAAGCAACTTCAGATTGAAGTTGCTTTTTGTTTTATATTGATTTAGCTTATTTTTAGGCTTTAAAAACTAAGAGTAAAACTGAACTATGAAAAAACTTTTACTGCTTTTATCGTTTCTTCCTCTACTCTCTTTCGCGCAGGAAAACAACGAAGTAAAAATTAATGCCTTTGGAATTATTTAAATCAAGAATTGATATTGGATATGAACGAATTATCAACTACAATGCCGGAATAGGAAGTTATTTTATATACCAATGGAAAGAAAAATATACGGTTATGCCATATTATAGATTTTACACAGACAATGAAGGTATTGCAAAAAATTTTTTTATTGAAGCATTAGCTATTTACAACAGAAACAAATATTCTCCGCTTGAGGATAATGGTCAGACTTTAAATAATGAGAAATGGGGATCATCTTTAGGAATCGGAGCCGGAGTGGGAGAAAAATATGTATTTCTATCAAATCTCTTTGTGGAAGCTGGCCTGGAAGCCGGAATTGTTAAAAATTTATCTGCTTCAGACAGAGATCAGTACGGTGGATTATTCCGCCTCTTTATTTCCGCAGGATATAGATTTTAAATTTAAGTGAATAAAAATGTAACAAAAGTACTTTTTTCATTGTCTAATAGGATATCAGAAAGACATTATGAAAAAAGCAATTATTGCGTTATCACTTTTGGGCAGCATCTTTTCTTTTGCCCAGGAAAAAACGAATAACCAGGCAACCAAAGAAAAACAAATTGAAGGAGTAACCATCACCAAAACTAAAAAAGCCGTTGAACAAAAAGCTGACCGTACGATTTTCGATTTTTCGGAACAGCCGCAGCTTAATAACGGAAACGTTCTGGAAGGCATCAAAAAACTTCCCGGATTGGTTTCTACCGATATCGCAGGAATGATGTATCAGGGAAAAGTTCTGGATGTTTATTTGAACGGAAGACCTTTGAACATTACTTCCAATGAACTAAACTCTTTTCTTGAAGGAATGCCCGCCAATTCTGTAGACCGAATTGAAGTTATTACACAGCCCGGTGCAGAATTTCCTGCCACTTCCGGAGGCGCGATCATGAATATTATTACGAATAAGAATGCGAATAAATATTTAACGGCAACCTATTCAGGAAATTATTCTTTTACGAATTATGATAAATTCAGAAGCAGAACAAGCAACTCTCTGAATCTGAATGCGAGAAATAAAATTTTCGGATGGCAACTGAATGTCGGGCAGAATTACCGTGAAAGTATGCTGAACAGCAATCAGGACAATCTGATGTTAAGCAATACGGACAGAGTGGGAAGAGGATATTTTGCAAAATCTGGGCTTACTTTTGATCTCGGACAGGACAGATTGCTTTTAAATTATGATATTTACCATAATAAAAATGATAATTATACAGCCAGCAACGGGCTTGCAGATCTTCCGTATTATCTGAATCCAAATATTATCAGAGAAGGAAATTTTTCATCCTTTGATGCAGCTCACACCGATAATTTGAGACAGGAAGCTGTGGTAACCTATCAGAAACGTTTTACAGAAAAATCTCAGAAGCTGGATTTCCAGTTTGGTTTTACAAAATCCGACAGTAAATTTATTCAGGATAATATTTTTACAGATGTGGTTTATACCAATCCTGTTGAAAATAGTCCCAGAATTCCTTTTTCTAATAAACTGAACAACAAATCGGATATGGAAATCGCCAATTTTAAGGTAGATTATTCTCAGCCCTTAAAGATTTTGGACGGCGGAAAAGTAAGTTTAGGAGGATTGTATGAGCATCAGAATTTTGATACGGAAAGCAAAGGAATCACGAATTTAGAATACACCAGACAGACAACAGCAACTTATCTGGAGTTTCAGGCTAAGCTGAAAAAGTTTGATTTTATTTTGGGAACGCGTGCTGAAAATTATGATATTTCCGGTGTTACAAGATATTACAACAACAAAAATCTTATTGAGGCAGATCTTCTTCCTTTTAACAAGTTTAAATTGTTCCCGAACGCAAGTGTTCAGTACAATCTGATGAATCAGGTATACGTAGCAGCGAATTACAATAAAAAGATCAATTTGCCGAGTATTTCTGCCTTAAATCCTAACAACACCACATTTCAGGGACCGAATACGCAGGTAACGGGAAACCCGAATCTTCAGCCAACGATTTTTGATAATTATGAAATAAAAATTTCAGCTTTCGATTATGCATTTATCGGATACAGTGTAAGTTCAGCGAAAAATCAGGTAGCGCAGATCATCAGAAAAGACGGAAAAAATCTGTTCAACGAGCAGATTAATATTTCTGAAATGAAAATCCACAATTTCAATGTCGGATTACCGGTTCCTTTCATGATTTTCAGCAAACCGCTGAGCGAAATTATGAAGTTTAATTTCAATCCGGATAAGATCAACTTCATGTACATTTACGCAGGTTATCAGAAGCATGACATTGACAATCTGAACAATAAAGGATTCTGGATTCTGAATCTGATGACGCAGATCATTTTACCGAAAGAGATCAAATTAACCGCAAATTACAGTTATCTCACTCCAAAAGCAGGGTATTTTTATTTCACCGCAGAAAAACCATTCAACAATTCTGTGGATCTTACGCTTACGAAGAAATTTATGGACAATCGTTTGACGGTTTCTGTTTTTGCCAATGATATTTTCAACGGACAATTGATGCAGGTTCGCTCCAATCCGCCTTCCGGAGAAACAGTTATGCTGAGAACGAAATACGACTCAAGAAATTTCGGATTATCGGTTAATTACAAAATCCCGACGAAGAACAAATTGGCAAAAGAAGATGCAAACATCCTGAATCAGACGAAGAAAGATGAAAATAGCGGTGTGATGCAGCAGGGACAGTAGTTTTTAGTTTAAACACAAATCGCACGAATTTTTTGCACAAATTTCACGAATAATTTTGATTTATAATGATTAAGCAAAATTGAAACTAATAAGTATTTATTTTATCAATAGGAGCGGACTTTAGTCCGCTTTTTTTACACCCCAAAGGAAGGCTTTAGCCAAAACTTAAAAAATTTGTGCGATTTGTGCAAAAACATTTGTGTCATTAGTGTTTAATCGATACGAGCGGACTTTAGTCCTCTTTTTTATGTCCACAAAGAAAGGCTTTAGCCAAAACTTAGAATATTTGTGTGATTTGTGCAAAAAATTCGTGCGATTTGTGTTTAAACTAAAAATCAATAGTCTGAAAACGCCAATTCAACGTATCAATCAACGTTAAATGATTCAACGGCAATGGTAAATCTGTAATAATTTTCAAAGCTAAATTCGCCATCATGCTTCCAACAATTCCGGGCAACGCTCCCAAAACGCCTAAACTGTCGCAATCTGGAAACTGTTCATCAAAAGACGGTTCCGGAAAAATATCTCTTAAATTTTTACTGCCATTATAATTAAAAATCGCAACCTGCCCAGAAAAACCAAGAATGCTTCCATAAACCAAAGGCTTTTTGAATTGTACACAGGTATCATTAACTAAATATCTCGTTTTAAAATTATCGGAACCATCAATAATGATATCAAATCCGGAAATCAATTCTTCGGCTTTTGATTCATCTATTTTTTGTTCAATTCCAATAAATTTAATTTGATGATTTAAGTTTCTGACAAATATTCCGGCGCTTTTTATTTTAGAAATTCCAACCGTTTTTTCATTGTGAATAATTTGTCGGTTTAAATTATGGAGTTCCACCTCATCAAAATCCACGACACCCAAAGTTCCTACTCCCGCTGCAGCCAAATATTGGATAACGGGACTTCCCAAACCTCCGGCTCCAATCACCAAAACTTTAGAATTCATTATTTTTCTTTGACCTTCCAATCCGATTTCTTCTATGAAAATCTGTCGGCTGTATCGAGCAAAAATGTCTTCTTTTTTCATTACAATTTTTATTTTTTAACAACCTGTTGTGCATATTGGAAAGTAATTTTAACCCATTAATTGTTAAATATATTTACTTTTTGTTTTACTTTTATAAATGAAATGCCTTTGTTTATCTTTCATTAAAGATTGCTTTATTTTAAAAAACTTTGTTTATCCTTGTGATAAAATTTAAACGCTAAGAAAGACAAAGAGTAGATTTTAATTGCCTGAAACGAAGATAAACAAAGGCGTTTCACTTAATTTAGAAATACAAAGGTTCAAAATGCACAATTGTTTTTTTAACCATTAAGATCTATTTATGGAATGAAGTTTAGTTAAGGCAATATTTAAATATTTTAAGAATATCTCATCCTTTTATTTTCCTGCAAAAAGCTTAATTTTTCTAGACTTCTCAAATAAACCTTAATGGTTCAAATTAAATTCCGCTATAAATCACATCCCAGTCTTTCATTACCGGATCGTAGCCTGCTTTTTTAATGATATTTTTGATTTCCTCCATGCTTCTTTCATCGCTGGTTTCGAATTGTTCTAACGACTCTTTATCAACCGCATAACCTCCCGGATTGGTCTTGGAAGCAGCACTCATTGCTGTTGCGCCCAATGAAATAATGTTATTTCTGAATTTTTTATTTTCCCTTGTGGAAATAGAAATCTCCAAATCTTCATTCCAGATTCTGTAGGCGCAGATGAGCTGTAATAAATCTTTATCGGACATAATGAAATTCGGTTCAATAATTCCTTCCGCCGGTCGGAGGCGCGGAAATGAAACTGAATATCGGCTTTTCCAGTATTGCTTCTGAAGATAATCGATGTGTAAGGCATTGAAAAAACTGTCCACCCGCCAATCTTCCAACCCCAATAAAACGCCGAGTCCTGTTTTATGAATTCCTGCTTTTCCAATTCTGTCGGGTGTTTCCAGACGAAATTCGAAATTCGACTTTTTCCCTTTCGGATGATATTCTTTATAAACTTCCTGATGATAGGTTTCCTGATAAACCAAAACTGCATGTACTCCTGCTTCATGAACCCGTCGGTATTCTTCTTCAGATAAAGGCTGAACTTCAATGGAGATATTCGCAAAATGAGGTTTCAAAAGCTGTATGGCATTCAGAAAATAATCGATTCCGACCGTCTTATTGGCTTCACCGCTTACCAGCAAAACATGATTCACGCCCATTGATTTTAAAACGGAGGCTTCAATCAGAATTTCGGTGTCAGAAAGTGTTTTTCTCTTAATGGAATTATCCAGACTGAAACCACAGTAGGTACAGATATTCTGACATTCATTGCTAAGATACAACGGCGCATACAACTGAATGGTTTTTCCGAAACGCTTTTGGGTAAGCTGTTGAGCCATTTTTGCCATTATTTCCAGTTTTTGAGCCGCAACCGGCGACAGAAAATTCAAAAAATCGTCTATGGTTTTATTCTTTTTATGAAGACTTTTTTCAACATCGGTTAACGTTACTTTTTCAAGTTTCGTTTTTACCTCATCCCATTGGTAATTTTCAAAAAAATCTTTAAAACTCTTCACTATATTTAATTTTAATCAAATAAAAAGGCAGTCAGCGGACTTGATGCTTCTGCGTGATGTGAAATTGCGCCCAAACCGGATTCAAAAGCTCTTCTTCCGGCAATCACACCCTCTTTAAAAGCCAATGCCATATTTACCGGATTCTGTGCCACTGCAATTGCCGTATTTACCAAAACTGCATCGGCTCCCATTTCCATTGCTTTTGCTGCATCCGAAGGCGCACCAATTCCCGCATCCACAACTACAGGAACGTTACTTTGAGCGATAATGATTTCCAGAAAATCCAGTGTTTTTAATCCTTTATTGGTTCCGATTGGGGCTCCTAAAGGCATGACAACGGCTGTTCCTGCATCTTCGAGACGTTTGCACAGGACAGGATCTGCATGAATATAAGGCATCACGACAAACCCTAATTTTGCCAGTTCCTCTGTTGCATACAATGTTTCAATAGGATCGGGTAACAGATATTTCGGATCGGGATGGATTTCCAGTTTTACCCAGTTGGTTTCCAGTGCTTCTCTTGCCAACTGTGCCGCCAACACGGCTTCTTTGGCAGTTCTTGCTCCTGAAGTATTGGGTAAAAGGTGAGATTTTGTCGGTTTTAATGCGCTTAAAATATCGTCTTCCGAAGAATGAGCATCAATTCTTTTCAAAGCCATGGTTACTAATTCGCTTTCTGAGGCGATGATAGAGTCCGTCATTTCCGACAGGCTTCCGAATTTCCCTGTTCCTAAAAACAATCGCGATTCAAAGATTCTGTCGGCTATTTTTAAAGGTTGTTTTTTCATATTTACTTTTTACTTTAAGATGTTTAAAAGATTTAACTCAATTCTAAAATGTTTCTGAATTCATTAATTACAGAAGGCTGACTGGTAATCTGCCCCGAAACAGCAACACCATAAATTCCGATTTCCCGTAACTGTTTGATATCCTCCAAAACCACTCCGCCGATGGCAAAAATTTTTGGAATCTCAATAGATTTTTCTTTTAAACTATTGATGATTTCATGATAACCTTCAAATCCTAATATTGGACTTAATTGTTCTTTGGTAGAAGTAAATCTCAACGGACCTAAACCGATGTAATCACAATGCTTTACAATTCTCTGAAGAATATCTGAAAAAGTATTGGCAGTTCCTCCGATGATTTTATTTTCTCCCAAAATGTATCTCGCCTTTTCTACTGACATATCTTTCAGTCCCAGATGAACTCCATCCGCATCAACTTCTTTTGCAACCTGAACATGATCGTTAATGATACAAACAGCCTGATAATCTGCACATAACTTTTTTGAAATTTCACAGAGTCTGATAAAATCTTTTTTGGGTGTATTTTTCCAGCGAACCTGAATCCATTTTGCGCCATAATCAAGAGCTTTTCGGATGTTCTTTTCCTGAACTTCTAAAGATGAACCTTGAGAGATGTATTGTAATTTTTCCATTTTCTTTTTAATGTAATTTTCTTTTCAGCGCGAAGACGCAAGGTTAGTTTTAAAAATCTTCTGCATATTTTTCGTTCGCAACGGCATTTCATTCAGCAAATGATAGAGATTTTTAACGATACATTTTTAAGAATGAAAGCCTAATAAAGTAGGATTGCTTGTTAAAAATTTTTCGATATACAGTTTTCCTTTTCGGCAGGCATTTTCCAAATTTTCTCCTTTTGCTAAATGACTTGCAATTGCGGAAGAAAGTACGCAGCCTGAACCGTGTTTCGGGTAAAATACAGAAGTTGTATTGTTGGGTTCGATTGAAATTTTTTTCCCATTTTCCCATAAAATATCTGTCCCGATTTCATCTTCCCGATGTCCGCCTTTTATTAATACAGAACATCCATTTTCTGATGGTTCAAAAAGACGATTTTCTTTCAAAACGTTGTATTCATTATAGTTAGGTGTGATTAAATCTATTTTTTGTAAAATATTTTTAAGCTCGGAAATGGTATTCAAATCAAAAAAGGAAAATTCCGATGTGCTTTTTAAAACCGGATCCCAGACAATTTTTACTTCAGAATTAATGGATTTTATTTTTTTCGTAATCTGGTCTAAAAATTCCGCATCTTTTACCACTCCGATTTTCACCGCTTCAACTTTATACTTTTTCATTAAAACATTAATAGCTGATAAAATTTCATCGATCTGCTGCCATTGAAGCGTATAAAACTCGGACTCGGTTTGTAAAGTCATTGCTGTACAGACAGCCAATCCCTGAACTTTTAACTGTTCAAATGTTTTAATATCTGCCAATACACCGGCTCCTCCGCTTGGATCGAAGCCGGCAATGCTCATTACGAAAGGACGTTCTTCCTGCATTTTCTGAAAATATCTAAAGGATTATTACTTTCCCAAATTGCTCCCAACAAAGCCACTCCGTCTACTCTACTGTTGAAAACTCCACTAACATTGTTTTCATGAATCCCTCCCAAAGCAATCAGTTTTACGTTTGAATGATTTCGTTTTTTAATCTCATTCAATATATTCGAATTTTCTCCGTATCCTTTTTTTGAAATACTCGGAAACACCGGACTGATAAAAGCATATTCCCAATCGTCACTTAACTCATTAAAAGTCTCAATATCATGAACAGAAGTTGAAATCCTTTTATCTGTGAAAGATTTATACAATTCATTCTGTCTGTCGGTTTCTCTGAAATGAAATCTTGAAATATTAAAACGTTCAGCCAAATCGTAATGACTGTGCAAAACCAATTGGTGATGAAATTCAGAATGTATGTTTTGGATAAAATCCGTCATTTCTTCTGAATGGATAAAAGGTTTTCTGATATGAAGCAAATCCAATCCTTCCTGAAATAATGCATTGATGATTTCAGTTTCATTCTGAACCAATTCTTCAGGAGTGATAACGATGATCATATATAGATTTCCTTTCCTTTTTCGATGAATTCCTGCGATTTATCCAGCATTCCCTGTTCGGCAGATTCCCGAATTTCCTGGGTAATTTTCATGGAACAGAATTTAGGTCCGCACATCGAACAAAAATGGGCTACTTTTGCTCCGTCTGCCGGAAGTGTTTCATCGTGATAAGATCTCGCGGTTTCAGGATCCAAAGAAAGATTGAACTGATCTTCCCACCGGAATTCGAATCTGGCTTTGCTCAACGCATTGTCTCTATATTGTGCTCCGGGATGTCCTTTTGCCAGATCTGCAGCATGTGCCGCCAGTTTGTAGGTAATCACTCCCACTTTTACATCTTCTTTGTTAGGAAGTCCCAAATGTTCTTTTGGTGTCACGTAGCACAACATGGCACAGCCAAACCAACCAATCATTGCCGCACCGATTCCTGAAGTGATGTGGTCGTAACCCGGTGCAATATCTGTTGTTAAAGGTCCTAAAGTGTAAAACGGAGCTTCATCACAAACTTCCAACTGCTTCTCCATATTTTCTTTAATCATATGCATCGGGACGTGACCGGGACCTTCGATCATCACCTGAACATTATGTTTCCATGCGATTTTCGTTAATTCTCCTAAAGTTTCAAGCTCTGCAAACTGCGCTTCATCGTTGGCATCGGCAATTGAACCGGGACGAAGACCATCACCCAACGAAAAGGCAACGTCATATTTTTTCATGATTTCGCAGATTTCCTCGAAGTGAGTGTACAAAAAGTTTTCTTTGTGATGAAATAAGCACCATTTTGCCATAATTGAACCTCCTCTGGAAACAATTCCTGTCACCCGCTTTGCTGTTAAATGAATATATCTCAGTAGAACTCCTGCGTGGATTGTGAAGTAAGAAACGCCCTGTTCTGCCTGTTCGATCAAGGTATCTTTAAAAATCTCCCACGTTAAATCTTCTGCAACGCCTTTTACTTTTTCCAATGCCTGATAAATCGGAACGGTACCAATGGGAACCGGACTGTTTCTTATGATCCACTCTCTGGTTTCGTGGATGTTTTTCCCGGTTGATAAGTCCATGATGGTGTCTGCGCCCCATCGACAAGCCCAGACTGCTTTTTCCACTTCTTCTTCAATGCTTGATGAAACGGCACTGTTTCCAATATTCGCATTAATTTTAACTAAAAAATTCCGCCCGATAATCATCGGTTCGCTTTCTGGATGATTGATGTTGTTGGGAATGATGGCTCTTCCTGCTGCAATTTCGTCTCTTACAAATTCAGGCGTGATTTTATTTTTCGGCGTTTTTGCACCGAAACTGTTTCCCGGATGTTGGAAAGCCATGTCTTTTGAAACGGAATCCAACTGCTCAATTCTCTGGTTTTCCCTGATGGCAATATATTCCATTTCAGGAGTGATGATGCCCTGTTTTGCGTAATACAACTGGGTGACTTCTTTTCCTTCTTTGGCTACTTTAGGTTTATGATTATATGAAAAGCGCAGTTGATCTAATTTTGAATCTGCAAGGCGGGCTTTTCCGTACTCTGACGTAATTCCGTCCAGAATTTCTACGTCATTCCTGTTTAAAATCCATTGCTCGCGGATTCTTGGGAGTCCTTTTTCTATATTGATTTCAAAATTTTCGTCGGTGTAAGGTCCTGATGTATCATAAATGGTAACAGGAGGATTTTCATCCATTTTTCCGTTGCTGAGTTTTGTCGGACTAAGCTGGATTTCGCGCATCGCTACATGGATCGGGTGAATTTTCCCTTCAACATAGATTTTTTTTGAGTTCGGAAATGGTGAACGTGTGATGTTATGAGCCATAAAAATATTTTTTTAACCACCCTGAGTGGCTGTGATAATTAAAACTGAATCTTTATCGTTGAGGAATGTTTCCGCCCAGAATGACTGCGGAATAATACGGTTGTTGAGTGCTACAGCAATTCCTTTTTTCTTTTCAGGTAATTCCATAGCAAGAAGCGCTTCCAGATTTTCGGGAAGTTTTTTGAACTTTTTTGTCGTGTGATTGATTGTGAGCTCCATTCCTAAATTTTTAAAAACACTTTAGGAATGCCCATTATTGTACAGTAGAATGTACAGCAAAGTCATCTCACTTTTCCCTACGCTAGTATGATCTAGAAATCAGGTTCAAAGGGTAAATTCTCAGCCCGTCTTTTCAACGGACACCCCTAAAGTATGGGACGAAGTTAGACATTTTTTTGAAATGGGCAAAATTTTTTGTGAAGGAGGAAAGTCTGAAGTTTTTGATTTTGCTAATGATAAAGAGATTTTTGATTCCAACGCAAAGAGCTCTTATTCAGGATTCTTAGTTTAGTAAGCAGAGGCAAATAAATTTGCGGCGCGAAGCTTTAAAATATTCTTTTTTGGATTGATTTTTAATTTTATATCTCTCGCTGATTTTGCGGATGATGCAGATGTTTTATTTAAACGCAAAGAATTCTTATTCAGGATCCTTAGTTTAGTAAGCAGAGGCAAATATATTTGCTGCGCAAAGCGTGAAAATATATTTTTATGAACCGATTTTTAATTTTATATCTCGCTGATTTTGCAGATGTTTTTTGATTTAATGCAAATACTGAAAACAAATGACCGCAATTTAGCCCCGATTGAGCGGCGTGTCTGAGCTATTTTCTGGATTTCGGCGGTGGCGAAGCCACCGCCGAAATCCAGAAAAAGCGAGTAGCGAAAGCGGGAAACAGCTTCTAAAAAACAAAAAAAAGACTATCTTATGTTCAGGATAGTCTTTTAAGGGATCGCATTTTTAGAGAATTAACACCCACACATTCCTTTTTTAGAATAGAGATAGGCTTTTTTCTTGTAAATAATTTTTATTGAATAGACTTTATTTTCAATGCAGGATTCTCCATCCTTTACCGACTTGGTTTCGCGGATGTAAATTTTATAGATTTTGTTTCCAAAGGCTTCGGGATATTCTTTTGTTCCTTTGATGGAAGGAAAAATTTCATCTTTTCCGTTAAGATTAAATAAAGCGCCTTCGTCTTCGGATAAATTGGCAACCGGATTATTTTTTCCGTCGATATAACAACCTGCATGCATTTTGGGATCTTTCAGATCATAAAGAACAGGTTTTTGGGCAGAGAAGTTATTGATTAAAAGAAAAATGACTAAGAATAATAGATTTTTCATAGCAATTGTTTTAATTAAAGGAAATAACTTAACCCTGCTTTATAACGGTTCAGTCTGTCGGGCAAGCCGTTGTACCCTCCGTTAATGGCTTTTGTGATTTTTTTGAAAACAACCAGATTATTTCCGGTATCAATGCTTTTGGTAATGTCAATCTGATCTGCCAAAGCATTCAATTTTCTGCTGTTCCAGAACCAACCCGCACTTTCTGCTGCGTTTTTGAGTTGGACAGCATTACATTTCGTAACATTTTTACCTCCTAAAAATGTAGGATTTGTTACAAAATCAGTTCCTAAAGCCAATGAAACGGCTTTATAATTGGCTCTTCCGGTAATCTGAATGAGCCCTCTTCCTTTAAATTTTACCCCATCTCCTTTCTGGGTATTTCCTAAATCTGCTCTCCCTTCATAAGCGCTTCCACTCGCGAGTTCTTCGGTGTAAAATAATCCACCGCTTTCGTGACCGACCTGTGCAAGAAAGTTAAGCATTCGTGAAGGCGTGTTGATGGAAAATTTATCACATGTTACTGTAACGTACGGTAAGAATTGCGAAGCATATGCAGTTTTTGAGCAGGTAGCTTCTTTAAGTTGTCCCAATGTAAGCATGATTATTGTTCTTTAGATTGATAGTGTAAAACTATTTCTAAAAAACAATAATCATTACAGTAAAATCCCTGTTTTTGGGTAAGTGTTTTTACGGAAATTTATTCTTCGCAGGCTCTCCAAATGGCATCATTTTGCGGAACAGGAGCCGTAATTTCTATTTTTTCCTTTGTAACAGGATGAATGAACTCGAGTTTTCTGGCGTGAAGGTTAATTCCACCATCTGTATTGGAACGCGGCGAACCGTATTTCAGATCGCCTTTAATGGGAACTCCAGTTTTTGACAACTGCGCCCTGATCTGGTGATGTCTTCCTGTTTCAAGATCAATTTCAAGAAGAAGATAATTGTCTAACGTTTTAATTACATTGTACGTAAGAATAGCTTCTTTTGCTCCTTCGGTTGCTTTTGGAAAAACAATGGCTTTGTTATTCTTTTCGTTTTTCTTTAAATAGTGAACCAATCTCTGCGTTTTGGGAATCATCTCTTTTGCGACAACTGCCCAATATGTTTTTTTTACTTCATGGTTTTTCACCATCTGCGTGAGACGGGAAAGTGCTTTGGAAGTTTTAGCATAAATAACAAGACCTGAAGTCGGCCTGTCAATACGATGAACCAAACCGAGAAACACATTTCCCGGTTTGTCATCTCTTTTTTTTATAAAATCTTTAATTAATTCCAGTAAAGAATCATCGCCGGTTTTGTCGCCCTGTACAAGCTGTCCGACTTTTTTATTGATTACGAGAAGATGGTTGTCTTCATAAACAATCTGTTCTTCCATGTTCTACTGACGGTAATTGGATCTGTTGGCAAAAGAAATAATTACCCCTGCCAAAAGACCGATGGTTTTCATTCCTGTAAGATTCGATTCGTAAGGTAAAAATGCGCCAATAATGCACAGTGCTGCAGCGGCATACATCGGATAAACAAATTTCCTGTTCAGCAATAAAGGAGCCTGTAAAATGAAGCTCACTCCTACGATGATGTAAAATATTCTCTTTGAAAGAAGTTCGTTAATATCGGGAGAAAAAAGATTAAACCATCCCACCGCAAGACAAATTACGGCTAAAATGGAAATAACCCCCTGAATAGTCTGAAGTTTTTGGCGATCCATTAATAGCTTTCGTTTTGGTTAGGAAATTCCTGAGTTTTCACATCTTTCACGTATTGCGCAACTGCTCCGGTGATTTCTGTATACAAATCCAGATATCTTCTTAAAAATTTTGGGCTGAAGCCTTTGTTCATTCCCACCATATCATGGTACACCAAAACCTGTCCGTCGCAATGCGCTCCAGCTCCGATTCCGATGGTTGGAATAGAAATAGATTCGGTTACTTTTTTAGCTAAATCTGCCGGTATTTTTTCCAAAACCACAGCAAAACACCCCAATTCTTCCAAAAGCTGCGCATCAGCAATTAATTTTTCTGCTTCTGCCTCTTCTTTGGCTCTTACTTTATATGTTCCGAATTTATAGATCGATTGTGGTGTTAATCCCAAATGTCCCATTACAGGAATTCCTGCGTTGATAATTTTTTTAATTGATTTTGAAATTTCTTTCCCGCCTTCAATTTTCACTGCATGAGCTCCTCCTTCTTTCATCATTCTTACGGCGGATTCCAAAGCTTTTTCGGGATTACTCTGATACGTTCCGAAAGGTAAATCGGCAACTACCAAAGCTCTGTCGGTTCCTCTGACTACACTTTGAGAATGGTAAATCATCTGATCCAGAGTAATTGGCAATGTGGTTTCAAAACCCGCCATTACGTTTGCCGCAGAATCTCCGATCAAAACCGCATCAATTCCTCCCGCATCCACCATTTTCGCAGTGGTATAATCGTATGCCGTAAGCATCGTTATTTTTTCCTTGTCGAATTTCATTTTACGCAAGGTTTCAGTTGTAACTTTTTTAATTTCAGAATGAACAGACATAATGTATCTATTTTTTAAAAGTTAAAAGTCGGCATTTAGCCGACTTCAAGTTTGTATGATTTATAAAACTACGTGACCTAGTTTCATTAATTTGTCGTGGTTGAGAATTTTGATGTTTCTTCCGTCTACCTCGATGAGATGATCTCCTTTGAATTCGGAGATCAGACGGATTGCACTTTCGGTTGCGGTTCCGATGATATTGGCGATTTCTTCTCTTGTTAAAGAAATTTTAATAAATCCTTCCGGATCAACTCCTAATTTCTGTTCTAATAACAGAAGAATTTCCGCGAGTCTTTCTCTTACGGTTTTCTGAGCAAGGAAAGTAATGGTATTGGAAGATTCTCCCAGTTCATAAGCGATTTTCTGAAGCATCACAAAGGAAAGCTGAGAATCTACTTCCAACAGATACATAAAAATATCCGCCGGTAAAAAAGTAGCTTCAATATCCGTCATGGCTTCTGCTTTCGCCTGAAAATTTTCTCCGCAAAGCAAAGAACGGTAACCGATGATGTCGCCTTCTTTAATGAATCTCAGGATCTGATCTTTCCCGAAAGCTCCTGATTTTGATAATTTCGCTGCTCCTTTTTCAAGAACGAACACACCTTTTGGCGTTTCCCCGTCTTCGAAAATAGTTTCGTGTTTTTGAAAACTCAGTTTCTTTTTAGCGTTAATGTATTTTTCAAAATCAGCACTGGAAAGCCTTTCCTTGAATGATTTATCATTAAAAACTCTTGCGAACCTCTCCTCGATTGCAATTTGTTGTTCCTGCGACATTTTATATGACATTTATCACAAAAATAGAACTTTTTAACTCGATAAACAAAAAAAATTGTTATAATTTTGTAGTTCAATAATTTATGAAGGTGAGCGAGAACTGTTTTCATTGTGGTCAAGGGATCGAAAAGGAAAGAATTTTGTTTGATGAAAAGACTTTCTGCTGCAACGGTTGCAAATCTGTTTATGAAATTCTGAATACGAACAACTTAAGTAATTTTTATGAATTAAATAAACGTGCAGGAATCCGTCCAGACGAAAGTTCTTCACAGTTTGAATATCTCGACACTCCTGAAATTTTTGAAAAGGTAACGGATTTTTCTGAAGGAAGCACAAGTTTAGTCACTTTTAAAATTCCTGTAATCCATTGTTCTTCTTGTATATGGCTTTTGGAAAGTCTTCATACACTGAACAAAAACATCAAATATTCTCAGGTTAACTTCACCAGAAAGACCTTACAGATCTCTTTTAATCATAACGATTTAAAATTAAGCGAATTAGCTAATTTTTTAACAAATTTAGGCTACAAACCGGTTATCAGTCTGGAAACCGCCGATAAAAACGTTGAAAATTTAGACAAATCATTACTTGTAAAATTTGCCATTGCGGCTTTTGCCTTTGGAAACGGGATGTTCCTTGCTTTTCCTGAGTATGTAGGCGGAGAAGATTACTGGATGGAGCATTACAAAGGGCTTTTCAGGGCCTTGATGTGTCTTTTGGCAATTCCTGTCGTGGTATATTCTGCTTCAGATTATTACAAATCTGCCTGGTACGGTCTGAAAAATAAAATTGTGAATATTGATGTTCCGATTGTTTTGGGTATTATTGTGCTTTTCGGGCGAAGTTTATATGAAGTTGCCACGAATTACGGTCCCGGATATTTTGATACTTTGTGCGGACTTTTGTTCTTCATGCTTTTGGGTAAAATCTTTCAGAAAAGAACGTACAACGCGCTTTCATACGACAGAGATTACAAATCTTTCTATCCGATTGCCGTTACAAAAGTTGATTTTGAAGGAAAACAGGAAAATATTCTGCTTTCTGAGGTTAAAGTCGGCGACCGGATTTTGGTAAGAAATCAGGAGATCATTCCGGTAGATGCTATTCTGATTAATGGTGAAGGTAATATTGACAACAGTTTCATTACCGGAGAAAGCGAAAGCATCAGCAAACAGCCGGGAGATAAAATTTTCGCCGGAGGAAAACAGATCGGATCATCATTGGAACTTGAAGTGATTAAAAATGTAGATCAAAGTTATCTTACCCAGCTTTGGAATAAAGAAGCCTTCAAAAAACATGAAACCGGACTTGATACGTTAACGAACAACATCAGTAAATACTTCACTTTTATCATTTTAGGAATCGCATTACTTTCAGCAATCTATTGGTATACCGTAGATCTGGAGAAAATGTTTCAGGTAATTTCTGCAATTCTTATCATCGCGTGTCCTTGTGCGCTTGCTTTGTCTGCTCCGTTTACATTCGGGCACATTATGAGGATTCTGGGCAGAAATAAATTTTACGTAAAAGACACTTTAACAATTGAGAAAATCGCCAAATTAGACACAATTGTTTTTGATAAAACCGGAACTATTACGCACAGAAAAAAATCAAATATTAAATTTGAAGGCGCTGAAATAAAAGAATTTGATTTACTGAATATCAAAACGTTACTAAAAAATTCCAATCATCCGCTTTCAAAATCCTTATACGAATTCATAGAGGTAAAAGATGAATATTTCCCGGTTGAAAATTTTCAGGAAATTTCAGGAAAGGGTTACGAAGCAAGTGTACGTGGAAATGTTTATAAAATCGGTTCTGCGAGTTATAATGATCAGGAATCAAAAAATCTTGAAACAGCCGTTTACATCAGTAAAAACAATGAATTTTTAGGGAAATTCATCTTTAAAAATGAATACCGCGAGAACTTAAAAGATTTGTTTAAAAAACTTACCCAATATAAAGTTTTCATTCTGAGTGGCGACAATTCTTCAGAGGAAAATCAATTAAAGGAATTAATTCCGAATTACAAAGGAATGGCTTTCAATCAAAATCCTGAAGACAAGCTGAATTATATCCAAAACCTTCAGAATCAAAACATGAAAGTCGCGATGCTTGGAGACGGACTGAATGATGCCGGAGCTTTAAAACAAAGCAATGTAGGAATTGCGATTGCAGATGATTCCAACAGTTTTACCCCTTCTTCCGATGTTATCATGAATGGAGAAAAAGTGGTAAGCTTAGATAAATACCTGAATGTCTGCAAAGGATCTATCACGATTGTGAAAATCACATTTATAATCAGTTTTCTTTACAACATTATTGGTTTAAGTTACGCAGTTACAGGACACATGCATCCTCTTTTCGCCGCTTTAATTATGCCTGCAAGTTCTATTACAGTGGTTTCATTCACTACACTTTCGACTTGGATTCTGGGAAGAAAATACTTTAAAAAAGGGGCTTAGAAAGACTTATTTAGATTCGTTTTAAATTAGCCAAAAGCCGTATTTCGTGATGAAAGTCATTATTTTTCACTAAATTTGAAACCCGAAAATACGTTAATTTTGTTGTCTAATGGATATTCTATATTTAATGATCCTGTGCAGCGTTTCTTTGGCTGCAGTTTTCCTGGTCGTGTTTATAGTGTATGCCAGAAAAGGACAGTTTGAAGATGATGAGTCTCCGGCTGTACGAATACTCTTCGATTCCGATGAGATCAAGGAAAAAGAAGAATCTGGCAACAAAGAGGGCGATGATGAAAAAGGAGAAAAGAAAAAAATTGAAGAAAAAAGTGAATAGTTGATATGGAAACACAAAAGTTTAGTTATGACAACAGTATTGTTCGGGCATTCCTCTATGCGACCGTTGCTTTCGGGATCATAGGATTTCTGTTCGGACTTACGGCGGCATTAATGCTTTTCTATCCTGAGCTTCCGGAATTCTTTTTTGGAACAGACGATACAACCATTAATAGTTTAGGTGGAAGTATCCAGGGATTGATTAATACTCATGGAGCGTTCGGGTTCGGAAGAATCAGAATGTTGCACACAACCACTGTAATCTTTGCATTCGTAATGAATATCGTTTATGTGGGAGTTTATTACTCTTTACAGCGATTACTGAAAACAAGAATGTACAGTGATACATTGTCCTGGATCCATTTCTGGACATGGCAGATTATGATTCTTGTAACGTACGTTACGTTCTTTATGGGAATCAACACTTCTAAGGAATACGCGGAACACGAATGGCCGATTGATATTTTGATCGCATTCTCATGGATCATTTTCGGAGCCAATATGTTCTTAACGATTGCGAAAAGAAGAGTAAGACACCTTTATGTAGCGATCTGGTTCTACATCGGTACATGGATCGCAGTAGCAATGCTGCACATCTTCAATAACCTTGAAGTACCTTTGTCTTTCACAGGATGGAAATCTTACTCAGCTTATGCAGGGGTAAAAGATGCCATCGTACAATGGTGGTATGGTCACAATGCGGTAGCTTTCGTATTGACGACTCCTGTTCTTGGTTTGATGTATTACTTCTTACCAAAAGCTGCAGACAGACCGGTTTTCTCTTATAAACTGTCTATCATTCACTTCTGGTCATTAATTTTCGTTTATATCTGGGCTGGTCCTCACCACCTTCAATATACAGCATTACCAGCTTGGGCACAGGCAGTAGGAACCGGTTTCTCTATCATGCTTATTGCTCCGTCTTGGGGAGGTATGCTTAACGGTCTTCTTACCTTAAGAGGAGCTTGGGATAAAGTAAGAGAAAATCCTATTCTTAAGTTCTTTGTTGTAGCAGTAACATGCTACGGTATGGCAACTTTCGAGGGACCACTTTTGGCAACAAAAAACATTAACAAAATCGGTCACTTTACAGACTGGGTTATTGGTCACGTACACGTTGGGGCACTTGGATGGAACGGCTTTATGGCTTTTGGTGTAATCTATTATCTTGTACCGATATTGTGGAGAACAAAAATATATTCTACCAAACTGGCAAATCTTCATTTCTGGTTGGGAACATTAGGAATTATTTTCTATGCGGTTCCAATGTATATCTCAGGATTTACACAAGGATTGATGTGGAAACAGTTCAACCCGGACGGAACTTTGGTTTGGAAAAACTGGCTTGATACTGTAACGGCTATTGTTCCTTACTATAAAATGAGATTTGTGGGAGGTATTCTTTATCTTTCCGGAGCTCTTGTAATGGTGGTGAACTTAGTGGCTACTGTAAGAAAAGGATCATTCCAGAAAGATGTCCCTGCTGAAGCACCTGCATTGGCAAACATCAGCGGAAAACGTAAAGAAGGAGAAGGAACTCACCTTTGGTTAGAAAGAACTCCTGTATTATTAGGTATTTTATCTTTATTAACGATTTCAATCGGTAGTATGGTGGAAATTATTCCTACTCTGTCTCTTAAGAAGAGCGTACCTACTATCTCGGCAGTAAAACCATATTCTCCACTGGAATTAGAAGGTAGAGATATTTATATCAGAGAAGGATGTAATGCTTGTCACTCGCAAATGGTAAGACCATTCAGAGATGAGATCGTAAGATTTAACGGTAAAAACGGACAGTACTCCAAAGCAGGGGAATTCGTATACGACAGACCGTTCCTTTGGGGATCTAAAAGAACCGGACCGGATTTGCATAGAGAAGGTGGTAAAAACCCAAGTTCTTGGCACTACAAGCACATGTATAACCCAAGATCAACTTCTGCGGGATCTATCATGCCTCGTTACCCTTGGTTAATTGCAACAGATTTAGACAGATCTAAAATGGTTGATAAAATGAAGCTGATGAAGAGTGCTTTCGAAGTACCTTACACAAAAGCTGAAATTGATTCTGCCAACTCTTGGGCAAACAATCAGGCTTCAAAAATTGTAAGAGATATTATGTCTGAAGCACCAGATTTGAAGGAAGCTTATGCGAAGAGACCTAAAGGAGAATTAGAGAAAAAAGAAGTTGTAGCACTTATCTCTTATCTTCAAAGATTAGGAACGGATATTAAGACAACTGAAATCAAAACAGCAAGTAATAACTAACATATTAAAAGGTTCACATCATGATCCCTCAGAATTTTAAAGACATCTTATCCAATACCGAAAACGCTGGCTTTTACCAGACTTTGGCTTTGATTTTCTTTATGCTGTTCTTCATTGCTTTGGTAATCTACGTTTTTAGCAAGCCTAAAAAATATTACAAAGAGGAAGAAGAAGCACCTCTGCAGGATGACAGTGATGACGATTTTAATTTAAAAAATTAAACTACTTATTATGAAACAAAGAACACCGGTTGTTATAAACATTTTAATAATAATTGGACTTTTAATAGTTTTTTATTATCTGTTTGTACAAAGCTATGATTTCCTATCTTCTCCTTATTTCTGGGGAACTGTAGTAATCGGAGGTATTTTAGCTTATATCCACAGTGCAATCGGAGATTTAATTGAGAACAATAAATTCAAAAAATTATCTCCTGAAGAAAAGGCAGCTTATTTAGCTGAAAAGAAAGTACCTTACTTTACAAGATTATATAATGCAGCATTCAAGAAGCAATCTGCAGCAGAAGAAAAAGATATCCTTATCGACCACGGTTTCGACGGAATCATGGAGTTGGATAACCAATTGCCAAAATGGTGGGTAGGTTTATTCTATTTTGGGACTGCTTTTTGTATTGTATATGTAGCAGCATTTTCTTTCACAGATTTCGCACATCCGTTGAGCGAATATGAGAAGGAATACAAAGAACAGTTGGCAGCGATTGAAAAGTATAACAGCGAACAGCCTCCGGTAACAATTGAAACAGCTAAATATTCTGCTGATAATATTGCTGAAGGAAAAGAATTGTTCAAAACAAACTGTGCATCTTGTCACAAGGAAGACGGTAGTGGAGGAATTGGTCCAAACCTTACGGATAATTTCTGGATCAACCAGCCTGAGAAAACGTTATTCAAAAACGTATTCAATATGGACTGGAATGGTTCTCCTAACAATCCTGCGATGAGAGCATTTGGTAAGAACGGAGAAGTTTCGGGTGCTGAAATTGAAAAGATTGCAGCGTATGTATATCACATCAATCAGGAATTGCCTCCAATAACACCGGCTCAAGGTGGTGCAGCTCCTCAGGGAACAGAGGCACATTGGGAAAAAGAATAATTTAACTTAAATAAATTAGAACATATGAAAAACATAGTTTGTTATTAAATTAAAAAATAGTAACGAATTATGTTTTTCTTTTTTTAAAAACTATCATAAATGTCAGATATAGAAGAAACAGAAGTACGCGGCGGACAGGGACAAGTTCTGGACCCTGAAACTTATAGAGATTCTATCGGGACAATGGAACGATCCGGTAAGAGGAAATGGGTTTTTCCCAGAAAACCAAAAGGAAAATATACCAACTACCGAAGCATTGTAAGTTATGTTTTACTGTTGATTTATTTTGCAGTGCCATTCATCAAAATTAATGGTAATCCTCTTATTTTACTTAATGTAATTGACAGGGAGTTCTTCATCTTTGGACAGCCTTTTTATCCACAGGATTTTTTTATCCTTACACTTGGCGCAATTACTTCTTTAATATTCATCATCATTTTTACGATGGCTTTCGGGAGAATTTTCTGCGGATGGATTTGTCCTCAGACAATTTTTTTAGAATTTATTTTCCGTAAAATAGATTATCTTATTGAAGGGGACAGAAACAAGCAGATGAAGCTTGACAGACAGGAGTGGAACAGCGAAAAGATCCTGAAAAGAAGTCTAAAATGGACGATCTTTCTTGTGATTTCGTTAATTATCACTCACTTCATGTTCATGTATATCGTAGGATATGAAGAAGTATTCAGAATAGTTTCTGAAGGACCTTTTGCCAATCCTACCAACTTTATTGTTATGATTCTTTTAACCGCTGCATTTTACTTTGTATTTGCATGGTTCAGAGAGCAGGTTTGTACATTGGTTTGTCCTTACGGTAGATTACAAGGGGTTCTAATAGATAAAGATACCATTAATGTTTTCTATGATTTTAAAAGAGGTGAAAACAGAGCAAAATGGAGAAAAGGAGAAGACAGAAAAGCAGCAGGAAAAGGTGATTGTATCGATTGTCATCAGTGTGTGGTGGTTTGTCCTACCGGAATAGACATCAGAGACGGACAACAGCTTGAGTGTGTAAACTGTACAGCCTGTATTGATGCCTGTGATGAAGTTATGGAAAAGGTGGGTCTTCCGAAAGGATTGATAAGATACGCCACCGAAAACGAGATCGAGAAGCAGACCGAGTTTAAGTTTACAGGAAGAATGAAAGGTTTTGCAGTGGTTCTTTTACTGCTTACAGGATTTTTAGGCTATCTTCTTACAAGCAGAGCCGAAATGGAAGCCAAATTCATTAAACCTGCAGGAAGCACGTTCTTTGTGAGAGACGGAAAAATTACCAATACGTACAATTATACTTTTTTAAATAAAACCAACGAGAAAAAAATTGTAACCATCAAGATTATCGAGCCGAAACATGGAGAGGTGATCTACAGCGAATCGAGTAAAATTTCTGTAGACAGAGACAAAATTACCAAAGGAACCATCAACATCAGTTTTCCGGAAAATGAAATGACGCTTTCCAAGCAGAACATCACAATCGGAGTTTATGATATGAAGGGGAAACTGGTAGATTCATACAAAACATATTTTGAAGGACCATTCAAATTACAATTTTAATTTTTAGAAATGAAAAACTTTAATTGGGGACACGGTGTAATTATCGCTTTAGCATCCTTTATGATCTTTATATTATCCATGATGTTTCTTTTTCCGAACGGACAAAAGAATTCTGAAATGGTAACGGATAATTACTATGAAGAAGAACTGAAATATCAGGATGTAATTGATGCTAAGAAAAGAGCAGACGAACTGAAGGAAAAACCTGTTTACAGCCAGAATCCAGCAGGAATAAGAATCACTTTTCCAAAAGACTATAATAACTCTAATACTTCCGTAAAATTTGTACTGAACAGAACCGATGATCAGAACCTGGATGTTCATAAAACGGTACAGTTGGATGCCAATCAGTCTTTTTTAATTCCTGCACAGGTTCTGAAACTGGGGAATTATACCCTTCGTTTGAGCTGGACTAAAGACAAAACAGACTACAGAATGGATTATGATGTGATATGGAAATAGCACTTATAATATCGGCAATCGGATTGGGTTTTGCATCAGGATTCCACTGTATCGGAATGTGCGGACCTATTGCATTGTCGATGGGATTAACAAAAAAACAGGCAACCAATTTCTACCTTCAGAATCTCACTTATCAATTCGGGAGGATTTTCACCTATACCCTTTTGGGAGCAATTCTTGGAATTATCGGGGAAGGTTTTGAAATGGCGGGTTTCCAGAAATATCTTACAATTGCTGTGGGAATTCTGCTCATTGTAATGGCTGTTTTTTCGTTTGGAGGAAAAGATTTTGCTTCTAAAGTTCCGTTTTTTTCAAAATTTTTATTTAAAGTAAAATCGAATTTGGGAAAACTGCTTCAAAAGGCAGATTACCGTTCAAGATTTACTACAGGTCTTCTGAATGGTTTTTTACCCTGCGGAATGGTTTATATGGCTTTAACGGCAAGTTTAGCAAGCGGAGGAATATGGCAGGGCGCTTTGTATATGGCTTTATTCGGTTTGGGAACACTTCCGTTTATATTCGCGGTAGTTTTGGTCGGAAATCTCATGAATCAGACTTTTAGAGTGAAAGTTTTAAAAGTGATTCCGATTGTCATGATTATTTTGGGCGGACTTTTTATTGTCCGGGGAATGGAACTGGGAATTCCCTATATTTCTCCAAAAGCAGAAGCGATGACGATCTCAAAAGACAATCAGGGAGACTGCCATTTGCCGGGAGATCACAGTACACATGATCATGTTAAAGTAAATTGTCATTAGTAGTAGTGCTAAATTTAAAAGATTAAACCCTCTGGAGTCTATCCGGAGGGTTTTTTAATTATAATTCGGAATGATCAAACCAGACATTAACATTATACAAATCATACAAATAACAATTTATTCACATAAAAATTCGATTAAAAATTTAATACAGTTGCCAATATTATCTTTTAAATTCAATTTTATTATACAATCAATTTTGTATCTTTATTGTAACTAAAAATTTAATCTATGCATATAAAGCTACAATTTCCCTCATTTCAGAAAATTCAAAAACATCAAACACTAAGCTACCTTAGTAAAATTGCATGTCATGCGTTTACGGTTGGTGCTATTTTATTTTTTTCAGCAACGAAAGCCCAAACTTCAGTAACTGTTCCTAATTTGACTTCAACAGCAGCTTTTACAGGACCGTTTGCCAATTCTACCAGAACTTATCAACTGATTATTGATGACTCTCAGCTTACTGCTTTATCAGGAAAGTATCTTACTTCGATATCACTTAGAATTCCTGCAAGTGCAGCCTCTGCATGGCCTGCCTCAAATACAACCTACCCGGATTATCAGATTTATCTTAGTGACGGCGTAGAACCGGCTAACAGACAGCTTAATTTTGCAGCTAACGTTGTGGGAACGCAGACACAAGTCCGCTCAGGAAGTCTTTTAATACCATCCGGCGCCGTTACAAACAATGGAAGTTTCAGTTTTGATATAAATTTCAATACTCCTTATTTATATACAGGTACTAATCTTGTAATAGAAATACGTCATACCGGAAGCAACGGAACAACAACTTCCGTTGATGCTGTAGGAACAGGTGTTTCGGGATATGGTACACTTTTTACCGCTTGCTGGTCGAGCTCAACATCTGTGCTGCAAGGAAACTTTTCTTATGTGAAAATTAATTCCGGAAGTGTGTTGGGGGTGAAGTCTGTTGAAATAGATGGAGTCACCTCTGTTTATCCTAATCCTGTAAAAGATCAGTTATATGTAAAATCAGCTAACGATATAGTGGAATTAAATATTTTCAATATGGTTGGGCAAAAAGTCTATTCACAAAAGAATTCAGTTAAAAATCCACAACTGAATGCATCAGGTTTAGCCAAAGGAAATTATATTTTACAAATGATTGACAAAAACGGAAACTCAACGTCAACACGATTCATTAAAGATTAATCATGAATTCATTTCAAATGAAATCGTTTAGATAAACCAAATAAAAAAACCACTGAAAAACAGTGGTTTTTATTGTATATAGACAAAATTTTATTTAGCTGATCAAATCAAACTTCGCATATTCAGCGACTTTCTTCGGAAGTTTAATTCCTTCCTCTGTCTGATTATTTTCCAGCAAAGCAGCCATAATTCTTGGCAATGCCATTGCAGAACCGTTCAGGGTGTGAACCAACTGAGATTTTCCATCTGCTTTATAACGACATTTCAGTCTGTTTGCCTGGAAGGTTTCAAAATTGGAAACGGAACTTACTTCAAGCCATTTTTCCTGAGCAGCACTCCATACTTCGAAATCATACGTCATAGCAGAAGCAAAACCTGTGTCTCCTCCGCAAAGTCTTAAAACTCTATATGGTAATTCAAGATCACTTAAAATTTCTTTAATGTGTTCTACCATTTCTTCCAATACGGCATAAGAATTTTCCGGTTTTTCAATTCTTACGATCTCAACTTTTTCAAACTGGTGAAGACGGTTCAAACCTCTTACATGTGATCCGTAACTTCCCGCTTCTCTTCTGTAGCATTGAGAAAAGGCTGTATTTTTAACCGGAAGATCTTTTTCTTCAAATAATACATCGCGATAGAGATTCGTTACAGGAACTTCAGCCGTTGGAATCAGATATAAATCATCTGCCTGAATGTAATACATCTGCCCTTCTTTATCCGGCAACTGTCCTGTTCCGTATCCTGAAGCTTCGTTTACAACGTGAGGAGGATTCACTTCCATATATCCTTTCTCAACATTTTTATCTAAAAAATACTGAACCAAAGCTCTCTGCAATCTTGCCCCCTTTCCTAAATATACCGGAAAACCTGCTCCTGCAATCTTTACACCCAATTCAAAATCAATAAGGTTATATTTTTTCGCCAGTTCCCAGTGAGGAATAGCTCCTTCGCCAAGACCTTCCACATCATGAGACTGATAAATGATTTCATTATCATCCGCAGAAGCCCCATTTTTTACCTTTTCATTCGGAATGTTTGGTAATTGGTACAGGATATCCAGCAATGCTTTTTCTTTTACATCTAATTGAGCTTTCAATTCCGACGTCGACTCTTTGTATTGCGCTGTTTTAGATTTTGCGGATTCTGCTTCTTCTTTTTTTCCTTCTTTCATTAAAAGTCCGATTTCTTTGGAGATTTTATTGATTTCGGAAAGTTGGGAATCCAATTCAAACTGAATTTTTTTTCTTTCTTCGTCGGTAGCAATAGCCTCGTCTACCAACTCAAGATTCTTGAATTGTCTTTTCTTAAGACCTTCTAAAACGCGCTCTTTATTGTCGCGCAAAAAATTGACTTGTAACATTTTATTTAGATGTTAGTTATTAGAATGTTGAACATTAAAATGTCAACAGTTTTGCAAATGTATAAATTATTTTACGATCGTAACAACATTCGGGAAACCCGGTGTTTTTGTAAATCTTAAAGTATCGTTATAATAAACTTTCGAGACCTCAAAAACCGAAGGCGTCATGCGATACTGAATTCTGAGCCTTTCATTAATGGTATCAAGAATCGTATTGTTAAGTCTCTTCACCAGTGAAACCGTTATTACCGACTGATAGGTTTTGTTATTCGGATCCAGCGTATCCAGCCCTACTCTTTTGGCTCCTGCAATATATTCAATAAAAAGTGTGGAGTCTGCAGTAGCACGCAAAGTGCTGCTTACCGGAGAAACGTCTTTGGTTCCGTTAACATCATTTAGTGAATACGTAAAATAAGTCTGATCTTTTTTTGCATGAAACAGATCTCGTCCTGCCCCATTCTTCATATAGATGTTCAAAATCTGATCGATTTTCTGCAAATCTTCATCATCCGTTCTGCAGCTCAGAAAGGCACAAAAAATAACCAGAAATCCAAAAACAATATTTCTCATGTTACAAATATAATTCATTTCAATCTTCTAAGATAAATGAAGAATGAAAACATCATGAAAAAACCGATAATAGTTAATGTAAGCCCTAAAGAAAACGCCATTCCTAAAGCTCCTTTTTCAGGAACCCAAAAAAAAGAAAATCCTGCTAAGAGCAGCAAAGACAAAATGGAATAGAGAGTATTTTTTTTCATTAATCCTACCGCAGAAAGCATATTCCCGTAAAGGTTTCTTAAAAGCATACTCACACAAAACGCTCCTAATAAAAGACAAAAAGCAAATGAATTGTCTGCATATTTTACTCCGAAAAATAATTGAATTAAGGCGGTGCTGAAAAAACTGCCTAATGCAAATATTAATATAGAAACAGGAATAAATATTTTATAATAATTAATAATATAGTTAATTAAAAAAGATCTGCTGTAAGAGTTTTTTGCCAAAACAGGATAATCGCTCTGCATAAAAGAAAGCGCCAAAAAAGTAATATTAGACGGAATAAGCAGAACGACTTTGTAATTAGCAACTGCATTTTCATCTTTAAAAAAGTTGAGGAGTAAAATATCTGCAGAAAAAAAAGCATCTGATAATAAAGCCGTAACCGATGCATGAAACGCGAAATTCCAGATTTCTTTCTTTTGAAATTTTATTTTGGGGACAGCAATCTTCCACAACGGCTCCTTATACCAGAAAAGAGAAAGAAAAGGAGCAATTAAATTCGCAAGCAGATATCCATAAAGCCCCAAAAAAAAGGAAAAAACAACCATCATAGCCAATCCTCCGACATTGACGACATTGTTGAGTTTAGCATATTCGCTGTTTTTCATATGTATGCGAAGCTCAACCTGTTTGTGATTAAGAAAATAAACCCCGATAAGACGTACAGCGAAGAAAAGAAATATATAAAATATGTGGTAATAATGGTTTACATAAAAAAAAGCGATTAAAAAAAACACAATGCTTAGAAAAAGCTGATATAGAAATCCTTTTTTAAAAAGATAAACTGAAAGGTCTTTTTTTTCATTTTCAGTTGGGCATAAAGAACCATAACGTATCAAACTCTGAAAACTGCCAAAACCGCTGAAAGGTACAAAGATGGCAAAAACAGACGCCACAATGCTTAGTATTCCGAATTCTTTTTCAGGCAAAAGCCGGATCATCATAACAGAGCCTGAAAATGCACATATTTTCGCTATTAAAAGAGACAGAAATACATATTGCCCTTTGTTGGCAAAAAATGCTTTAATAAAATCCTTTAAGCTTTTCATTTTAAATTTGTGGCTGAAAATTTATGCTTTTTAAATTAAAAATAATTTAAACCACTTTTTTGTAAATCTCATCGAATTTTTCTGCTATTTTCCACATAGAAAAATTGTCTACAATGTATTGGTGAAGTTCCGTCGGAGAATCCGGTTTATAGGTTCCGCTTAAAACACTCTTCATCGCGGTATATAATTCTTCTTCAGTTTTTCCAATGATGATTCCGCAATTGTTTTTAACAATCTCCGATACACCTCCTACACGAGTTGATATTACCTGTACTCCCGCAGAAATGGACTCAAGAAGTACACAGGGTAAATTTTCATATTCGCTGAACAATACAAAACAATCGCTCTTCCTCATTTTTACAGCAACTTCTTCATGAGAAAGTTCACCGAATGTTGTTATGAAATCTTCCGCCTTATTTTCTTGTATGATTTTGTTTAATCTTTCAATGTCTCCGTCGCCTCCAATCTCTAATTTAAAATTCTGAAATTCACTTCTAAGCCGGATTGCCGTTTTTATAATAATATCCGGATTTTTTAACGGAATAAGATTGGATATATGAAGAAATCTGAAAACATCCGAATACTTTATTGTCGGTTTAAAACGACTCGTATCTACTACATTTCCAACAACTTTGAATTCTTTTCCTATCTTAAGCTGTTTTAAGTTATTCATTAAATTTTCACTTACCGGAAAAATAAATGAAGCTTTTTTTGCAATAAATCGGGCAACAGATAACGTTGAAAATGAGAGTCTGTTTCTGTTGATTTCAAGAAATAAAGACCAGTGCTCTGTTATAACAAAAGGAATTTGATATTTTTTTTTTAAATAAACCGCAAATATCATAGATTTATCCAAAATATTGGCGTGTATCAAATCCGGTTTCTTGATTTGTGAAAAACCCAATTTATACGCCCGAAATCTTCTTAAAAAATTTAATGCAGGATTTTTAGACTTCTTATAATAAACTACAATCGTCTTTACTCCATTAATATGATTTTGATCGAAAATATAGCTTTCCTTCTGTCCAGAATCGCCTATTGCGTGTAAAATTTCTACATCGTGCAATAAAGAGACCGCTTCTGCATGCCGCTGTACAAAATTTCCGTTGGTAGGCTCTAATTTATTTGGAAACCATGATGAAATAAAAAGGACCTGCATGAATTATTACTTTATAGAAGCCGCCCAGCTTCTATCGAATGGCAAAAGAAAATTCCCTATAAATTCGAGATAGGTATTTTTAGAAAAATCAAAAACCTGAATGTCTTTAGCAATTTCTCCGTTTCTTACTTTTGATTTAAAATCATTCAACTTTAAGGTTTTTACTTCACCGTTTTCTATAAAACTCGCTTTCATTCTGTCGAATAATCCCAATTGATATTCTTCATCAATTTCTCTCATTACTTTCCCAAGCGCATCAATACTGCACCCTGAAGCCATTTCTTTCTCTTCATCCACACAGATGATGATAAACTGATTTTTTTCAATTTTAAAAGATGAGGAAAGCGGTTTTCCGTGTGCTGCCCAAGTCGCCAGAAAATCAAAAAGTTTCTCTGTGATCTGTTTGGCTTCTTTTGTTTCAAAAGGTCTTGAGGCAGGATATATTATTACTCTGTAGTCGTTTGCTTCTACAATATTAGATTCTTCAATCTTCATTTTGATCAATTTAAAAGGTAAAATTACAATTTTTTCTTCACACCATAATCCGACAAGGTGGAATTCTCACCAAACAAAAAACTCAGGAAAAATCCTGAGTCTTATATTTTTAGAAATATTCTTACAAATCTTCAGCTTCCGCTAAAAGTTCTACAATATCTTTCACGGCAACTTCATCATTTTTATTGAAGTGTTTCACACCGTCCGTCATCATCGTATTACAGAAAGGACATCCTGTTGCAATCACTTTAGGCTCGAAAGACAGAGCTTCTTCAGTTCTTTCGATATTGATGTCTTTTTTTCCTTTCTCAGGTTCTTTAAACATCTGTGCTCCTCCTGCTCCACAGCAAAGACCATTCGTCTTACAACGTTTCATTTCTACCAGTTCGGCATCCAGTTTTTCCAGTAAAAGTCTAGGTGCTTCATATTCTTCATTGGCTCTTCCAAGATAGCAAGGATCATGGAAGGTAATCTTTTTACCGCTGAATGCGCCGCCTTCAATTTTTAGACGCCCTTCTTCCATTAATTTTTTAAGGAATTGGGTATGGTGCATTACTTCATAATTTCCGCCTAAATTCGGATATTCATTTTTAAGTGTATTAAAGCAGTGCGGACAAGCCGTAACGATTCTTTTTACTTCGTAAGCGTTCAGAATTTCGATATTAGTTAAAGCCATCATCTGAAAAACGAATTCATTTCCGGCACGTTTTGCGGGATCTCCTGTACAGCTTTCTTCCTGCCCAAGTACCGCGAATTCAACGCCTATTTTATTTAAAATTTTGCAAAATGCTTTCGTAATTTTTTTAGCGCGGTCGTCGAAACTTCCGGCACAACCTACCCAAAATAAAACTTCAGGCGATTTTCCTTCGGCAGCATATTCTGCCATTGTTTTTATATTGAAATCCATTGTTGTCAATTTGAAAATGTGAGAATTTGGAAATTTGAAAATGCATTAATCCATTTTCAAATCTTCAAATTGCATAATTGATTAATTAGTCATTTGCCCAGTTCAGACGGTCTGCCTGATTGTATTGCCAAGGTGCAGCGTTGTTTTCTACATTCGTCATCATAAGATTCAGTTCTTGTGGTGCAGCAGACTGTTCCATTACTAAGAATCTTCTCATTTCGAAGATGATAGAAAGCGGATCTAGCAATACAGGACAAGCTTCTGTACATGCGTTACAGGTTGTACAAGCCCATAATTCTTCTTTGGTGATGTAGTCGTTCAACAGTTTTTTTCCGTCGTCTACAAACTTTCCGTTTTTATCAATGTTTTTGCCGACTTCTTCAAGACGGTCTCTTGTCTTCATTAAAATGGCTCTCGGAGACAATTTTTTGCCGGTAATATTTGCCGGACAAACTGCAGTACAACGACCGCATTCTGTACATGAATAGGCATTTAACAGCTGAACCTGATTAAGATCGAAAATATCTTCTGCTCCGAATTTTGCAGGAGTTTCTGCCTCTCCTTCTGCCGGAGCTGCGTAAGGATCTGCATTCGGATCCATCATCAGTTTAATTTCTTTCGTTACAGATTCAAGATTATTGAATTTTCCTTTTTCTTCAAGGTTTGCATACCAGGTGCTCGGAAAAGCAAGAATGATGTGTAAATGTTTTGAATAATAAAGATAATTCATGAAGAATAATATCCCTACAAAATGGAACCACCAAGCTGTTCTTTCAACACCGAATAAGAATCCGTTATCAAAACTGAAAACCTGAAGAAACGGAACGAAAATCATTTCGCTGATCGGGAAAGATCCTACTTTTACAAAATGATCGTAACCATTTGACTGAAGAATAAAGTCTGAAGCGTTCATGGTGAAGAAAGCCATCATTAAAGCAAATTCGATAATCAGAATCCAGTTTGCATCTTCTTTTGGCCAGCCTAAAAGCTCTTTCATCGTTAATCTTTTTACTCCGTAAAAATTTCTACGGATAAAAAATATCACAACGCCAATTACTACTAAAAGTGCTAAAACTTCTAAAGTAGCGGTAAAGAAACCATAAACGGTGTTTCCTAAAATGGTTGATAAAAACCTGTGCGTTCCGAAGATTCCATCCACCACAATTTCAATAAGCTCGATATTGATGATGATGAAGCCTACATACACAAAAAGGTGTAAAATTCCGGCTACAGGACGTTTTGTCATCTTACTCTGCCCCATTGCAACAGTTGCCATTGTTGCCCATCTTTCTCCTCTTCTGTCGCTGCGATTGATCTCACGTCCTAATCTGATGTTTCTATATATCTTCTGCAGACTTTTTACAAAAAGTCCAAAACCTGCAATTAATAAAATCAGAAAAATAATATTAGGGATATAATGCATGGTTTAAAAAATTAGTCTTTATTATTTTTTCCGAAAACGGAGAAGTTAACATATTTTTTTGGGTGCGCTTTCAAATCTTCGATCAAAGAATTAAGATTGTTTGAAGCGGCATTCAGGTTATTGTAAAGCTGATCGTCTTTCATGATTTTCCCTAAACTTCCTTCTCCTCTGTCGATTCCTGAAACCACATTATTTAACTGTCCTACTGTTGCATCTAAATTAGCGATGGTTGCATTCAGTTTTTTAGTATCGATGCTTTCTGCAAGATTTCCGTACTTATCCAAAGTAACTTTTCCGCTCTGCATTGTAAGACTTGCATCATCCAATACTTTCTGAAGTTTAGGATCGTTGTGACCCACTAAGGAATTTACGCTTCCTGCCGTAGTCTGTAAAGCGGCAACGGTTTTGTTAAGATTAGCCAGTAATAATTTAATTTCCTGTCTGTTTTGCGCATCTACAAGCTGATTGGCATTCGTCATCAGAGAGTCTACTCTGTGTAAAACAACCTGTAATTGATCTTTTACAGGACCTACCTGTGAAGAAAGGCTTCCTAAAGTTCCTAATTTAAATGCCCCTCTTAAAGTATCTCCGTCTTTTGCCGTTGGACCTCCGTACATCAGGTTAATTCTCATTTCTTTTCCTCCCATTAAACTCGGTTCAAAAATTTCCAATGTTGAATTTTTTGAGAACTCAAAATTGTTATCAACCGTAATTTTTACAAGAAAATCGATTTTACCGTCCTTAGATGTATGAGGAATGATTTTATCAACCTGTCCTACCTTTAATCCATTAATGGAAACAGGGGAAGATTGTGCCAATCCCTCGACGTTATCATATTGTGCGTAAAATATATTATCGGTAGTAAAAAGGCTTCTGCCTTTCATAAATTGAAAAAGCACCACAAAGCCGACAATGGCCAATAGTGCGATCACACCAGCTTTTAATTCTTTACTGAACTTCACTTGCTAAATTTTTTCTAATGAGCAAATATACTACATTTAAATGAATGTTTTTCTCTATTGCTCTGCGTTACACACAAAAAAAGCGGCAAAAACTTTGCCGCTTTTTATCTATCTGAAAAATTATTTTTATTGTTGCTGAGAACCTAGCTTATTCCAGATCTCGATTCTGTAATCTTCGATATCCGAATTGTCCTGTAAGCTCTTTAACCAAGCCTGCCCGAACATTCCGCCGTTTCTCTGGGTAACAGATTCTGTAAACTGTTTAAGATCTCCGGGCTGTTTGTTTGTGATCTCATTCTTTTTAATAAGAACATAAACTCCTGTTCCTCCTTCAACCGGCTTAGAAAGCTGTCCTTTCTTCACTCCGAATGCTGCTCCGGCAACTTTTGGCTCCATAGAACCTGCTACTGAAGGATTTAATAAGTTAACCTGTGCAGATTGTTTTGTAGTTCCGAATTGTTTAGCGATCTGATCTAAATTTCCTGCTTTCCCGATTTTCTCTGAAATCTGTTTTGCAGCCAGTTTATTTTTAACCACTACTTCAATCTGATCTCTTACAGATTCAGGATCTGCAGTTCCTTTTTCCTGCTTCCCGTTTAAGTAAACTACAATTTTATCTCCTGTTCCGTCTACTGTAAATAATTCAGTATCTCCTTTTTCTCTTTTCTTATCAAAAGCCCATGCAAGGATTTCCGGATCTTTGTCTGTTCCTAATCCCTGAAGCTGTCCGTCGAATCTCTTCGCCTGTTTAGGATTAGAGAACTGATAGTTTGCTTTTTTAGCAATATTCACGAAATCGTTGAAAGATTTCCCCTGAACCTGCTGAACGAATCTGCTTGCTTTTTTGTTTACTTCTGCTTCCGTAGCATCAGAAGGTTTAATTGCTTTTACCAAGTTTGCCACTTTGTAAGCCATTGCTCCCGGTTTTTTATCTTCAATATTGATGATATGATACCCGAACTGTGTTTCTACAACACCTGTCGCACCTTTAGGGTTTTCAGACAGATATTTTAAGAATTCAGGAACGAAAGGCGTTTCAGGAGTTGTCCATCCTAAGCTCCCGCCTTGTGCAGCAGAACTTGGATCGTTTGATAATTTAAGGAATTCTGTAAATTTCCCCGGATTTGCTTTTACAATTGCTCCGATAGAATCTGCTAACTTTTTAGCCTGTTCTTTGGATCTTGTAACACCTTCTCCCGCAGGACTTCCTTTAAAAGCAATTAAAATATGTCTTGATAATGTAGAATCTGAAGTCTTTTTATCTAAAAGTTTAGAAACTACATAAAAATTCTGCTCTTTGTACGGACCAAAAGTCTGACCGATCGCTGCTGTCGGAAGCTGCGCCTGAATCGTCTGAGGCAATTGATTTGGCTTCAGATACTGTGGATTGAAAGGCATATCAGAATTCGCCATGATAAACATAGAGTCATTCTTTGTATTCTGGAAGTTTTCAGAACCTCCGCTTGCATCGCTTCCTACAGAGAATAATTTATTGATTTCTTTCTGAGCCGCCGCATCATCTGCAGGACTTGGCTGAGAAGGGAAATAAACGATTCCTATATTTCTGCTTTCTTCCGCTTTGAACATTATCGGATGCTGCTTGATATAATTTGCTAAATCTTCAGTGGTAACTTTAATGTTGTTTTTTTGAAGATAAGCTGCATAATCTACTTTTACGAAATCGATATCAGCTAACTGATCTCTTTCTCTCATCAACTCTTCCGCTTCTTTTTTACCTGTAGTGATTCCTGTAGAAACATTAGCAAATACCTGTCTCGCCATCAATCTGTATTCGATCGATTTTCTGGTTTTCAACCACTGGTTGTAACCTTCCGGCGAAGCAGCTTTCATATCTTCTATCTGTTTTTTAAGCTCCTGCGTCTTGAAATTGCCTTTTTCATCAAAAAACTGCTTCTGCTGTGCAAACATCTTATCGTACTGGATCTGATTCCAGAAGTAATCGTCCGTCATTTCGAAGCCCATTTTCTCGAATTGCTGTTTAATCAGCTTCGATTGCACAAGCAATTGCCAAGCCTGCTCTTCAAGACCATTTTTTGGTTGACCTTGCTGTTCAGCCTGTTGTTGCAGTACGAAAAGTTGATCGTTAAACTCTTCACGGGTAATTTTCTCACCATTCACTTTTCCTAAAACATCAGGATTTTTACCAAAAACCTTATCAATACTGTCGGGGTTTACAAGGAACGCCAAAAGCGCCAGTGCAATTACTCCCATCAAAAGCCAAGGTCTACTCCTAATTTGTCCTAAAATTGCCATTATATAAATTATAGTTTTTTATCAGTTTGCGAAAATACACATTTTTAAGAAATTACGGAAATACAAGACCTTTATTTTAATTTTTAAAATTTAATTTTTATAAAAAGGAAATTTTGACCGTATTTTTTAGTAAAAAACAAATGGCATAAGTCTTGTGCATTTTAAGCACACATAATATGGACTGCCTTTTCAAAACATATTATGAAATTTCACGTTAACGAATTAAAACGATAATGACAATTTGTCATTCGATTTACTATGACAGAATTTGAAGATATTAGTTTAGAAGAAATGATAAGCGACGGATTTGATATTGTAGCTCAGGAAATCAACATTGATGACCTTGCGGAAACAGAACAAAATTCGGAGCAAAAGATATTCCCAATCCTTCCTGTAAGAAATATGGTGATGTTCCCCAACGTTGTGATCCCAATTACTGCGGGAAGAAAAGCGTCCATCCAATTACTGGAAGAAGCGCAGAAAAATGGCGATTTTATAGGAATCGTAAGCCAGAAAAATTCTGATCTTGAGCAGCCTGCCGAAAAAGATTTATACCAGATTGGGACTTTAGCAAAGATTATTAAAATCATTAAACTTCCGGAAGGAAATATTACTGCGATTACGAAAGGTTTCCACCGATTCAAAATTAAGAAAGTGGTTGAAAAACAGCCTTATTTTAAAGCAGAAATATCAAAATTAAAGGATTCTAAGCCTAAAAACAAGGAAGAATACGAAGCTTTACTGGAAAATGTAAAAGATCTTGCCCTGAAAATCATTGAGCTGGATCCTAAGATTCCGAATGCTGCGAATTTTGCCATCAAAAACATCAACAACAATGATGACCTGTTGAATTTCATTTGCACAAATGCCAATTTCCCTTCTTCTGACAAGCAAAAGCTTCTGGAAGAAAAGAATCTGATGGAAAGAGCCAACAAGTGCTACGAAATGATGCATGAGGATTTCAGAAAGCTGGAACTGAGAAACCAGATCCATCAGAAAACTTCGAAGGATCTTGATAAACAGCAGAGAGAATATTTCCTGAACCAGCAGATCAGAACGATTCAGGAAGAATTGGGAGGCGGTACAGAAGGTGATGTAGAGGATCTTATTAAAAAGGCGAGAGAAAAAAAATGGAGCGATGAAGTAGAAGAACATTTCCAGAAGGAAATCAACCGTTTGCAGCGTCAGAATCCTAATTCGCCGGATTACAATGTTCAGAGAAATTACCTGGATTTCTTTACGGATCTTCCTTGGGAAACCTATACCAAAGATGTTTTTGATATTGCCAAAGCGGAGAAAATTTTAGATAAAGCCCATTTCGGTTTAGAAGATATCAAGAAAAGAATTCTGGAGCATATGGCTGTTTTAAAGCTTAAAAACAACATGAAATCCCCTATTCTTTTGCTTGTCGGGCCTCCCGGAGTCGGTAAAACGTCACTGGGAAAATCTGTTGCTGATGCACTGGGAAGAAAATATGTAAGACTTTCTCTGGGCGGACTTCACGATGAAAGTGAAATCCGCGGTCACAGAAAAACCTACATTGGTGCAATGGCGGGAAGAATTCTTCAGTCTATTAAGAAATCCGGAACTTCCAATCCGGTGATTGTTCTGGATGAAATGGATAAAATCGGACAGGGATTGCATGGTGACCCAAGTTCCGCACTTTTAGAAGTCCTTGATCCTGAACAAAATAAGTCTTTCTACGATAATTTCTTAGAAATGGGATATAATCTGTCTAAAGTAATGTTCATTGCAACGGCAAATTCATTATCTACCATTCAGACTCCTTTGTTAGACAGGACTGAAATCATTCAGATTGCAGGCTATACTTTAGAGGAAAAAATTGAAATCGCCAAAAGACATTTAATTAAAAAACAGCAGGAGGAAAACGGTTTGGATACTAAATCATTCAAACTTGGCAATGCTGAATTAAAACATATTATCGAAGCACACACTTCGGAAAGCGGCGTAAGATCTCTGGAAAAAAGAATTGCAGGAATTGCGCGTTGGGTTGCGTTACAGACTGCTTTGGTTAAAGAATACGATCCTAAAATCTCCATCGAAAAAGTAGATGAAATTTTAGGTGTTCCTAGACCGAAAAGCCTGTCGGAAATCACAGGAGTTCCGGGAGTTGTGACGGGTCTTGCGTGGACAAGTGTCGGCGGAGATATTTTATTCATTGAAAGTATTTTGAGCAACGGAAAAGGATCATTATCCATGACCGGAAATTTAGGAACCGTGATGAAAGAATCTGCAACCATTGCGCTGGAATATATTAAAGCGAAACATGACGAACTGGGAATTTCTCAGGATGATATCGAAAAGAAAAACATCCACGTTCACGTTCCGGAAGGCGCAACACCAAAAGACGGACCTTCTGCGGGAATTGCGATGCTGACTTCTATGGTTTCTTCATTTAAAAATAAAAAGGTAAAACCTCATCTTGCCATGACAGGAGAGATTACTTTAAGAGGAAAAGTTCTTCCGGTGGGAGGAATTAAAGAAAAACTTCTGGCAGCTACAAGAGCGGGAATTAAAGAGGTTATTCTTTGTGAAGCCAACAGAAAAGATGTGGAAGAAATTAAAAAGGATTATCTGAAAAACCTGAATGTACATTATGTAAACAGAATGGAAGAGGTAATCGAAATTGCACTGGAGAAATAATTCAGACTTATCATTTAAATAAAAAACACGTCTCAGATTTGAGATGTGTTTTTTATTGTTTTTTTACTAAAGGTAAACAGCCTTATTAAATGGCATACATTTTTCTAATGAGTTGAAAAAGATTTAAAGGTTAAAGCACTTAACTCGAACGGTTTTTATTATTTTTATAGAACAGATTTTCACACCATGAATTTACTTCGACTTCCTTTTCTTGTAAAACTCACGCTGGTTATTATTTCCATCATTGGATTGGGATATCTTCTTGCTTTGGGACAGAGTATTTTAGCTCCGTTTTTTCTGGCATTTTTAATGGCGATGCTGTTTCTGCCGGTTGCCAATTTTCTGGAGAAAAGATTAAGATTTACAAGATCGATGTCTACCATTGCTTCAGTATTAATAATGCTGTTTATTTTAACGGGATTAATTTACTTTTTCGGATCACAGCTTTCGGATTTCAGCAAAGATATTCCACACCTTAAAAAGCAGTTCACCTCGGTTGCGGAAGACATTCAGCACTGGGTTTCCAGAACTTTTCACGTAAAAATAGATGAGCAGCTTAACTATATTGATCAGGGACTGAATAAACTTCTTTCTTCATCCGGCGTTATTCTGGGCTTTACTTTTGGGATTTTTTCCTCGAGTTTAGGATTTTTTGTGTTTTTTATTCTGTTTTTTATCTTCATTTTGAATTACAGAAGAGTTTTAAATAACTTTATTATTACCGTTTTTAATGAAAAACATAAAGCCAGCGTTCAGGAAGTGGTAGGCGAAGTAAGAGTGATGACCAAAAAGTACATTATCGGATTGTGTCTTCAGATTTTAATCGTTTCCGTCCTTACTTCTATTGTTCTTACGATTCTGGGAGTAAAATACGCCATTCTTTTAGGAGTTCTTACGGGCTTGTTAAATGTAATTCCGTATCTGGGAATCTGCATCAGTCTTTTGATTTCATGTTTTATCGCTTTTGCCACTTCTACTCCTTCTACCTGTATTTATGTAGCAATCGGATATATTGCAGTCCATGTTGTGGACGGAAATATTGTTCTTCCTTTCGTGGTAGGCTCAAAAGTAAAAATCAATGCATTATTTTCATTTATCGGAATTCTTATCGGAGAACATTTGTGGGGAATTGCGGGGATGTTTCTTTGTATTCCGGCAATTGCCATCATTAAAATAATTTTCGAAAGAGTTCAGGGACTTCAGCCTTGGGGAAAATTGCTGGGTGAAGAAGAAAAACCTGATAAAAAGAAGAAAACCTATAAAATCTCCAAGAACATTACTTTAAAGGAAATGGATTGATTATCAAGCATTAACTATAAAAAAGAAAGCCTTCAGAATTGAAGGCTTTTATTTTTACAATGCACAAAGAGGCTGTAATCCGTTTGGACAAAGTGCTGTACAATAAATATACTCTCCGCTGTCCGGACAATATCCTACAGGATCTCCCGGATTTCCCGGATCTCCTCCTCCGCCTAAACAAGGATCTCCCGGCGGAATTTTACAAGGGCATCCAACAGGTCCGATATCGCATTTTTCTGCACCACCGCCTCCTTTAATTTCTCTTAAATCTGCACGATTTAGTTTTTTAAGATTTTTCAGCATAATATTTAGTTTTATTTGTCTTGCACAACAAATATATTAAATCAATTCATATAATTCAATAAATATTTCTCAAAACTGAGAATTTATTTAAATTTTATTTTCTTCTAATCAGTTAACAATAATTTTATCTGAGTTTAATAAAAATTGTAGTATGAAAATCGTAAAATTGAGAAACAAATTGACCATTCACTTTTAATATTATACAAATGCACTGAAACCCGTAATTGATCTTCCTACAATCAGGGAGTTGATTTCTTTTGTTCCTTCGTAAGAATAAATCGCTTCCGCATCGGCTACAAATCTTGCCACATCATATTCCAGCAGAATTCCGTTTCCGCCCATCACTTCACGCGCTCTGGAAACAATATCTCTGGTTCTCATGGTACAGAAAACTTTGGCTAAAGAAGCGTGCTCATCTTTTAAAATTCCTTCATCCTGCATTTCAGAAAGCCTGAAAACCATGGTCTGCATTGCCGTAAGATTGGAAAGCATTTCTACCAGATGTCCCTGAATCATCTGGAAGGAAGCAATCGGTTTCCCGAACTGCTCTCTTTTTCTGGTGTAATCCAACGCACTTTCATACGCTCCTCTTGCACATCCTGTAGCCATCCATGCTACTCCAGCTCTCGTCATTTGCAAAACTTTTGCGGTGTCTTTAAAGGAATTGGCATTCTGCAACCTGTTTTCTTCTGTCACCAAACAATCTTTCAGCGTAATCAAACCATTCTGAACAATTCTCAACGCCATTTTTCCTTTGATTTTCTCAACAGAATACCCCGGATTGTCTTTTTCAACAATAAATCCTTTCACTTCTCCATCATCAAGATCTCTTGCCCAAATAATAATTAAATCTGCAAACGTTGCATTTCCGATCCATTTTTTCTGTCCGTTCAGAATCCAGCCTTCAGGTGTTTTTTTGCAGGTTACCGTTAATCCTCCCGCTGCTCCGGAACCTACTTCGGGTTCTGTTAATCCAAAGGCTCCGATTTTTTCAAACTTCTGCATCTGTGGAAGCCATTTCTGTTTTTGCTCTTCGGAACCGCAGATATAAATGGAACCCATCGACAAACCGGACTGCACTCCGAAAAAGGTAGCAATGGAAGCATCAATTCTAGCCATTTCCATCGCAATAACACCTTCCATTAGAAAAGGCATTCCGGGACAGCCGTACCCTTCGTAAGTAACTCCGCAGATATTCAGTTTTTGAAATTTTGGAATCAGTTCGTGAGGAAATTCATCACGCAGCCAATAGTGATTAACAAGCGGTTTTACTTCTTTTTCCATGAACGCTCTCACTTTTAACTGAATTTCCCGCTGTTCAGGACTTAATGTGTGATAGATGTCGTAGAAATCGCCGTCTATATCAGGAAGCTCTTTCTTCTTTTTATTCGGATCGAGCATTTTCATCATTCCGTTAAGCTGTTTATCGTCTAATTTGGAGAAATTTTCCATCAGCTTGGGAAGATTTACCTTTTGAGAAATAGCACTTAACTGATCAAAATCTATGGATCTGAATAATTCTATGGCGTTTCGGATTTTGGAAAAAGTATTTGACATAATAATTTGTTGTGTTTGATTTGTAAAAGAACAGCAAAAATTACTCCGAAAATGAGGTAGCTGAATAGCCCACAATTTACAAAACAATGAATTACAACCACTTAAAACAGAATTTCTCTTTACAGAATTTTTACGTTTCATTTTCAAATATTACAAATGATTCTGTCTGAACTTTGGGATAAGCAAAACATTAAAAATCTATATCTATGAAAACGAAGTACATCAGACTAAGCATCGCAACAGCACTTTTACTGGGAATTTATTCATGCAAAAAAGGAGAAGTTTCTTCCGAAAATCTTGAAAAATATGCATCTGCTGATTCAGCAATAGCAATATCTTCAGACAGTGTTTCTTCTGTGGCAACCATGAAAGTAAAAGACAAGCAGTTCATTAAAACCGCAGACGTGAATATGGAAGTAAAAGATGTCTATGACGCGACCATATCCATTGAAAAATCCGTTCAGGAATTGGGAGGCTTCGTAACGCACAGCGACCTGAAAAGCAATGTGGTTTCTGAGGAAACCTACAATACATCGGATGAACAGGCAATGCTGATAAAAAAATATCAGTCCGAAAATGCCATGCAGGTAAGAGTTCCTACAGAAAAATTGGGCGAACTGCTCACTTTAATTAACAATAAAAAACTGTTCCTGAATGCAAGATCGATTAATGCGGAAGATGTAACGGCAAATATTAAATATTCTGCTCTGGAAGCTCAGCGAAACAAAAAAACAACCAACAATATTGCTCAGATGAAGGTAAATAAAGACAAAGTAACCATGAGCGATGAAAATATGAAAGAAGGAAACAGCCAGCAACTGGAAAGCATGAATATGACGGACATGTTGAAATACAGCACCGTTGATATTTACATCAAAGAACCCAAAATACGAGTCGCAGAAATTGCAGTTACCAACACACAAAGCATAGACGATAAGTACAAATTTGATTTTCTGTACAGCGCAAAATCAGCTTTCGTGGAAGGATATTATCTGATCCAGAAAATTGTAGTAGGACTCATCACAGTCTGGCCAATTATATTAATAGGAATTGCTGTTGTTTATTTCGTAAGAAAAAGAAAACCTGCTAAAAAACAGCCTACCACAGAAATTTAGCAATCCTAACTTCGGTTATCTATATATTTTAAATTTTACAATAAACCTTCGGTAAATCCGGAGGTTTTTATGCTTACAACTTTCTTTTCAGGATTTCCGGTTTTGTTGTATGGAGATGAAGAATCAATTCTCCAAACAATGTATTTGCCCATGCAAACCAAGCTCTTGTAAAGTCTTTCGGATTATCTACATCAAAAGATTCGTGGATAAATCCGGTTCCGGCATGAGTGGCTTTCAGCATTTTTAAGCAGGAAACAATTTCCTCATCATTATCAGTTGTCAAAGCCTGCATAATCAAACCCAAAGGCCAGATTTTATGCTCTCCGATGTGCGGTCCGCCAATTCCTTTGGCAAATTCACCCTCGCTAAACCACGGATTTGCTTTACTTAAAGAAAATTTTCGGGTATTTTTATAGATTTCGTCTTCTTTGGATCTGTAACCCAAATACGGAATGGATAATAAATTCGGGACATTGGCATCATCCATAAATAAAGCATTTCCGAAACCATCGATTTCCAAGGCATAAATTTTCCCAGCTTCCGGATGATTTAAAACTGCATATTTCTGAATGGCTTCATCCACTTCTTCAGCTAAATTTTTAAACTGAGCGGCGGTATTTTCATCTTTAAAAATTTCAGAAAAAATTTCCGCAGTCTCCCTCAAAGAAACCACAGCAAACATATTGGAAGAAATTAAAAACGGATAAAAAGTCGCATCATCCGAAGGCCTGAACATTGAATGAATCAGCCCCACTTTCTTTGTAGGATTTCCATAACCTCCGGCAAATTGTGTGTCCAGAGGATTTCCGTTAGATCGCTGAAATTTATATGGCCCTTTTGAATCTTTTCGCTGCTGTTCTTTAAAAGTCTGCAAAATTAAAAGCATCGCTTTTTTCCAGTCGGAATCAAAAACGGAAGAATCTCCTGTTATTTTCCAATAATTGTAAGATAATCTCATAACATAGCAAAGTGAATCGATCTCCCATTTTCTTTCATGAATTCCGGGTTTCATCTGGGTAGAATCATTTTTCCATTCACTTACTTTATTGGCATCATTGAAAAATGCATTGGCATAAGAATCAAGAAGAACGCATTCAACCTGCTTATTAATGACGCCTTTCAGAAGATTTTTCAGTTTTTCATCTTCGTTAGCGAGACTTAAATACGGATAAACCTGCGCGGAAGAATCCCGAAGCCACATCGCATTAATATCTCCTGTGATCACATACGTGTAAGGTTTATTGTTTTTCTGGTAAAATTTTACCGTGGTATCTAAAGTATTCGGAAAACAGTTTTCAAACATCCACGCCAATTCTTCATCAGCAATTGATTTTTTGATGGTCTTAATGGTTTTCTCAACAGCCTCAGAAGTAAATTTCCTTTCGCTCAAGGGCGGTCTTTTAGAGACATAATCGTTTGCAAATAAAAAGCTTGCAGAAACAGGCAAAGCAAAAAATCCTACTCCCAAAGATGACTTTTTAATAAAATTTCTTCTGTTCAGCATGATGTCATGAAATATTATGCCTAAAAATAAGCATTTTAAATTTTAAAAATTCATTTGTTACTCAACATACATTTGATTTTTAATCATCCATTAATATGATTGAACTAAAATTCCGTAAATTTGCAAATCAATAATTTTACATGAGGATTTGGAATTCAACAATCCTGAATCCGAAGTCACAAAACCTTAATTTCTAAAGATATGTTATCAAAAATAAATCCTACTCAAACCAATAGCTGGAAAGCACTTGACGACCAATTTGCGAATAATGATTTCGATTTAAGAAGCCTTTTTCAGTATAATCCGAATCGTTTCAATGAATTTTCAATCAAAAGACCTAATTTTTTGTTTGATTATTCTAAAAATTTAATAGATTCCAAAACGAAAAATCTTCTTTTAAATCTTGCGGAAGAATGTGAATTGAAAGATGCGATTTCCAAAATGTTTTCGGGAGACAAAATTAACGAAACGGAAGGAAGAGCAGTTTTGCACACAGCTTTGAGGGATTTTTCAGATAAAGAAATTCTGGTTGACGGCGAAAATATAAAGCCTCAGATCAAAAGAGTTCTGGATCATATGAAATCTTTTTCCGAAAGCATTATTTCAGGGGATCACAAAGGTTTTACAGGAAAAGAAATTACAGATGTGGTGAACATCGGAATCGGAGGTTCAGACTTGGGACCTGTGATGGTCGTTTCGGCTTTGAAGCATTTTAAAACAAGGTTAAACGTTCATTTTGTTTCCAATGTAGACGGAAATCATCTGGCGGAAACTGTGAAAACTTTAAATCCTGAAACCACTTTATTTATCATTGCTTCCAAGACATTTACCACTCAGGAAACAATGACGAATGCCAATTCAGCCAAAGACTGGTTCTTAAAAGCGGGAAAACAGGAAGATGTGGCAAAACATTTTGTCGCTTTATCTACTAACGTACAGGCAGTTAAAGACTTCGGAATTGCAGAGGAAAACATATTCGAGTTCTGGGATTGGGTTGGTGGAAGATATTCGCTTTGGAGTGCAATCGGCTTAAGTATCGTTCTTGCAGTGGGTTATGAAAATTTTGAACAATTATTAAGAGGAGCTTACGATACAGACCAACATTTCCAGACGGCAGATTTTGGAGAAAATATTCCTGTTTTAATGGGGCTGATCGGAATATGGTACAGAAACTTCTATGCAGCAACTACTCATGCGATTCTTCCATATTCTCAGTATTTAGACCGTTTTCCTGCTTATTTCCAGCAGGGTGATATGGAAAGTAACGGAAAATGTGTGGACAGAAACGGTGAATTTGTAGAATATGAAACCGGACCGATTATCTGGGGAGAGCCGGGAACAAACGGACAGCACGCTTTCTATCAGTTGATTCATCAGGGAACAGAACTGATTCCTGCGGATTTTATTGCATATGCGAAAAGCCCGAATAAAGTTTCTGACCATCAGGATAAATTACTGGCGAACTTTTTTGCTCAGACTGAGGCACTTGCCTTCGGGAAAACGGAAGAAGAAGTAGAAGCAGAATTAAAAGCTTCAGGAAAATCTGATGAGGAAATTGAGTTTTTATTAAATTATAAAGTCTTCCATGGAAATACACCAACTAACTCAATATTATTCAACGAATTAACTCCTTTTTCATTAGGACAGTTAATTGCATTGTATGAGCATAAAATTTTCGTTCAGGGGGTGATCTGGAATATTTTCAGTTTTGACCAGTTCGGTGTGGAATTAGGAAAAGTTTTAGCGAATAAAATTTTACCGGAACTTGAAAGCAATGAAGCAGTTAGTTCTCACGATTCTTCAACCAACGGATTGATTAATTATTATAAAGCAAACAAATAAATTATTGCTGATTTTCGTTAATTTTGATAAAAAATACAAAGATATGAGTACCATTACCATCCATCTTAAAAATAAAGAAGAAGAAACTTTAATGGAAAATCTTTTGAAAAAGATGAAAATCAGCTTTGAAAAAAATGAGGATGATTTTGAGCTGACGGATGAAATGAAAAGGGTAATTGATGAAGCTTTAAAACAAGACAGATCACAATCGGTAGATGCATTCGAATCGTTAAAGAGAATTTCCGAAAAGTATGGCATTTAAAATTTTGGTTTCTCCAATTGCAAACAATAATATTGATGATGCCATTAAATATTATAAAATGCAATCTCAATCTGCAGCTAAGAGTTTTAAGAAAAAATTATTGGACGCTTATAAATCTTTGCAAATAAATCCTTTTTTCGCAGTAAAATATAAAGATGTAAGAGCAATTCCTTTAAAGAAACTGCCTTATTTAGTTTTATTTGATGTATATGAAAAAGAAAAAATCGTAAATATTCTCTCCGTTTTCTGCACCCACCAAAATCCGGAAAAATATCCATAAAAAATCTAATAAAAAGTAATAAAGTAAAAATGGCACAAATTCTTGACGGATTAAAAGTATCCAAAGAAATAAAACAGGAAATTAAGGCTGAAGTAGAAAAAATTCTTGCCAACAAGAGAAGGGCTCCACATTTGGTAGCGATTCTTGTGGGAAACAACGGAGCAAGTAAGGCTTATGTAAATGCAAAAGTGAAAGATTGTGAAGAGGTTGGATTTCAGTCGAGCTTAATTAAATTTCCAAGCACCGTTTCAGAATCTGAATTATTGGAAAAGATCGATGAATTAAATAAGTCGAAAGCAGTAGACGGATTTATCGTTCAGTTGCCTTTACCAAAGCAGATTGATCAGGAAAAAATCATCAACGCAATTGATCCGAGAAAAGATGTTGACGGTTTCCACCCAGAAAATTTCGGGAAAATGGCATTGGAAATGGATACGTTTTTACCGGCAACACCGTTTGGAATTTTAACCTTACTGGAAAGATATAATATTGAAACAAAAGGTAAAGACTGTGTAATTATCGGAAGAAGTAAAATTGTAGGAAGACCGATGAGCATTCTGATGGGAAGAAAAGATTTCCCGGGAAATTCTACGGTAACGTTAACACATTCTTACACTAAAGACATCGAAGAATATACAAAAAAAGCAGACATCGTAATTACCGCTTTAGGCGATCCTCATTTCTTAAAAGGTGAAATGATTAAAGACGGAGCTGTAATTGTGGACGTAGGTATTACAAGAGTAGACGACGATTCTCCGAAAGGATACTATTTGGCAGGTGATGTAGATTTCGATAGCTGTGCAGCAAAAGCAAGCTGGATCACGCCGGTTCCGGGAGGAGTAGGACCTATGACAAGAGCGATGCTGATGAAAAACACCATCATTGCTTATAAAACTTCGGTCTATAACGACTAATTTAAAATGAATTTAACAGAAGAAATATTATTAAAAGAAGGTAAAATGCTCCCTGTAATGGAGCATTTTTACACTCTTCAGGGAGAAGGAGCGCACACCGGAAAAGCAGCCTATTTCATCAGATTAGGCGGTTGCGATGTCGGATGCCATTGGTGTGATGTAAAAGAAAGCTGGGATCCTAATCTGCATCCGTTAATGAATGCGGAAGAGATTGCCGAAACCGCAGCTAAACACTGTAAAACGATAGTTTTGACAGGCGGTGAACCTTTGATGTGGAATCTTGATATTTTAACCGGAAAGCTAAAAGAACTGGGCTGTTCCATCCATATTGAAACTTCGGGCGCTTATCCTATTAGCGGACAAATCGACTGGATTACGCTTTCGCCAAAGAAAACAGGGCTTCCGAAAGAGGAAATTTACGCCAAAGCTCATGAGCTTAAAGTGATCGTTTTCAATAACAATGATTTTAAATTTGCAGAGGAACAGGCCGCAAAAGTTTCGGAAAACTGTACGCTGTATCTTCAGAGCGAATGGAGCAAAAGAGATGAAATGTATCCTAAGATTACTGACTTTATTTTAGAAAATCCGGAATGGAGAGCATCAGTTCAGACCCATAAGTACCTGAATATCCCATAAAAAATATGTAACTTAGCCTTTCGTATCCGTAATTGCCTATAGATGCAGAGAATTCGATACTCCAGATACCTGAAATCGATCATCGTTTTGCTTGACCTTATGGTTATTGCATCTATTTTTATATTCTTTTTCCTGAGCAGAAATGAAAGCTTAAAATACAATCAGGAAACATGGTATCAGAATTTATTTTCTCTGGCTTTATTATTTCTGTTCTGGATGCTTCTCAGCGGCAGAACAAAGATTTATAATATTCCGAGAAACCTTACTTATACCTTATTTTTAGAAAGGCTTTTAATTCATTTTTTGCTGTTTATTCTCGGCGTTTTACTCATCGGAAAAGTCAGTTATAATGTATTTTTCAATTCGGATATTTACTGGCTTTCGTTTTACCTGTTTTTCTTTATTTTCCTTGCGAAATCTTTAATCTATTTTGGAATTAAATACTTTAGAAGTCTCGGAATCAATCACAGAAATGTTATGTTCCTGAGTGAAAACAGCTCTACAGAAGTTTTAAAGAATATTTTAAAGGAGAGAAGAGATTACGGTTATAAAATTTTCGACTATCAAAATGCAGAAATCAATGCTGAGGAACTGATTGATTTCTGGAAGACAAACGGAATTCATACTTTATTTATTCCCACTGAAAATATATACAACGAAAAACAGGAAAGAGAGATTTTCAGATTAGCAGAAGCCAACAAAGTGCATATTTCCCTGATTCCGAGTATTGTTCAGAATAATTTTTTCCTGTATGATATTGGGTATATTCAGACACAGCCGATTCTCAATCAGGCAAAATATCCTTTGGATTATTATTCTAATTTTTTATTGAAAAGAACTTTCGATGTTATTTTTTCAGTAATTGTTTTGGTGGCAATCTGCTCCTGGCTTTTTCCGATCATTGCAATATTAATCCGTTCATCTTCCAAAGGTCCGGTTTTTTTCATTCAGGAAAGATATGGTTTCCACGAAGAAGTTTTCAGATGCATTAAATTCAGAACAATGATTGTAAATGAAGAATCTTCGACCAAAACCACTTCGGAAAATGATTCCAGAATTACCAAAATCGGGAAGTTTTTACGAAAAACCAGTCTTGATGAAATGCCACAGTTTCTGAACGTGTTGAAAGGTGAAATGTCTATTGTAGGACCTCGACCGCATATGTTGGCTGTAGACGATTATTACAAGCCTAAAATCGGAAGATACAGTTTAAGAAGTATGGTAAGTCCCGGAATAACGGGTCTTGCGCAGGTAAACGGACTTCGCGGCGATGCCGGAGATGTGGAAGTGGAAATGAACAAAAGGGTTTTGGCAGATGCGTTCTATGTAAGAAACTGGAGTTTTGTTCTGGATCTTGTAATTATTTTAAAAACGATTTTATTGGTGTTAGGCGGAGATAAAAATGCAAAATAACATTTTTTGGTCTACATTATGATATACTAAATTTAATATTAAAACGGAGCTTCAGTCTTGGTCTTAAGTTTCAATTAATTCAATAAAAAAAGTCTAATTTAGCAGAATGTTAAAAAAGTTTTTTACAGCAGTCGGAGAATATATTCTTCTTCTTGGTAAATCTATTCAGAAGCCTCAGAAAATGAGGGTTTTCTGGAAGCTGTTCATGAGAGAAATCAACGATTTGGGCGTCAACTCTTTTGGGTTGGTGATCTTTACTTCAATATTCGTGGGAGCTGTTGTTGCAATACAGATGTTCAACAATTTCGATGCTTCTTCGTTTCCGATTCCTCCTTCTTTCGTAGGATATGCTACGAAAGCAGTTTTGGTACTGGAATTTTCCCCAACAATTATCAGTCTTATCCTTGCAGGAAAAGTAGGTTCTTATATTGCATCAAGTATTGGAACAATGAGGGTTTCCGAGCAGATCGACGCTTTGGACATTATGGGGGTAAACTCTCCCAACTTCCTGATTTTTCCTAAAATTATTGCTTGTGTTATATTCAATCCTTTGCTTATTGCCATCAGTATTGTTTTTGGTATCGGAGGTGGATATGTTGCCGGGATTTTAACAGGAAACTGGACAACCAATGATTATGTGGTGGGTATCCAAATGTATATGCCTAATCTTTTCATTTATTATGCATTTACCAAAACCATTGTTTTCGCCTTCATCATTGCAACGGTTCCGTCTTATTTCGGATATAATGTAAAAGGAGGATCATTGGAAGTAGGTAGAGCGAGTACACAGGCGGTAGTCTGGACGATGGTGTTTATTATCCTTTCGGAATTATTATTAACCCAATTAATTTTAAGCTGATGATTGAGGTAAAAGATCTTAAAAAGAGTTTTGATCAGGTAGAAGTACTGAAAGGGATTTCAACTACGTTTGATAAAGGAAAAGTAAATTTAATTATCGGACAGAGTGGTTCCGGAAAAACGGTATTTCTGAAAAGTTTACTGAATGTGTATCAGCCTACATCGGGAGAAATTTTATTCGACGGAAGAGATATTAATACGATGACCAGAGAAGAAAAGCAGCATCTTCGTTCAGAAATCGGAACTGTATTTCAGGGAAGTGCTTTATTCGACTCATTAACGGTGGAAGAAAATATTATGTTTCCGCTGGATATGTTCACGAATTTAACATTCAGAGAAAAGAAAAAAAGGGTTTTTGATGTTATCGGAAGAGTGCATCTGGATAAAGCCAACCGAAAATTTCCATCTGAAATTTCCGGAGGGATGCAGAAACGTGTGGCAATTGCAAGAGCTATTGTCAACAATCCGAAATATCTTTTCTGTGATGAGCCGAACTCCGGACTGGATCCTTATACATCGAACGTCATTGATGATCTTTTGCTTGAAATTACCAAGGAATATAACACAACAACAATTATCAATACCCACGATATGAATTCGGTAATGACGATTGGGGAAAAAATTGTCTATCTGAGACTGGGAATTAAAGAATGGGAAGGAAATAAAGACGTCCTGATTACGGCGGGCAATAAAAACCTTATTGATTTCGTTTATTCATCAGAGTTATTTAAAGAACTGAGAGAATATCTGCTTGAGAATAATAAAACTATTGATAATACCATTACAAAAATAGAAGATAATGAAAAAGGCATTTAGTATCGCATTAATAGGTTTTTCTATGTTGGCTTCCGCACAGATTTCTCTGGCGGCGAAAACGAATTTAATTTTTCCTACGGGTTCTCCTTCATGGAAAAACATTAAAGGAACCGTAAACCAGGCAATTGAAGGAGAAGGTAAAAATAATGTAGGCTTCAATATTGGTCTTTCTTTAAAAGCGAATCTTCCTGCATCGTTCTTTTTAATGCCGGAATTGTATTATACGACTTTTAAAAGTGATTTTACAGATCCTGCATCCAATACTACTTTCGATATTAAAAATAACCGTCTGGACTTACCTGTATTAATCGGGCATAAAGTTTTAGGTGACTTTTTAGGAGTATATGTAGGTCCTGTTGCAAGTTACAACTTAAGCAAAGAAGATACTTTTAACGATTTTCAGGAAAATGCAAAGGATAATTTTACAGTAGGCTATCAATTCGGGGCACAGCTTGAAATTAAGAAGTTTCTTGTGAATGCCAAATATGAAGGTGCTTTCAGTAAAGATTCCAGAAACTTTATTAATAAAGTTTCCGGTCAGGAAATCAGATACGATAACAGACCTAACTTATTTATGGTAGGTGTAGGATATAAATTTTAACTGTCGAAAATAACAACTGATAAAAAAATCCTCAAATCATTAGATTTGAGGATTTTGATTTTCACGACTGCGAAGTTCTGCTTCACGTCTTGCAATTTCTGCAGCCTGCTGTTCAAGATCTTCCTTATCTTTCTGCAACTGCTTAAATTCTTTTCTTTTCTGTTCGGCTTTTATGGCACTTCCTTTACTTACATATCCTACCATTCCGCCGATAATCAGACCAATTCCAATTCCTCCTAAGATTCCCATAATGTGAGACATCTGAAGATCATTAATGGTAAAATTATTAGACGTTAGATAAAACAGCAGAATAGATAAGGCTAAAAGAACAAGGCCGATAATGGTTAAATTTTTCATAGTGCTGTGTTTAAGTGGTTAATTAAAAAGCCCCATCAAATCTATTAAAATTCAACAAGGCTTTTACTCAAGATTAAAATTCTTTATGATTACATTCTTCCTCCCGCAGCCTTATAATATTCTAAAGCTTTAGGCAAATTTTTATTAATATCTGAAATTCTTGTCTCAGGGTTCGGGTGAGTGGAAAGGAATTCCGGCTGTCTTGCTCCGGTAGATGCAGCTTCCATTCTGTTCCAGAAAGGAATTGCTTCTCTTGGATCGTAACCTGCCATTCCCATTAAATATAATCCCATCTGATCTGCCTCAGACTCCTGATTTCTTCCGTATTTCAATAAAGCAACCTGAGATCCAATTGGATAAACCTGCTGGAAAACGCTTGCCCACTGAGAATTAGAAATAGATCCTCCCAAAATTTGTCCGCCATATTGTGCGATCATAGCCTGAGAAATTCTTTCGTTTCCGTGTCCTGCCAAAGCATGAGAAACTTCGTGTCCCATTACTACAGCTAAACCATTTTCATTTTTTGTAACCGGTAAAATCCCTGTATAAACGGCAACTTTTCCGCCCGGCATACACCATGCATTAAGTTCGTTGCTCTGAAGAAGATTAAACTCCCAATTGTAGTTCGCAAGATCCGCAGAACGCCCGATTTGCTGATAATATCTTTCGGCAGCAGATTTTATTCTGGAACCTACGCTTACCACTCTTTTCGCATCTGCAGTTCCGGAAATCACTTTAGATTTTCCTAATGTTGTTTTGTATTCCTGAGCAGACATGGTCATAATTTCCGAGTTATTTGCAAGCTGCAGCGAAGATCTTCCCGTAATCGGGTTCGTTGTACAGGCAGCAACAGACAGAGCCAAAGCTCCTATTCCAAAAATGTGTTTTATTTTCATAGTGCGAGTGTATAAGATCAACCTTTACAATTTTTGTTCCAAAATAATTTTTAACGATATATTTGCATATAATTTGCTATTTAAATTTAACAATTATTTTAATATTATGAAAAAGTATATTTCGATTATATTTGTCTTTGGATTTCTGATGATCTTCCAAAACTGCTCTTCTCAAACCGCTACAGACCCTTCCGCTGTAACAGCACTTGTGAATTCCGAAGATTTCTCGTTTCATGCAGAAAGAGCCACACCCACCAATTACGATGTTATTAATGTAATGGGTTCTCTTCCCAACGCTACAGCGTCGAGAATTCTTGATCTTTCGGGAAGCAACTATTCTATTGATCTGAGAAAAGATAAACTTGAGGTTGTACTGCCTTATTTCGGAAGAGTTTTTAATCCTACTTACGGAAATACGACCCAAAACAGTTACAGATTTACTTCAAAAGATTTTACGGTGACAAAGTCTCAGGGAAAAAAGGGAAAATGGATCGTAAAAATTAAACTGAATGACCAAAGTTCTGTTGATGAAATTAATATGGAGATTTTCAAAAATGGAAAGGCTTTTACTTCCATCAGAAGCAACGACAGACAGCCGATTTCTTATGACGGATATATTACGAAAAATGAAGAGGAGAAAGAAAAGCTTTAATTGAAATTTGATTGTCCGTTTATTAACCTAAAGCTTCGACAGGCTCAGCTTGACATCGCAGAAATCAAGCGTTTAGTATTAGAGGTATCACACTGAGCTTGTCGAAGTGCCTGTTATAAATAATTGATTTTCATATCAGTGCAAAGTAATAGGTTGTTTAACGGATATTCAAAAATTAAAATTATTCTTTAAACAAAAATTTATCCACAAATAATTTTGCTTCGGTACTTGGATTTGAAATCATGGCTGAAGCATTTTTTTTGTGCAGAAGATATGCTTCTTCCACAGAATTATTTTTTTTCATCACAGAAAGAATATATTCCTGAACCCAATATTCAAAACGTTTTTCTGCCTGTTGGATTCTTACCTCTTCGAAACGGTTGGTCTTCTTTTTAAGATCTATAAAATCATCGATCTTTTCAAAAACATCATTCAGACCTTCATTGCTTAAAGCAGACCCCAGTAAAACAGGAACTTTCCAGTCTTTTTCTTTTGGCGGAATAAAATCTAAGGCTCTTTTTAATTCCAGTCTTGTATTTTTGGCTTTCTGAAAGTTGTCCTGATCGACTTTATTTATGAAAATAACATCCACCATTTCCATAATTCCGCGTTTGATGCCCTGAAGTTCGTCGCCTCCGCCAATTATTTTTAAGAATAAAAAAACATCCGTAATATCGGCAACCAAAACTTCAGACTGCCCTACTCCAACGGTTTCTATTAAAATATAATCGTAACCTGCCGCTTCGCAGATCATCATGGTTTCGAAAGTTGTATTCGCCACTCCGCCCAGAAATCCGGAACTCGGGGAAGGTCGTATAAATGCATTTTCTTCTTTGGCAAGTTCTTCCATGCGGGTTTTATCGCCCAAAATGCTTCCTTTATTAATGGCTGAACTCGGATCGATGGCTAAAACTGCCACTTTTTTGCCATTGGCAATGGCAAGTCTTCCGAAATTTTCAATGAAAGTTGATTTTCCGGCTCCGGGAACACCCGTTACTCCTACTCTAACCGAATTTCCGGTAAAAGGCATGATCTGTTTGAGGAGTTCTTCTGCCTGTGTTCTGTGTTCGGCTTTTTTACTTTCAACTAATGTTATGGCTTTTGCGATCAGGCGTTTGTTTCCCGATCTTATTCCTTGTATTAGCTCTTCTGTAGAAAATTTCATTGTTTCAAAAATAAGGATTAAAGAGTGAATGGTCAATAGTGAATTCATTTCATTTGTCAATTTTTTTAATGCTGAAAATTGACTTTTTTCTTACAAAACCTGCAGTTGGAATTTGAAGGAAAATTCTATGAATTGATGACTGGACACCTAGCCCCGATTGACGCGACATCCTTTTTTTATAAGGGAAAAAGTAATGGCAAAAAAAGATATAGCAGAAAGCGGGATTAAGCTTCTAAAACTGTAATGATAAAATTGTTTTTAATCACCATTCAAATGTAGTGAGAATTTTCGCTCATTTTAAAAATTCACAATTTACAAGTGAAACGGATTTCACGATTCACACTACTATTATTTGTATTTCTTCTAAATTATGTACAATTTTATCAATGGAAACGGTAATTTCCTACATTTGTTTGAATAAACAGTTAAAAAACATGAAAAAACTTATCGCTGTAGCATCATTTGCTGCCGTTTTACTGGCATCCTGTACTCCAAAAGCTTCAACAGCAACTGCTCCTGTAGCTTCGACTTCTACAGCAGAACAAATTGCACAAGGAAAAACAATTTTCGAAAACTCTTGCGGAAGATGTCACAAATTACCGGATCCGGCTTCCCACACTTCTGTTCAGTGGGTTGGAATTATGAATTCTATGGCTCCGAAAGCAAGACTTACCGATGAACAGCATCAGTGGGTGTACGATTATATCGTATCTGCAAAAAAATAAATCACAACAAAAAATAGTAATATGAAAAAACTGATTTTAGGTATGACGTTAGCTTCTGCAGCAGTCGCTGTATCGTGCGGACCAAAAAGTGTAGCGGTAACCGGACCAAAATATACCTCATCCGAACAATTGGCACAGGGAAAAACCATCTTCGAAAATTCCTGCAACAGATGCCACAAATTGCCGGATCCTGCAAAACATGACGATCAGGGCTGGATAAAAACATTAAGCAGAATGGCTCCGAAAGCGAAATTATCGGAAGATCAGCATCAAATGGTTTATGATTATCTGATTTCAGCAAACAAAAAATAGGCTTCTTTTGAAGTCTATTTTTGTTTTTGGTTCTTCTTTATATTTTTAACACAAAAAGCGCAAAGTTTTTTGATTTCTAATCTGTTTATTTTTCGTTCGCAATGGCGTTTCACTCTGCGAATGAAAGCACTGAGTGAAAAAACTGATAAGCAAATCGGATTGACGATTTATCGTTCACTTATTTAATCATAATTCCTAAACCTGGTTTTGAAGATAAACTAATTTTTCCGTTTTTAACGAAACTTCCTGTCGCATAGTCATTTGAAATTAAATTCGCTCCGTCCAAATCGGCATAATCTACCATTCCTGTTAAATTACAGGCTGCGGAAATTCCCACGGTAGATTCCGTCATACAGCCAATCATAATTTTGTAATTCAATGCTCTTGCTTTTCTGATCATTTCTAAAGCAGGGGTTAATCCGCCACATTTCATTAATTTGATATTGATGCTTTTATAGTAGGGAATTAATTTGGCTAATGAATCCAAATTCTGACAATCTTCATCTGCCATCCAGTTTGCAAAAGATTGTTTTTCTAAGATTCGATAATTATCGACTGGTCTTGGCTGCTCGAGATAGGAAAATTTTTGAACTTCAGGATTATTCTGAAGCCAAATACAATCTTCATCGGTAAAACTTGCATTGGAATCAAGAGCAATATTTCGGTTTAACTGTAATAGTTTTTCAACATCATTTTTATTTAAGCCTTTGCATTTTACTTTGAATTTATTCCATGAACTTTTTTCGATTTTTTTAATCTGATGATCGATTTCACCGACAGAAATGGTGATGGAACTTTCAACTAAATGATCTGATGGAAGGTTATTTAACTCAATAAAGTTTTTATTTTCAAGTTTTCCAAAAAGATCCCAATACGCGCAATCTAATGCGGAAAGTAAAAACGGATGCAGATTTAAATTCAACAGATACTTGAAAAATTCTTCCGGATGAATAATTTTACAGTTTTGAATCTGAGACTGAATTTCTTTTAACTGTAAAACAAATCTCTGAAGATCAATCTTATAATAATCGATCGCCACACATTCTCCGTAACCTTTGCAATTCTGATGAGATAATTGTATGAGCAAGGCTTCCCTCTTATCATAGTTCCCGTAAGCAATTGAAAATGTTTCTTTTAAATATAACGGTCTGCGTTCAAATCTTAATTCCATTATTAAATGTACAAAAAAAGGAAGCCTAAATGACTTCCTTCTTAAAATTATTTGATTGAATAATTTATCTAACAATCAGTTTTTCTGTCTGAGTTTTTTCACCCTGTCTGATGTTTACCATATACACTCCTTTTTGTAATCCTCTGGTTGAAAATGCTTTTTTGGAAGTATTTTCACGCGTATCGGAGAATACTAATTTCCCTGACATATCGAAAAGTTTTACCTTAACGTCTTCCTTGGACTTATCAATATTTCCTACAAAGAATTCATCATAGGTAGGATTTGGAAAAACTACATATTTTGTTTCTGCATTTCCGGCTTCCTGTGTCGCCAGTACAATATCACATTCTGCAGGATAGGTAAAACTTTCTACCTGATCTGTTCCTACGGTTTTGCTTCCGGCAGAAGCTGCTGTTCCCAAGCCTCTTTTAGCAAAGGCTTTCCAGATCATACATTTGTCTGCACCTCCTGTTTTAACCTGATCTGCCTGAAGAATGGCATCTCTTCCGTCAATAAATGTAGGACTGCAGGCCTGAAGTTTCAGCCCGTCCATTACCAATTGTAAAATTCTGGCATTTCCCGAATTCGGATTGGCTAAAACATCACTGTTATACCCATATTTCTCTACATATTTCCACGTAAGATCCCAAAGCATGGAAGCCCATACAAATCCTATGGAGTGAGGATTTCCAGTCATAGAATTAGTATTGTTATAAGTATATCCGTTTACTGTAAAGTCCGGTGAATATTTTGCAGGTCTGATTCCGTTTCCTGTTGTTGCCTGTTCCGCAACATAGGTTCCCATTCCTCTCGCAAGAGAAGATGTATCTCCCGGTCTGGTCGTAAGCATCAATGCAAAGTAGTCTGACCATCCTTCTCCCATCTGTTCGGTAGAGTTGGTGGAAGACAGACAACTGTAGCCCTGTCCCGTCAGTCTGTTGGAAATTCCATGACCATATTCATGAATAACAACACCATTATCTAAACTTGAATGTTTAAATCCGTTAAAATCATTAATCAAAGTTGTGTTGATGGTATTTCCTCCGGAAACCTGTGCTACTAAAAATTCGCCTTCAGTTTTCCCCATATTAATTGAAGGGATAGTAACCTGATCTCCATAGGTTCCGGCTCCCATTGTTGCGGGTGTATCTGTACTTGGTCTGTAAACAATAACACCTACTGCACCTGCATTCTGAGCGTTTAGAACTTTAAGGCTGTATTCGCAGGTAGTACTGGTTACAACAGCAATTTTTCCTGTAAGACTTCCTGCTGCGGGTTGTGTACATGCATCCGCCGGCGAAGAAACTGCGAGATCTCCTGTTACAGACTGACCTTCGAACAACAAAGGCCCAAAAGATGCTGCACCTGTTAAAACTTTTGGACGGCTTGCAACGGTAGAGGGAGAATTATACTGATAACGTGAAATAGGATCTGCGCTTGTCTGTGCTCTTGACCAAAGATACATCTGCATTCTTGGCGCAAGAAGGTAAGTGGTTCCGCTGATTACCGTTTCGTATCCTGAATTGAAATTGGCGTTATTCAGTCCGCTTCCATCGAACGCTTCTGCATTTACTGCATCTCCGCTAATTCCTCCGTTTCCAAAATTATTTGTTTGAAAATTTCTTGCCGATTCTGTGAATCCAAATCTATAAAATACATCATGAATCTTATTATTTAAATAAAAAAGATTGGTAATGGCTGCATCTTTATGCGTAAACGGATTGATGTATCTTCCTTCTGCATATGTGAAATCAAAATTTCTTGAAGCTCCGCCGTCCGGAGAATATCCCGGTGTGTTTGCATTTGCCTGATCCGAGTATGCGTACACATTATTTCCTCTTGTATTGGTATAGCTTGCTGTACCTGTAGAATGCCATCCTTCTGGTGATGCCGTGAGATCCCAAGGATTGCTTACAACAGAGCGGGATCCGAAACTTGGTGCTTCTACCGGTAGAGGAAAAACATTATAAGAGGCATTAGAAGGAACCAATAATGAAGTCGTTTTCTGAGAATCTGAACTTTCCGTTGTAAATTTTACAGGTTCTGAATAAGAATTCTCTTAACCGCTTTCGCTATGATCAAAATTACAGCTTACCGTAAGATTGTCTTTAGTAAGTATTTCTCCGGTGGAAGCGTCTGCAATTACGTGCCATACATCTGAAGATTTCTTGTCCGAAACAAAAATTTCTTTTGCCAGTACCAATACATTATTTTTGTCAAAATAAAGGTCCGGCAGGTATTCTGTTCTTAATATTTCCTGCAGGTTTAAATTTTGCTTCAGTGTTTCTTCGGGAATTCTTTCTTTTGAACTTCCCTGATTTCCGATAACAATCTCTTTTTTGAAATCATTTTTTTCAGAGATTATTTTTTCATCTTTTATCAGAACTTTACCTAAAGCATTGTACACACGAAGACCGTTGTAAGTCTGCTGTATATTTACAATATTTACTCCAAGACTTTTGGAATTATCTTCATTAAGAATAATAAATCCGAGCTTATTATCAAAACTATTTTTCTGAGTAAGCTGTGCATTTTTTTTATAGTAATCCTGAATCAGTGATTTAGAATTTTGCGCATTTACTGTGCTGTAAGCGAACATAACCGCTACAGAGAGTGGTATATAAAATATATTTTTATTCATGTGATTGATTTTAAGCAAATCTAAGATTTTTTATGAATGGCTGTCAAAAAAATATATTATGTTAAAAAGGAGACTTATTTCGTCTCCTTCGCTTTTTTCATCTTCTTTTTCTTCGGCATTTTTGATTTGATGAATTTCTTCCGGTCTTTCACCACATTCAGGCTGTATTCTGTAAAACAGTATTTTGCAGATTCATCCAGAAATTTCAATGCATTGGCAAAACTTCCTCTTTTTTCGGAAAGCAAAGCTCTGTAAAACCATAAGGTTGCTTTGTCAATTCCCTTGATTTTTAAAGAATAATCAATCAGTTTTTCTGCTTCGTGATAATCTTCATTATCCAGAAGACATTTAATATAATATTGCGGTGTATTAAGATTCGTTACGTCACACTGCATGGCTTCTTCAAAGTACAGCTTTGCCTTTTCATAATCGGATAACATTTCGCTGTATATTCTTCCCATCAGACAAAGACTGTCTGCGTCTTCAGGATCATAAGACAACGCATAGTTTAATGCTTCGAGACACTCCGGCAAACTGTACGGATAATTGTCTAAAGCCTCAAAATAGTATTTATTTTTAGTTAAGGTCATTGTTATAGTTTTTTAATTCATTTTTGAGCTGACTTCTCTGTTTTTTAAACGATTTGTCTTCATAATTCTTTTTAAAGTCGGTTCCGGAAAATGTACGGATCGGATTTCCGCGCTGAACATTCAGATGATTGTTCCATGTTTCCTGCATTCTTTTTTGAAGCTGAATGATATTCTGTTCCAATACTTTTCCTTTTAATCTTGTGATGGAAAGTTTCTTATTCTCCAGTTGAGAACGCGAATCCTGAACGAAAACACTTTGCCCTGTCGGAATGTATGTTGCGCGAACCGCCGTATTCACTTTGTTTACATTTTGTCCGCCGCTTCCCTGACTTCTGGTTGTCTGAAACTGAATGTCCTTTTCATTAAAATTGATTTTCTCCAATCCCTCCAGTTCAAAAACGCCGATAAACCAGTTGCTTCTTTTATGCAGTTTCCGGAATGTACTTTTCCCGATCCAGCAAATGCTTCCTAACCAGCTATCTAAAAATCCATTAAGATTTTTTGACTGTAAAAGCAAAGTCACCGATTTTAACGTGAGGTTTTCATCGCTATTTTCACGGTGAATGATTTCATAATCTATATTGTTATTTTTTGCCTCTTGAAGAAAGTGCTTCAGAACTTTTGCCACCACCCATTGGCATTCTAAAGGTCCTCTTCCTGAGGTTATTTGTATGAGTTTTTCCATTTTTAATTACTTTTAAAATGAATAGGATGAATAATATCCGAAAACAGACAATCAAAAACAGTCGGATCATCATTACAATCTGTAGAAATAGACTCTGCTTTTAATAGAGCCAATTCATCTGTAACTTCTTCGTAACCGTTTTGTTTCAATATTTTTAAAATTGAACTGTATTTTTCTTTTTCATAAAGATCAGCAATTATTAAAACTCGCTCTGTTTCATCTTCTCCTTTTCTAATTATTTCAAAGTTTTGGATGTAATAAAGCTTTAAAAACCAATTAATCCAAACCTTACAACAGTGAAGAGGTTTTCCTGATTCTAAATATGTATCAAAATCCCAATCCTCATAACCTTTACTTTTATCTACCTCATCGATATCTTCATTTAAATAAAAATTCCAGACATCTGAAATGTCTCCCATTTCTTCTTTCGAAAATTTATCAGTTTCTGAAGACAAAGACTGAAAATGCACGACAATATTTATTTTTTTAAATTCATTTAAAAACAAATTGGTTACATTAGGGTTTTTCAAAAATTCGTTTGCTTTTTCTCTTAATAATTTTCTGTTATCAGAAAAATTCTGATTTATAAATTCGAATATTTCTTTTCTAATCTCGTCTTCCATCTTAATTTATTTCGGCATTTCACTTAATTTCGGATGACCAATAGGATCAATCCTTTTTTCCAGTAAATCTTTTGCAGCCATAACTGCCCAACATTTATCGCTGGAATGAATGTTTCTGTAAAACGTGAGCAAAACTTCAGGCTTTACGACGGTAAATCCGTTAGCTTCAACAGTTTCAAGATCATTTCTTTCAAAGAAATCGATTGTGATCCTGTGGAATTTTCCGTTTTCCAGCTCAACTGTTTTCTCATATCTTCGGAAATTCTCTTCGCTCTGAAGATGATCGTACCTTGTCCAGACTTTCTGAAAACCTTCCTGTTGAAGGATTATCACAACTTCTGCTACGTTTTCTTTTTTCACAAAGACATCAATATCCTTATGGTCGTGCGCGTGCTTGTATTCCGTATGCCCGATTTCAGACATAAAATGCCACGTCCAACCTCCTGAAATAATAATTTTATCTTTTAATTTTTCTAAAATGTCGAGTCCGCTCTGAATTCTGAATTCCGGCCAGACTTCACCGTATCTTTTTATATTATGTGGTGCTCCCATTTTTTTGGTTTTTGTTGTCGGTTGATGGTTGTCAGTTGATGGCGTTAAAAATTCTAACAACCATCAACCAAAAACTAACAACCATTTTACTTATCCATTCTAACAATTCTCGGTTGGAATGTTCCCAGAATATCCACCAGTTCGCTTTGCGCGTTCATCACTTCGTTGATGTCTTTGTAAGCCATTGGTGCTTCTTCTGCATTTCCGCCCATTAAGATGACATTCTTCAATTTTAATTCTTTTTTAATGTCATTTTGAGTAAAAAGGCTTCTGCACTCTCCTCTTGAATGCGCTCTTCCGGCTCCGTGAGAAGCGGAATTCAGAGAATCCGGATTTCCTTTTCCACGGACGATAAATCCTTTTGCCGTCATGGAACCGGGAATCATTCCCAATTCGTTTTCATTTGCCGGAGTTGCTCCTTTTCGGTGAACGATTACTTCTTTTCCGTTGTGGATTTCTTTCCATGCAAAATTGTGATGGTTTTCGATTTTTGCTTTTAATCTTCCTCCTACCGCTTTTACAAGTCTTCTGTGGATATCTTCATGACACGCAGAAGCGTAATCTCCCGCAAGATTCATTGCCGTCCAATATTCTAATCCGAGGTGAGTATTCAGATCCAGCCATGCAAATTGTTGTGCTTCTTTGGGTAAGGGACACTGTTCTGCCGCAACTCTGGAATAATACTGGGCGATTTCTGCTCCCAATCCACGCGACCCGCTGTGCGAAAGAATTCCGAGGTATTTTCCTTTCGGAAGTCCGATCTGTTCATCTTCTTCCGTAATTTCAACTTCTCCGAATTCCACAAAGTGGTTTCCGCCGCCGGAAGTTCCCATCTGTTTGATGGCTTTTCCTTTTAATCTTCTCAAAACCGGAATGAGATCGAAGGTGTCTCTGTCGAAAATTTCGTGGTCGATGTGAGATTTGTGTATTTCGTACATTCCGAATTTGGTATGTTCAGCAAGCGCTTTTTCGTATTTATCTCTTGCTCCTTCAAGATATGAAATCGGCGTATCCAAAATGCTGAGGCTCATTCTGCAGCCAATATCCATCCCGACTCCGTAAGGAATTACGGCATTTTCTACCGCGAGAACGCCTCCGATCGGAAGTCCGTATCCGCTGTGTGCATCGGGCATCAAAGCTCCCTGTGTTGAAATTGGAAGCTTGAGCGCGGTGTATAATTGATTTTTTGCTTCATCTGAAATATTGTTTCCGAAAATATTGAATGTCGCCCGATGTGTATTGAGCATCCTCTTTTCAGTTTTCTTGGATGAAAGCAAAGCTTCAGCAATCTGTCCGAAGGTTAAATCTTTTTCAAAGTTTTCGGGATTCACCAGAATATCTTTTAGAATAGATTTGACGTGATGGATGTTTTTTGTGGCAAAGTTCCTTTTCATCACTTCCAAAGCGATGTTGACACTCTGGTTGTTTGGATAGCCTAATTTTAATATATCTTTTCCTTTAAGTTTTAAATTTCCCATTGTTTTTGTTTTAATTGTCTTCCCAAATGACAAGGCATTTCTTATCCTGCCAGAATTTTTCTAAGGTCATATCGGGATTTCCTGTTACTTTAATGGTAAGAGGACTAAGTCTTACACTGAGTTTGTGTGATCTGCTTCCATACGTTCCGATGTCTACCATTTCATTGCCCAAAAGCGTAAGATTTTTGTTTTTTAAATATTTATAAATTGCAGGAACCTGTAAATCTTTTCCTCCCGTCATTTCTGCATGGGGATTCCGTAAAGCTTTGGCTGTATGAATAAGCTCCTGTAAATCATTCGGATGATTTTCGAAATGTTCTTCATAACTTTTGTAATAGATGGTTTCCAAAGCATCTTCCTGTGCTACAAATTCATTGTTTATAAAATACCCGATCTGCCAGTTTTCGCCATATTTACGGTTCCATTCCTGCTGCCTTTTCTTCTGCTGTTTTATATTTCCTGCTTTTCCTATTTTTCTTTCTGCAACTTTCCAGGTCATGCTTACTTTTTGTTGTTTAATGATTGATCTGAAAAATTAAAATTCTCCGTCTGTAAATATTTCTGCAAGCTCTTCTGCGGAGATCCTATAATTAAAATATTTTCTCACGTTAGTTTTCCTTTTGTATTTATCCCTCCATTTATTGGGTTTCCCATAAATGGTTTTTTGAATAATTCCTATTACTTTGTGCTGATTTAAATAGGAGTCTAATGCATTATATTCTCTTTCCAAATCTTCATCTAAAGGTTTATAGTGGGTAATGATATTCGGTTTTACTCTCAATACGAATCTCCACGGCTCGATGAATTCATAATATTCTTTAATCAGTTTTTTGTTATGAGCGTAATATTCTCTTTTTACAAAATATTGTCTTTCGCGTTCCGTTAAACCAAATTTCGGATTGTTCCATTCCCACGGAAGAACGTTTGCGGTTTTCTGTTCTTTTTCCACGTAAATTCTTCGTCCGAATTTTCTTTTCTTTTTTAGAAATTTTCGGGTGTCGGAGTACATTTCCGTATTGATTTTCTTTAAAAGATTTTCGAAAAAATCGCCGTCTTTAGAACGTTTTACATCATCTCTCACAACAAAGAATCTTACAAATCCTTTCTGATAAGGTTTTTCCAGCGGAATGAGCGGAATATTCCTTCTTAATTTCCAGACTTCTCTATGACGTTTATATTTTTTAAGTATTTGTTTTTCTACATCTTTTCTTATAATTCTTTTTCTGCTTCTCAGACTTCTTATTCGGGAATACAGAAGATGATCTTTTTCCATTAATTTAGCATTAGAAGTGAGGTTCAGAAATTTTATTTTCTAAACTTCATATTACATTTCGTCAGGCAAAATATTGGCTGACTTTATCTAAACCTCATAGGTTTTAAAAACCTATGAGGTTTCTATGAGTTTTCTTCAATGGATTTTTCTAGCCCAGATTGCAGCGGCATCCTTTTTTTTGGCGACCGGAGCGAAGCGCAGGTCGTAACAAAAAAGATACAGCGGAAAGCTGGAAATAGCTTCAAATAAGAAATTATCTGCTAATTCGAAAGAAATCCTAATTTCTAAAAAAAGATTTTCGGGGAAACTGTTTTAAGTTTGAAATATTGCGCAATAAAAAACCCGAAATCTCTACGACTTCGGGTTTTGATATTTCATTGTACTGTTATTCTAAGAGTGTACCAAACCACGAAGCCTCGCCTTTGCAAAAGGCAATCCTACTGTTGAAAGCTGATTGGATATGAACATTGCTTCGTTGTTTTTAAATGGTTAAACTTTTTTTACATTGCAAATATATACATTTTTCTGAATATCAAAATTATTTTTTAGTTTTTTTATTAAATCTGTAATTCTTTTTTAATCGAAACTCCTTTTTTCACCTATCTCTTTTTATGATCTAAAAGATAAACTGATAAAAAAGTAAATTTATTTTACTAAAATAAATAAAAAGGTATAATATTTGCCTATAAGATTTTACATCTTAACAAATAATATTATGAGAAATTTCATTAAACCTCTACTCTTTTCAGGAGTTGCTATGCTTAGTATTATCTCCTGCGATGACAATGACGACAACATGATGACTGAGAAAACAACTTATGAACTGGTTTCTTCAGACAGTAACTTAAGCAGTTTAAAAGCTGCCATTGACAAAGCAGGTCTTTCTGCTACTCTAAACCAAAGCGGAACTTTTACACTATTCGCCCCAACAAATGCCGCTTTTGCAACTTTTTTGCAAGCAAACGGATATGCAAGTCTTAATGATGTTCCTACAGATGCTCTGAAAACTCTGCTGATGAATCACGTTCTGAATTCTGAAGTAAAAGCTGCAGCAATTTCTACCGGCTATGTTTCTACTCTTGCTATGGGATCTGCTTCTTCCACAAGACCGATCAGTATGTTTATCAATACGAATGGCGGTGTAAAAATTAATGGGGTATCGAATGTTGTTGCCACAGATATTGATGCCAACAACGGAGTGATCCACAAAGTAGATGCGGTAATCGGTTTGCCAACTATTGTTACTCATGCAACGGCAAATCCTCAGTTTACGTCTTTGGTTTCTGCTCTTACAAGAAGTGATATGCCGAATTTTGTTGGAATTTTAAGCGGAACTGCCAATTCTCCGTTTACGGTTTTTGCACCTACCAACACAGCATTTTCTTCTTTGCTAACAGAAATCGGAGCGGCTAATCTTGCAGCGATTCCAAAAACGACTTTGGAAAATACTTTGAAATATCACGTCGTTACCGGAGCCAATGTAGGATCTAATAATCTCACAAACAATATGATGGTTCCTACTTTCCAGGGTGGAAGTTTTAAGATTACCACAACGGGCGGTGCTAAGATTACAGATAACAACAACAGAGTTTCTAATATTATTGTAACCGACGTACAATGCAGCAACGGAATTATCCATGCAATTGATAAGGTTTTGCTACCCTAATTGTTTTTTTTCATATAATATTTAGCAAAATAGGCTGCCTCATTTGTGAAGCAGCCTATTTATTTATCGTATTTTTCAGCTCTTAATCTTTAGATCCCAGATCATCCATCGGATCGTCCATTCCTTTGATGATATTGGAATGGTAAACTCTTTCTGATCCTAAGAAGTAAATATTGTGCCTTGCTTTTGCTATAATTCCGTTATACTCTTCTTCGGTCATTCCTTCAGGAATATCTGTTTTTTCTTCCGCAGGTTTTCTGTATACTTGCAAAGCTCCGTTTTTATTCAGGATTGAATTGGCAGAAACTGCCTGTTCCAGATTATCGGCATAAACGATAACATTATTTTTTCCGATGCTGTGTTTTCTGTAAGCATCAAGCATATCATTGTCATGCGCAAAGGTATATTCAAAAAATCCTTTCGTCTGCTCATCTTCCTGATAATTGTCGGTAGACAGTCCGCTTTCGAGGTTTGATCTGGAAATAATGATATTTGATTCATCAAAGCCGTTTTCTTTTAAATCTTTTTTAATTTCTTCTGTATCTACCGTTACAGGAAATACCGAAACTACTGTATAAGCCATAATATTTTGTTTTTTGATTATGGAGTACAGTACAAAAGCTGTGCAACTTATCTGGTGAAAAGGTTAATTTAATTTAAAAATTTATCCAGAATATCTACTGCACACTTCGGAAGGTTGGTTCCCGGACCAAAAATGAAATCGGCTCCGTTCGCATACAGAAATTCATAATCCTGCTGCGGAATTACGCCTCCTACAACGATAGTAATATCGTCTGCTCCGAGTTTTTTAAGCTCCTCAACAACCTGTGGAACCAAAGTTTTATGACCTGCCGCCAAAGAAGAAACTCCTAAAATGTGAATATCATTTTCCACTGCCTGTTTTGCCACTTCTTCCGGAGTCTGGAATAATGGTGCCACATCCACGTCAAATCCCATATCTGCAAATGCGGTTGCGACTACTTTTGCTCCTCTGTCGTGACCGTCCTGTCCCATTTTGGCAACCATTAATCGTGGACGGCGTCCTTCTTCTTCCTCAAATTTCTGAGTAAGGTGTAAGGCTTTTTCAAAATATTCGTTTTTCCCTGCGTTCATGGCATAAACTCCTGAAATTGTTCTGATGTTGGCTTTGTATCTTCCGAAGCTTTCTTCCATCGCATCGCTCATTTCGCCCAGCGTTACTCTTCTTCTTGCGGCTTCAATACATAAGGCTAAAAGATTTCCTTTTCCAGATTTGGCACTTTCACGGATCTCATTTAAAATCTCATTCACCGCCTCAGAATTTCTTTCTGCCTTTATTTTATTTAATCTTTCGATCTGCTTTCTGCGGACTTCCGTGTTATCGATGTCTAAAATTTCAATGGCATCCTGCTTTAATTCTGATCTGAAAGAATTAACCCCGATGATAAATTCTTCACCACTGTCAATTTTTGCCTGTTTTCTCGCTGCCGCTTCTTCAATCCTCATCTTTGGAATTCCGGCTTCAATGGCTTTTGTCATTCCGCCTTCCTGCTCTACCTCATCGATGTATTTCATCGCTTCTTCAATCATTTGCTGCGTTAAAGATTCAACCAGATTGCTTCCGCCCATCGGATCTACGACATCGCAGATTCCGCTTTCCTGCTGAAGAATAATCTGTGTATTTCTTGCAATTTTCGCTGAATAATCTGTAGGAAGTGCAATGGCTTCATCCAAAGCATTGGTATGAAGAGACTGCGTTCCGCCCAACGCTGAAGATAATGCTTCAATCGCGGTTCTGGTAATATTATTGAAAGGCTCCTGTTCCGTTAAAGACCATCCTGAAGTCTGTGAGTGGGTTCTTAAAGCTAAAGATTTTGGATTCTGAGGGTTAAACTGCTTTAATAATTCAGCCCAGATATATCTTGCCGCTCTCATCTTTGCAATTTCCATGAAGTGATTCATCCCGATTGCCCAAAAAAATGAGAGTCTCGGTGCAAAATCATCGACATTCATTCCTGCTTTTATTCCTGTTCTTACGTATTCTAAACCATCTGCAAGTGTATAAGCCATTTCCAGAACAGGAGTGGCTCCTGCTTCCTGCATATGATAACCGGAAATTGAGATGGAATTGAATTTCGGAATATTCTGAGAAGTATATTCGAAAATATCTGCAATGATCTTCATGGAAGGTGCAGGTGGATAAATGTAGGTATTTCTCACCATGAATTCCTTCAAAATATCATTCTGGATGGTTCCTGAAAGCAAATCCTGAGAAACGCCCTGCTCTTCTGCCGCCACAATATAGAAGGAAAGAATCGGCAGAACGGCTCCGTTCATCGTCATGGAAACTGAAATCTGATCCAAAGGGATTTCATTGAATAAAATCTTCATATCCTCCACAGAATCAATCGCTACTCCCGCTTTTCCAACATCGCCCACAACTCTCGCGTGATCGGAATCATATCCTCTGTGTGTCGCCAGATCGAAGGCAACGGAAAGACCTTTTTGTCCCGCCGCCAGATTTCTTCTGTAAAAAGCATTGGATTCTTCTGCTGTGGAAAAACCCGCATACTGACGGATCGTCCATGGCTTCTGAACATACATTGTGGAATACGGACCTCTTAAATAAGGAGCAATTCCCGGAGAAGTCTGCGTTAATTCCTGATTTTTAACGTCTTCTGCCGTATAAGAAGATTTTAACTGTAAGCCGTCTTTCTCAAAAGGATAGACCTCTGTTTTCTTTTCGGTAATAGTGAATTGAGGAGTTTTATTCTGAACTGCCCTTCTCATAATTTCAGATTTAATAGATGGCTAAAATTACACATTTTTGAGGGAATAAATTATCTTAAATTAACATTCTATTACTTATCAACAAGCCAGTTTCCTTTATTTAATTATAATTTCACTAATTTTGTCAGCTTAAATAATTAAACTTTTAAACGATAGACTCAATGAAAAAATTATTACTTTCGGCGGCATTATTTGTTGCATGTTTCGCTTTTGGACAACTTACACTTGAACATACATTTACTAACGAACACACATTAAAGTACTCTACCCCAACTGAAACCTATTATATTTCAAGAACTACAAATAATAAGCTTAAAATTTACACTTCAAATTATACACTTTACAAAACAGTAAATGTTCCAATGCCAGCAAATTATGATAGACTGCTTTTTGCTGCAGATAATTCTTCTTTTCTCATTTCAAAAAATATTTTCAATACGGATAATAAATTTGAATTTTTAGTAGGAGTTTACAATTATACGAATACTTATGCAATCAAGCTTCTTTTAATAGACGAAGATGGAAATTTGATTCAGGATTTTCATCCAAATCCTTCATCTAAAAGCTATGCTGAAAATTTCGAAATTTTCCATGATTCTGTAAACAATATAAATAAATTAATTGTGTATAGTGATATTTTTAATAGTAACAATGAATCAACACCTCAGACAGATATTTACTCTTTGTCAACATCGGTATTGGCAGCAAAAGAAATTCAAACAGAAGCAAAATTATCCGCTTTCCCAATTCCAACAAGTAAAATCTTAAACATTACAAATCCTGAAAATGGGGCTCATAAAGTACAAGTTTTCGATACAACAGGAAAACTTGTTGTTAACCAATCTTTCCTAACATCTGATAGTAAAATTTCAGTTGATGTAGAAAGTCTTCCAAAGGGAATTTATATTTATAAAATAGGAAATCTGAGCTCTAAGTTTACTAAGAACTAAGTTATTTCATATATATAAAAATCCGGTTAGAATTACTCTGACCGGATTTACATTTTTTAAACAGATCTATTGTAATTTCTTAACCCCCATTTCATACAGCGCAAAAGAAATCAGATCTGCATTTTCTCCGATTACCTGTTCTGTAGATCTTCCGGCTCCGTGACCTGCGTTTTTCTCAATTCTTAGTAAAATCGGGTTGTTACAAGCCTGTTTTTCCTGTAATTCTGCACCAAATTTAAAAGAATGCGCCGGAACTACTCTGTCGTCGTGATCACTGGTGATAATCATGGTTGAAGGATAACACGTTCCTGCTTTTACATTATGAACCGGAGAATAAGATTTTAAATAGTCAAACATTTCTTTGTTGTCTTCCGCAGTTCCGTAATCGTAAGACCAGCCTGCTCCTGCGGTAAATTTATTATATCTCAACATATCCAAAACTCCCACTCCCGGAAAGGCAACTTTGGCTAAATCCGGACGCATCGTCATCGTAGCTCCTACCAGCAAACCACCGTTTGATCTTCCTGAAAGCGCCATGAACTGTTTGGAAGTATAGCCTTTGCTCTGTAAATATTCTCCTGCTGCGATGAAATCTTCAAAAACATTTTTCTTCTGCATCTTCGTTCCTGCATCATGCCATTTTTTACCATATTCTCCGCCACCACGAATGTTTGGAACGGCATAGATTCCGCCATTTTCCATCCAGATCGCATTTACCACAGAAAAGGCAGGCTGTAAACTGATGTTGAATCCTCCGTAAGAATAAAGAATCGTAGGATTTTTACCATTCAGCTTTGTTCCTTTCTTATAATTAATCATCATCGGAATTTTAGTTCCGTCTTTTGAAGTGTAGAAAACCTGTTCAGAAATATAATCTTCGGGATTGAATTTCACTTTTGGCTTCTGATACACTTCCGATTTCCCTGAATCTGCGTTAAATTTATACGTTGTTCCGGGAGTGATGTAATTCGTAAAAGAGAAGTACAGTTCTTTTTCAGTTTCCTTGCCTCCGAATCCGGAAACGTTCCCTTTTCCGGGAAGGGAAATTTCACGGATCAGTTTTCCGGTTCTGTCATATTGTTTTACCTGATCAATGGCATCAATCATGTAAGTTGCGAAGAAATATCCTCCTCCTGTTGTAATTCCTAAAACATTTTCGGTCTGAGGAATAACATCTTTCCATGTTTCGGGAGCCGGATTTTTGATGGAAGTTTTTACCAGACGCATATTCGGAGCATCTTTATCCGTAAAAATATAAAGATCATCGCCCTGCGTATCAACAATGCTTACATTGATATCAAAACCTTTATTAATCTGAACAAAATCGCCGCCATTTTTCAGATCTTTAATATACAGTTCATTTCCGTTGGTTGCATTGGCTGCGGAAATAATCAGATATCTTTGATCTTCGGAAACTCCCGCTCCTAAATATCTTCTTGGTGTTTTTTCTCCGCCAAAAATCAACTGATCATCGGATTGTTTAGTTCCCAGTTTATGAAAATACACTTTGTGCTTGTCTGTCATTCCGGAAAGTACGGTTCCTTCTTTTGGTTTGTCGTAACTGGAATAATAGAAACCTTCATCACCCTGCCATGAAATTCCGCTGAATTTTACATCAACCAAAGTTTCATCAATCTGTTTTTTTGTAATTGCATCGATAATGATGATTTTGTTCCAGTCGCTTCCTCCTTCAGAAATGGAATAGGCAGCCAGATTTCCTTTTTTATTGAAAGAAAGCTGGGAAAGTGAAGTGGTTCCTTTTTCCGAAAATTTATTGGGATCCAGAAAAACTTCCGTTGCCTTTGTTTTATTGTTCGTTCTGTACAATACAGACTGCGCCTGCAATCCGTCATTTTTATAATAATAGGTATATTCTCCTTCTTTGAAAGGTGCCGAAATTTTTTCATAATTCCAGATGTCTCTTAACTGATTCTTGATTTCGTCTCTGAAAGGAATTTTAGAAAGATAATCCTGACTGTGTTTTACCTCATCATCTACCCACTTTCTGGTGGCTTCAGAATCATTCTCCAAATCCCGGTACGGATCTGCAACGGCAGTTCCGAAATAGGTATCGGTTTGTGTTCCTTTAACTGCTTTTGGATAATTCATTTTTTGTGAATAAAATGTTGCCGAAAAAAGAACTCCGGCTGTTAATAAAATGGGTGTGATTTTCATATTAAGCTATTTCCCCAAAAATAAGGAATCTGTTTTAAATAAAAAAAGCTGTCCTAAAACAGCCTTAATTTTTAATTGAAATTTCTCAGATAAAATTCATTTAGCTTCCAGTTTAATTCCTGTGGACCTCCGTTCCAGTAGTAAATGGCGTCATCAACCTTAATCTGATAAAGGTTGAATTTCTGTTCTGTGGAAACGATTTTGTCTGCTTTTTTTAACTGATTGGTAACATCAATAAGGTATTTCTTCATTTCTCCTGCACCTATTTTTTTAATATCTCCCATATTAAGCATCAGATTATGAGAAGGCACTTTAAAACTTGCTTCGTATGTAACTTCAGAGAATCCGTTTCCTTTAAATCTTTCATCATTTACGGTTTTAATTTCTTTTATCCTGTATTTCGTATCGGCAAAATTCTGCATTAAAGCGCTGAAATAATTTTTAACTTCAACAGAGCACGCAGATGCCACATTTACAGGAAGACCGGAAAGAAAAAGTTGGGTATAATCATCAATCTTTTCGTTGTAGGTGTCTTTAAGTTTCATTTTGTGGGTACTTTCTTTTCCCAGAAAATTAATAAGATAACTGTTGAGTTCTTTTACAGATTCATCATCATATTTAACGAAAGAATTAAAGTAAAGATTAAAAACACTTTCAGGCTTTAGAATATTTTGGGATTTTAAGCTTTGAAAGCAAAAGAGAAGTATTGCCAGAAAGGCAATGTGAAGTTTTTTCATAAGTACGGTACATTTTTCAATTTTAGTGTATAAAAAAACTCCTGAATGATCAAGAGTTGATGTAAAAGTACATTAATTATACCATGAAACCCTTTTTTTCCTAAATTATTTTTAAACAAGCATTTACAAAACAACATAATCAATTGATTTAAAAATATTTAAACATCACATAATTTAAACAATGAATTAAGCTCAAAATAAAAGTCTCCGAAATACTCCGGAGACTTACAAAAGATTTTATGGTAAAGATTTTATAAACTTTCTTCTTCGCCTTTCATTTTTTCGGCGTTTTCTGCCATGATAACGGCATCGATCATTTCAGAAATATCTCCGTTCATGTATGCATCTAAGTTATACATGGATTTGTTGATTCTGTGATCGGTAACTCTCCCTTGAGGATAATTATACGTTTTGATCTTTGCAGAACGGTCTCCCGTAGAAACCATTGTCTTTCTCTGTGCCGCAATATCTCCCTGAACTTCCTGCAATTTGATGTCGTACAATTTTGCACGAAGCATTTCCATCGCCAATTCACGGTTGGCTAACTGGGAACGTGCCTGCTGACAAACCACCACCAATCCTGAAGGTTTGTGCGTAAGCTGAACTTTAGTTTCCACCTTGTTAACGTTCTGCCCTCCTGCTCCACCGGAACGTGAAGTCTGCATTTCGATATCTGCCGGATTAATTTCCACATCCACTTCTTCGGCTTCCGGAAGAACTGCAATGGTAATGGCAGAAGTGTGAACTCGTCCCTGAGATTCTGTTTCAGGAACACGCTGCACACGGTGAACTCCGGATTCGAATTTCATGATTCCGTACACGCCTTCTCCTTCCACTTTCATGATGAGTTCTTTGTACCCTTTAGCCGCTTCGTTGGAATCTGTAACCTCGTGTCTCCATCCTTTCGTCTTGAAGTACATGGAATACATTCTGTAAATATCTTCCACGAAAATGGCTGCTTCATCACCTCCAGTTCCGGCACGAAGTTCCACGATAACGTTTTTATCATCTGCAGGATCTTTAGGAATTAATAGTACTTTTAATTCTTCTTCCAGTCCCGGAATTTTTTCCAGTGCTTCGTTTTTTTCGATTTTTGCCAGTTCCACGAAATCTTTATCTGATCCGTCGGCAATAATTTCGTCGGACTCTTCAATCGTATCCAACGCTCCTTTATATTGATCGTAAACTTTTACAATTTTCCCCAAATCGCTATATTCTTTGTTCAAAGAAGAATATCTTTTTTGGTCTGAAATAACATCAGGCTGTATAATAAGGTCTGCCACCTCATTATATCTCTGTTTTATAGCTTCTAATTTTGGAATTAATGATTTAGACATTATGAAAATTTTGTGGGTGCAAAGATACGGATTATTAATTCAATTTTAAAACTAATAGTTTGTTGTTCTGAATGAAGCGTATGCCTATTGAAGAATCTTTTTTAACTCAGTTTTTGAATTTGTTGTTTTTTAAGCGCAATGTTCGCAAGGTTTTTCTTTTAAAATGATTGCAATTACTTTTCGGTCGCAAAGGCGTTTCACTCAGCAAGTGATAAAAATGTGTAAATGATTCTTACGTAATAGCTTTTGAAATTAAGACGTTTTAAAATGATTTCAAAAATATATTCTGCTATCATTTGCTGAGTGAAACACCCTTGCGAACGGATTCTTTTCAAAGCTGGTTCAATTATCCTTGCGAACCATGCGTTAAAAACAATACTTAATGGTAATGATACCTTCTTTAAATTAAAACGTCTCAAAATGATTTCAAAAATATAATTCTGCTATCATTTACTGAGTGAAACGCCCTTGCGAACATTTTTTTTCAAAGCTAATTCAATTACCCTTGCGAACCCTTCGTTAAAAACAATTTTTAATTGATTTAGTAAGCATAATACCCTTGCAATTTGCGCTTTAAAAACAATATTTGATTGTTTTACGATTAATTTAAATTAGCGGGATAATTTTCTATCAATTAAATACAAAACAATTCCCACAGCAACAATTCCTAATCCGATGATGCTTTCTTTAGGATTATGGATCAACGTGAAATACAAAATGTAGATGCTGAACAATAAAAAAACCGTGGGATAAACGTAAAAAAGATTGGATTTGAATATCTTCCGGTCTTCCTTTTTTATAAAATACACCGTTGAAATTGCCAGACTGGCAAATAACTGCAGAATAAAAGCGGTATAAACAAAAATCTCTTTAAAACTTCCCGTTAAAATAATCAGCGTTGCAATTACGGCATGGGCAAAAATCGCACGGACAGGAATTCCTTTTTTATTGCCGACCGATAGAGATTTCCAGAGTCGGTTTTCTTTTGCAAAAGCCTGCGTCAAACGGGAACCTACCCACAGATAGCCGCTGATGGTTGCGACTAACTGTAAAGCAATAAAAATATTAACTATTTTACCGAAAGTATTTCCCAGCATATTATTGGCAGCTTCTCCCATTACATCTTCTTTTCCCGCCAACTGATCTACCGGAGCGTGTTTCAGCATGATAAAATTAACCAAGAGATAACAAACGGTTACGAAAACAGTTCCTACAATGAGTGATTTTGGTAGGTTTTTCTGAACATCTTTTATTTCTCCGGCAATGTAGGAAGCAGAATTCCAGCCGGTGTAAGAATACGTTACAAAAACCAAAGATGTTGCAAAAGCCGGAAGCATGATTTCCTTTTGCCATGAATCATCTAATTTCAGACTGTTCCCAATTGTTTCTGAGTCTGAAATTCCGATTCCGATGATAATGAGAACAATAATGAACGCAATTTTTATCAATGTAAAAAAATTATGAAATCTGCTTGAAGCCTGTAAGCTGAATGACAAAAAAACGGAAACCAGAAAGATAATTCCTATGGCAAAGCTGTTTCCAAAAGAAACATCGAAAGCAGAAAGGTATTTCGACATCGCCAAAGCTGCCAATGCAACGGGAGAGGAAAACCCGATAATGAGGGAAATCCAGCTCACGAGATAGCCTAGAAGCGGGTGATAGGTTTCTTTCAGATAAATAAAATCTCCGCCGTTCCCTTTGAAATGGGAACCTAATTCGGCATAGCAAAAGGCTCCGAACAAAGCAAGAATTCCTCCAATGAAACAAAGGAGGAATATGCTGTAAGCATTCGTAATGTCGGTAAGCTGAAAACCGAGTGTTGTGAAAATTCCGGTTCCGATCATATTCGAAACAACAATTGCCACTGCGGTTTTCCAGCCGATCTGGTGTGAAGTTGAATTCATTAATTAAAATGTAAAATTAAGCCTTCCGAAGAAATAGTTTCCGAGAGTTCCCATCTGCACCGGAGCATATTTGAAAACCCCAAAATACGAATTTTCATAAATCTGCAGATCCGGAAAGACATCAAACACATTATTGGCTCCGACGGTTAAGTTAATATTTTTTGTGAAATCATATCCTACACTCACATCGGTTACTACTTTCGGATTAAATTCCTGAACTCCTCCAAACGGATATCCGTCGCGGATTACTTTCCCGAAGTAAGTATTTCTCACCAGAAAATTAAATTTTCCGACTCCGTAATTCAATCCTAAAGAAGCTTTGGTTTTGGGAGACAGACTTTCGATGATATTGATCTGGTCGGGTCCGAAAAATTCATTCTGCGGTGTCTGAAGATTAGCAGGGAAATGGAAATCTGTAATTTTTGTTTCGGTATAATTTCCGGCAAGATTGATGTTTAAATTGCCTCCTCCAATTTTCCAGTCGTAGGCAACTACCAGATCTACTCCTTTGGTTTCCGTATCAACGGCATTGGCAAAAAATCTTCCGCTTTCCACACCATAAACCGCCAGTCGATCATCTGTAATATTACTTGTAATCACGATTCGGTCTTTTACTTTAATTAAATATCCGTCTAAAGTGATTGACAGCTTATTGATCGGCTTTAAAGTAAATCCAACGCTTCCGTTCACCGAAGTTTCCTGTTTTAAATTGTCGAAACCAAGTGCTTTTGCAGCTTCGCTGTCGTTGTTAAAAATTCCTTTGGTAACAATTGAATTTCCTGTGGTGGAAATATCTGCATAAGAATTGTTAAAATACTGCTGCTGAAGAGATGGTGCTCTAAAGCCTGTTCCCACCGCAGCACGAACTGCATAATTTTTTGCGAATTCGTACCTCACTGCTAATTTTCCGTTCAGTGTACTTCCAAAATCTGAATAGTTTTCGAATCTTCCGGCAAGGTCTACATTTAATTTTTTATCCAGATCATAAGAAACATCGGCATAAACCGCAGTTGAATGTCTGGATTTTGAAAGTGCGTTTTGTGGTGAAAATCCAATAAACGACTGCGCTCCTCCTGCTCCGGAGATATTATCCGGATTGGTAGTCGCCGTCACAGGATTTCCGAAAACATCATATCTCATATAGGAAGCCTGATCTCCTGCTTTGATGTCGTACTGCTCAAACCTGAATTCTCCACCGAATGCGATATTGAAGTTCCTGATGTTTTTTGAAACGTCAAGATTAATTGTATTCTGAAGAAAACTGTGTGCTCCTGCATAAAAATCCGTTGGTGACTTGGCTCCTAAAGATGCATTGACGGTGTTGCTTACATCATAATTGAATGTATTGCTTCCGAATGTATTGCTAAGATCAAAAAACCAGTCGTCTTTATTATATTTTGCTCCGACTGCATAAGAAATGTCATAGATTTTCGAGCCTAAAGTCGGCTGAAAACCGTTCGGATAAATAGAATACACATTGTTTGAAGTTTCACTCGGCAATCTTCTGAAACCGTAACCCTGTCCTTCTTTGATACTGAAGCCTCCGAAGGAATATATTTTAAACTGATCGTTCAAAGGATATTCGGAATTAAAAAATAACTGTGCCTGCTTTATTTTTGCATCACCAATCTGGAAATTAAAATCATCCCGGGTTAAGCCATTGGCAAGAATTCTTTGATCGTCCAGCGCTTTTGCAGCATTAAAATCCGGAGCAAAATCATACGCGAAATTATCGCCGTAAATATCCAAATTATGATTCTGCGTTCTTGTTGTTTTTCCTCTTTGGTTTAATTGCAGGGATAAACTGATATAGCCGTCTTTTTTCCCTAAAGAAGTTCCGTAGTTCGCTGCTGCCTGATACGTTTCACCATCATTTCTTCCGGAAATTCCGTAATTAAGGCTGGCTGTTCCGCCGATATTTTTTTTAAGAATAATATTGATGACTCCTGCAATGGCATCAGAACCGTATTGTGCTGCTGCACCGTCTCTCAGAACTTCAATTCTGTCGATTGCGATTACCGGAATGGTGCTTAAGTCTGTTCCTACAGAGCCGTTTCCGACTGTATTCTGATAATTAACTAAAGAAGTAGTATGTCTTCTTTTTCCGTTAACGAGAACCAGAACCTGATCAGGTCCCATTCCTCTCAAAGTAACAGGATCGATATGTTCTGTACCGTCTGAAGCCGACTGCCGGACTGAGTTGAAAGACGGGATAACATAATTCAGTAAATCCTGAACGGTAATTTGCGGTGAAGACTGCTGTATTTTTTCGATGTTGATGATGTCTACCGGAACCGGTGTTTCCAGTTTTGTGCGTTTTGCATTTCGGTTTCCTACAATTACGACATCTTCTATCTGCTGTTCTTTTTCCTGTGCCGATAAAAATCCTACCGCCAAAAGGAATACGCTTACGCTGAGTTTCTTCATTCTTTTCAGTGCTTTAAAAAATTTAGTTTAAAATGTTTGCAGAAACAAACAAAAAGACCTTCAAGAAGCTGGAATTCATACGGAATACAGAATCACTTATCTTCCCCCAATCGGGTTGGAATTAGCACCTTTTCATCAGAAAATGTCGGTTGCTAAGGTTTCTCAGGGCCAAATCCCTCCACCTTTCTTGATAAATCTACTGCAAAAGTAGACTAATAATTTTTAATCTGCAAACCAATTTAGAATTTGAATTTTTCAGGGCTGCCAAAATTGTGAATAAGATGTGGATAACGCGTGAATTACCTATTAGGAACGTATTAATTTCATGTTGATATGCAAAAATTAATTGTCGATAAACAATTTTTCAATTGTGAGTAAAATATGAATAACCTATTGGTAAGGTATGAATATGATATGGAAAACCTTCTATTTTAGTGTGGAAAAAATTGTGAATAAAGTATTGAAAAGGCGTTAGTATCGTATTAGCAACCTCTTTTTTCACTGCGGATAAAGTATGAATAAACAAAAAAAAGAGACCGCTTTCGCGATCTCTCCATATAAACTTTTGAAGTTATCCACAGGTTATTTTACCATCATTTTCTGAATTGAAATTCCTGTATCTGATTTTAAATGAACCAAATACGCTCCTGCAGGATAATTTGTTTTTAATTCGTACGTTCCGTTTTCATTATTCAATTTAAATGAATCCATTTTTTTACCGCTTATATCGTAGATAAAGATTTCCCCATTCTTCGCTTTGTGGTAAATTAATTTAGCCAGACCATCTTTTACAGGGTTATCCGCAATCTGTAAAGAAAGCTTATTTTCAGCATTCACATCCAATGTGGATAAACTTCCCACATAATTTCCGAAAATTCTGAATTCTCCCGGCTGAAGAGTAATCGGAGCCGTTGTAGAAGTTACATTAGAAACAGAGTTATCCATTAGATTCTGCCACTGACCTACATACGGGAAATACGGAACCACACTTTGAGCTGCCGTTGTGTAATTTGCTAACACCACTACATTTTTCACTCCGTTCGTAATTGCGTTGTCGTAAACGTAAATTCTCGTAATTAATCCATTCGGATCGTTTGCCAGATTATTGGATTCTACAGTATATGTTTTTGACTTGAAAACCGGATAAATATTTCTGAAATTGATAATCTTCGCCCAGGTATCATAAACCGCTTTTCTGTTCACATCTGTATCATATCCTAAAGTAAATGCAATCGGCTTTTCATCGGTTCTGCAACCGTTATTAATGGTTCCGTTTGTACATCTGTTGATGCTGAATTCATATCCAAGCTCTCCGAACTGCCAGATCATTTTCGGACCGGGAATAGTGAAGAACGTCGCTCCGAAAGCTTTCATTCTGTCTAAAGCTGTATTAAGGTTTTTAACATCATAACTTCCGTTTACCGCACCGTAAGCAAGGTTTTTGAACATTAGCCTTTCTTCATCGTGACTTTCTCCGTAACCTACTGCTCTCATTTCAGAGAATCCATGCAGCGTATGATTCATTCTGTCGAAATTACTGTTTTCTTTATACCCCATTGTATTCTGGTTATAAGATCCGTTCTGGTTATTCCACATCATCACTCCTTTTCCTTCCGCAACTCTGTAGTTTGCCCACTGCTGTTCTTCCGCATCGGTTCCCAAATGTTCAAAAATCATGTAAGAATTCGGATCAAGAGCCCATTGCTTGTCGGCATAATATTTTAGAATATCCACTCTGTCCTGCTGATAAGCGTTCGTACAGGTTTCATCGTTTTCAGAACAGCTTTGTGTGAATCCTTTTGTTAAATCCCAACGGAAACCGTCTACATGATATTCCGTTAACCATTGCTGAAGACATCTTTCAACGTAATATTTCGTTGAAGCACTTGTATGGTTAAAATCATTGAATACATTATAGGAATGTTTAGGAACCTGATTGAAATAAGGATTATTGGCTGCAATATCTCCGTAACCGTCTCCATCCGGATCAACATTCCATAGTCTTGCCAACGGTGAACGACCTGTTGCGTGATTGAAAGCAATATCCAGAATTACAGCAATTCCGTTCTGGTGGCACAAATCAATAAATTCTTTGAATTTTTCCGGTGTTCCGTATGCTTTATCTAATGCATAATGGAAAGAAGTATTATAACCCCAGGAAAGATTTCCTTCGAATTCCATGATAGGAAGCAATTCGATTGCATTAATATTCAGATTTTTCAGGTATGAAATCTTATTAATTAAAGATTGCCAGTTTTTTTCCTGTGTAAAGTCTCTTAACAGCAATTCATACACCACAAGATTTTCTTTTGCCGGACGCTGAAAGTTTGTAACCTGCCAGTTATAAGGAGCCTGCCCTGTTTTAAACATAGAAACTTCAAAGCCTTGTCCGGCAGGAAACGCCGGTAAATTCGGATAAGTCGTAGAAGAAATGTACTGATCGTCATAAGAAGAAAGAATCTGTGGAGAGTAAGGATCTGCCACTTTTCTTAAATCATTGGTTCTGTACTGGAAAGTATACAATTGCTGAGGCGTTAATCCGCTTAACTCAATCCAGTATAAATCTGGATTTGCAGTATCTCTTTTCATCAGATAGGCATCATTCACTGCCCAGTTATTAAAACTTCCGATGACATGAACGAAATTTTTAGACGGAGCATACAAAGCCAATCCTACTTTTGTGTTATCCGTCGGATGATAATTGATCCCCTGTCTTATCCATGAAGGAATTGCTTCAGAAATCACATTTCTCGGAACCTGCAAAATAAAAGTTGAGCTTTTTGAAGCCGAACCCTGCATTGCAATCAGCTCCATATTAGCATCTCCTGTTACCGTGTAGTTATAAGAATATGAAGTTGATGCTGTAGAAGTAGAATTTACAACCGTTCCGTTGGCTTTAAGCTGAAAAGTTGCATTTACATTGGTGGTAGCCGTAATGTTAATAGAATTCCCTGTAGGAACAGACGTTAAGCTGTTTGCAGCAGGATTTGTCATGGTTAAATTCAGAATTCCTACGTTGACAAAAATATCCGGAGTTGTCTGATGTGCTCCGGTTTTATCTTTCAGTAAAAAACCAAATCTTCCGATCCCTGTTCTTGCATAAAAAGTTGTGGGCGTAAAAGATAATGAATAAGTGTCTGTCGCAGCGTTATAACTTAATCGATTAAGTTCATTGGAATTGTTCCAACTCCCGTTTGTCGGACAATCCTGACTGTTCTGATAATTGGTATCCAGAGACCACGTCCAGATATAAATGGCATTGTTTGAAACTCCCCACGCCGACTCATCGATCTGATTTCCGGGCACGGTTAATGTTATTGCATCCGTTTCATTAAACGGATTAGGGGTAATTGTATAGCTTATCTGACCAAAGATATTGGCTAAGATAAACAACAATATACCGGAATAGAATTTTTTCATATAATTCATCCTTTTAAGGTTAATTCAATACTAAAGTAATTTATTTTTCGAATAAAAAATCAACTTTTGTTGAAAAACAAAACTTTGCACTTATTAAATAATATGCTTTGAATAACACTTAAGTGTTTGAATGATAGAAATAAAAAAAACCACTTATCAAGATAAGTGGTTTATATATGTTGTTTTGCTTTGATATTGCTTTCTCAGAATTCAGGTGAGAAAACAATGACAATCAATTAATGATGTCCGTGTCCGTGACTATCGTGCAAGAAAGGTCCGTTTCCTTTAGGATTGCTGTAGATTACTTCTACTCCCTCCTGCTCGTTTAGCTGCTTGCTTCTGATATCTTCCGGATTGAAAGGTTTAATTTTTCCGAAATATTCTTTCAAACCTTCTGTCAACCACATTGGAATTACCAACCCGAAGAACATAAAGATACACCAAAATCCTACAAGGAACATTGTAATGAAGAAAATTGTCCAAAGGAATTGGTAAAACGGCCAAAATGCTGATAAAATCGTTATCATTTTCTTAAAGATTTTAGGCAAAAATAGGACTTTTTATTTTTTTACACAAAAGATATACGTCCTATTTTATTATTTATTTTGATTTTAAACTATTATACCTTTACTTCACGCTGCTAATTTGACTATTTAAAACTAATTGAGCGATATCTTTTGTAATCTGTGTTGGGGAATGGCAGTCGCAATTGCTGAATCCTAATACATATATATCTACATCGGGAATATATACTCCCATAGATTTGAATCCGAAAATACTGCCTCCATGCTCTCTTGTAGGAGTTCCGTTGATCTCTTTTAAATGCCATCCATATCCATAGGTAAACTCTTCTCCGCTGTTTAGTTTATTTTTTGTATAAAGTTTTTTAGTATGTATTTCATCAAGAATAGTATATCGATTAATAGCATCTTGCCATTTCAGCATATCTTCAACGGTTGACATTAAAGATCCGGAAGCGAATGGAACACTGTAGTTGATAATTGTCTTGTTTACAAACCCATCTTTCTTTTCATGATATCCATAAGCTCTGTTTTTGATTATCTTTCTGTCTGTAGCATAAAAAGAGTTGTTCATCCCAATTTTTTCAAAAATATTTTTCTTCACGAAATCTTCATATGTTTCTCCGGAAACTAACTCAATTAAATATCCAAGCAATACATAACCGGAATTATTATAATCAAACTTTTCTCCGGGACTAAAATCAACAGGTTCATTTTTAAAAAAATCAATCATCATTTTGGGAGTCATTTCCTTTTGTGCGATTTCTGAGATTGATTTCATTTTCGTAAAATCTTTGACTCCAGAAGTATGGGTAAGCAAATGATGAATGGTGATAGACTTTCCATTCGGATAATCGGGAATATACTTAGAAATAGGATCTTTTATATTTAATTTACCTTTGGATTCTAAAAGTAAAATAGAAAAAGCTGTAAACTGCTTGGTCATAGAGCCTATCTGGAATACATTTTGGACAGTCATATCCGTATTCAGTTCCAAATTAGACTTACCAAATGCTTTCTCATAGATAATTTTTCCTTTTTTAGAAACAAGGAAAACAGCACCGGGAGCATCTGAATCTTTAAACTCTTTTTGTATCAAACTGTCAATCTTAGCATCCGTCTGAGCAAAAGATATACTGAAAACAGTTGTACTAAATATAAATGTAAGTAAAAAATTTTTCATAATACTATTTTGTATTGCAAAGATAACTTTAAATAAAGTACCATGCAATACAAAGTAGCAATTATTTATAAACTAATTTTAGTGCGCAAGATCTGCAAAGAAATCATTTCCTTTATCATCCGTAATGATGAACGCAGGGAAATCTTTCACTTCGATTTTTCTTACGGCTTCCATTCCTAATTCCGGAAAATCTACCACCTCAACAGAAAGAATATTGTCTTTCGCTAAAATAGCGGCCGGTCCTCCGATGGAACCTAAATAAAAACCTCCATATTTGTTGCAGGCATTGGTAACGCCTTTTGTTCTGTTTCCTTTTGCCAGCATAATCATACTTCCGCCGTGGCTCTGGAATTCATCTACATAAACGTCCATTCTTCCCGCCGTCGTTGGTCCGAAACTTCCTGAAGCCATTCCTTCCGGAGTTTTTGCAGGTCCTGCGTAATAAATCGGGTGATTTTTGAAATATTCAGGCATTGGCTGTCCTGCATCCAGTAATTCTTTGATCTTTGCGTGGGCAATATCTCTGGCTACAATTAAAGTACCGTTCAGCTTCAGTCTCGTTTTGATCGGATATTTTGAAAGTTCTGCTAAAATATCAGACATTGGCTGGTTCAGGTTGATTTCTACTGCTTCTTCCAGATGTGGCGGTGTTGCCGGTAAAAATCTTTTCGGATCCTGCTCCAATTGCTCTAAGAAAATTCCGTCTTTCGTAATTTTTCCTTTGATATTTCGGTCTGCTGAACAGGAAACTCCCATTCCAACCGGACAGGAAGCGGCGTGACGCGGCAATCTGATTACTCTCACATCGTGCGTTAAATATTTTCCGCCAAACTGTGCTCCGATAGCACTTTCCTGACAGATTTTCTGAACTTTTGCTTCCCACTCCAAGTCTCTGAAAGCCTGTCCCGCTTCATTTCCTTCGGTCGGAAGATTGTCGTAATATTTTGCTGATGCTTTTTTAACAGCAGCCAAATTGGCTTCCGCAGAAGTTCCTCCGATTACCAAAGCCAAATGATAAGGCGGACAAGCAGCCGTTCCTAAATCTGAAATTTTTTCTTTGATAAATTCTTCAAGAGATTTTTCGTTCAGTAAAGACTTTGTTTTCTGATATAAGAAGGTTTTGTTTGCTGAACCTCCTCCTTTAGTTAAAAATAAAAATTCGTAATAATCTCCTTTTTTAGCGTAAATATCGATCTGTGCCGGAAGATTGGAACCTGAATTTTTCTCATCAAACATCGTTAAAGGAACCACCTGAGAATATCTTAAATTTCTTTTTTGATACGTATTGTAGATTCCTTTGCTTAAATATTCTCCATCATCAACGCCTGTGTAAACATTTTCTCCTTTTTTACCCATTACAATTGCTGTTCCGGTATCCTGACACGAAGGTAAAGCTCCTTCCACAGCAACCGCTGCATTCTGTAATAAATTATAAGCCACAAATCGGTCGTTGTCCGTAGCTTCTGGATCATCAATAATTCTTCTCAAGCTTTCGAGATGCGAAGAACGAAGCATGAAAGAAACATCCGCCATTGCTTCTTCCGCCAAAAGCTCAAGCCCTTTCGGATCAATGGTTAAAATTTCTCTGTCTCCTAATGTTTCAACTTTTACATAGTCTGAAGTCAATTTTTTGTATACCGTATCATCCTTTAGAATCGGATACGGATCCTGATATCTGAAATCCATTTTACTTTTTTCTTTGGGTGCAAAAATACGGCTTACTCAAAAAAGCATGAGTAAAATCAGTAACTTAGATTGATATTTATAATGATTATAAATTGCGGGGGGTTTCTTTTCTCATTAACTTTATACGAAGATATTTTAACCACAAAAGACGCAAAAGCTTTTAAACACTTTAGTTATTTTAAGTTTAATAAATAATGCTTTAGAAGAACACATTAGTTTTAAAAATCTTCGATTTTGATTTTGTGAAATTTGATTTTTATAAAATTTAATAAATCTCTTTGCTTTTGGGGTTAAATCAAAACTAAACAAATTTCAATCACATGAATTACAGAATAGAAAAAGACACGATGGGCGAAGTGCAGGTTCCTGCAGATAAGTTTTGGGGAGCCCAAACGGAACGTTCAAGAAATAATTTTAAGATCGGTCCGGAAGGTTCCATGCCACATGAAATCATCGAAGCGTTTGCTTATCTTAAAAAAGCGGCTGCATTTACCAATACAGATTTAGGAGTTCTTTCTACAGAAAAGAGAGATATGATCGCGAAAGTCTGTGACGAAATTTTAGAAGGAAAACTTAACGATCAGTTTCCTTTGGTGATCTGGCAAACCGGTTCCGGAACGCAGTCGAATATGAATATAAATGAGGTAATCTCCAATAAAGCACACGTCAACAACGGTGGAAATTTAGGCGAAAAATCGGAAATTCATGCGAATGACGATGTGAATAAGTCGCAATCATCCAACGATACTTATCCAACGGCGATGCACATCGCGGCTTATAAAAAAGTGGTGGAAACCACCATTCCGGCTGTCGAAAAATTAAGAGACACTTTAAAAGAAAAATCAGAAGCGTTTAAAGATATTGTAAAAATCGGAAGAACACATTTGATGGACGCAACGCCTTTAACTTTAGGTCAGGAATTTTCAGGGTATGTTGCTCAGTTAAATTACGGTTTGAAAGCCTTAAAAAACACGTTACCTCATCTTTCTGAATTGGCTTTAGGCGGAACTGCGGTGGGAACAGGATTAAACACTCCTCAAGGTTATGATGTAAAAGTGGCGGAATATATTTCAAAATTTACGGATCTTCCTTTTGTAACCGCAGAAAATAAATTTGAGGCTTTGGCGGCTCATGATGCGATTGTAGAATCTCACGGAGCTTTAAAACAATTAGCAGTTTCTCTATTTAAAATTGCTCAGGATATCCGATTATTAGCTTCCGGACCTCGTTCCGGGATCGGGGAAATTCATATTCCGGAAAATGAGCCGGGATCATCCATTATGCCGGGAAAAGTAAATCCTACACAAAATGAAGCAATGACGATGGTTTGCGCTCAGGTTTTAGGAAATGATACGACCATTTCTTTTGCGGGAACGCAGGGAAATTACGAACTGAATGTCTTCAAACCTGTGATGGCTTATAATTTTTTACAGTCTGCCCAACTGATTGCCGATGCCTGTATTTCCTTTAACGATCACTGTGCAGTCGGAATTGAACCCAATCGTGAGAGAATTAAAGAACTGGTTGATAAATCTCTGATGCTGGTAACGGCTTTGAACACGCACATTGGTTATGAAAATGCTGCAAAAATTGCCAAAACCGCCCATAAAAACGGAACTACCTTAAAAGAAGAAGCGGTGAATCTGGGACTTTTAACCGCCGAACAGTTTGACGAGTGGGTAAAACCTGAAGATATGGTGGGAAGCCTGAAATAAACTAAGAATTAAATTGTTAAATATTGTAAAAAACCGCATGACAAATTTGTCCTGCGGTTTCCTGTTATATATAAATGTTACGTGTTTTTACCATTTGTAAGCAAGACCTATAACCAGAGCTTTGTCATTTTCAAATTGATTATCCTTGAAAAAATTACCGAAATCTTTCTTCACGAAAATGCTGAAATCGCTGTACGAAACGGTAAACTGCGCTCCATAAATGAAAGGATTTACCTGATAATTTCCTCTTTCTCTCTGGCTGATTTCTTCGCCTTTAATAATGTTGTTTGTCGACATTCTTACTCCTCCATAAATATTTGCACCTACTTTAAAGCCTTTCTGATAATCTCTGTACTGGATATCCATTCCTGCACTTTTCAGTTTAGAAAAATTGTACTGCAAACCTAAAGGAACGATGACATAGCCTGTTCGCAATTTGCTTTTGCTTAAATTTTTATCATACGCCGAAAGGTAAATATCCGAATTCATGTCTTTAGCAAAAAACCGATTATTATCAATGTTTAAGGTTCTCCATGAAAATCCAAGCCCGGAAATTAATCCCCAATGACTGGTTCTGCTGAACTGATAATTGAATTTCAGCCCAAATTCAAGATTTCCCGCGTATCCTAAATTTTTATCCAGATCATTATCTGCCTTATTATTGGTGAGAATCATGGCTCCGTAAGAAAAATAGGCGGTGAAGTTCTTGGTCGGACGGAATTTCTTTAGAAGTTTTTCTTTAATTTCTTCATTGGAAGTTACATCAGAATTCAGAAGAGAATATCTTACCTGCTTTTGAATCACAGAATCCAGATCAAAACCGAGTTCTTCAACTCGCTGATCAATTTTTTCCGAAAAGCGGTCGGCAACAAGCGCCTTTTGTTTGTCGAATTCAGCTTTATCAAGATTCTTAGCCTGAAGAATCAGCAGTTCTGCTTCCATCTGCTTTTTTTCTTCCTGAATAATCGAATCAATTTTTCGGGCATATTCATCTACTTTTTCTTTTACAATCGGGCTTACTTCTGTATCTTCTTTAGACTGAAGATTTAAGGTAAGATTTTTCTGAGAATAGGCCGTACCTGATAAAAGGCACAATAGTCCCATCATGATCATTTTTTTAATCATAGTATTATTTTTTATTTGTTAAAATTTGAAGTATTATTTTCCGTTCAGATCAATGGTTGCTACATTGCTTTCTTTGGTTTTTTCGATAACGTCTTTATGTTCTACCGAGAACAGTAATGTGGAAGGATCAACATATCTTTTTCTTTTCCCCTGAGTTTTTGCAGAATCTGACTTTGCCATGATTTTTTCAGGCTCGATTTTAGAAATAGTACCGATAATTTCCGGAGCATTTTCTTTTGTTAAAGGCATTTGTTTTTGCTCAACAATAATTTGTGACTTTACTGCTTCATTCTTTTTTTCAGCCTTAATATTTTCTGCCGCAAAAGATTCTTTCTGTTTCTGATCTAAAGTTTCAGGAGACTGTACTGTTTGTTCTTGAGTTTTATTCTGAATATCTGAATTTTTAATTTCAGCAATTATTGCAGATTTTTCGGTTCCTTTGCTTTCTTTATTAAAAAACAGAACTGCTCCCAAACTGAACGTTAAAACCAGACAAGCCGCAACCAAATACCAATTTATTTTTGTTTTTGAGTTTTTTCGTTCTGACTGGGTTTCGATTTCAGACCACAAATTTCTCGAAGGAGCAATTTCTCTTTCTGAAATCTGCTTTTTGATATGATGTTCTATATTATTTTTAGTAGTGTTCATTTTTCAGTGCTTTTTGTTGTTGAAAATAAATTTTTCTCATTTTTTCCTTTGCCCGAAACAGTTGTGTCTTACTTACGGCAACTGAAATCTGCAAAGTATCTGCAATTTCCTGATGCGAATAATCTTCGAGAACATAGAGGTTAAAAACCATTCTGTAAGCATCCGGAAGCTGATCTAAAAGTTCCTGCGCATTGAAATCAAAAGCAATATCCTCTTCATAAATTTCTTCCAGATAAGACTGGTTAATGTCGTCCAGATAAAAAACGGTTTTGCGGCTTTTAATAAAGTTCAGACATTCGTTCACCACAATTCTTCTTGCCCAGCCTTCAAAACTTCCATCATTTCTAAAGGTCTCAATACTTTTAAAAATTTTACAGAACGCTTTTATTACACAATCTTCAGCCTGATACAAATCTGTAACGTAACTTCTGCTAATGCTCAGAAATTTCTTTACATTCTGATCATAAAAAACTTTCTGCGCTGCCGGTTCCTGCCTTTTGAGGCGGCTCAGCAAATCATCTCTTTTATTTCCAAACAGAAGCTTCATAATTATTTGTTTCTATTAGTAAGACAATTAAAAACGGAAAAGGTTACACCGAAGGAAATTATTTTTTGAAATTTATTAAAAAATATCATTTTAAATATTTTTCATATCTTAGGGACTTATTACAAACTACTATAAAACAAAACATTATGAAAAATCTAAAAAAAATCCAAAGAGAGAACTTAAAACAGGTTTTAGGGGGTCATACCTGTCCTGCCAATACGTACCACATCACATATAACGGATATCATGCGTGCTGCCTTCAGATTCCGAGCGGAAACCCATGTCTTTCTACAAAATGTCTGGTTCCGATGGAAATGTGCGATTCTGAAGTCAATTAAGACTACATACAAAAATAAAACGGTCAGAAATTTCTCTGACCGTTTTGTATTATAAAAAAATCTAAGTCTAACTTAGCATTTTCTGTGCTTTTTTTACGCCTTCTATCAAAGCATCAATTTCACTGAATGTATTGTACACCGCAAAACTTGCTCTTACGGTTCCCGCAATATTGAAGAAATCCATAATTGGCTGTGTACAGTGATGCCCCGTTCTTACAGCGATCCCAAGTTTATCCAGAATCATTCCCACATCGGAAGCAATTCCGACACCTTCAAGATTGAAAGAAACAACACCGGTTCTGTTGGCTTTTTCACCATAAATTTTAATGCCTTCCAATTCCAGAAGCTGTCTCTGCGCATATTCCAGCAAAGCATTTTCATGGTTCTGAATATTTTCCTGCCCTACTTTCAGAATAAAATCCACAGCAGCTCCCAAAGCAATGTTTCCGCCTACATTGGGTGTTCCTGCTTCATATTTAAAAGGAAGACCTGCGTAAGTGGTTCCGTCAAAAGAACAGGTGGCAATCATTTCTCCTCCTCCGTGGAATGGAGGCAAATCTTCAAGAATTGCCTGTTTTCCGTACAGAATTCCTGTTCCCATTGGAGCATACATTTTGTGTCCCGAGAAAACAAAAAAGTCACAGTCTATTTTCTGAACATCAAGAGTAAAATGAGGTGCAGACTGAGCTCCGTCGATAACGATGTATGCATTGGTATTCTTTCTTGTTTTAGCAATGATTTCTTCGATCGGATTAATAATCCCTAAAGCATTGGAAACCTGATTAACAGAAACAACTTTCGTTTTTTCATTTAAAAATTTTTCAAACTGATCGAGTTGAAGAATTCCGTTTTCATCCATAGGAATGACTCTCAGCTTCGCTCCGGTTCTTTCACAAAGCATCTGCCACGGAACAATATTGGAGTGATGTTCCAGATAAGAGATGATAATTTCATCGTCCTTTTTTAATTTTTGGGTTAAAATATAGGCGATCAAATTGATTCCTTCGGTAGTTCCTTTAGTAAAAATAACCTCAAAATCATGTTCAGCATTGATGAATTTCTGGATTTTTCTTCTGGAAAGTTCCATTTCTTCAGTTGCCAACTGACTTAATGTATGAATTCCACGATGAACATTCGCGTTGATTTCCGTATAGTATTTATTCCAGACCTCCAAAACGGAATCCGGTTTTTGAGAGGTGGCTGCATTATCGAGATAAACCAGTGGTTTACCGTTCACTTTCTGATCTAATATAGAAAACTGACTTCTGATTTCCTGAATGTCAAACATTTATTAACTTTTTAATTAAACTGTTCTTATTTAGAACTCTTCAAATTTACAGCTTTTTTTCGGATTGTAGCTGAGAGTTGATTGTTGTTGGTTGATAGAAAAATTCGATGTGAAATATTCTTTTTTGCTTTTAACGCTAAGATCGCTGAGAATTTTCATTTTATTAGACATTTTTGGTTCGCAAGGGCGTCTCACTCAGCGAGTGATAGCAATGAAAATGATTTAAATAAATTTTGATTTCTATATTTTTTTATTGAATATCCGTAATTTCACCTAAATTTAGTAAATTTGCGTATAGTCAATTGTTTAAGATGAATATATTTAGTTTTA
>NZ_MVAG01000029.1 GCF_002177115.1 Chryseobacterium mucoviscidosis | reverse complement strand
TCCTGCGACGCTTGGGAAATCCCGGAGGCTGGTTTGCGGACAAAAACCGTTCCGGCGGTGGCCCGCTCATTGATCTTGGCGTACATATTATCGACCAATGCTGGTATCTGATGGGCAAACCGAAGCCTGTTTCGGTGAGTGGCAATACGTATCGAAAACTGGGCAATCGTGCCCATATCGAGCATCTTTCATTTTACAAAGCCGCAGATTACAGTTCTGCTGTCAACAATGTGGAGGATATGGCGAATGCGCTAATTCGCTTCGAGAACGGGGCTTC
>NZ_MVAG01000137.1 GCF_002177115.1 Chryseobacterium mucoviscidosis | reverse complement strand
GCTCGGTCTTGACTGGCAGTTTGTCAGGAATCCCGATCATTCCGGCTGGTCTTTGACCGAGAGACCGGGATATCTCAGGCTGTGGACAGGTGATTGGGATTTACATGACATCCGTGCAAAAAATACGGTCGTCAGAAGGGAAAAGCACCACCTATACAGCGCCGGCGTGAAACTCGACTTTTCACCTTCGGCGTCCGGAGAGCAAGCGGGGATCGTCTGCTACTACAGCACGAATAATTATTTGAAATGCTGCTTGATCTATGAAGAAGGATTGAAG
>NZ_MVAG01000082.1 GCF_002177115.1 Chryseobacterium mucoviscidosis | reverse complement strand
CTTTCACCACTTCTTTGATTACGCGATAACGGTTGGGATACAGCGCCTCAAAACCCAGCTCCTCGAGTTCGGTTTTAATGTGGTGGATACCTAAACGGTGCGCCAGCGGGCTGTATATTTCGAGAGTTTCACGGGCGATGCGGCGACGTTTGTCCGGGCGAAGTGAGCCCAGCGTGCGCATGTTGTGGGTACGGTCGGCAAGTTTGATGAGAATGACGCGGATATCCTGCACCATCGCCATAATCATCTTGCGAAAGTTTTCGGCCTGCGCCTCTTT
>NZ_MVAG01000052.1 GCF_002177115.1 Chryseobacterium mucoviscidosis | reverse complement strand
TTTATTTATTATGTGTTTTAAATTTTTTTTTATGAGTAAATTTTGAAATTTGTTTTAGGATTTTCTATTGTTATTTTTATTATTTTTATGATTGATTTTGATGATTTTTTTTGTTTTATTGTTTTTTTAATATATGTTTAAGATTTTCTTATTGATTTTTTTTGTTTTCATATGTTTTATATTAATTTATTTGTTTGTTTAGTTTATATTATTATTGTTTTATTTTTTTTTATTCTTATTTTTTTTTTTATTTTGTTTTTCTAAATTTTATTTATTAT
>NZ_MVAG01000076.1 GCF_002177115.1 Chryseobacterium mucoviscidosis | reverse complement strand
TCCGCGACCTGATACACCTTCATGCCCTGCTTCAAAAAATCTTTGGCTTTGTCAATCCGGACCTTATCGAGATACGTATTGAAATATTCCCCGGTCGTATTCTTGAACATTTTTCCGAGGTAAGCGCTGTTGTAATTAAATATCGAAGCCAGCGTTTCCAGCTTAATGTTCTCGTTGTAATTGCGCTGAATCAGATCCATGATCCGCTTCATCTCCTGATCCCGTCCGCCATTGCCCGCCTGCCAGATCAGCTCCTCCAGGAATTGGGACGAATGGCGG
>NZ_MVAG01000087.1 GCF_002177115.1 Chryseobacterium mucoviscidosis | reverse complement strand
GCTTCTTTTGTTTGATAAACAGGGTCCTGTTTCGTTTTCCCTCTATCTTTCAGGTAATACTGTTCAGATGTAAAAAATTCGGTATATAGCGCTTTTACCTTTCTGCTCAATAACAGCAGCGCAATCACATTCGGGACAACAATAAAAACTAATGCTAAGTCCAATATGCCCCAGATGGCTTTTGCTCCGCCTGCGGCACCTATGATAATAGCCGCTAAATAAACGAATTTGATCACGTGTCCTGCCAGCCGCCCGAACAGAAATTCAGCTTGCTTTACG
>NZ_MVAG01000184.1 GCF_002177115.1 Chryseobacterium mucoviscidosis | reverse complement strand
AGCGGCAAAGCCTGCTGTCATACCTGGAATTTCTTCTACAGCGTAGCGAATTAAATAGCTCCAGCAGGCCGTTTGTGCGCCAACGTAGCAGAATTGCGCTAATACTGCCCAGCGCCAGTGGCGAATACGCGCCAGGCGAGAAAGCGATGCGGAGAACGATCCTTGTTTGGCGTCACTGTGATTATCACTCTGCAATGCCGGGAATTTCGTCAGCATGATCAGCAGGGCGACCAGTAACACGATAGCCACGATGATCATATAAGGTGTCTGTACCGATAA
>NZ_MVAG01000032.1 GCF_002177115.1 Chryseobacterium mucoviscidosis | reverse complement strand
TGGATCTGACTGATTTGTGGCAACTTTTTATCCCGTTGCTGATAGCCATACCGCTGGTGATGGGCTTAAGCATCCTGCTGCTGAAAAAACAGGAGGGATGATGCGCCATTTACGTAATATTTTTAATCTGGGTATCAAAGAGTTGCGCAGTCTGCTCGGTGATAAAGCGATGCTGACGCTGATTGTCTTCTCGTTTACGGTGTCGGTGTATTCGTCAGCGACCGTTACGCCAGGATCGTTGAACCTCGCGCCGATCGCCATTGCCGATATGGATCAATC
>NZ_MVAG01000097.1 GCF_002177115.1 Chryseobacterium mucoviscidosis | reverse complement strand
ATTTTTGTGGCGAAATACTCTGACCCACCTGCAGCGTCGACGATTAGAAAATGGTTAATTCCAATTTACAGGAGTGATAAATAATGACCATAAACGGTTTAATCCCCTATAAAACCGTTTAATAAAATTCACGACGTGAATATAATTGTTCATTATTCCCTCATTGTATTTGGCGTTATGACAAATGCCATAAAATACTGTATAAATATACAGGTTGTGGCATTGGGGGGAAGACATGAATATTCAAGAATCTATAGGCGAACTACCGGAAACATGCCG
>NZ_MVAG01000147.1 GCF_002177115.1 Chryseobacterium mucoviscidosis | reverse complement strand
GTGATTCATATTTTTGAAAACGGAGATACCCGAAAACAACTTCTGGCAAGAAGCCGGTATTTACTTTACAAAAGCAGGGAAAAATGGACAGAAAATCAAAGTAAACGGGTAAAGATCCTGTTTAGAGAATATCCCGATTTAGAAAAAATCTACCATTTATCGGATAGTTTAAGAAAAATGTACAATCAAAATATAACAAAATCCGTTGCCATGTTGAAGTTGGCTCATTGGTTTAAGGATGTTGAAGAGTCGGGTTTTAAATCATTTTCTACACTAAAGAATACCATTATAAATCATTACAACGATATTCTCAATTATTTTGAAGCAAGAAGCACCAATGCTGCTGCGGAATCTTTTAATGCGAAAATTAAAAACTTCAGACTACAACTTCGAGGGGTAAAAGACAGAACTTTCTTTCTATTCAGATTAACTAAACTTTTTGCATAGCCCCCAAGTTTTGCGATTGATCCATTTAAATAAGAATTGCTGTAAACTCCCATGAATAGAGAAGAAGTATTATAAAACAAAAAAATCTCCCTTAAAAAAGAGAGATTTCTGTGGGTCCTGAGGGATTCGAACCCCCGACCCTCTGGGTGTAAACCAGATGCTCTGAACCAACTGAGCTAAGAACCCTCTTTATCGTTGTTTCCTCGATTAGAGTGGTGCAAATATACGACTTATTTAGAAATCTCCAAATTTTTTTCTAAAAATTCTCCCACTACAAAGTTACTTCCCCCGATAAAAATCATTTCTTCATTTGTATATTCCTCTTTTGCAGAAAGATACGCTTCCTGTACCGAATCAAAAATTTTGTAAAAAATTTTCGCATCAACCAGTAAATTTTCATAATCTTCAGGGTGTCTTCCGCGATGGATGGCTGGTTTTGCAAAATAAAACTGAGAGTTATCAGGTAAAATTTTCATGACTTCATCTATTTTTTTGTCATTCACGAAGCCTAAAATAATATGTTTATGCTTATTGATAGAATTTAATTGTGAAAAAACATATTCCAGACCTGCCTGATTGTGTCCAGTGTCGCAAATCGTCAATGGATTTTCTGAAAACTGAAACCATCGACCGATAAATCCTGTGTTTTGGTGAACATGAAGAAGCCCTTTTTCAATATTTTCATCTGAAATGTTGTAATTTAATTTTCTTAATTCATCAACTAAACATAAAACGAGTTTAATGTTTTTCTCTTGATAATTTCCCTTTAGATCAGATTTTAAATCTGTTCTTAGCAGGGTAGCATCAACAAAAGCTGCATTTTCTTTTTCCGCTTTATTTTTAATGATATTTTTTACGGCTTCGTTTTCATCTCCGGAAATAACAGGAACTCCCATTTTTACGATTCCTGCTTTTTCTCCTGCAATTTCTTCAATAGTGTTTCCCAGAATATTCTGATGATCTAGCTGTACATTCGTAATGGCTGAAACCAATGGCTTAATGATGTTAGTAGAATCTAATCTTCCTCCAAGACCAACTTCAATAATCGCAATATCTACATTTTGCTGATAAAAATATTCAAAGGCCATAATGGTAGTAAATTCAAAAAAAGAAGGCTGAATATCTTCAGGAAGATTTTTCAGTTTCTGAATAAAATGATACACAAATTCTTTATCACAATTATTACCATTTACCTTAATTCGTTCTGTAAAGTCGATCAGGTGGGGCGAATTGTACAGCCCGATTTTATATCCCGATTCCTGTAGAACAGAAGCCAGCATATTGCTGGAAGAGCCTTTTCCATTGGTTCCGCCTATATGAACGCATTTTATCTTTTCCTGAGGATTTCCGAAAAAATCGCAAAGTTTTATAATATTGCCTAATCCAGGCTTATACGCTTTCTGCCCGTCTATCTGATAATTAGGAGCCTGAACGAAAAGCCATTCTACCGCTTCCTGATATTGTTCATTTGTCATAATGCAAAATTCTCAAAAGTTTTTTAAAAAGAAATATTAAAACTGTAACTTTTTTATATTTACTTCGTCTAATAGGGAAAAATATATAGAGTATGAAAAAGGTTTTGACTATTATTTTGGGATTATCTTGTCTGGCAGTCAATGCCCAGAAAAAATGGTCTTTGAGAGAATGTGTGGATTATGCAACCAAACATAATCTTCAGGTGATCCAAAATGAATATTCGAAACAGTCTCAGGATTTGAATCTGAAAATTGCCAAGAAAAACTATCTTCCGTCTGTTTCCGGTTCTGTGGGAAATACGGTGAGTTTCGGGCAGACTTCTTTCGGGACGGGAAGTTTAAGAAACGACAGATTCAGTAACAGTGCAAATCTGGGAGCAGATATTTTGGTATACAATAACGGCAGACTTGAAAAAACCATCAGAAAAACAGAATTCGATGTAGAAGCAAGTCAGTATGATATTGAAACCATTAAAAATGATATTTCTCTTCAGATTGCACAGCAGTATTTAACAACGTTACTGAATAAAGAAATTGTAAAAATTTCTCAGGCGGCTGTTGAAAATGCTCAGAAACAATATGACAGATCAAAAATTACTACAGAAATAGGCACAACAGCACAAACGGTTTTAGCGGAAGCAGAGGCAGGACTGGCAAGAGAAAAACAAAACCTGAAGACCGCTGAAATTAATGTGGGAAGAAGTTTATTTGCTTTAGCACAGCTTTTACAGCTTCAGGAATATAAAGATTTTGATGTGGAAGATGTAAATGTTCCGGATCAGCTTGCTCCGCAGTTAAAATCTGGTGATGAGGTTTTAACAACAGCTTACGAGACTCAGCCGCAGATAAAAGCAGCAGAGAGCAGGATAAAAGCAGCACAGGCACAGACCGAAGTTTCCAAAACTGCTTTCTGGCCTACTGTTACGGCAAGTGCAGGAATCGGATCTTTCTACAATAACCTTTTAAATACAGATAATGTAGGTTCCGCTCTTTTCTATGTAAAAGAACAGGGATTCTTTTCTCAATATAAAGACAATTTCGGACAACAGGCGGCTCTTTCTGTCAATATCCCTATTTTCAATAAAGGAATTACAAAACTTCAGGTAGAACAGTCTAAACTGAATGAAAGTCTGGCTAAAGTAACTTTGGAACAGCAGAAACAGGCGGTAAGACAGAATGTTCAGAAAGCGCAGTTTGATGTGGATGCCAATTACGAAATCTATCTCTCATCGCTTCAGGCAGAGAAAAGCACCAAACTTGCATTGGAGTTTGCAGATAAAAGTTATGCAGCAGGAAGATCTACCATTTATGATGTAAATATTGCAAGAAATAATTATGCTAATGCACAGGGTTCTGTAGCTCAGGCAAAATATAATTATGTTTTCAGTCTTAAATTGTTGAATTTCTATGCCGGAATTCCATTAAGTTTGTAAAATGTCTATTCAGTCATTAGAAAAATATTTACCGCAAAATACGCTTCAATATTTAAAAATCTGGTTTGCAGACTATTATATTCATATAAAAGTCACACGCAACAGGAATTCCAAACTGGGAGATTATCGTAAACTTCAGGATCATTCTCATGAGATTACGATCAATTCCACTTTGGCTCCGCAATTATTTTTCTTTGTGTTAACCCATGAGTTGGCGCATCTTATTGCCTTTGAGAAGTACGGCAGAAGAATTTCTCCTCACGGAAACGAATGGAAACATACTTTCAGGCAGATGCTTTTGCAGAGTCTTGAGGTATATGAAGAAGATTTAAGACCGGTCATTGTTAAATTTTCGAAATCTCCGAAAGCCAATTTCATGGCGAGTCCGGATCTGGTAAAATATTTTCATTCTGAAAAGCAGGACGATACGCTTGTTTTTATTGAAACGCTTCAGAAAGGAGACTTCTTTATCTACCGAAACGAAAAGTACCTTTTAGAAGGTCTAATTAAAAAAAACTATCTTTGTAAAAACTTGGCTACAGGAAGAAAGTATTCTTTCAAACCATTGGCAAGGGTAGAAAAATACACATAAGAATGTCAAAATCAAACAGATATTGCGTCATTATGGCAGGTGGAATCGGAAGCAGATTCTGGCCTATGAGTACGCAGAAATTTCCGAAACAGTTTCAGGATATTTTAGGAGTGGGACGCACCATGATTCAGCAGACCTATGACAGGATCAGCAGAATTATTCCTAACGAAAATATATTTGTGATTACGAATAAAGAGTATGTAGAGCTTTCGCATCAGCAGTTGCCGGAAGTTCCGCAGGAAAATATTGTAGGCGAACCTTTGCTTAAAAATACGGCTCCGTGCAATCTTTATATGGCGAATAAAATCGCGGAAACAGATCCGGATGCAACCATGATTGTACTTCCTGCAGATCATTTAATTTTAAAAGAAGAAACTTTTCTGGAAAAGGTAGAACTGGCTTTTGAAATTGCTGCAAAGAACGAATATCTGGTAACGTTGGGAATTACACCAACAAGACCAGATACAGGATATGGATACATTCAGTTTGTTGATAAGCATGATTCTGATTATTATAAAGTAAAAACTTTTACGGAAAAACCGATTCTTGAGATTGCCAAAAGCTTTCTGGAAAGCGGTGATTTCCTTTGGAATGCAGGCATTTTTATCTGGAACGTAAAAAGCATCCATCATGCCTTTGAAATGTATCTTCCGGAAATGACGCAGCATTTTATGGCTTGCGAATACAATGCAGACAGTGAAAAAAGCTGTATTGAACTGATTTATCCTAAAGTCCAGAAAATTTCTATTGATAACGGGATTTTAGAAAAAGCACAGAATGTTTATGTAATTCCGGCAGATTTGGGCTGGAGCGATCTGGGAACCTGGACTTCCGTTTATGAAAATGCAGACAAGGATGAGAATCTGAATGCCGTAAAATCTAAACAGCCGATTCTTACCTACAACGCAAAAGGAAATGTAATCCGTATGAAAAATAACAATAAAGCAGTGGTTATCGACGGATTGGAAAATTACATCATTGTAGATACCGATAAAGCTCTTCTAATCTGTCCGAGAGATCACGATCAGCTCATAAAAGACTATGTTTTAGACCTTAAAAACCTGAAGAAAGGAGATAAATTCATGTAAAATAATTTTCTTTTTTCCTCGTTCTGTAACTATGATAACATTGATAAGAAAATTCTGGGTATTCGGGTTTTTGTTTTTGGGAACATTTTCTTACGCGCAGGAAAAGAAGCATTTTTCGAATGTTTCCAGTATTTTACAAAACATCATTCCGAATGTTAAAGCCTCTTCCTGGCTGCTGATTCACAGCAGTTATGGGAAAGACCGTATTTTGAAACAATCAGGAGCGGCGATAGATTATGTTTCACAAACCTCAGGATTCAATATCGGAATTGCGGAAGAAAATGAATTTTATTTCATCGTCTATGTATCCGGAGGAAAGACAGAATATGTTACCACTCTTGAAGGGCTTAAAAACTTTGTGGGAAAACCCGGTGACATTCAGGATGCTGCCATTTCTGCAGCAACAGACGGTTATATTATCGATGAAGAATTCAGAGATATTGCGGCGAATTATTACGAAGATAAATCCAATTATTATCTGAATTTAGGAAAGCTGACTTCTACAGAATGTCCTTATCAGAAAAAACATTTTACTTTAACCATCAGTAAATCAACAGGAATAATTACGGAAGCGAAAGATAACGGTTCGTACATTGAGCTTTATAATAAAAAATGCACCAATAACCCAAGATTGCTGAAGATCGAGAAAAAAGAAGAACCGAAAGATGAGCCTAAAAAGAAACCCGCAAGATCCACAAAACGGAAATAATTTTTACGAAACAGAACGTCTGATTCTTCGTCTGATGTCTCTGGAAGATACAGGATTTATTCTGGATCTTTACAACCGTCCGAAATTCATTCAGTTTATCGGAGATCGTAATTTGAAGACACTTTCTGACGCAGAAGATTATATCAGAAACCGTTTTCTTCCTCAGATAGAAAGATTGGGCTATGGAAATTATTTAATGCTTACCAAGGATGGGAATCATAAAATCGGAGGAGTTGGAATTTTCGAAAGGGAAGGATTGGATGTTGTGGATATCGGCTTTTCGCTTTTAGATGAGTTTGAAGGAAAAGGGTACGCTTATGAAGCAGCTTTAAAGATAAAATCTGTCGGAATGGATGATTTCGGGTTGAAAAAGATTTCTGCCATTACAACAAAAGACAACTTTTCATCTCAGAAATTAATTGAAAAGCTGGGGTTAAAATTCCAAAAATTCGTCACCATTCCCAACGATCCGGAGGAACTGATGTACTACGAAACAGAATAGTATCGTTTTTACTTTACTTTAATTTAACCGCAAAAGCCACAAAAAACATTCAACAGTTTTTGAAGATCTCTGATTTTTATTCTTTTGAGCCTTTTGCGGTTAAATTAGAAATATTATTTAAAAGCTATTTCAAAATCTGTGCAGCGTGATCTTTCGTCTTTACCTTATCGATAACCTCTGTACAGATTCCGTTTTCATCAAAAACAAAAGTAGTTCTCACAATTCCCATAAATTCTTTTCCCATAAATTTTTTCAGTTGCCAAACTCCAAATTTTTCAATAACATCACGCGTTTCATCGGCAATAATATCAAACGGAAATTCAAATTTTTCACTGAATTTTTTCTGACTTTTTACAGGATCTGCACTTACTCCCAACAATTCAAATCCCTGTTTCTTAAGTTCGGCATAATTGTCTCTCAGATTGCATGCTTCAGCAGTACAACCCGGAGTATTTGCTTTCGGATAGAAAAAAACAACAAGCTTTTTACCGATCAGATTTTCAGAATGTACCGTTTCGCCATCCTGATTGGTTCCTTCAAATTGAGGTAATTTGTCTCCGACTTTCAACATAATGATTTATTTTTGTTCAAATTTAATGCTTCCATGACAAAAAAGCAAAGAGCTGAACTCGTACAGACCGAATTAGAAAAACTATATCCTGAAGTTCCTATTCCGCTGGATCACACCGATCCTTACACTTTAATGGTTGCTGTTGCGCTATCTGCACAGACGACCGATAAAAAGGTTAATCAGGTAACGCCTGAGCTTTTCGCGGTGGCAGGAACCCCGCAAAGAATGGCAAAGCTGGAGGAATATCAGATTAAAGAATTAATTAAAGAAATCGGACTTGCCAATACCAAAGCCAAAAATCTTAAAAGAATGGCAGAACTGCTTCTGGAAAGACATAATGGAGTAGTGCCGCAAACCTACGAAGAACTCGAAGCGCTTCCCGGAGTTGGACATAAAACCGCTTCTGTGGTGATGAGTCAGGGCTTTGGATTTCCTGCTTTTCCTGTAGATACCCACATTCACAGATTAATGACACAATGGAAGCTCACTTCCGGAAAAAACGTAGTAGAAACCGAAAAAGACGCTAAAAAACTCTGGAAAGAAGAAGTCTGGAATAAACTCCATCTTCAGATTATTTTCTACGGAAGAGAATATTCTCCTGCGCGCGGAAACGGAGCCAAAGATTTCATCACCAAAATGCTGTTCGAAAAATAAACAATCTTTTCCGAAGCCTGAATTCCCCTCCTTTGGAGGGGTGGCGAAAATTCGGAAGAATTTTTGACGGGGTGGTTAAATAGATGAAGAAGCAAATCAATCCAACAATCTTCGGTGATAATTGATCTGTCCCAAATGATAACTCAGATGCCCGAAAAGATGGATCAGGAAATATTCCGTCGTCATTCCATAACCCAAAGGTTCAAGCGGATATGGTTTCTGGAGGTCTTCATCAGACAGCCTTTCAAGCATAATCGTCACCGTTTCGATAGTCTTTTCAATCTGTTGAACTAATTCCATTCTCGGAATATCTTTTAATGAAAATTCAAGCTCCCTGTTTCTTACATAGCCGGAATTTCCCAAAACGGCTCCCACAAAATGACTGAGATTTCCCACAATATGCAACGTTAAATTTCCTGCCGAATTTGAAATGTTTGCCTCTGTTTTCCAGAGATTTGTTTCATTCTGATAAGATTCAATTTCCTGTTTCAGCTTATTTAAATCCCTTAGGAATAGCGATTTTAGACTTTCTGTCATTATTTTTCTTATTTAATTTTTGTTTTAAAATATCCTCTGAAATTTTTAGTAACCAGAGAATCCAGCTTCGTCTCGTAGTCGATAAACCCATAAATGCTGTCATTTTTTTGAAACGGGTACTTGTTAAGAACCAATTTCTGATACACCGGATAAGAATTGATAAATTTAATTTCGCCTTTTAATGTTTTTGGGTTAATATCTTGAATTAAAAACTGATCATTAAAAACCTTTATCAAAACTCCGTTTCCAAAATATCCGTTGTAATTGTTAAGCCAGATATTGATGGTGTCTCCTTTGTATTCAGTTTTGCATTTATAATCGCTGAACTGAAAAAATCTGTATTGCTTTCTTCGAGGATAGAAAATGCTTTCATAATAACCATCTTCTTGTACAATATGAGCGGTTCTTGTTAGACTTTCAACTTTTTCACTGTTAAATAATTTAAGCTCAGGATATTTTGATAGAATTTTGAATGTATCATTTTTACTTAAATTTTCATCAACAGTAATATTTTCAGGTTTTAAAATTTTCCTGTTTTCTTTTTTACAGCTTAAAAAACACAATCCCAAAATGGAAAAGCTTAAAAAAAGAAGTGTTTTTATCATAATCTGTTTTAAAACATAAAGCTAAACAAAAAAGCCACAAAAATTAATTTGTGACTTCAGTTTTTTAATGAGGAATTTCTTCTGTTAGGATTTCGTTTCCTGCTTTGTCGTAGTAAATGCAGGTAAATTGATCCAGATCTACAATCCATTTTTCAACTCCCGTTTCAGCGCAGTCTTCACAAAATTTCATATAATCCGTCTCTCCTCTCTGATGACTTTTTAACTGCTGAATAAACTTTTCTTTATCCACAGTATGTTCAATCGTAAGATCAGCGTATTTTGGCTGGGATTTTGTGGCGTAATCATTTTCTCCAAAATATTCGGTATGGCTGTCTTTTACCCATGTTTCAAAAGATTTCACGCCTAATTCCTTAATTTCTTTGATGTAATTCGGAAAATCTGCTCCGGATTTTACTTTGCTGTGTGCATTTTCAATTTGTTCTACTGTAAACATTTTTTTTCGTTGTATTTTTTTAATTATTCAGCTTTAATTGCAAAAGCGCAAACTATAATTTTGTTTAAATTAATTTTAAATTTTGAATATCCGTTAAACAGTCTATTACTATTCATTGGTATGAAAATCAATTATTTATAACAGGCACTTCGACAAGCTCAGTGTGACACCTCTAATACCAAACGCTTGATTTTTAGCGATGTCAAGCTGAGCCTGTCGAAGCTTTAGGTTAATAAACGGACAATCAATTTTAAATTTAACCGCAAAAGATACACAAAAGACTTTATCAGATTTATTTAAAGTATTTTAAAAGTCTGCAAGAGAAAATCTTTGATTTTTTACCTTATGTGATCTTTCTTTCCATTTAAGGATTAAACTTAGACAACTCACGTGTTAAAATCTTTTACATCCTTTGCGGTAAGAAAGTTTTTTGCGTTTTAGTGATTCCGGCAAAATTTATTTCTGTTTTTTTGCCCAAAGTTCCATTTTTCTGTTCAGAACATCCAAAGGAAGGCAGCCCTGGCTCAAAACTTCATCATGGAATTTGGCTAAATTAAATTTACTTCCCAGTTCTTTCTGATATTTTTCTCTCAGCTCACGAATTCTCAATGAACCGATTTTATAGCCTAAAGCCTGTCCCGGCATCGCCATATATCGTTCCACTTCGGCGGTTGCTCCGGCTTCATCGTAAGAAATATTGCTCAGGAAATATTTTATTGCCTCTTCTCGTTTCATTTTTCCGGTGTGGAGACCCGTGTCTACTACCAGTCTTACTGCTCTTAGCATTTGGTCGCTCAGGTAGCCCATCTTCTGATAAGGATCTGTATATAAGCCGAATTCCGGTCCTAATGTTTCGCAATAGTGTGCCCATCCTTCACCGTAAGCTCCAAACCAGCCGAATCTCATGAATTTCGGGAGTTTGGTGTTTTCCTGCTGTAAAGAAACCTGATAATGATGTCCTGGAATAGCCTCGTGTAAGAACAAAGATTCCATACCTGAAGTTACGTTGAATTTTGACGGATCCGGAAGCGGAACGTAAAATATTCCTGGTCTTTTTCCGTCCGGTGTTCCCTGAATATATTCTGCACTTGCGCTTGCTTCCCTGAATTTTTCAGTTTGTCTGATTTCAAATCCTGTTTTCGGTGTTACGGAAAACATGGTTTTCAGCTTCGGTGTAATTTTCGTTAAAATTCCGTTGAATGCCGCTAAAACTTCCTTTGAAGTCTTGTATGGCATTGCTTTCGGATCTGTCTTTACATAATTAATAAATTCTTCCAATGTGCCGGTAAATCCAACCTGCTGTTTAACCTTTTCCATTTCCGCACGAAGCATTGCCACCTGCTGAAGTCCGATTTTATTAATTTCTTCAGGCGTTTTATCGGTTGTCGTCCAGCTTTTTGCATAATACCTGTAAATTTCCTTTCCGTTTGGCAGGCTGTTGTAACCGTCTGTTTCCCTTGCTTTTGGTAGATATTCTTTTTCCAAAAAGTTGCCCATTTTAGTATAAGCAGGAATAATTTTCTGTACGATGGCGTCCTGATAAAGCTTTGAAAATTTTTCTTTCTGCTCGTTTGTGAAATTTTTCGGAAATTTTCTGATGGGTCCGTAGAAAATATTCTTATCAAAATCAGTCGTTATAATTTCTTCGGCTCTCATTTGAGGAATCATCTTTACCACCAGTTTTTTAGGCAAGACCATTTTATTATTAATTCCTTCGCGGAAATTATCGGTGGCGGCATTCATCCATTCCAGAAATTTTTCCATTCTTTTCAGCCAGTCAGAATAATCTTTTTCTGTTTTAAAAGGCTGGCTTCCTTCTCCGCTTCCATACAATGGAAAGTTAAGCGGCAAACCTCCGAATTGCGTAAAAGGAATATATTCCGGATGATAATTGTAGTTTTCTATCTTATCTTTTAACGTAAAATTCAGTACATCGTAAACTACTTTATCTTCGTCTGAAAGATTCTTATAATCCACGTTTTCCAGTTGTTTTTCTACAGAACGGTAGAAAGCGACTTCTCCGGAGATAAAATCTTTATCGATGTTAATCGGAAGCTGATCGTTATAACGTAAATCTCCCTGTGAAGTTGCATCCAGAGGATATAATTTCAGATACTGTTCATAATAATTGGAAGCAATAGAATCCAGATTGGATGGTGTTACTTTCGTTAAAGGGGAATCGGATTTTTTGCATGATCCTAAACTGATCATTATGCCTAATCCTATAATACTTTTTGATATGATGTTTTTCATTCCGGAATCTTTAGAGAACAAAAATAAATATTATATCAATGTAAACTTCCGATCAACTACAATTAAGATGATAAAGAGGATATTATTTGTTATTTTATTCTCTTTAATGAAAATATTTACATTAAATCCAATTATTTCTATGAAATGATATTGATAATTGTAAATTTTTAATTTAAAAACGTCTGTGTTGGGTTAAAAATATATTTAATTGTTTTATTAATTAAAAAAAAAGCGTTTATTTAAATTATGTGTAAAAAAAAATAATTATTTATGCTATATGTTTTGTGTTGTTAGTTTTTTTTCTATATTAGCGATTAATTAAATAATAAGTAAAAGTATTGTGAATTATTTTAATTATTATTTAATTTAATATGAAAATCTAATTTAATTGATATGACTAAAAAACTACTTAACCTGGCAGTTGCTTTTTCAAGCATCTCTGCTTTTTATGCTCAAGTGGGTATAAATTCAACTTCGCCCAATACAACTTTTGAAATTGTTTCCAAAACCAATGGAACAAAACCCGAAGGTATTTTAATTCCAAGATTAACAGGAGATCAGATTAAAAGCATGGAGCTTCTTCTGGGAAGTTCTCAAAATTCTATGATGATTTATGCGACTACTGCAGCCACTAGTCTTACCGGAAGTACAATAGATCTTACCGCTCCTGGATTTTATTATTATAATTCCGGATTAGCAAAATGGGTTGCTATTAATAATTTTGGAACGGCAGCGAAAACACCAATTTCAGGACTTATCGACGGAACGGCAAACAATTCGATCGACAGTAAAAACTTTGCGCAAAGTTGGGATTGGACTACTGCAAGTACGCAAACGCCACTCACTTTAAGAGCCAATGCTTTAACTACAGGAACTTTGCTGGATATTACTTCTACAAGTACAGCCTTAAATTCTACAAATGGATTGGTGAGAATCATCAATAATGCAGCACCTTCTAATGCGACAGGTATTTTTGCGAGGTTTCAGCCAAGTAATGTTGCAGCAAGTGGAATGTCTCTTCTTAATAATGGAAATTCAGGATTCGGAACAACAACTCCTTCTGCAAAAATTCACATTTTAGAATCAGGGACAACCAATCAACCCGGTGCAATCATAAGTCAGTCGAGTAGTGCAGCAGATACAGGAGGTTTAGCAAGTACGGGATCCAAAGGAATGTTTATTGATATGGGTTCTGCAACTCAAGATAGGGCATTGGCGATTAGCCAAAATGGGACAGCCGCGAATTCAAGAGGATTGAATATTTTAATGGCTTCTGGGAATTCGTCATTAGGAGCTTTTATTAATCATAGTGGAACAGGGGAAGGTTTGAGAGTACAGAATACAAATACAGCAACCACAAGTAATGGGATTTTCGTTATTCACAGTGGAAACTCTACAGGAAATGGAGTAAGAGTACAAATGGATGGTACAACTTCTACGGGAGGAGGAGTAAGTGTACTTTCGGCAGGTACATCTTCCGGTATATATACTGCTACTACGACAACATCTACGGACGCAACTGCAGATGTTTCCACGAGAAGAGCGGGAGTTTGGGGCAATAGAACGATAGGAAGTACTGCTGCAAGCAATTCCGGAAGTGGATATTCAGGGCCGAGTTCTGCCGCTACCACTTTAGCACATACCACGCTTTACGGATCAATGGGAAATGCAGAACCTACAGCGGCTAATGATGCTTATATTTTTGGTGTTTTAGGCGAGGTTCTTTCGGTAGGAGGCGTAGCGGCTGTTGACAGATCGGGTGGTGTTTTGGGAAATTCGCAGGTTGCAGGAATCTTCGGAGTCTTGGGATATCGAACTTCGGGATCGGCTAATGCAGGTGTGTATGGAAATGCCGCGATGTCTACAGGAACAGGCAGATCTGCGTTGGGTTCTGAGGCAGCGGGCTTTGGAGTTATGGGAGTTGGAGATCTTATGGGAGCCGCTTTTAGAGGAAATGTTTACGGAATTAATGCGAGCGGAAGCCGTTACGGAATGTATGTGGACGGTGCAACCTATACCAATAATGTAATTGCTAATGTAAGTACTGTAGACGGAAGCGCAGAAAGAATTACAACGTACGTTCCTACGTCTACCACGGCAGATATTTATACACGAGGAACGGCAACTCTTGATGCAAGCGGAAGGATAAATGTTTCTTTTGACAGGAAATTCTCTGATCTTGTTGCGGAAAATTCTGTAGTGGTAACCATTACCCCAATCGGGAAAAGATCTCAGATCTATCTTGAGCAGGAGCCTACAAAAACAGGATTCAGTGCCAAAACTGATGATAACAATGCTGTAAAATTCTCATACATTGCTGTAGGAACGAGAAAAGATCTTGAAAATGTTGCTGTTCCAAAAGAAATTCTTTCAAAGGATTATGACGAAAATATGACTGCCGTACTTCATAATGAAACAGATACTTCTTCCAAAGGAAAACCTGTTCATTGGAATGGTTCTGAACTGAAATTTCAAAAATCTGCAAATGCGCCAAGCAATGCACGATTGAATACGACTCAGCTTAAAGCCGAAAAAATTGAATAACTTATTTTAATAATTAAATTTTTGTATAAGTGTCGTTATCATATAGCGGCACTTTTTCATAAGTTTAAAATTTTAGAGTCTTATTATATTAATTTAAAACAGATTTTTTAAAAATACTTTTCAAAAAATTTTTCACGTTCAATCTATTTTTTATCTTTGTTGAAAACGTTTAACAATCATATTATTACCGCTCTTTTTTTTAAGAAATAATGAAAGGGATTTTAAAAATTTACCATCCGGACGAAACGCTAAAGTACAATATCAGAAATACTTATTGCAAAGCGGTTTACAGCAATCAACAACATTTTCTGGAAGTTGAAATTATTACGGATGACAGTCTGGATCATGTAGAGGATGATTCATTACAGTACAACTTTCCGCAACTCTCTCTTGAAGTATTCGATTTCCCTATTGATTCCGCGGAAATAGAAGGAAAAACCATCACCATTAATGACTCTGATGAAGATACATATACCGAAGTAGATCTTTTTGATGACGAGGAAGCTTTTATTTATGATAACGAGCTTCAGTTTGAGAAAAATGAAGAAGGAGAACTTCAGGTAATCTGGAAAGGAACGATTGATGATTTCTATACAGGATCAGACACGCCGATTCCTTTCAGGCTGAAATGTGAATTCAAGCAGGAAGAAATAGAGGTAGACGAAGATTAAGTGTAATCTTTCTCCACATTTTTATATCAGATTTCTTTTCAAATTGTTTTTTGGAAAGAAATTTGCTGTTTATGAAAATAACAAACTTTAAGTTGTTTTTAAGCAATTTTTAAGAGTTCAATTCATAATATTCCATTACTTTTGTCGTTACAACTTTTATAAAAATACACTTTAATGCTGTTAACGGAACTTACTCAGATTTTATTTGCCCAGGTTGCTGCACCTTCAGTAGCGGCAGACGATTTAGAATTCTCATTTTGGAAAATCATGTTCCACGGAGGAGCTTTCGCTAAAATAGTGATGGTAACCGTGTTGTTGCTCGGTGTATTTTCCGTATATCTTTTCTTTGAGCGCTTTTTCTTTATTAAAAGATTAACCTCAAAAACAGATGCCAATTTTATGGATAATATCGAAGATTTTATCAGAGATGGTAAAATAGAGTCTGCGGCAGATTACTGTAAAAGACAAAATTCTCCGGAAGGCAGAATTTTAGAAAAAGGAATTTCCAGATTGGGGCGCCCTGTTTCGGATATCGTAAGTGCGATGGAATCTCAGGCTCAGGTTGAGGTTGCCAACATGGAAAAAAATCTGAATCTTTTGGCTGTGGTTCCAAGTATTGCTCCTATGTTGGGACTTTTGGGAACGGTAATCGGGATGATCATCGCATTCTTCAATTTGTCTCATGCAACGGGTTCTTTCTCCCCGAAAACTTTGTCTGAAGGCATTTATACTGCATTGGGACAAACAGCAGTAGGTCTTGCTGTAGCAATTCCGGCAAACTTTTTTTACAATTTATTACTTACAAGAATTGATAAGTTTGTATTGAAGGCACAAAATATGTCCGGAGAATTTTTAGACCTTATCAATAAACCGTTATAATTTTTTCTTATGAAACCGAAAGGTTCCATCTGACAAACATAAAATCAGAATCAACAGATGAAAATTCAGAGAAGAAATAAAGCAAATCCGGAGTTCAGTTTGGCAGCGATGACAGATGTTATCTTGCTGATGCTGATCTTCTTTATGGTAACTTCTTCGGCAGCCAACCAAAGTGCGATCGATGTAAAATTACCAAAAGCAGATACCGCAGCAGACAATATTCCGAATCCTTTGGTGGTGAGCGTAAAACCGGATGGGTCTTATTTTGTAGACGATAATTCTGTGAACAGAGGAGAATTGGAACAGACCATTGTCAATAAATTAACAGGTCAGGCGAATAAATCTTTCACCATAAGAGCAGACGAAAATACCCTTCATAAAGACGTGGTTTTTGTAATGGAAATTGCCGAAAAAAATAAATTCAATATTGCCATTGCAACCGTTAAAGATAAATAACTCTTCGAAGTAAGGAGAATTTTAAAATGAGAAGCCATATAATCAGTAAAGATGAGCAAAACAGAGACAGGATAAAAAGCGCAGTGCTTTCTATTCTCATTTGGTCTGCCATTCTTTTATTTGTTTTTCTGTATAAACTGAAACCGGAACTCGATGAACAGCCAGAAGTTATTACAACCATGCTGGTTAATTTTGGAGACAACAGAAACGGAAATGGGGTAGAAGAACCGGCAGATCAGCCGGGAAGCCTTGCTGCTGCGACAGAAGAAGTCTCTTCTGAACCTGCAGAAACCGCTGTGCCTGAAACCAAGACCGTTATCCAGCCGGATCCACAACCTGAAACCAAAAAAACAGAGGCAAAAGACAAAATTATAACGGGAAACAATGCCAAAATTTCGGTTTCAAACAAAGAAGAATCCAAAGCGGAAAGTAAAAAGACTTCCACGAGTACCTCTGCAACGAAAAATACAAAAAAATCCGGCGCTGCAACCGCCAATTCAAAAACAGGAAATGGAGACGGCAAAGGAAACGCTGCTATTGGAAATCTAATCAGAGGACGTGGGACAAAAGCAGGAAGCCAGGGTGACGGAAACGGAATCGGAAATGCAGGAGATCCTTTAGGCGGAGACGGAAATGGTGACAGCAAAGTCGGAATCGACAGAAAACTGGTAGGATTTATCCCCGGAACGATGGGAAGAGGAGGATCACAACCCGCGAATAACTGTACAGCAAGCGGAACGATTACCATTGCTTACACTGTAGATAAAGCAGGAAACGTTGTTTCGGCGAGAAGATCGGGCGGAACTTCGGATCCATGTATCAGTTCGAATGCGATATCGTGGGTTAAGAAATACGTAAAAGCAGAAAAAGCGAGTGTTTCTTCTACAGGATCATACAAAATTACGTTCTAAAAATACAAAAGCACTTTACTCAAGTGCTTTTTTTATTTCTGAAATTCTGTTGATAACAGGAAGTGCAAAAATTCCGCTGGTTTGGAGATACAGTTCATAGAATGTTTTTGCTTTATCTAAAAAATCTTTGTTATCAGATTGTTTTCCGTTAAAATAGAAAAGATTTCCTAACATTTCATAGTAATCTTTATGGTCTCTTTCCTGTCTTTCATTAACAATTTCTATGATTTCCTCTTTCGGTTTTGATGAAAGCGTTGTAAAATCAAACTTAAAAATGTCTTTCATTAAAGATTCAAAATCAAGCTCTTTCTGCATTAAACTTTCTTCAGGTTTATCCAAAATCAGCTTTTCTAATGCCTGAGTTAACTGGCGTATTAATCGTAGGGTGAATTCTTTATCTGTGATCATTTTCTTCTTTATTTAAAAATTTATCAATTTCCGGGGTTGAGTCTGTTTTAGATATAAAATCAATTGTTCCTTTTTTGCTTCGATAAATCTTAGTAGCCAATTTTATACCGATACCAGTGGCTAAAAGAAGAAGTACAATCGCAATAACAAGGGTGAAATTATTAGGATTGGAAAAGTATATTATTGCCGAAATAGCTACTCCAATTAAAAACGGAGACAAAAATATTTGTAATCCACCAACTAACTCAGCAGATTTTTCAAAAATATTTCGAGTATCATTTTTCATACTTATGCGAAAAACAGATAAGCTAATATAATAGAAGTAATAATCCCCACCAAATCAGCTAGAAGCATAGCAATTACTGTGTATCTTGTATTCTTTACGGCTACGGCTCCAAAATAAACAGCAATGACATAAAACGTTGTGTCTGAGCTTCCCTGAAGAACTGCTGCCAATTTTCCCTGGAAACTGTCTGCGCCGAAAGTTGTCATGGTATCAACCATCATTCCTCTTGCTCCAGAACCCGACAAAGGTTTGATTAAAGCGGTCGGAAGTCCGTCTACAAATCTCGAATCTAAATTTGCAGAATAAGCAACCCATTTCATGCCATCGATAATTACGTCAAATACTCCGGAAGTTCTCAATAGCGAAATAGCGATCAGCATTCCGACCAAATAAGGAATAATCTTTACACAGGTTGTAAAACCTTCTTTTGCTCCTTCAATAAAAGCATCAAAAACATTGATTTTTTTATAAACAGCGCCAAGAACAATGGCTAAAAATATGAAAAGAATTAAACCGTTGCTTAATACTTTGCTGAAATCATCCAGATCATCCTTGCTTAATTGAGTGAGGTACAAAACCAACAACGCGATTATGGCAGAAATTCCACCGACGTAGGCAAGAACTACAGGTTTTAAAAGGTTGATTTTCTGATATAAGGAAACTACGATCATTGCAGCTAAAGTTGCTGCAAATGTAGCGATCATACACGGAAGAAAAATATCCGTCGGTGTTTTTGAACCCATCGAGGCGCGGATCGCAATGATGGAAACCGGAATTAGAGTCATTCCTCCTGCATGAAGACAGAGAAACATGATCTGAGAGTTACTTGCCGTGTCTTTATTCGGATTTAAAGTCTGCAAACTTTCCATTGCTTTTAGACCAAAAGGTGTTGCTGCATTATCCAGACCGAGAAGATTGGCACTGAAATTCATCAGCATATGCCCGAAAGCGGGGTGGTTTTTAGGAATATCGGGAAATAATTTTGAGAAAAAAGGCTGAATTAACCGGCTTAAAAGATTGATTCCGCCTGCTTTTTCCGCAATACTCATGAAGCCCATGAATAGAGTCATAATTCCGATAAGTCCGAGACAGATTTTCACTGCCGTTTCAGAAGTTCCGATTACCCCATCCGATTCCTGAACACGGTACACTTTTACATCCTGCTTTAAAGAATCTGTTTTATAATGAATCCTGCTGTCGGCAAAATCAGTCTTTTTCATGAGGCTGTCGCGCACAACAGGAGAGAGTGCATTCATTTTCTGAGTGGCAATCTGTACGGTATCACCGCCTTTCCCTACAACCATATCATTGAAAATAGTTTTGTAGTTGCCTGATGAAACGTATTTTATACCTGCAATGGCAATGGCAATGATAATGAATGCCGACCAAATTCTGCTGAGAACCATTTGAGTAAATTAAAAATTTTAGAAAAGATAATAAATTATAAGTAAAACTTGAAAAAACTTTTATTTCTTTGAACCATTAAGATTCAATAAGAAATTAAGAATATTAAGGAAAGCCTAAAAATCAGAAAGATTTATCTTAATTAAACTTAAAACCTTAATTCTCCTTAATGGTTTAAATTTATTTTTCATCCAGATACACCAAAAACCCCTCAAAATCATCATCCAGATTTTTCAAAACTTTAGCATCTTTCATTTTCTTTTCTAAGCCTTCAATGAAAAAACTTTTCTCGAAAAACTGGCGGTGAACTCCCGGAAGCAGTTCTTTAAAGTAATTCATCCCGAATTTATTGTTGTGAAGATCCATTTTGGTTTCCAGAGGCTTGTTCGGGAATAGTTCTTCGTGCATATCGGTGATTCTTTTACAGAATTTCAGAGCTTTCTGAGGCGAGGAGACTTTAGAGCAGTACATCGCAATAAAACAGCACCACAATGCGTGCCTGAATGCATTTCCCACACCATTGGTAGAGGCGGTTTTAGGGAATTTTTTCTGAGCAATCGTATATGCCTGAACGGTGGCATGAAAACTGAGCAATGAGAAAACAGGATGAGGAAGAACAAGCGTTAAAAGACGGATAATCTTTTTAAAACTCATACTTCGGATGGTACTGAAAAATATCTTGAAAGTTCTCATGAATAAAAAATCTCTCCCTAATTAGAGAGAGATTGTGTTATTTTGTTACAATTATTATGCTTTTACAGCTAATAAATTTACTGTTTTGGAAACAGTATCTCGGATTTCTGTTCTTTTAACGATAAAATCTACAAAACCTTTTTCCTGAAGGAATTCTGAAGTCTGGAAACCTTCCGGTAAATCTCTTCCGATGGTTTCACGGATAACTCTTGGTCCTGCGAAACCGATTAAAGCTCCCGGTTCAGCCATGATGATATCTGCTGTCATTGCGAAAGAGGCTGTAATTCCGCCAAAAGTAGGATCACAAAGATAAGCGATGTATAAAAGTCCTGCTTCTGAAAGCTGAGCCAGTTTAGCCTGTACTTTAGCCAACTGCATCAAAGAATACGTTGCTTCCTGCATTCTTGCACCACCGGATTGGCAGATAATCATATAAGGAAGTTTTTTCTCGATACAGTAATCAATCGCTCTTCTGATTTTTTCTCCCATTACGGAACCTAAAGAACCGCCGATGAAAGCAAAATCCATACAGGAAACCACCATTTCAGTACCTTTTACGGTTCCTACCGCGTTTCTGATAGAATCGGTAAGTTTAGTTTTAGCTTTTACTTCTTTCAGACGGTCTGTGTAAGATTTCGTATCTTTAAAGTTCAGAATGTCAATACTTTCAACATTGGCATCCAGTTCCGTGAATTTACCTTCATCGAAAAGGATATCAAAAAATTCTGCACTTCCTATTCTTACATGGAAACCGTCTTCCGGAGAAACATAATTATTTCTCTTCAATTCGTCATGCTCCACCACTTTTCCTGATGGAGTCTGATGCCAAAGACCTTTGGGAACGTCTTTTTTCTCATCAGTAGATGTCGTAATATTTTGTGCTTTTCTTTTAAACCACTCGAATGCCATGTATAAAATTTTAGATTTTGAATTTTAGATTACAGATTAAAAATAATTTAAAATCTATAATCTAAAATTTATAATTTATTTTAGCGTATTTACGTTATTTAAATCTTCAAATGCCTGAACCAGTCTCTTAGAGAAAGTTTCCTCACCCTTTCTTACCCAAACTCTTGGGTCATAGAATTTTTTGTTCGGTTTTTCTTCTCCTTCAGGGTTTCCGATCTGAGTTCTTAAATAATCGATATTGTTTACCATATAATCTCTGATTCCTTCTGTGTAAGCGAACTGAAGGTCAGTATCAATATTCATTTTAATTACCCCGTAATCAATCGCTTCTCTGATCTCTTCCAAAGTAGATCCGGAACCTCCGTGGAATACGAAATTAATCGGCTTTTCAGCAGTTCCGAATTTCTCCTGAACGTATTTCTGGGAATTATCAAGGATTTTTGGCGTAAGAACCACGTTTCCTGGCTTATAAACTCCATGTACGTTTCCAAAAGCAGCAGCAATCGTAAAGTTGTCGGAAACAGCTTTTAACTTTTCATAAGTGTAAGCGATATCTTCCGGTTGCGTATATAATTTAGAATTGTCTACATCCGAATTATCTACACCGTCTTCTTCACCTCCTGTAACTCCGATTTCTACTTCTAAAGTCATCTGAAGTTTAGCCATTCTTTCAAAATACTGAGCTGAAATTTCTAAGTTTTCTTCCAGAGATTCTTCAGAAAGATCCAGCATATGAGAAGAATACAGAGATTTTCCTGTCTGCTTGTAGAATTCTTCGTTAGCATCCATCAATCCGTCGATCCAAGGCAATAATTTTTTTGCAGCATGGTCTGTGTGAAGGATTACCGTTGCTCCGTAAGCTTCTGCAAGGGTATGGATATGTTTTGCTCCGGCTACAGCTCCTAAAATAGCTGCTTTCTGTCCGTCGTTGCTTAACCCTTTTCCTGCGTTGTAAGCAGCTCCTCCGTTAGAGAACTGAATGATAACAGGTGAGTTTAGTTTTGCTGCAGTTTCCAAAACCGCGTTTACGTTGCTGGAACCAATTACGTTTACTGCTGGTAATGCAAATTTGTTTTCTTTAGCATGCTGAAAAATATCAGTAACTAATTGACCTGTGGCAACTCCTGCCGGGAAAATTCTGCTCATGTTTTGCTTTTTAATATAAATTATTAGGGTGTTTTTAAATTCCTGTAAAGGTAATAATTTTTAAAATATTCTTAATTTCTTTTATCTCTTCCCCAAAGTAGCTTCTGGCGGATGGTTTCGTAGAAACTTAAGTTATTCGGCTGAACGAGTAATATCTGAAAATCTGCTTTTTTAATCACGATTTCCTGATCCGTTTCAATATGAATCAACCGCGAGTCCAGAGAAAGAGAATATTGTGAAACGCGGCTTTCGACTCCGAATTTAATTTCCACGCTGTCATTCACAACCAAAGGTCTTACATTAAGATTATGCGGTGCAATAGGCGTGATAACGAAGTTCTCATTGTTTGGGGAAATAATCGGTCCTCCGCAACTCAACGAATACGCCGTAGAACCTGTAGGAGTGGAAACAATAACACCATCTCCCCAGAAAACATTCAGAAACTCATTATTAATATAAGAATCTACTGTAATCATGGAAGTGGTTTCCTTTCTGGATACCGTAACGTCATTTAGAGCATACGGGAAAAAATCCTCCAGAACAGGTGAAACAACCTGAATTACAGAACGGCGGCTTGTTTTAACATCGCCTTTCAGAATAGAATCCAACTCTTTAAAGGCTTCTTCTTTGGTAAAACTTGCCAGAAATCCTAATCTTCCGGTATTTACCCCAACGATAGGGATTTCAAGATCTTCAATAAAGGTGAGAGAATTCACAATCGTTCCGTCCCCGCCAAAAGTGAAGAAAAGATCCACTTCTTTCTCCAGAAGGTCTTTTTTATTATTAAATGTCTCAAAAATCTTTGAAAACTGAAGCGCTTCAGCCATCTCATCGTACAAAACAGATTTTACACCTCTGCTTTCCAGCTCGGAAATAAATTTGCTTAAATATAAAAAAGTATCAAGATCTTTTTTCTGAGAATAAATGGCTGCCTTCATTAGTTTTTATATTTCTATGAATTTCTGGAAAAACCCGAATCTGTCCTGCAATAAGTCTGATTTTTCATCAGAATAGTACTTCTGTACAATGCGGTAATCATATCGGTCGAATGTTTCATCAATAGAACTCAGATTTTCATTGCTGATCTTTATCGTCACCTGAATCACTTCATCCGACATGAAACTGATAAACGCGCCGTAAAATTTGGAATTATTGCTTTCCACAATATTGGCGATCTCCGTCATCGAATATTTTCTTGCCGGCGTTTCAACCGTAAGAATGGCTCCCGATTCGGAAAACAGCGGATATTTTGAAAAATCCTGGAAAATATCCTCACAGCTGATGTATCCCAAATATTTCTCGGATTTATTAATGACAGGAATCACGTTGGAATTGAAGGTATAGAATATTCTGATGCTGTCCATTATATTGTTATCCTCCAGAATGGCAAAACGCTCGATCTGATGTTCGAGATTTTTCAGCGTCCCTTCCTCTTCATACAGGAAATCCTGTGCAATCGCACCGTAAAAATGATGGGATTTTTTGATGAAAATATGAGAATATCCAAATGCTTCTAACATTTCCCTGGCTGATTCTATCGAGTCAGAAAGGCTGAAACACGGGAAGTCTTTTGAGATATAATCCTTGATAAACATTGTGCTAATTTATAAAAAATTAAACGAAACTTTTCTTCAAAATGATACTTTTTTTCAGGAAAATAAAAAAAAATAATTTTAAAATTTGTTGGTGTAAAAAAAAAGAGTACCTTTGTCGCCTTTCATTTTTACTTTTTATTAGATTTATTTCAAACTGCACTGTCTCTTAGACATATGCAGTTTTTTTATTTTAAAGCCTTTGCAAATTCCCACATTACAATTCCTCCGCAAACGCTTACATTTAAAGAATGTTTGGTTCCCAACTGAGGAATTTCAAGGAAAGAATCAATATTCGGCAGCGCTTCATCGCTTATTCCTTCCACTTCATTTCCCAAAATCACCGCGTATTTTTTTGTTTTATCGATGGTGAAATCTGTGATCATTTGGCTGTTGGTCGTCTGCTCGATTCCCACGACTTCAAATCCCTGAGATTTTAAATCATTAATGGCTGTATTAATGTCATTTTCATGACTCCAGTCTACGCTTTCCGTAGCTCCCAAAGCGGCTTTGTGGATTTCGCGGTGTGGCGGCTGCGGCGTGATTCCGCAAAGGATAATCTTCTGAATTAAAAATGCATCTGCCGTCCTGAACGTTGCACCCACATTGTGCATGCTTCTGATGTTGTCTAAAACTACTACCAAAGGAATTTTCTCAACCGATTTAAAGGTTTCCACATCAATTCTGTTGAGTTCTTCCAGTTTTAATTTCTGTACCAATTTTATTTTTTTGTCAAAATTAGGTATAAATATTTACGATTTTCAGATAAAAACGGATTTTGTTATTTTTTAGTACCCATGATCTGATGAACGTTTTTCTCAATATTCTGGGCAATGGTTTCCATCGGAATATCGTTTTCGTCATTATTAAAAGGATCTTCAATTTCTTCGGCAATCAGCTCAAGACTCATCAGAACATAATAAATGAATACCGTAAGCGGAATAATATAGTTTCCGATATTGATAACGTAAGCAATCGGCAGTGCAAAAACATACAGAATGATAAACTTTTTAATGAACGATGAATAAGAATACGGAATCGGCGTATTTTTAATTCTCTCGCAACCGCCGCAAACATCCAGAAAACCGGAAAGCTGAGTGTCGAGATACAGCATTTCAATATCTGAGATTTTTCCTTCTTTCTTTAACTGATTTAATTTGTGGCTCATCAGAATGATAATTTCACTCGGGCCATGATTTTTCAGCTCTTTCTCGATTTCCGAATAATCTTCATCCAAAGCCAGTCGTGTAGATTCTTTAGATAAATGTTTTGCCAGAAAATGCGGAAAAAACTTTAAGTATCTTGCAATTTGCTCAGCATTCTGTCTGTCGTCCCCCAAAATAGTATTCACTTTTATGGCAAAATTCCGGGTGTCATTCACCAGTTTTCCCCACAGTTTTCTGCCTTCCCACCATCGGTCATAAGCTGTGTTTGTTCTGAAAACCAACAACAAAGAAAGCACAAAGCCCAATAAAGAATGAATTAAACCCACATTGCTGATTCCCGATTTCGAATTAAGCCGGAAATGTTCAATTTCAAGGTATTCTACGCCCCATGAATATAATCCGACGAGGATCATGCTTGGAAATAATATTTTTAAAGTGTCGCTTTTATGTAAGCTGAAAAGGATTTTCAGGAAATGTTTGGTGTTGTAGACTCTCATAGATTTCGTTCGTCTTACAAAGATAAAATTTTAGTTTTATCCCGACTTTACTAAAAAATTTAAAACATATGAATTGTGATTTTAAAGATGTGATTTAGAGAATATAATTAATTTTTAACGCGACGTTCGCAAAGATTTATTTTAATTTTTTATGTATATTTTTTGATCGCCAAGGCACTGTGTTCAGCAAATGATAGCAAAAGTAACTAGTTGAAAAAAAAGGCGTTGAAAAAGGGATAAGAGATATCTTTTAATTGTAAAAACATTGAGTTTAGCAAGTTATAGCAATCATCCTTAGCTGAGTGAAACGCCTTAGCGAACGGAAGAATATTTTCAGCATTTAAAAAGAATCTTTGCGAACGTCGCGTTAAAAACGAATTCTGCCAATTCTATATCCAATAAAATTTAATTTTGTAAAAAATCCTTGTGACATTATATTATCTTTAAAATTTCACCAAATTTCAAAAAAACACTATTTTTATTTCGCATTAAAAATACCACACAAAATGATTCTCGAAAGTGTAGATGTTGTTAACGATATCAGTAAAGAAGATTTCCAGAAAAATTATTTCAAAAAGCATAAGCCGCTTCTGATTAAAAATTTTGCGAGCCGATGGGATGCCTTCGACAAATGGAATTTTGATTTTATCCGTGAAAAAGCAGGTGAACAGGAAGTCCCTTTGTACGATAATAAGCCTGCCGACGCGAATAAAAGCAGCGACGCTCCGGTTACTAGAATGAAAATGAAGGATTATATTGATACGATAAAAAGTAAACCTTCCGATCTCAGGATTTTCTTTTATATCATCACCGACCGGCTTCCGGAACTGCTGAAAAACTTTACGTATCCGGATTTGGGAATGAAATTTTTCAAACGTCTTCCGACCTTATTTTTCGGAGGGAGTGAAGCTCATGTTCTGATGCACTATGATGTAGATTTGGGAGATTTTCTGCACATTCATTTTGAAGGGAAGAAAAGAATTCTGTTATTCGATCAGAAACAATCTGCATTTTTGTACAAAGTTCCGTTGTCGGTTCATACCATTTATGATGTAGACTATGAAAATCCTGACTATGAAAAATTTCCCGCCCTGAAACACGCCAAAGGTTTTGAAATTTTCATGGAACATGGTGATGCGCTTTTTATTCCCGGCGCGTTCTGGCATTTTAATCGCTATCTGGAACCCGGATTTTCAATGTCGCTTCGTGCATTACCCAATAAACCGAATGTTTTTGCCAATATGCTGTATCATGTTTTTATCATGCGATATACCGATAAAATTATGCGAAAGATTTTCAAAGCAAAGTGGGTGAATTACAAGCAAAAGTGGGCATATAAGAAAAGTTCGGAAGCTTTGGCTAAACATTCTTAATGATAAAAGAAATTTCTTTTTTTAAGTTGTAAGTTTCAGACTTTCCTTCTACTATTTTATTTCATACTTTTACCGACCTAATTCTTAAGAACGATTGTAATGGCAAAGGCAGCGAAGAAAGAAACCCCGTTAATGACGCAGTACAATACCATCAAGGCGAAATATCCTGATGCACTTTTGCTATTCAGAGTAGGGGATTTTTATGAAACTTTCGGGCAGGATGCCGTAAGAACATCACAGATCTTAGGAATCGTTTTAACGAAAAGAGCGAATGGAGAAGGTCATATCGAACTGGCTGGATTTCCGCACCATTCGGTAGATTCTTATTTGCCAAAACTCGTAAGAGCTGGAATGAGAGTTGCTATCTGCGACCAGTTGGAAGACCCAAAAATGGTAAAAGGAATCGTAAAAAGGGGAGTGACGGAACTGGTAACACCGGGAGTTACGTTCAATGATCAGGTTCTAAATTCCAAAAAGAATAATTTCCTGCTTTCCCTACATAAAGAAAAGGAGAAATTCGGAATTGCTTTGGTGGATATTTCTACAGGAGAATTTCTGGTGAGTGAAGGAAATCTGGAAAAACTGCTTCATATCGTCAATACATTTGATCCGAGTGAGATTATTTACCAGCGAAGTGTTCAGATTCCTGAACAGCTTAAAAATAAAAATGCCTTTAAACTTGAAGATTGGGCATATCAGTATAATTTTGCCTACGAAAAACTAACGAATCACTTTAAAACCAATTCGTTAAAAGGTTTTGGAGTGGAAAATCAGCCATTGGCAATTACCGCAGCAGGAGCGATTTTCGCTTATTTAGTGGAAGATACCCATCATAATTTATTGTCTCACATCACCAAAATTCAGATTATTCCGCAGGAAGACTTTCTGATGATGGATAATTTTACGCTGAGAAATCTTGAGATTGTTTATCCAAGCAATCCGCAGGGGAAATCATTACTAGATATTATCGATAAAACTTCGACTCCGATGGGAGGAAGACTGCTGAGAAGAAGGATCATTCTACCATTAAAATCTGTAGATGAAATCAACAGAAGATTGTCTTTAATTGATTTTTTAAATGAAAATGACCATCTTAAATATGAAATTTCCCAATTATTAAAATCAATTTCTGATCTGGATCGACTGATGGGAAAACTGGCGGCGGAAAAAATTTCACCGAAAGAACTGGGATATCTTCGCCAGAGTTTAATTAATATACATAAAATCAAAGCGTTGCTTCATCCTCATGCCGATATTCTGGCTTGGCTGGATCCGTTGTATGATCAGGATGAACTGATAAAATGCCTTCAAAATCATCTGAATGATGAGCTTCCAGTGAATTTATCGAAAGGAAACGTCATTAAAGAAGGAATTTCCGAAGAACTGGATCGCTTAAGAGGACTGCAATCCAAAGGTCGCGGTTTTCTGGACGAAATGTGCCAAAGAGAAATCGAAAGAACAGGAATTTCGAGTCTGAAAATCGATTTTAATAACGTTTTCGGCTATTATATTGAAGTCAGAAATACCCATAAAGATAAAGTTCCAGGCGATTGGCTGAGAAAACAGACGCTGGTAAATGCGGAACGCTACATCACAGAAGAACTGAAAGAGTATGAAAATCAGATTCTTGGAGCCGAAGAAAAAATCGGCGTTTTAGAAAACGAACTGTACAGAAATGTATGTTCCGAAACGATGATTCACATTGATCAGATTCAGGAAAACTCTAAAATTATTGCACAGTTGGATGTTGCGGTTGGTTTGTCCGAATTGGCTGTTTCTGAGAGTTATACCAAACCTGTTTTAAATGACAGTTTTGCCATCGATTTAAAAGAAGCAAGGCATCCGATCATAGAAAATGCGCTTCCTTTAGGCGAAAAATACATTCCGAATGATATTTTCTTAGATAAAGATTCTCAGCAGATTATCATGGTAACCGGACCAAACATGGCGGGTAAATCGGCAATTCTTAGACAGACGGCAATTGTTTGTCTTTTGGCGCAAATAGGAAGTTTTGTTCCGGCAAAACATGCGAAAATCGGGATTTTAGATAAAATTTTTACAAGAGTTGGCGCAACGGATAATATTTCTGCAGGAGAATCAACTTTCATGGTAGAAATGAACGAGGCAGCGAATATTCTGAATAATATTTCCGAGAGAAGTTTAATTTTACTGGACGAAATCGGGCGCGGAACTTCTACCTATGACGGAGTTTCCATTGCATGGGCGATTGCGGAATATCTTCACCAACATCCGACTCAGGCAAAAACACTGTTTGCAACGCATTATCACGAACTGAATGAAATGACCGTAAGTTTCGAGCGCGTGAAAAATTTCCACGTTTCCATTCAGGAGAATAAAGGAAATATCATCTTTTTAAGAAAGCTGGTTCCGGGAGGAAGCGAACACAGTTTCGGTATTCATGTGGCAAAACTGGCGGGAATGCCTTCCAAAGTCGTGAACAGAGCCAATGAAATTCTGAAAACGCTGGAAGCAAGCCGTTCCCAAAGCGGAGGTTCTTCTGAAAAGATCAAGCGCGTTACGGAAGAAAATATCCAACTTTCTTTCTTTCAGTTAGACGATCCGGTTCTGGAAAGTATCAAAGAAGAATTAACAAAAATCGACATCAATACATTAACTCCCATTGAAGCTTTGATGAAGCTGAATGCAATTAAGAAAATGATTGGAGGATAGTTTTCTGTTCTTCGCAAATTATTTGAGATTTATGCTTACAGGAATCTGAATCTTACTTCTTACGAGATAACCATTCTGTTGTGCCGGAATCCATTTTCCGTGAACATGTTTTACGGCTTTTTCCAGAGCAGTATTAAAGTTGGTGTTTGATCCTAAAGCTTGAATTTCTATAAGGCTTCCATCCTTTTCAACGGTAAAATTGAGCATTGCAGTAAGCGTTTTTTCACGTTTTTTTACTTTGACGGATTCGAGTGTAATAAGATTTTCAACTTTTTTAATAAATGCTTCTGTACCCTTTGGAAAATATGCTTCATGATCCGGAGGATAATAACATATTGTCGTAATTGGGATTTTTTCAATTTCTTTTGGTTGGGATGGAGCAGGAATATGGCTGCTTTGTGCGAAAAGCAGGGCACCGAAATTAATCATCAGAAACAAAATCAGCCATCGTTTTAATCCGAAATTTTGTATGAAAATTTTCATCTTGAAACTTAATCAAATTTCTTCAAAGTAAGCGGAAAAGTATAAAGAAATCTTACCGGTTCTCCTTTGATTGTTGCAGGTTTCCATTTTACAAAAAGCCTTCTTACAGCAATTTCTGCGGCTTTGGAGTGTTTCGGATCGTCTCCTAATGCAGTTACATATCTTACATAGCCTGTTTTTTCGACAATAAAATAAACCCGGGTATTTATTTTTTTAGATTTTACATCAATAACATCCATTTTCTCTGAAAATTCCCTTTTGAACGTTTCCATTCCGCCGGGAAATTCTGCCGGAGTATCTGCCTTGGTGTAGACATCATCAAGTTTCATTTTCGTCCTTAGAACAGCGTAATCCGGAAGTTCTTTTACGGAATTATACTGCTTGGTCTGCGCAGATAATGAGAAACTTAACCATAAGCCTAAAAAAATAATCAGCTTTTTCATATAATTGTGTTATAAAAAATAATATTTTTAAAGCATCAAAAATAAAGCCGAATGAAAATTGATTTTTTAATAAGGATCAGTGAAAATCATTGGGTTGATGTGGTGTGATGATCCATTTTATAAGTAAAATCAATAAAGCAAGAAGAGCCATCACGATAAACCCTGAAAAAAATCTTAGAAAATGAGTTTTGTTATCGTTATCAATCTGCTTTATTTTTAATTTTGTAAGGGTTATAAAACCTACATAATACATAAAAAGGACTACAAGTGGAAGAAAAAGGATTGGCATTTCGGGTTACATTTAATTATACATATTTTCTGGCTACCGTTTTTATATTTCTGACTGAAGTTTTAATCGCCACCAAACTCAAAGATATTTTCTTTGTGAGAGCGTATCTCGGAGATGTGATTGTTGTGATGCTGATCTATACTTTCATCAAAACATTTTTCAGAATTGAAGATAATAAAAAATTGATTCTCAGTATCCTGATTTTTTCTTTTCTAATAGAAGTTGCCCAATATTTCAATATTGCTGAAAAATTAGGCTTCCGGAAAGGAAGCCTGATGTATATCGTGATCGGAAATTCGTTTTCGTGGATTGATATTCTGTGCTACTTCGTTGGATGTTTATTGCTTTTTGTTTTTGTTAAATTTCAGAAAATGAATGGTTTAAATTAATGGGTTCTTCTTTGGGTTCAGGATAACATTTCGCTAATACCAACTATTATTGCAGCAGAATAATTGACACGTGTCATCATGAACTTGTCGAAAAATCTCTTAATTATTTAAACTACCTTCCGAAACTGTCGTATTTATCTTCAGCGTATTTGATGAAGCGGTTCAGTAAAGCTACATTTTCCTTTTCAAGAGGAGAAAGCTCGCTGTCTACATTATTGGAAACCGGAATGTACCAGTCGGTCTGCTCAAAGAAATTTCGGTAGGTCTGTTTCCTAAAAGCATAGCCGTGTCTCGCGAAAACTGCATTTTTTATGATTTCCATATCCAGTTTTCTGAGGTTTTTAAGATCTTTTTCCGTTAATTTCTGCTTGGATGCATTGATTTTAAAAACGACATCTGATGCAATTCTGTTCTTAGATTCTGTGTAGGTTTCAGTCTTTCCGGTTTCTTCGTCGGTATATTTTTCTACGAAATCTTTCGGATTTTCCCAATCGATGAGGTCATTGTTTTCATTCAGCATGAAATTCGGGTTGTATACAAACTCTTTTTTCACAAGCTTTAAAATCTTGTTCGGAGCTTTTACCGCCGATTTATTAAAGGCATTCCAGCTTCCGGTAAGACTGTCGTTGTTCAATTTTACCTCGAATCTTCCGTCGGTCTTATCATTTCCGGGTTCATCCAGAATAAAGGACTTTGAAGTTTCGTTAAAAACTCCTCTGAATGGTCTTTGATTTCCATCAACAATACTTTGTCCGTATACACTGTCTTTGGTAATCCTGTTGATTTTCAGGGCAATTTTTTTATAAACTTCTCCTTCATACGCTTCTCCGATCTCCGGCTGAATCATTTCTTTTCCCGCGAAATCGCCCATATAAATTCCGTAATATTCTTTGTAAACTTCGGGAACAACTACAGAATCCTTCTTTGCCGTAAGACTGTCTTTTGAATGATCTGTTGTTTTTACATCCTTTTTACAGGCGGTTAAACCTATTGTGAATAAGGAGATTAACGATAATTTTAAAATTTTCATATGTATTTTTTTGCAATTAAATATTCAATTAATAAGATATTCGGAATCCAGCCCAACCATGCTATGATCTGATAAACATCCATTGGATTCGGATGGAATAAATATACAATAATTACCTTCCACATTCTTAATGTTACCGCGGAAATTGTCAGCGCAAAACTACGCCACATCCATTGTTTATGTTCTTTAAATTTTTTCTGTCGGGCTAACTGATAGGCTTTAAAAGTGGAAAACCACCACAAACAGCCTAGAATTACAAAGGAAACCTTCGATAAAATTCCGCCGTTGGCAAAAATTCCCATGTAAATTCCAGACGGAGCCGCGAAAAGCAAAATCAGAAAAATGTAGATTTTTCCGGTGTTTTTGTGGAAATTTTTTATGCCGAAATCTTTTCTGAGAATCGCTAAAAATCCACTCAGCAAAACAAAAATGCTTGTGTATACGTGAGTGTAAAAAAAATAAAGATATTCCGGTCTGTTGGTAACTTCCGTCTGTTTGATCATTAAAAAACTCACATCAGAGCGCAACGGAATATATTCTAGCGTAATTTTCAGCATCAGCCAAAAGAAATATCCAAACCCGATCATCAAAAGGATTTTAAAGGTGTTCGAAATATTTTTTTTGACGGAAAGCATTTTTTGTTTTTAAACACTAATATCACAAATTTCTCACAATTGATCACAATAATTTGTGTAATTAGTGAAAAAAGATTCGTGCAATTCGTTTTTATCTAAACACCAATGTCACCAATTTCTCACAAATGTCCACAAATAATTTGTGTTTTTCGTGAAAGTATCCGCTTAATTTGTGTTCAAAGTTAAATGCTAATGTCACAAATTTTCCATAAATGGTCACAAATAATTTGTGTTATTAGTGAAAAAGATTCGTGCAATTCGTGTTTTAATCTAAACACTAATGTCACCAATTTCTCACAAATGACCACAAATAATTCGTGTAATTTGTGTTTAAATTATTATTTCAGATTCAAATCCTGCGCAATCAGCCACGCTTCACTCCAACACGCCTGAAAATTAAATCCGCCGGTTACCGCATCAATATTCAGCACTTCTCCGGCAACGTAAAAGTTAGGCAAAATTTTCGAAGACATGTTTTTAAAGTTAATTTCCTTTAAATCAAAGCCTCCCGCCGTTACAAATTCATCTTTGAAAGTCGATTTTCCAGTGACATTAAATTTCTTTTTGCATAGATTTTCAAGAATGGTCTGCATTTCTTTTCCTGAAATCTGGGCAACCTGTTTATTCAGATCCACTTTTGAAACCTCCAGAATTCTCTGCCAGAATCGATTGGTGATATCAAAAATCTTTGATTGTCCGATGGTTTTCTTTGGATTCGATTGTTTGAAGTTTAGAAATAATTCTTCCGCATCATCAATATCTTTTGAGATAAAATTTATCTCAATTTCAAAATTGTATTTTACTTTCGCCAGATTGATCGCTTCCCAAGCTGAAATTTTCAGAATTGCAGGTCCCGAAAGTCCCCAATGCGTAATCAGTAAAGGTCCGCTTTCTTCGGTTTTCAGTTTCGGAATGGAAGTTTCTGCCATTTCAAAGCTTGTTCCGGCTAAATCTTTCAGCAAATCATCTTTAATGTTAAAAGTAAAAAGCGACGGAACCAGATCAATAATTTTATGACCCAAATTTTCGATCATTTTCAAAGATTTTGGCGAGCTTCCGGTTGTATAAATGATAAAATCAGCTTCAAAATCACCTAAACTGGTCTTAACAATATATTTTTCGCCTGATTTTTCAATTTCTTTTACAGAACATTTGGTTTTCACTTCAACATTTTTCTGCTGAATTTCATGTAGAAAAGTATTGATTATCGTCTGCGAAGAATTGCTTTCCGGAAAAACACGGTTATCATTTTCTATTTTTAACGTAACATTTCTCTGCTCAAACCAATCCATCGTGTCTCCCGGCTGAAATTTGGTGAAAACACTCAACAATTCCTTGTTTCCGCGGGGATAAAACTGTACCAGTTCTCTGGGATCAAAACAGGCATGAGTCACATTGCAGCGTCCTCCTCCCGAAATTTTTACTTTCTGAAGAACATCTGAATTCTGCTCGAGAATGGTAATTTTATATTTTGTTTCGTCCAGATTCGATGCTGCGAAAAATCCTGCCGCGCCACCTCCGATAATGATAATTTGTTTCATAATACTTTTAATCTTATGCTCGAGATTACTTTTGCAAAACTACAATTTTTATAAACCATCTTATTTGAGTAATTTTGAAGAATATAATTTTTCATTTTTACAGTGAAATTATTGACTACAAAAAATGATTTTTGTGATAAAAAATCACACAATTTATATTTTAAAACAAAAAGTAAATGAAATTCTACCATACATTCGAAGTTCGCTGGAGCGATCTTGATGCCAACAAACATCTGGCAAATTCATCTTACGTACAGTATTGTGCGCAAACCAGAATGGCTTTTATGAAGCAGGAAAAAATGGGCGTTACCCAAATGAGCCGATGGGGAATCGGTCCGGTAATCATGCACGAAAGATTTTCTTTCTTCAAAGAAATATTTGCAGACCAGACGGTGATTGTAAGTCTTGAAATTGACGGCTGTGCAGAAGACTGTTCTATTTACCGTTTTGTACATAAATTTTACACAACCGACGGAGAACATTGTGCCACTGCAGAAGCAACCGGAGTCTGGATCGATATGATGCTGAGAAAAATGACCACGCCGCCTGATGATGTGGTGGAAGCCATGAACAAATATAAATCTCCGGAAACGGTAATTTTAACAAGAGAAGATTTCAAAAAACTTCCTTTCCGTCCGGAAAATGTTGATCCGGCAGTATTTACTAAATAAATGATAATTGATAAATGATGCCTGATTTTAGACATCATTTATCAGTTATTAATCATCAATGATATTTTAATTTATGTTTGAAGATAAAGATCCAGAATTAACGCCAATTTCCAAACTGGGAGAATTTGGTTTAATTAAACATTTAACGGAGCATTTTCCTCTATCCAACGAATCTTCGGAGCTTGGAGTGGGAGATGATGCGGCATTAATTAATCCCGGAAATAAGAAAGTGGTTCTTACAACAGATGTTTTGGCGGAGGGTGTTCATTTCAATCTGGGATATGTGCCTTTGAAACACTTAGGCTATAAAGCGGTTGTTGTAAATCTCAGTGATATTGCAGCAATGAATGCAACGCCCACTCAGATTTTGGTTTCTCTTGCCGTTTCCAACCGTTTTCCGGTGGAAGCTCTGGAAGAAATCTATTCCGGAATTCAGACCGCTTGCGCGAGATACAAAGTGGACTTAATTGGCGGAGATACAACGAGTTCTAATGCCGGTTTGGTAATGAGTATTACCGCAATCGGGATGGAGAATGATGAGCATATTGTGAAAAGAAGTACGGCAAAACCAAACGATCTTTTGGTAGTAACCGGAGATTTAGGCGGCGCTTATATGGGACTTCAGATTCTGGAAAGAGAACACGCTGTTTTCTTAGCCGATCCGAATATGCAGCCGGAAATGGAAGGCTACGATTATATTCTGGAAAGACAGTTGAAGCCCGAAGCAAGAACCGATGTAAAAGGGATTTTAGAACAACTGGATATCAAGCCAACTTCTATGATTGATGTTTCTGACGGTCTGGCTTCTGAAATTCTTCACCTTTCAGATCAGTCGAAAGTAGGATTCAGATTGTATGAAGAAAAAATTCCGATGGATAATTTGACGATTACAACAGCGGATGAATTCAATTTAAATCCTGTGATGGCTGCTTTAAGCGGAGGAGAGGATTATGAATTATTATTCACGATTTCGCCAAATGATTTTGATAAAATTAAAAACCACCCGGATTTTACCATCATTGGTCATGCCGTTGAAAAAGAAGACGGAAATTTTATGGTGGCGAGAGGTTCTAATCAACTGGTTGCTTTAACAGCGCAGGGTTGGGACGCTTTTCTGGGAAATCAGCAAGGATAGATAATTTTACTGTTTAGATATTAAAAAACCACTGCAATAGCGGTGGTTTTCTTAGTAATTAATCTTTCTTAATGTCTGCTTTTACATTCTGGTAGGATTTGTCTACCGCATCTGCACCTTTTTTAGCCGTTTTTTTTGTCCATTTTGCTGCATTTTTAACGCCTTTTTTGGTAGCATCATAACCTTTTTCTGCGGTTTTGCCGGTCCATTCGGCGCCGTCTTTAACAGCGGTTCCTACTTTTTTGGCATCTTTTTTTACCTCTTGCTTTACAGAATTTGTTTTTTGTGCAGATACTCCGATTCCCAATAAAAGAATCAATGCTGCTGAAAATAATCTCTTTTTCATTTATAAGAATGTTTTTTTCGTTTTTTCAACAAAAATCAGACCAATAATGTATAAAAAATTCAGAATGATTTAGTAATGAGGAATCATAGAAGTATTAAATGCAAAAAATTTGTAGTGTGAAGAGGACTTAAATATTGTGAAGCCACTGCTATTGTTTTAAACGGCTATCATCATGCGGGAGGATTAATAAAAATTTTTGTTCATAAAAAGAACAATATAATTCTAAAAAATGCAGGCAGTATTCCCTGGAATATTTTTGAAAATACTTATGTTGAAAGAAATTTTAGTTGGTAAATGAAGGTAGAGAGAATTTTTCAAGATTTGGAGCATGTAAGGAAAGATTTGCTAAAGATGTTATAAAAAATCCGGCTTAACAAAGCCGGATTAGTTATATAAATAAGATTTTTAAGCCTTCGCAATATTCAGAATCACTTCCATCGCTTTCTCCATACTTTCCAGTGCAACATATTCATACGGTCCGTGGAAATTGATTCCTCCTGCAAAAATATTCGGACAAGGAAGTCCCATGTAAGATAACTGCGCTCCATCTGTTCCTCCGCGGATTGCTTTAATCTTTGGTTCGATTCCTGCTTCCTTCATCGCTGCTGCGGCAAGATCTACGATGTGCATTTTTCCTTCAAACTGCTGCTTCATGTTTCTGTACTGCTCTTTAATTTCGATTTCGGCAGTTCCTTCACCGTGTTTCTTATTAAACTCAGCTACTTTTTCTTCCATGAATTTCTTTCTTGCCTCAAATTTAACAGCATCGTGATCACGAATGATGTATTGCAATTTAGCTTCAGAAATATCTGCATTTAAGTCCATTAAATGATAAAAACCGTCAAAACCTTTAGTCGTTGCAGGGGTTTCATTGGCAGGAAGCATTTGTGCAAATTCAGAAGCCAGTAAAGCGGCGTTAATCATTTTTCCGTACGCATAACCCGGATGAACGCTCAATCCATGGATTTTTACCACTGCTCCAGCCGCGTTGAAGTTTTCATATTCCAGTTCGCCAACTTCTCCGCCGTCCATCGTGTAGGCAAATTCAGCCCCGAATTTTGCCACATCAAACTTATGTGCTCCTCTTCCGATTTCTTCATCAGGCGTAAATCCAACCGCGATTCTTCCGTGCTTGATTTCCGGATGAGCCATTAAATATTCCGCAGCCGTTACAATTTCTGCACAACCTGCTTTATCATCGGCTCCAAGAAGGGTATTTCCGTCTGTGGTAATTAAGGTCTGACCGATATATTTTTTTAAACTTTCAAATTTTGATGGCGATAAAGTAAATCCTGTTGCCTGATTCAAAACCAGATCTCCTCCGTCATAATTTTCCCAAACCTGCGGTTTTACATTCTCTCCGCTGAAATCCGGTGAAGTATCGTAATGCGAAATAAATCCGATGGTCGGTTTGTCATTATTCTCAAGATTAGAAGGAACGTATCCCATGATATAACCATTTTCATCGATCGATACATTTTCAAGACCTATCGTTTTCAGTTCTTCCGTGATGTAGTTGGCGATATTCCACTGTCTTTCTGTAGAAGGAGTGGTTTCGCTTTCTGCGTCGCTGGTTGAATAGATTTTTACGTAATTAAGAAAACGGTTCAGTAGCTTTTCTTTCCACAAAGGGCTGAATTCTATTGCGCTCATTATATTGGTATAAATTTCCTGTAAAGTTAGCAAATTTGATGCTCAGAATAATTTATTTGTGACCGAATAGAAGCTGTTGAGATTATTAATATGATATAAAATGCTGAAAATCAAAGTAATGATTGCTTTGTTTTAATCTTAGATAAACTTGTTTAGTTTTATTATATTTGAGAAAACCTAAACGTTAAAAATGTTTCTTACAGAATGTCCGCGTGATGCAATGCAGGGGTGGGGAGAATTCATCCCGACTGATAAAAAAATAGATTACATCAATTCTCTTATGGATGTGGGTTTTGATGTTCTGGACTGTCTGAGTTTTGTTTCTCCGAAAGCAATTCCGCAAATGGCAGATTCTGATGAGGTGGCGGAAAACATCGATAAATCCCGATCCAATACCAAAGTTTCTGCGATTGTTGCCAATTACAGAGGAGCTGAAAAAGCATTAAAACATCAGTCGGTAGACATTATCGGCTTTCCGTTTTCCATTTCCGAAACTTTTCAGCATAGAAATACGAATAAAAATCAGGAAGAAGCTTTTCAGGAGATTATTAAAATGCTGGAACTGGTAAAAAATGAAAACAGACAGTTAAACATTTATTTTTCAATGGCTTTTGGAAATCCTTACGGCGAAATGTGGAAGTGGGAAGAGGTAGATTTCTGGGCTCAGCGATTTTCTGAAATTGGCGTTAAAGAGATCTTACTTTCTGATACAACGGGAGTGGCAACGCCGGAAACCATTTCTCTTTTGTTCGGAAAAATTCCTTCAAAATATCCTGAAATTAATTTTGGAGCACATTTCCATAACCGTTATGAAGATTCTTATGCTAAACTGAAAGCCGCTTACGATCAGGGATGTACGAGATTCGACAGTGCCATTAAAGGAATCGGAGGCTGTCCGATGGCGAAAGATGATCTGGTGGGAAATATGCCGACCGAACAGGTGATCAACTTTATGAGCGTAGAAAAAGCAGACCATAAACTCAATCTGCTGAACTTCGAAAGTTCTTATAACAAAGCGAAAGATATTTTTCATTTTTGAGACAAGTTTTCTTTTATTATTAATTAGTATGACTTCAAAAATTACATATATTGGAGATTTGAGATGTTCAGCAGAGCATTTACAATCCGGAACTCTTATTGAAAGCGATGCGCCGACAGATAATCACGGAAAAGGTGAAAAATTTTCTCCCACAGATTTGTGTGCAACTTCTCTGGCAGAATGTGCACTTACAACCATTGCGATTTTAGGCAAAGAAAAAAAGATTAACATTGATGGTGCTTATTGTAATCTTCAAAAGATTATGAAAGGCGAACCAAGAAGAATCGGCGAAATTGTTTGCAATTTTGTGTTTCCGAATTCTTATTCCGACAAAGAAAAAGCTTTTATAGAAGAAACAGCGCATAATTGTCCGGTTGCGAAAAGCCTTCATCCGGATTTGGTACAGACAATGATTTTCATTTATCAATAAAATAATAGACCGTAGAAATTTTCTGCGGTTTTATTTTTGTTGAAAACTTCTACAATATTAATTTAAACCAAGCAAAAAATGTTACCAATCATCTCACCTTCAGAACTAAAAAATCTTCCAACAGAAAATCTTATCATTCTTGATGCAAGAGCAGGAAAAGATGTTTATCAAAATTATCTGAATAAACATATTAAAGGAGCGAGATTTATTGATCTGGATAAAGATCTTGCTGAAATCGGTGAGAACGCTGCTTTTGGAGGAAGACACCCACTTCCGGAAATTAAAAAATTTGCAGAAACACTTTCCCATCTTGGAATTTCAGAAAATAACCATATTGTTATTTACGATGATAAAAACGGATCAAACGCTGCTGCAAGAACTTGGTGGATGCTGAAAGCTTTCGGTTTTGAAAACGTTCAGGTTCTGGATGGCGGATTTCAGAATGCTGAAAAAGAAGGGGTTGAATTTTCTTTCGGCGAAGAATCTTTCGAAAAGGCTGAATTGATTCATAAAGAAAGCTGGCTTCTTCCTGTCTCAGATCTGGAAACTGTTGAAAATGAATTAACAAAACAATCATCGACGGTTATAGATGTAAGAGATTCATACCGTTACAGAGGCGAATCTGAGCCGATTGATCTCGTTGCAGGACATATTCCCGGAGCAATTAATATTCCTTTTTCTGAAAATCTTGATGAAAACGGAAACTTCCTTTCACCAGAAATTTTAAGAGAAAAATATTTAAAATTGCTTGAAGGAAAGCCCGAAAATCTCATCATTCACTGTGGTTCCGGAGTAACGGCCTGTCATACCATTCTCGCTTTGGATTACGCAGGCTTTAAAATCCCGAATCTGTATGTAGGATCATGGAGCGAATGGAGCAGGAGAGAAGGGAAAGAAATTGCCACAGAAATATAAAAGCTTCCACAGACCGAAATCTGTGAAAGCTGAAGTGAAGGGTTGGTTAATAAAAAGGTGAATTTTTCTCTATTTCGTAACAGCTAAAGCTTCAAAATAATTTTTAAAGGAATTGATTTCCAGTGCGAAAACGCCGTCGTTTCCAATCATGTTAATCGGTCTCCAGAAGCTTCCGTCGAAAAAGCTGATAAGTCCCTGATAAGAATTCAAACCATTCGGTTCGGTAACTCCCCACGGATTTCTCAGTATAATATAGTTCTTTCCATTGAAAGTAGACCATCCTAAAACCGTATAAGCATGATTTCCAACGATATTAGATCCGGTATAATCTTTTCCTGATCCATACGTCCATGCAACCATCGGATTAATGGTCTTGCAGCTCATTGAGTTTTCTCTTACAACGCCAAAAAGATCAAGCGCAGTTCTCGGTGAAGTGTAATAATAATACGGTGTTTTGTTCGTAAGTTGTGCAACAGCTTTTGCAGGATCTCCGAAAGCCGTTTTAGAAATATCCGGTTTATCGTCATTTACATTCGTGATCCATTTGGCAAATGCTTTTTCATAAACAGCCGGCCAGATTTCTCCCGCATCGTTGCTTCTGCAATATACAGGATTGTTGTTGGAAGAGTTAATAATGGTATTATCAGTAACTTCCACAAGTCTTGTTGCCGCATCTTTTCCTCCGCCTTTCGTGAAAAACTGAATGGCATTGGTACGGTCTGTTTCTCCCGTTCCGGTGGCTCTCACTTTATGCTGAATAGTATAAGGATCTGCCCATGCAATAGCAGAAATGGCAGCAATAAAATAACAGTTGGCTACTGCCCCCTGAATCGGGTCATTATACTCCGTTACGTCATTGAAGAAATTTCCTCTGTCGCTCCATGAAGTTCCTGCAGGAGTCCATCCGTTTGCATTTCCCATCCCGAAAATGATATTTTTAATAGAAGGGGAGAGTACTTTATTGCTGATGGTGTTATTCAGCTTTGGGATATTCAGTACCACTTTTACATCGCCTTTGTCTAATCTGGCATTTTTTACAGCGATGCTGTTCAAGTCTTTTATTCCGGTACCTGAAAGATCATTGAGTGTTTTAATATTCGAAAGATTTACAGTTTCCAGCTTATCTGCAGCTCTTATTTTAATATCATCAGATTTCATAACTTTTACAGTGTTGTCGCTGTTAAGTTGCAGTCCGGCATACAAAGGAGAATTAAATTTAATGTCAAACAGTTCTGCGTAATTGGTTTCCAGTGTTTCTTCAAGAATCTGGTACGATTTTGCGTCTTTCCAGTCGAATGTTCTTCCGGTGATAGCTTCAGTTAGTGCATAAGGATTAATAACTCCTACAAACAGTTCTTTAGGTGCTTGGTCCATGATAATTGGTTTTTAAAGGTTAAGGTTAGAATTAATTTGGTTGATGAAATCGGGATTGTACAGATATAAAAACCGATTGAACAGAGAAATTCCGAAATCATCATCAGGATAGATCTCGGTTTTTTTTGAATTCACCTCCATCATTCTCTGGCTTCCTCCCACCATTGAAGGATCTTTTACAGAATCTTTTATTTTGCTGATTAAAGAAAGAAGCTGAAGAAAAATTTCTGTGTTGAATTTTCTTTGCTCAGATACAATCATTTTTTCATCCGTTTCGTAACCTCTGAAGATTTTCAGTTCGGCATTTCCGTCCTGTTCGGAAAATATAATCTGATATCGGTAAGCATACTGTGGCGGAACACTTCCGTTATTGAATGATACGATGATGGTATTGGCTTTCATACTGTTGATTTCTGAAACCAAAATTATATCAGATTCATATTCTGTGTGTTAGGGATTTCACGAAATGTATATGGGGAAAAAACGGAAAATAAAAAAAGCTGCTTCAAAATGAAACAGCTCATTATTTTTATGGAAAAAATGATTTGAAGAAATTAAATTTTAAAGCATTCCAAGCTCAAATTTGGCTTCCTCACTCATCATATCTTTGTTCCAGCTTGGTTCAAAGGTAAGCTCTAAGTCTACGCTTTTTACATTTTCCACTTCTGCAACCTTATCTTTTACCTCCTGCGGAAGCGTTTCTGCAACCGGACAGTTAGGCGTTGTTAATGTCATGATAATTTTTACGTCCGCTTCATCGGAGATCTGAACATCATAAACCAACCCAAGTTCGTAGATATCTACCGGAATTTCAGGGTCATACACGGTTTTTAAAACACCGATGATTTCCTCACCGATGTCAGCAATCTGATCGTCTGTAAATTTCATTTTTTAATCTAAATTGATGTACCTTTTCAACAAATCTTCCTGACGCATGCGCCGGAAAACATTCGCCAAAGTTAAGACATCTTTTTCACAATAGTCAACTATTCTTTGCAAGTCTTTCTCTATGTAGTAGATTGATGAAACCATTGAGCCGTCGATATCGTCTTTTGGAGTGGGAATTCCGAAAACATGAGCCAGCAATTCCAGCGATACAAAACTTTTGTAATCCCCGAATTTCCAGAGTTCCATCGTATCGATATGCGGAATTTCCCAAGGCTTTTTTCCGAACATCTGAAACGGAGTAGGAGGCATCATTCCATTAATTAAATATCTTCGGGCAATCCACGGAAAATCGAATTCTTTTCCGTTATGTGCGCATAAAATGACGTCGCGAAGTCTCGGGCTGTTAAAAATTTCACCAAATTCCAGAAGTAATTTTTTTTCATCGTCACCCGCAAAACTTTTGATCTTCAGGGTATCGTTTTTTTCGATCATTCCGATCGTGATGCAGATGATCTTCCCGAATTCTGCCATAATTCCGGCTCTTTCCACATAAAATTCTTCAGGAGAAACCTCATCTTTTCTCTGGAATTTCGTTTTTTTATCCCAAAGCATCTGTTCGGCTTCAGAGAGTTCTTCCCACAATCCAAATCCCGGAACCGTCTCAATATCAAGAAATAAAACTCTTTCTAAAGGAATATGCTGTATCATTTTTTATTCTTCGTAATTTGTTTGAAACTAAACCTCACAGGCTTCAAAAACCTGTGAGGTTTTTCTATATTCACAGATGTTTTAAAACTTATCCTACCTGCATTCCGTTCTTTGTGGGTAATGAAGGGGTTAAAAGGGTAACATCTTTTTTATTTTCACCATAAACACCCAAAACCAGACATTCGCTGAAAAAATTGGCGATCTGTTTTTTAGGAAAATTAACGACAGCCAAAATCTGCTGACCAATTAATTCTTCTTTCTGGTATAATGAAGTTATCTGAGCGGAAGATTTTTTAATGCCTAAATCTCCAAAATCTATTTCGAGCTGATAAGAGGGATTTCTTGCCTTTTCAAAATCGTTCACAGCAATAATGGTTCCGCAGCGAATGTCTATTTTTTCAAAATCCTCCCATGAGATTTCAGGTTTCATCATCATGATAACGAGTTGATTAATTGTTCTACTTCAAGTTTCTGTTCAGCATATTTTTTCTGCAGTTCAGAACCTTCGCCCATTCTTTTGTAGTATTCGAGTGCTTTATGAGCAAAATCTTTCTTATAAAAATCGGATACTTCAGGAATCTGAGGAAAAACCTTATGAAAAAGCATTTCGTAATACGCCTGAAATTCCCTTTCGCTTTTTTCTTCAATAACGTGTCCCGGAGCTTTCTGCCTTACATGCAGCATTTCGTGAGCAATTAAATTCAAAACCAGATTCAGATCAAAATCGAATAAATTTTTAGGGATCATTACTTTTTGCGGGCTTCCTAAAACGCCTTCTGCCGTTAGAACGAGAGAATTCGGGAAAACCTCATCACGAAGACCAAATCCTTCAAAGTTTTCATGTTCGAGATTGAAAGAGCGGATGATGTATTCTGCCGCATCAATGATCTGGTCGTGTTCCCTGTAAGCTTCTAAATGTAAAGCAACCTGTTCGAAATTCATCTTTTATATATGTTTTAACAAATGTATTAAAATCAAAAGATTATCCCGGTTTTTTACAAAGGAAAATATCAAATAAAGACGAAAACATTAATGTGGGTTCGATGCAAAACAATACAAAAACATCAATAGGAATGGCTTTAGCCAATTTTGATTCGGAATCTTTACATTGAACTCATGTAAAATTAAAGGATATTCAAAAAAATCCCTCAATAAATCTGTTGAGGGAAAAATATGATCATTGATGATTTTATTTTTTAATCCACCATTGGCTGTCTTTTCTGTCGGAACGCTTTACGCCATTATTTAAAGTATAGGCAAAACCAACGCCCAACGTCTGTTTAAGCTGTGTTTTCTGAACCTGATTGTGGTCGTACATTACATCCACTGTTATATTGGACGAAATGAATTTATTAACCTTTAAATTTAAGATCATTCCATACGCAAGAACCAATCTTTCCGGATGATCCAGATAATTGGAGAAAACGGATGCTGTATTGGTAATATTTACGTTCTCCATCAAATTGAATTTATAATAAGCCGTTCCCAGAAAACCATATTGTAAAATCGAGGAATCTCCGTCTGCTTTTAAACCGTAATTTCCTGCAAGCTGAAGATCTTTATCCAGCACAAAAGCCCATCTCGCGTTGCTCGGACGAAGGGTAACATTTACGTTATCATTCGGTCTGTACGTAATCCCCATCCCGACATTCAGATAACCGGGAGCCATAAAATTAGATATTTTTTTTGCTTCCGGATTATTTCCGTCTTCATATCCCGCAGAAAACTGAGAAATCAGACCCGCTCCTACGGAAAGATACCAGCTTTTTGAAAACCTCCTTCCGTAATTAGTGGAAACATTAATAACATCCTGCGTTTTTCTTACACCAACTCCTTTCGTATCATTTTGTCCGTAATTTAAGAGGATGATGTTTTCCCAAAGATCTTTATCTTTTTCATACGTGATGTTATAATCCAGCGCAGCAAGCCATCCCACATTGTTGGCTCCTCCACCTACCCAGTTAGAAAATGCTGCCTGATTAATCATCAGCGACTGTTTTCCTAAAACCGACCAGTGTTTAACGGTATCTACTTTAATGGCTGCGGTGTCTGTAATAACAACTTGTGCATTGGCAACAATTCCCAGAGAAAGAGAGAGTGTGAATAAAAACTTCTTCATGAGTTCAGGATTTCATTATACAAAATTCCTTACAAAAATATTAAATATAAATTTTACAGAAGGAAATTCAGTTTTAAGAATGGTTTTCAGCCTTTACTTTTTGAATTTCGATGACAAAACAGAGAACTTTTGTTTAAAAAGCAGTGAAAATCATTACTTTTTGGCTGAAATAAAAAATTAAATAGATTTTTCATCGACAATTTTTCCGAAATTTATCCTTGGCTTTTCATTTGACGTAAAATCTTTATGTTAAAAAACAATATAATTTCCAAAAAAGCGCTGCTTTATCCTTTACTTATGCTTGCAGCAATGTGGCTGGGTTTCTTTTTACAGATGCAGGGCTTTTTTCAGAGCTGTTTCGGGGCGATCATTCCGTTGTTGCCGGAAGGCTTATTGGGAATTATAACGTCACCTCTTCTACACGGAAACATGGAGCATATCGTAGGAAATTCTATCCCGATCGCGGTGCTTATGTTTTTGCTGTACCAGTTTTATCCTTTGGTTGCCAATAAAGTGTTTATCACGGGCTGGCTTGCTACAGGATTTTTGGTTTGGCTTCTTCCGCCTATTGATATCATGACGGGAGATTATCTTTATACCTGTACCATCGGAGCGAGTGGAGTAGTTTATGTTCTTGCATTTTTCCTTTTTTTCAGCGGAGTTTTTAAGTGGAATATGAAACTGCTCACAATTTCTCTGTTGGTTGTTCTGTATTATGGAAGTCTGATCTGGGGAATGCTTCCCGAAGAACTGTTTTCCAACCTTCAGGAACCCAGTAAAATTTCATGGCAGGCGCATCTTGCAGGTGGAATTGTAGGCGTAATTCTGGCTCTCTTATTTAAGAAAGTAGGCGATAAAAAGAAGAAGTTCATCTGGGAATTTCCAAATTATTACAGCGAAAAAGATGATAAACTCTGGCAGCAATATAAAGAAAATCATCCCGAAGATTTTATGGAGCTGCCTTACAAAAAGAAAGACGATATCTGGGAAAGACTGGATGAACTGAGAGGGAAATAATTTTAAAAAATTTCTACATTTGTGAAAACAACACAAATGTATTCTGAAGAACATCTTTATTCCATTGCTCTGCGCGAGTGTAATTTAATCGGAGATATCAATTTTTATAAACTTGTCCGTACTTTCGGAAGTGCAAAGAACGCTTGGGAAAACACCAAAAAGGAATACAAAAAACTGGACGGATTCGGATCTAAAATGATTTCAGACATCGGAAATCCTGCTCATCTGAAGTTTGCTGAAAACGAACTGAAATTTTGTGAAGCAAACCAAATTAAAATTAATCTCAGACATCTCCATGATCTTCCTAAACTTCTGCACGAGTGCGACGACGCACCTGCTGTTCTTTACCAAAAAGGACATTTTGACGATGCTAAACCAAAAATAAGCATGGTAGGAACTAGAAATATGACTTCCTACGGAAAACAGTTTATTGAAGAGTTTTTTCAGGAAACGTCTTCCGGTAATTTTATTTCGGTGAGCGGTCTGGCTTTGGGAGTAGATAAAGAAGTTCATGAGCAGTCTCTTCATCATCAGGTTTCTACGGTTGCCGTTTTAGCACATGGTTTTCACACATTGTATCCTTCAAAAAACAAAAAATTATCAGAAAAAATTCTTGAAGAAGGAGGAGCTTTATTTACAGAATTCAATTCATCCAAAAAGCCGGACCGCGAAAATTTTATTCAGAGAAACAGAATTGTAGCCGGAATTTCCCCTGCGACAGTTGTGGTGGAAACAGCTTTTGGAGGCGGTTCAATCAGCACGGCAACGTTTGCCAATCAGTACAACCGCGAAGTATTTGCGCTTCCCGGAAAAATTACGGACAAGCAGAGTCAGGGCTGTAATCATCTGATTTTTCAGAACAAAGCTTCAGCAATTTCCACGATAAAAGATCTTGTTGAAAATTTAGGATTTAATAATCCGGAGAGCAGAATGGAAGAATTGTTTCCACGCAGTGAAGTTTTTATTCAATTATCTGAAAATCAGAGTAAAATATTTAAAATTATTGTCGATAATCCACAGATTTCTTTGGACGATCTTGCTGATAAAACAGACCTTTCTTCACACAAAATTTTGCCTGTAATTTTAGAATTGGAGCTTTTAGGAAGAGTAAAATCATTTTCAGGGAGACAATTTTTAGCAATATAACAATTAACGATTTCTTAATATTGCATTATTTTAAACATAACATTTAATTTTTAATAAAATTAATGATTGAATTACTGATTTAATAATATTAAGTCATTATATTATTAAATTTTCAACAATTGTTATTTAGGGTGTTGTGAATCTTGAAAAAAAAATTAAATTTGTTGGCAATAATATTCAACCCTAATATATGGAACAATATAATATTGACCAGAAAATCCAAGAATTTATAGCTAAAATTGAGGCAAAAAACCCTAATGAGCCAGAATTTTTACAAGCAGTAAAAGAAGTTGCGGTAACTGTAATTCCGTTTATCTTAACGAAAAAGGAATATACGGGAATGAAGCTTCTAGAAAGAATGGCGGAAGCTGAAAGAATTATCATCTTCAGAGTTCCATGGGTTGACGATAAAGGAGAGATCCAGGTAAACAGAGGGTTCAGAATCCAGATGAACTCTGCAATCGGACCTTACAAAGGAGGAATCCGTTTCCATCCTACCGTAAACCTTTCTGTTCTTAAATTCTTAGCTTTCGAGCAGGTGTTTAAAAACTCTTTAACAACGCTTCCTATGGGTGGTGGAAAAGGAGGTTCAGACTTTGATCCGCAAGGAAAATCCGATATGGAAGTAATGCGTTTCTGCCAGGCTTTCATGACGGAAATGTGCAAACACATTGGTCCTGAAACAGACGTTCCTGCGGGAGACATCGGAGTAGGAGCAAGAGAGATCGGATATTTATTCGGACAATACAAAAAAATCAGAAACGAGTTTACGGGAGTTCTTACAGGAAAAGGTCTTGCGTACGGAGGTTCATTAATCCGTCCTGAAGCTACAGGATACGGTGTTGTTTACTTCGCGGAGCAGATGCTTAAAACGATCGGACAGACTTTCAAAGATAAAACGGTAACGGTTTCAGGTTTTGGAAACGTAGCTTGGGGAGTTATTAAAAAAGTAAACGAACTGGGAGGAAAAGTAGTAACGATTTCCGGACCGGACGGTTACGTGTATGATAAAGATGGAATCGACGGAGATAAGATCGATTATTTATTGGAATTGAGATCTTCCGGAAACAACAGAGCTGAAGATTATGTGAAGAAATATCCTTCTGCGGAATTTTTCGCTGGAAAACGTCCTTGGGAAGTGAAGTGTGATGTTGCGATCCCTTCTGCAACCCAAAACGAATTAGATCTGGAAGATGCTAAATTGTTGGTGGAAAACGGATGTGTTTGTGTAACAGAAGCGGCAAACATGCCTTCTACACTTGATGCGATCAACTATTTCTTAGACAATAAAGTATTGTTCTCTCCGGGGAAAGCTTCAAACGCGGGTGGTGTTGCGACTTCAGGTCTTGAAATGACGCAAAACTCAATCCGTCTGAATTGGACTTCTGAAGAAGTTGATGCAAGGCTGAAAGAGATCATGATCGGAATTCACAAAGCGTGCAGAGACTACGGAAAAGAAGAAGACGGCTATGTAAACTACGTAAAAGGTGCCAATATCGCCGGATTCGTGAAAGTTGCAGAAGCAATGTTAGCTCAGGGAGTAGTATAAAATACAAAGGTTGGGAAAATTCCCGACCTTTTTTCATATAACCTGTTCCCGGGATTATAAATGGGAAAAAAGTAAAAAGTGAAAGGAGAAAGCGTTGATTATTCAGCGCTTTTTTTTGTTTTTAACGCTACGTTCGCAAGGTCCTGTTTTCAAATGATACTGAATATTTTCGATCGTGAAAGCATTTCATTAAGTTAATGATAATCATTTTAATTCAAATGAAATTAACATCTTCATGTCATTTCGACATAGGAAAAATCTATAACGTCTCAACCAAAGACAGATTCTTCACTTCGCTACGCTTCGTTCTGAATGATAATAAGAACTGCCAAAAAAGTGAAAAATCATTACATTTAATTCATGAAAAATACATTTAAAAATATTGATGAATATATTGCTCTGTTTCCGGAGATTCGGGATAAATTAGAAAATCTCAGAAAGCTGATTCTTTCACAAAGTTCTGAAATTGAAGAGTATATTGGCTATCAGATGCCCGCTTTCAGATATAAAAATAAGCCGTTGGTCTATTTTGCAGGGTATAAAAAACATATTGGCTTTTATCCCGGAGCAGAAGGAATAAAAAGATTCGAAAAGGAATTTAAAAAAAGCAATTATAAATTTTCAAAAGGAGCGGTACAGTTTCCTGTAAAAGAGGATCTTCCTGAAAATTTAATAAAGAAAATTGTTCAGTTCAGACTTGAAGAAATAAATCACAAAAAATCCTGAAAATATGATTCAGGATTCTCTTTATTTGCATATCGATTATTCATTCAAAATTTGATATTATGTTAAATACAACTTTCGTACAAAATTCATGATCTCTACTTCTTTTAACTTGATTTATAATTATTTAAGATAAATTATACCGTTTGCCATTTACAAAAAATCCTGAAACATTACATTTCAGGATCTTCTTTCTATTTCTTAAAAATTTAAATACTTACTTCGACTTTTTCTTCTTGGATTTCTTTTCTTCTTTTATAGCTTCTGTGGATTTGGTGGTGTCTGTTACAGGTTCTGTATTGGCATTTACAGTGGTTTCTGGGGATGCTGTTGTGGCGGATGTTGTTGCTTCAACAGTGGCAGTGGCGCCTGTATTTTGGTTTTGGCTTGACGTTCCGGAAGTTGTCTCCCAGTTGGTGGTTGCCTGTGAATTCTGTTGGGTCTGAGTGGTCGATGGATTATTAGAATTTGTGGACGGATTTTGTTGTGATGTTACCGTCTGAGCCGATACTGCGATTACTCCGACTAATGTAAACGCTGCTGTTAAAACTAACTTTTTCATAATATTAATATTTAAATGGTTGTTTAACTTAAACGCCGCTGTTTTATCTAATATTATGTGTGAAGTCTTTATTTAACGGACTTTATAATTATTTAAGACGGATTTTGAATTGTATATTATTTTCCTAAATTTTTCATAATTCGCTCTACAAATTCGTATGCAGCGGGACAGATCACGGTGTTTTTGATCATTAAATTATTGATCTGGTAGATCTTCTTTCTGTCGGTATGGGGATATTCTCTGCACGCTTTCGGACGCACTTCATAGATAGAGCAGGTATTGTCTTCATTTAAAAAAAAGCACGGCAAATTTTGCAGAACTTTATCATTATCTTCATCTACACGCAGGAATTTTGCTTCAAAATCGGCAGGTTTCATGCGGAGATGCTTAGAAATTCTTTCAATATCTTTTTCGGTATAAAGCGGTCCTGTTGTTTTACAGCAATTGGCGCATTGCAGACAGTCTATTTTTTCAAAAACCTCTTCATGCGTTTCCTGAACCACATAATCCAGATTTTTTGGTGGTTTCTTTTTCAGTCCGTCGAGAAATTTTTTATGTTCCTTTTGTTTTTGTAATGCCTGTTTTTTATAAAATTCTAAATCCATTTATTCTTCTTCCACCAATACGGGAAGTTTTGCTTTTTGATACTCACTTATTTTATCCAGATTCAGCACCGTGGAAAGATTATCTTTATCAGGATAATACATCGGGATGAATTTTGCTCCGTACACGATTTCTTTGGTTATATAAGAAGTTCTCTGAACCACCGTATTGGAAAAAACCTCATCAAAAGCACGGATATGCACAATAATTTCAATTCCTGTATTTTTAAAATCCTCTTCTGAAAATCCATAAAAAGGGGATTCTTCATCAATTTCATGAACAATTGTCCAGTTCAGAGCCAATGTATTGATTTTGCTGAACTGCGTTTTCAACTGATAAAAATTACTTCTCGGTGTACCGTTTTCTACCACTTCAATAGCCGTGGTAATAACAACTTCGGCGTCTGTTAGCGCATTATTTTTATAAGGTGCCAGTCTGAACATCAAAGCTGAAGTTTCTTTAAATGGTGCGATAACGGCAATTTCAGAAAATTTCAGATATGCTCTCGGTCTTGAGAACCTCCCGTAGAAAAGTCCCGTTGCAATGGCAAAGGTAAGCAATCCCAGAAAAGCTTCAAAGGTAGCGACAAGACTGGCTGTAAAACCTACAGGAGCAATTCTTCCGTATCTTACTGTTGTAAAAGTTTGGGAACTGAAGAAAAAAACATCAATAAATTCATTCACAGGATTGCTTTTATCAATTCCTGTTAAATGTTCTACTCCGATAAGATAATAGATTAAAGCAAAAAATAAATTAACCAGAATATAAGCAATAACAAGATAGGAAATGAACTGAAAACTGGACAGTTCCAACATCGTGTGGTACCAACTGTATCTGTTGAAAATATTCACCCCTTTTCTGTTGACGTTCGGAAGACCATCTTTGTTGATAAACCTTCCCGAAACATTGCTGCCAAAACCACTGTTTTCGGTGTTTTTCTGCTGAATTTTTTTTCTGAATCCCCGTGCCATTTTTATATCATTTTGTTTTTACTTTTTCTGTTGATTCTAAACCTGAAAAATAAACTGATTTATCAATTCGAATCAAAATCAACATACAAAGATAAAATATTGTTGTGATGAATTTTGTAAAAGGATGGATGAAAATTTTTAGCTAAAATATGAAAATTTCAAATGAATTTTAACACCAAAAAGCAACTCACAGAATACATTAATTTTCTTCTAAAAAAGCTAAAAAATTAGACAATTTTCTCTTCAAAATTTCCGAAAAATCCTTCAAAAATTTTTCTCACTGATTTTCAATTAACTATGGATTTTTATCGAAAAAGATTAATATAGCCTAAAGCGGCTTATAATGAGTAGTTTACAAGAGTGGGAAACTCTATCGGTAACGATTTAGTAATGGTGCTTACTGCACTCGCTTTCATTTGATTACCTTGTAAATCATTGATGCAAATATAATAAATAAAGGGTAAAGTACATTAGTGCTTTACCCTTTATTTCGTCCTTCCTTTCTACTCGCAATATCAATAAAAATCTCCCCATTGGGGGAAAACTGTGATATTGGTTTCAATATTATTCCCAAATTTTGGCATATCAACAATAGATGCAACTCCGAAACAAATAGTGAGAACTTCTAAACGACTATGCTATGAAAATCGTGTTGAATAAAATATTAGCGCAAATTCATCATCAGGAAGAGAAATTTTCTTCTCAAATGATGCCAACGGCGGAAGAGGCTTATCAAATGACCCTGTTCCTAAAGGAAATGTTGTTCAATATAAAAGCCCAAGTCATACAGGATGGATTTACAAATGAGCAGCAAGAAATTGACTTTTTCAAGAACATTAAACCACAAATCTTAGGGAAGCTCATTTACTATAATAAAGTCTTCCGCATCGAAACTACCTGCCCTGTAAGCAATGGTAAAATACATCAAAGCTATTATGAGAACCAATTAAAAACCCTCAAATCAGAATATAAAGAAAGGATTTGCAATGAGGATTTTTACAGATATTACCGTGCAGTCAGGACAGACCGTGACAATACTTATTTCAGGCTCGGACAAATCAATTACCACGATGGATTAAAGAGTGGTGTATTTGAAATTGACCTTAGCTTCTCAACCTATTATGATAACAAGATAGCTTACATTATAGCGAATGAATTGCTTTACACTTATATGCTTACCAAAATAAATCCCGAAGAAAATCCCGATATGATTTTACAAAATTTGGAAGCAAACAAGGATATTTCGTGGACAAATTCACAAAATGCACTTATCGAACTGATATATGCCCTGTATGCTTCAAATTCCATTGCATACGGAAAAATAGGCATCCGAAAATTAGCATTGATTTTTCAAGTGCTATTCCGAACTCCCTTAAACGATATACATCACTCTTTCCACCGAATGAAAACAAGGGCAGGCTCCCGAACGGCATTTTTAGACCAGCTCAAAATATCCCTCGAAGAATATATGGATAAAGACCTTTAGCTGTTTCAGTACAGTAATTTCAAAGCAGTACACAAAATATACTGTTTTTTTTTGCCCATATCTGCCAATTGGCAAATGTCGGCAAATCCCTGTTACAAAATACTCAAAATGCCCTGAACCCCTTATTAAACAAGGGGTTTCCCTAATTATAAAAATTTTCAAAAAACCGCCAAACCAATTGGCAAGGATTGGCAGACAAACACTGCCACCTTTAACAATTTTGCATAGTGAACATTTAAAAGCTGTGCAATGAAAATTATAACTATCGAAGAAGAAGCGTGGCAACAGCTAAACAGCCGTATTAATGCCATTGCCGACTACCTGAAAAGATTGGACGACACCAGCTATGATGACCTGTGGCTCAATAACCACGAGGTATGCCAATATCTACACATCAGCGAAAAGACCTTATGGCGTATGCGAACCAAAGGCGAGATTGCTTATTCAAAAATCTACGGTCAGTATTTCTACACCATAGGAGCAATTAAGGATATGCTCAATACCAATGCCATACAGAGCAGTGATGAATTTGTGCAAGAGCTTATGGCAAAAGGCAAAAGCTATATCGAAAAAGGCAGAAAGCTAAAGATAGATAAAAAATAGGTATGAACCCTTAAAAGTATATCCCTATGAATATTGACAGAATGGAATTTTTGGCGTGGATGGAACGCTTAATAGGTCGCTTGGATATGCTGGGCGACAATATAGATGAACTGCAAAAGAAACGCAACAGCATAGACGGCGAGGAATTGCTGGATAATCAGGATTTGCTTCAAATGCTTAAAATCAGCAACCGCTCCCTGCAACGGTATCGCTCCATCGGTAAGCTGCCCTATTATACCATAAGCGGAAAATTGTATTACAAGCTATCCGATGTACATCAGTTCATTAGAGAGAGTTTTAATCCACCCTCAAAATGAACGCCAATGAAAGACAAAGACTGCCTTTGAGTGCCACATTGGGCGATACAGCCAACGCTTCATTTACATTCGGCGGTAAACTTTAAATTTTTCAGATTATGAGCGAAGAAACAACAAATAAGCAGGAAATGCCCGAACAATTATCGGACATATTATTGGTGCTGGATAAAGAAAAAATGAAAATCCAAGCCGTAAAGAGTATTGACGAGAACGGGAAAATGGAAACCGTTGACCCCACTAAGAAAAACCAAAACCAGTTTATGCGTGTGGACAAAAGCGGTGATTTCTTTTCCAACTTCTTCTCTAATTTTTTCAGCCAGTTAAAGAACCCTACCAATTTTTCATTCTTCAAAGTGCCTGCACCTATTGCGGTTGAAAAAGCACAGGAAATGCAAAAGCAGGTTGATAAGCCCACTCCCGAAGGTGAAAAAGTGATGAAAGAACACGAAGTAAAAACAGAACCGCAACAGGATAAAAAACAAGAAAATCAAAATAATATGGCAACAACACAAACAACACCGGAAGCCAGCGAGTACCGCTACAAACCGGAGCAGATTGATTGGGACACAATGAAAAACCTCGGATTAAGCAAGGAGTATCTTGAAAAAAGAAACCTGCTTGACCCTTTGTTACGAGGTTATAAAACCAATGAACTTTTGCCGATAGGCGTTAATTTCGGCGGTACTATTCTCCGCACAGATGCCCGATTGTCTTTACAGCAAGCCGAAGATGGAAATGTTATCGTAGCAATACACGGCATCAAAAAAGAACCAAACCTCCATTTTGAGTTTTTCGGACACAAGTTTACCGATGAGGACAAAAAGAACCTGCTCGAAACAGGTAATATGGGGCGTGTGGTTAACCTGACCAATTCCAAAACGGGCGAACTGATGCCGTCCATTATCAGCATAGACAGGCTAACCAATGATGTGATAGCCTTACGGACGGATTTCATAAAAATTCCCGATGAAATTAAAGGCGTAAAACTGAACGATGAGCAAAAGCAAACTTTAATGGAGGGCAAACCGCTAAAGTTAGACGGTATGATTTCTGCCAAAGGAACGGAGTTTTCGGCAACGGTACAGTTCAATGCTGACAAGCGTTATGTGGAGTTCCTGTTTGACCGCAATAATTCCAATAGGCAAACCCAAAGCAACGGTCAAACCCAAAACAATCAACAAGCCAATCAGCAAAGCCAGCCGCAGGAAGCTCCAAAAACATTCAGGGGCAAAGAACTGACCGATGAGCAGCATAAGGATTTCAAAGCCGGGCAAACCGTTTACATTGACGGATTGAAAGATAAGAAAGGGCAACCGTATCAGGGGTATATCACTTTCAACAAGGAAACCGGAAAAACTGATTTTGCCTTTCCAAGCCAAGTTAAGGCACAGGCAAAACCTGTCGAAGCCCATAAAACACAAACTGTGGTCAATTCAGAGGGCAAAACCAACGAAGCGACCAAAAACATCAAAGAGCCTTTGAAGTCGGGGCAACAAAGACCGAAAAACAAACAACAGCAGGAACAACAGGAAAAGCCGAAAGCTCCTGCAAAATCCAAAGGCGTAAAAAGGTAATCAAGTAGTATGAAAACAATCATTGCAGAAAAACCAAGCGTAGCAAGGGAAATAGCCGGACTTGTGGGAGCATCCGATAAAAAGGACGGCTACCTGACAGGTAACGGCTATTTTGTTACGTGGGCATTCGGTCATTTAATAGGATTGGGAATGCCCGAAGATTACGGGGTTTCGGGATTTGATAAAGCATCATTGCCAATACTCCCAAACCCGTTTTTGCTGACCGTCCGAAAGGTCAAAAAAGACAAAGGTTATACAGCGGATACGGGTGCATTAAAGCAACTGAAAGTCATCGAACAGCTTTTTAACCGTAGTAACAGCATCATTGTAGCCACCGATGCAGGACGTGAGGGCGAACTCATTTTCAGGTACATTTATGAATACCTGAAATGCAACAAGCCCTTTGAGCGCCTTTGGATAAGCTCGCTTACCGAAAAAGCCATCAAACAAGGCTTTGATAACCTTAAAGACGGAAAAGAATTTGACGGATTGTATCAGGCGGCACAAGGCAGAAGCCGTGCCGATTGGCTTGTGGGCATCAATGCTACACAGGCGTTGAGCATTGCCGCAGGCAACGGTATTTATTCGCTCGGAAGAGTGCAGACACCTACACTGGCTTTGATATGCAAACGCTATTTGGAAAACAAAAATTTCTCGGTAAAGAAATATTGGCAGATACAGTTATTACACCACAAAGAACTGATAGATTTTAAAAGCCTTTCCAAAACCAAATGGGAAGACCAAAAACTTGCCGATGATACGCTGAAAGCCATTCAGCGAAGCGAAACGGCAACAGTTACATCAGTAGAAACCAAAAGCGCTACAGAACAACCTCCTTTATTGTTCGACCTTACCGGATTGCAGAAGGAAGCCAATAAAAAGCTGAACCTTTCTGCCGAAGAAACCCTCAACATTGCCCAAAGTCTTTACGAAAAGAAGTTTATCACTTATCCCCGTACCGGAAGCAAATACATTCCCGAAGATATGTGGGCAGAAATTCCCAATCTCGTGAGGGCTTTGCAGGACAGGGAAACCTGCAAGCAAGCCGTATCAAAGATGAAATGGGGACGTTTCAATAAACGTATCGTGAACGATTTGCGTGTTACCGACCACCACGGATTATTGATTACAGACAAAATCCCATCAGCACTGAACGCAAAGGAAAATGCCGTTTATGATATGATTGCCTTTCGGTTGCTCGAAGCCCTTTCCGGGGCCTGTATCAAAGAGATAACCGATGTCGGTTTACAGGTATTGCATTACGATTTTACTGCAAAAGGCTGTAAAATCATAGAAGCTGGCTGGCGTTCCGTTAAGGGAAGTTTCACGGACGATGATACCGAACCTATACAGGATTTGCCCGAACTGAAAAAAGGGGATGAACTCAAAATAAAAGAAGCCTCCGTTCTCGAAAAGAAAACCAAACCGCCTGTGCTTTATACCGAAGCAGGGCTTTTGTCGGCTATGGAAACTGCTGGAAAGGAAATCGAAAATGAAGACGAACGCAAGGCTTTACAAAATATCGGTATCGGTACTCCGGCTACAAGAGCCGCAATAATCGAAACCCTGTTTACCCGTAACTATATCCAACGAGAAAAGAAATCCTTAATCCCTACCGAAAAGGGATTGCAAGTGTATGAATTGGTTAAAGAACGGAAAATTGCGGACGTGGCAATGACTGCCGAATGGGAACTCGTATTGCAGAAAATCGAAAACAACGAAACTGATGCAGGGGCATTTCAAAAGGAAATGGAAAATTATGCTTCATCTATTACCAATGAATTGTTGCAAACTTCCATTGCCCAAAACAACCTGCCTAAATTGGTTTGCCCGAAATGCAAAAGCCAGCAACTCATTATCCGTGATAAAATCGTGAAGTGTCCCGATGAGGTTTGTAGTTGGGTACAGTTCCGCAATGTGTGTGGCGTACAAATCGGCATAGCCGATATTGAAAGCCTTATCAATAAAAAGAAAACTTCACTCATCAAAGGAATGAAAAGCAAGGCAGGTAAGAAATTCGATGCGTATATCGTATTGAAAGAGGATTGTACAACCTCTTTTGAGTTTGATAAAAATAAAAGCTACAAAAAGTAATGGAAAATAAACCCATCATTATCAGCAAGGAAATCAGGAACCTGATTTATACCATACGTGACAAGCAAGTGATGTTGGATAGCGACCTCGCTGCTTTATATCAGGTAGAAACAAAGAACCTTAACAAAGCCGTAAAAAGAAATATAGACAGGTTTCCTGCTTCTTTCTGCTTTCAACTGACCGAAGAGGAAGTTGAAAACTTGAGGTTCCAAATTGGAACCTCAAGTTTAAGCTATGGCGGAAGACGTTATCTGCCCTATGTTTTTACCGAACAAGGGGTCGCAATGGCTTCTGCTATACTCCGTTCAGATATAGCGGTTAAAGTCAGTGTTGAAATTATGGAAGCCTTTGTAGAAATGCGGCGTATGTTTATCAGTAATGCCTCTTTGTTTCATCGTTTAGATAATATTGAACTGAAACAATTGGAAGCTGACCAAAAATTTGAAGAGATTTTTAAAGCTATGGAAAGCGACAAACTCCACAGCGAAAAAGGTGTCTTTTACAACGGGCAGGTTTTTGATGCCTACGCTTTTGTTTCCGATATTATCCGAAGTGCCAAAAGCTCCATTATCCTTTTGGATAACTATGTGGATGATACTGTATTGACCTTATTGGGAAAACGGAACACGAATGTAAGCGCAACAATCTATACTAAAAGCAGCAGCAATCAGCTACGGCTGGATGTGCAACGGTACAACAGCCAATATCCTCCCATTGAGATAGAGATTTTTTCCGATGCTCACGACCGCTTTTTAATTATTGACAATACGGAACTCTACCATATCGGAGCATCACTCAAAGACCTGGGCAAGAAATGGTTTGCCTTTTCGAGAATGGATATTGAGGTTGGCAGGATGCTCCAAATCTTACACAACCAATAAACAAACCCTCTGATAATTCAGAGGGTTTTCTTTTTAGCGTTTTGATGCTTCAAAATGCTCTTGTACGTTCTTAAATTAACTTTAGTAATATTTTTTCTTTAGCCATAAACTTGCCCTTACCAATAATATGAGTACCGGAACTTCCACCAGTGGGCCGATAACGCCCACAAATGCCTGTGGCGAATGAATACCGAAAACCGCTATTGCTGCGGCTATTGCCAATTCAAAATTGTTTCCTGTGGCTGTAAATGCGATGGATGCGTTTTTGTCGTAAGGAACTTTAAGGGATTTATTGATAAAGAAGCTCACAAAAAACATCAGTACAAAATAGATGATTAAGGGTATAGCCACTTTTACCACATCAATTGGCAACTCCAATATTTTATCGCCTTTCAAACTGAACATTAATACTATCGTAAACAGTAAAGCATACAATGTAATGGGCGATATCTGGGGTACAAATTTCCTGTTATACCATTCTATACCTTTTGATTTTACAAGGAAGTAACGGCTTAGAAAACCTGCTAAGAATGGAATACCTAAGTATATAAATACGCTTTCGGTTACGTCTTGAATGGATACGCTTACATTGAAATTGGCTAATCCTAATTTGCTTGGTAATACGTTGATGAACAGCCAAACTAAGAAACTGTAAAAAAGTACCTGAAAAATACTATTTAACGCAACTAACATAGCTGTATATTCTCTATTTGCTTTAGCTAAGTCACTCCAAACGATTACCATTGCGATACATCTTGCCAAACCTATCAGTATCAAGCCTGTCATATAATCGGGTTCATTCCTTAAAAACAAAACGGCTAATCCGAACATCAATACTGTACCGATAACCCAATTGAGCAATAAGGATATACCGATTACTTTTTTATCCCTAAATGCCATAGGCAATAATGAATAATCAACCTTTGCCAATGGCGGGTACATCATCAATATTAAACCTATTGCCAACGGAATATTTGTAGTGCCTACGGATAGGGTATTTGTAATTTTTGAAATATCGGGAAAGATATATCCCAATCCTATGCCTACTGCCATTGCAAGGAATATCCATAAGGTAAGGTATCTGTCTAAGAATTTTAATTTTGGTTGCATCGGCTACATTTTAATCATTGAAAAAACATAGAACATTTCCGTTGCCATCTGTAAACTTCTATCAGCATATACCTTTGATTGCTCCTGTGTATTGTCTGAAATTTTAGGGTCTTCAAATGTGACAGGTATTCTCTTTTCTGCGCCTTCAATAAAAGGACATCCGCCGTCTGCCTGCGAACAGGTCATAATAGCTGCAAACGCTGATACTGGATTGAAAGGGCTATCATATTTTTTTGAGAACCCAATGATTGGCAAATCAATATCGCTGTATTTTATGGCATATACAGGATTTTTATGGTCTGCAATTTTGAAAATATTAAATCCCTGATTTGCCAGTGTTTCTGCCACTTTCGGAAATAGTGCTGTTTCTTCTGTTCCTCCCGAATAACAATATACATTTGGAATAATATAGTGTGTTGCTGCTACCTGCGCCCAAACCTGCGCTAAATGGCTTCTGCGTGAATTATGGGTACAAATGAAATTGAGGTTTATACCCTGTCCGTTATTTGCTTTTTGCTGTACAAAATCTATCAGAGGTTGTAATATGGTTTTGCGCTCCTCGCTTACAGTTTGAATATCAATTATTTCCTTTATAGTTTCAGCTAAATTCTTATACATTACGATTGGTTTATAGGGTTTAACAACAGCCCGAATTAGGTGTACAGCAAGCATTATTCAATTCTGATAATTTTACTTTTTGTTTTTCCGCAGGAATACCGCAAGCATCCTGAGCAAGACAAGTCGTTGTTTTACTTTTCAGTACGAATGTTTTTCCGTTGAAATCCAAATCATATTTTCCGATAGTATCACTTTGGTATTCTACTTCAATTTCAGCTTCCTCAATCCCTAATTTTTCTTCAGATAGTTTGATGATGTTTAATAATTTGGTTGGCTTTAATCTGTGTTCAAAATCGTTAGCATTCCATAATTGGAAATTGACAACTTTTTCATTTCTGATTGTTCCGCCACAATCAATAAAATTCTTATTGATTTGCCCCACTTCGGTAACGTGGAAATGTTCGGGAACAAACGTTCCATTCTCTAATTGAAATTCAACGTTCTCCAATGTTGGTAAGATTTCTTTGATTTTTGATAGTTTCATATTAACTGAATTTTAAGTAGTATATTAAATGTTATATTGCAATATAACGATGTTGAATATTAAAAAAATGCTATGAACAGCACTTGGTTACTTTTACCTCCTGGTTGAAAAACACATTAAATTCCTCTTGAATTTGGTTCCATACTTTTTCGTCAATACAATAGCAAACAGATTTTCCCTCAATCGTCCCCTGAACGATACCTATATTTTTTAATTCCTTTAAATGTTGCGAAATGGTTGCCTGTGCCAACCCTAATTCCTCAACCAAATCGTTACAGATGCAGGCATTTTGATTGATGATATATTGAAGTATAGCAATCCTTGCAGGATGTGCTAAAACCTTAAATCGAGAAGCCAACTTATTCTGTTGGTCTGTAAATATTTCTGATTTGGTAAGTCCCATAGTTTATATTTTTACATCGCAATATTACGATAATAAATTTAAACACAAAAATAGTTTGTGAAAATTTATATCCCAACACCAATTCTTTATAAATCTTCATTTCAATGTTCAGCTATAAATAGTAAAACACTGCCTTTCAAAGCCAAACCCTGCCACATTTTTAAAGGCTCTTATCTACTGCTATAATTTTAGGCTTCAGGCAAAAATTCTAAACAAAATTATAGTATGGATACACAGCAAAAAGACCTATCGTATTTCAGGTTACGATTACAAGAATTATTAAACACCAGCTTCCCCGAAAAAGCAAATGACCAAAAATTTATTGAGCAACGTTCTTCGTGGGCTGCCAATGCCTACGAGGGGGCTTTTAGTTCGGGAAACGCTATTGAGCAATGCAACGAAATAGCCAATTACATACTTTTTGAGGGCTTGCATTTCTCCAAATTCGATACCGTGTTTCAGGTGGTATGCAATGAGTTTGATACCATAATGGCAGATGAGGAACTGCGACCGTTCGCCCTTAAAATGTTCTCTGTTTGCGAACCTGTTTTCTCCACCTATGAATTAACCGATGACTTCGCATACGGTTATGAGTTTGACCTGCTCTATACCGAAATAACCGGAACCATCGCAATATGGATAGAGGAAAATGGGCTTCAGTAAAAAGCAACATCTCCAACAGAACATTGATGCCCTGCGAATTGCTTTTAAACTGGAAAAGGAGATACGACAAGCCACCGTAGGCGAAAGACTGCTAATGATGCAATACAGCGGATTTGGCGGTCTTAAATTCGTGTTGAACCCCATAGCGAACGAAATAGACATCAATAATTGGAGAAAAACAGAACACGACCTTTTCCCGATTACGCAGGAACTCCACCAACTACTCAAAGAAAATTCCGAAGACGAAAAGCAATACCGCAGGTATGTGGACAGTATGAAAAGCTCCGTACTGACCGCTTTTTATACACCGCCACAGGTCATAGATGCGATTTCCGCAACTTTGCGTGAAAGCGGTCTGAACATTGATAAATTCCTCGACCCCTCCGCAGGTATAGGGTCATTCATACAATCCTTTTCGGAAAGTGGGGAAAGTGTTACCGCTTATGAAAAAGACTTGCTGACAGGCAAGATTTTAAAACAGCTTTATCCCGAAAGCAATATCCGTGTAAGTGGCTTTGAGGAAATTCCCGAAAAGGAACAAAACAGCTTTGATGTAATCGCCAGTAACATTCCATTCGGCGATACTTCCGTTTTCGACCTTTCCTATTCCCGAAGCAAGGACAGTGCAAAAGTACAGGCAGCCCGAAGCATACACAATTACTTTTTCCTGAGAGGTGCTGATATGCTCCGTGAGGGCGGTTTATTGGCTTACATTACTTCGCAGGGCATTCTCAACAGCCCAAAGAACGAACCGATACGCAGGGCGTTGATGCAGGATAATAATTTGGTTTCGGTTGTCCGCTTACCCAACAACTTGTTTACGGAATATGCAGGTACGGAAGTCGGCAGTGATTTGATTATCCTGCAAAAGAATACGGCAAAACAAAACTTGACCGAAGCGGAAGAACTGTTTTGCCAAAGCAGGCAAACAGAATACAATACTCCGGGCAATTCGCTCTTTCAGGACAGCACAAGAATTGTGCATACTGACCGCAAATTAGATACCGACCCTTACGGACAACCTGCACTCATCTATACTCATAAAGACGGCGTTAACGGAATTGCCAAAGACCTCAAACAAATGCTTACGGATGATTTTGGAAAGCACCTGAATTTGAGTTTATATAAAGGCGAACGAAACGATGAGCCTTTAATACAAATTCCGATTGAACCAACGGTTACACCTCCGGTTATCGAACCTGTAACCATTCAACCGGAAATACAATCTTTATCTGTTCCTATAATCAATCGGGAAAGTCCGCAGGAATTAAAGCAACTAAGCATTTTCGACTTGTTTGAAAATGTGGACGAGCCTGTAATGGTTGCTGCTCCACCCAAAAGAACGACACAAGTTAAAAGGCAAAGCACCAACAAAAGAAGAGGTGCAATAGGTCGCCAACCTGACCTGTTCAGCAGTGTGATGCAGCAACCTTATACGCCCCCTGTTACTAATAGAGCTACCAATGGAAATACATCTACTAATGGTAAAAAACAGGAAGCTATCGGCGACCTGTTTTCACAAATAAACGGGAATGGCCAAGATGATAAGCCAGCCGTTCCCAATACCATTCCCGAACCTGCTCCTTATAGTGGCGAACTGCAATCGTACCACCGTAACGATTGTCTTGTTATGGATAATGGTTGGGTCGGTCATCTGCAAGATGTAGATACATCAGACGGTACAGCAGTTTTCCACCCTTTGCAGTTACCGACCTTACAGAAAGCAAGAGCCGAAGCGTACATTGCTGTACGTGATGTTTACCAAGACCTTTACAATAAAGAGGCAAAGTTTCAGACCGAATACAAGGAAGAAAGGGAGAACCTTAACCGCCTTTACGATGCCTTTGTCAAAAGGTACGGAAACCTTAACAGTGCCGATAATATCAAGCTCATCAAAACGGATAGCTCCGGTAAGGAAATCCCTTATTTGGAACGTGTCGTTGGTGGCGTGGTACACAAAGCAGATGTATTCAGCCGTCCTGTAAGTTTCTCCACCTTAACAATAACAACGGACAATCCCGAAGAAGCGTTAGCGGCTTCGCTAAACAAATACGGAAGCGTGGATTTGGGCTATATGTCCGAAATCAGCGGTATGACGGACGATGCTTTGAAAGAAGCCTTACACGGTCGTATTTACTACAATCCTCTGCAAAAGGAATACGAAATATCCGAACGCTGGATTGCAGGTAACGTAGTGGAGAAAGCCCAAAAAGTCAAAGCGTATCTCGAAAGCAATCCCGATGATACCGAAGCCAAAGCAAGCCTTACCGTTTTGGAAGAAGCACGACCAAGACGTATCGAATTTGAGGAACTCGATTTTAATTTAGGCGAACGCTGGATACCCACAGGTATTTATGCCCGTTTTGCTTCACATCTTTTTGATACGGACGTACTCGTTCATTACTCTGAAAGCTCCGATGACTTTTCAGTAAAGTGCGACCGTAAGAATTTGCATATATGGGAAAAATACGCTGTCAAAGCTGAAAGCCGGACGTTTGACGGGATTGCCCTGCTCAAACACGCCCTTGTCAATACCACGCCAGACATTACCAAAAAAATTACGGTTGGCGACCAAGAGGTCAAAGTACGGGATATGGAAGCCATACAAATGGCGAATACCAAGATTGATGAAATCCGTACTGCTTTTACCGAATGGTTACACGCCCAAAACGATGAGTTTAAAAACAGGCTGACCGACCAATACAACGATACCTTTAACTGCTTCGTCCGACCGAACTATGACGGAAGCCATCAGGACTTTCCGGGCTTAGACCGTAAGGCGTTAGGTATTGAAGACCTGTATTCAAGCCAAAAGGACACGGTTTGGATGATAAAGCTGAATGGCGGGGCGATATGCGACCACGAAGTAGGTGCAGGAAAAACGTTGGTTATGTGTACGGCAGCACAGGAAATGAAGCGTTTGGGACTGGCACACAAACCGATGATTATCGGGCTGAAAAGCAATGTTCACGAAATTGCCGAAGCCTACCGCACCGCTTATCCACACGCCAAAATCCTCTTTCCGGGCAAAGAAGATTTTACGCCCCAAAAACGATTGCGGATTTTCGGGGATATTAAAAACAACGATTGGGATTGCGTGATATTGACACACGACCAATTCGGAATGATACCGCAATCGCCCGAAATACAAAAGGAAATCCTCGAAATCGAATTGGACAGCGTGGAGCGAAACCTCGATGCACTGCAATCGCAAGGCAAGGAAGTTACCAGGGGGATGCTTGCCGGAGTAATCAAGCGGAAAGAAAATCTTGAAGTAAAGCTGAAAACCCTGCAACACGATATTGAAAACCGCAAGGATGATGTGGTGGACTTTAAGATGATGGGCATCGACCACTTGTTCGTGGATGAAAGTCATCAATTCAAAAACCTGATGTTCAATACACGGCATACAAGGGTTGCCGGATTGGGAAACGTGGACGGAAGCCAAAAGGCATTGAACCTGCTCTTTGCTATCCGTACCATTCAGGAACGCATCAATGCGGATATGGGAGCAACTTTCCTTTCGGGTACAACTATCAGCAACTCATTAACGGAATTGTACCTACTGTTCAAATACCTGCGACCAAGAGCAATGGAAAAACAGGGTATCCATTCTTTTGATGCGTGGGCGGCTATCTATGCAAGGAAAACGACCGATTATGAATTTTCTGTTGCTAACAACATTGTAGCAAAAGAACGTTTCCGATACTTTATCAAAGTGCCGGAGCTGGCACAATTCTACTCGGAAATCACGGATTACCGAACGGCAAAAGATATAGGCATTGACCGCCCCAATAAGAACGAGGTATTGTATAATATACCGCCTACTCCAGACCAGGAAGATTTTATCAAAAAGCTAATGGAGTTTGCCAAAACAGGAAATGCTACCTTATTAGGAAGAGAACCTTTATCACAAAGCGAAGAAAAAGCAAAGATGCTTATCGCAACTGACTACGCCCGTAAAATGTCTTTGGATATGCGGATGGTAAGCGGCGCGTATGATGACCACCCCGATAATAAGGCTTCGCATTGTGCGGCAAACATTGCCAAGTATTACAACCAATACAACGCACAGAAAGGAACGCAGTTCATTTTCTCCGATTTGGGAACATACAAGCCGGGCGAATGGAATGTGTACTCTGAAATCAAACGCAAGCTCGTGGAAGACCACGGCATACCTGCACACGAAGTCCGGTTTATACAGGAAGGGAAAAATGATAAGCAACGAAAGGAGCTTATCAAAGGAATGAACGAGGGTAAAATACGTGTGCTGTTCGGTTCTACAAGTATGTTGGGTACAGGTGTGAATGCACAAAAAAGAGCCGTTGCCGTTCATCATTTAGATACACCGTGGCGACCAAGCGACCTTGCCCAAAGGGACGGTCGGGCAGTCCGAAAAGGCAATCAGATTGCCAAGTTCTTTGCCGACAACAAAGTAGATGTAATTATCTATGCCGTAGAAAAATCACTGGATAGCTACAAGTTTAACCTGCTGTACAATAAACAGCTATTTATAGACCAATTAAAAAACAACAATCTCGGTAAACGGACTATTGACGAGGGCAGTATGGACGAAAAATCGGGAATGAACTTTTCGGAATATGTGGCTATCCTTTCGGGAAATACCGACCTTTTGGATAAAGCCAAATTAGAAAAACAGATTGCCGGACTGGAAAGCGAAAAACAGGCGTTCAACCGTTCCAAGTTCAGTGCCAAATACAAGCTGCAAGACTTTACGGAATTGCTGGATAGTACACAATCCCGATTAAATAGAATGAGCCTCGATTGGGAAAACTTACAGCAACGCATACAAAAACGTTCGGACGGTACAATTGCAAATCCTGTTCTGCTGGACGGTTTACCGCCCAATGCGGATATTAAACAAATCGGTGCAAAGCTCAACCAGCTTGCGGACAAAGCCCGCACCGGAGGTCAGTATGAAGAAATCGGTACGTTGTACGGATTTACATTATTGGTCAAAACCGAAATGTCCGAAAAAGAGGGCGTGGATATTCGGGTAAACCGCTTTTTGGTGCAGGGTAAAGGCAATATCAAATATAGCTACAACAATGGTATCATCGCTAAAGATGAAAAGCTGGCTGCTGTGAACTTCCTTAATGCACTGGAGAAGTTGCCCGGCTATATCGAGCAGGAGCAAAAGAAAATTGCGGAAATACAAAAAGATTTACCTGTTCTTCAGGAAGTGGTTAATGGTACGTGGTCTAAGGAAAACCGCTTGAGTGAACTCAAAACGGAATTAGCTGCTGTTGAGCGAAAGATACAGTTATCCATTACGCCGGAAACTAAAGAGGAACCCGAAAAAGAACCCGAAAAAATGGAACATATCCCCATTGTTGCTGATAGTATGGTAAGTTGTAAAAGTGTTCATATCTCACGAGGGGTATTATAATATTACTTCTCGTCCTGCTCTTCCATTTTCTTTATTAGAGCCTCACAAAGACTGTTAAGGAACTTCGTTCGGTTTATCTTACGAGATTTGAGTTCCATAAATGTATGATAAAAATCGCCCAAATCAATATTGAAAGCACTTTCAAATGTTTTGGCAATTAGTTTTATGTCTGTATTTCCATTGTTAAACACACCGTGGGAATACAGTGCATAAATCAGTTCAGTCAATGCTGTTTTGCTTGCTGTCCAGCTCAAAGGAGATTTACTATGTACTTTTTTATAATGTCTGTTATTTAGTTGGTCTTCAAGATAAAGTTGTATTAAATCGTTTGCCAGTATCTTAGCTGCTTTGTAATCGGCAATGGTAGAAAAGGAATGGTCTGTTTCAAAATAAATGGTGTCTAAATTTAACTTAATATCGTACTTTCCCCGAACAAATAGTTGGTCATCAATAAAGGTATTATTAGTGCGGTAATATTTATAAAATTCAAGGTTGTTGTCAAAATACCTTTTGAGTTTTTTCAATTCATCATTAAGGTATTTCTTAATAGGTTTCGCACCGCAAGGCTTTTTTGCTTCGATTTTATAAATGGCATTGTAGTAAATCAGTTTTGAAACAATGGCAGGTTTCTGATGTTTGAAAAAATGGATTTCTTCATTAATATTCTTAAATCCTCTATTTAGAACATATTCCTTTAATTCAGACAGGCATTTAAGGATGACATCTATAACGGCCTCTATCCGTTGTATAGAACAATCCGCTTCAATCTCTAATTCATCGATTGCTATTTCCAATTTATGTAATGTGTCATTATAGAATTTCTCCATTCTGTTACTTTTAAATCCTGATGTTTGAGGTATTCATAGAAAAACTAAATCAGCCTTATTTCCAAGCCAATACTACCGTTCCGAGAATGATAAGGCTCGCTCCGGCAAAAGTTTTTAATGTTAGCGGTTCTCCCAAAAATATAACTGCCATAATAATTGTAAGGGCTACACTTAGTTTATCAACGGGTGCAACCTGCGATACGTTTCCCAATTGCAGGGCTTTGAAATAAAACAGCCACGATAAGCCTGTGGCTATTCCTGAAATGATAAGGAAAATAATATTTTGCTTTGACAGGGTGCTAATTCCTTTTGCTTCGCCTCTTGCCATAACAATAAACCAAACCATTATCAATATAACAACCGTCCGTATTCCGGTTGCAAGATTGGAATTTACATTTGCTACGCCCAGTTTGGCAAATATTGCAGTAAGCGCAGCGAACAAAGCGGATAAAAGAGCATAAACGAACCACATAATAATTGATTTTAAAAATTTTTTACAAATCCAATTCCGAAACCTTTATTCTGATAAAAAGGCACAATCATAGTTGTAGCGTTCTTTGGTTTACCTGATAACAATCCATTGATTTTAGGGTAGAGCCAATATGCCAGTTCCGTTGATAAAATGCCAAAACCTGCACCTGCTACCACATCATTTACCCAATGCTTGTCATTCAATGTTCTGTACACTCCGGTAAAAACGGCAAATGAATAACCGGAAATACTTAGCCAAAAATTGGTGTCTTTATACTCCCTGAACATAAATTGCGCAGAAGAAAAGGCTGTTGCAGTATGCCCGGATGGAAAGGATAAATTATTTGAGCTGTCTGGTCTTTCTTCCTTTACAATATGTTTTAAGGGAACCACAAAGGCAGCAGAAATCAATTGCGAGGTAGCATAAATAATGGTTCTGTCCCTGAAATTATGCTTCCCTTTTATCCCTGCCGCATTTAAACCATATACCATTACTGCCGGAGCATATTGGGTATAGTCATCCAACGATATATGGTCGGGTTGATGTTCGTTTATTTCTTCTCTGGTAGAAGAATTGAGTTGTTTCAAACCGTCACTTTCCAAGCTCACTATTCCGAAACCGATAAACACCGTTGGAGTAATCAGATGTTTGTAGCCTAATTTATAGGCTTTGTCGTTATTAATCGTAATTGCACTATCCTGTAAAGCAACTCTTGTATTGAGGATAGTATCTTGTGCCGATACAAAACAGATATTGACCAGCACAAGAAATAAAGTAATTACGAGTATTAAGGTAGTTGATGCATTTTTTTTTATCGAGAGCATTTCATTTAGTGAGTGTTGTTTCTAATCTTTCAATATTTACTTCTTTAAACTTTTGAAGAACATTTTTTCCATACTCTGTATAATAGCTGTGGCTCTTTAGTAAAGTATAGTTTATTTCAGCCCACTCCATATCGGTATAAGTTTTGCCAAAATAAATTGCGAACTCTTTTCTTAACCGTTGCTCATATTTGGGATAATCCGGCTTTGTGAAATGGTACATATCCGCATCTGCCAAAACTCCTTCTTCGGGCGATTTCGGATATTGCGGAACGCGTGTTGCCTCAATGCAAGCCAAAACCTGTTCTATATCTTCTGTTGGATAATTGTTCCTATTCAAAAAATCTGCTGCAATAGTTTTACTGCTGTCCTCGTGGTTGGTATAGGTGGTTGTATAACCACAATCGTGAAACCACGCTGCCAGTGTAACTACCTCTAATTGCTTTGGGGTAAAATGACATTCCCCTGCAATTTCAATCGCCGCTTTTACAACTTCCTGCGTGTGCATTACAGTGTGAAAGCCCATATCATTGGGAAGTTTGCCTGATAAAATCTCCAGCACATAATCCCGTACTATATCAATAAAATCTCCATTGGTCATTATTTATTATTTAAAATTTATAGCTATATCCTAATCTGATAACCTGTGTTTCATAATAATCATCGCTTGTGTAATTGAAGCCAATTCCGTCTATCTTCCTTTTAATAACCATCGTATTCAATAAGTCGGTAGCATTAAAGAAAATCTCGCCTTTACCTTTCTGAACTGATTTCTTCAATCCGCCATCTACTGAAAACCTTGATAGGATTTTTCCTTGCGGTATAATATCAGGTGCTAAATAAACGGCTGTCAGTTGGGCATCCCATCCCTTAGCAAAACGAAAAGTATTGTTCAGTTTCAGGTTGCCCGATATTGCTGATTGCTGGTCAGCCGAAAAGGTGTTGGGTTCAGGGTACAGGTTCTCTGCCGTGAAAGCATTTATCTGGTTCCGGTAAAGATTACCGTTGATGTTAAAGGAATAAACATCAGAAACCTTTTGGTCGAAAATAGCCTCCAAACCAGTATTATAGCTCTTACCTGCATTTTGGAATATGGCATATATCAGTGTACTGCCTGGAACAGTGCTTGAAATTCTCGTGATGGTTCCATCAGCAAAACGATGGTACAATGCGGAATAAAAATAACCGCTGTTCCACGTGTTCTTATAACCTAACTCTATGGAATTGGTAAACTGCGGGCGTAATGCAGGGTTTCCGACTTTGATAATTTCCGCATCATCGTATTTCGGGAAAATACGGATGTCCACTTCATTAGGTCTGTCCACTCTGCGGTTATAGAATACCGAAAGTTTATTGTTGTCGTTCAGCTTATAAGCCAACCTCATATTCGGGAACGGCTGCGTATAGTGGTAGCCATCGCTTTTGTAAGTGCTATGGTTGGGATTAACATCGTACTGTATCTTCACGTGCTCCATACGCAAACCCAATTCAGCTTCCCATTTTTCATTTTCAAAAACATAATTCCCGTAAATCGCTGGTATCAGTTCTTTATAGTTTGCCCAACCTCCGGCATCCATATCCAAAACTGAATTGGCTCCGGGTCTGAACTCCATATTGGTAGGAATGCTTCTGTTACGGAGTTTTATACCTGTTTCAATACGTCCATACTTCAAAGGCTTGATGTAGTCTATATTGAAGTCATATACCTGTTCGTCCGATAGCAGTTTAAAGGCATCTGTTCCTGTGGATGATGGCAGGTAATTGTCGTAAAAATATTGCTCGTCTTCTCTGTGAAAGGTATAGTTGAAACCGATGTTCAGCAAATGACCTGCTTCTTTAAATTTGTGCTGGTAAGCTGCCGTAGCCATTGCCGTGGTCTTTAGTTCATCCTCCAAGAACTGCCAAAGGCGTAACCGCCCGGAAATATCCCCGTTAAAAAATGGCTGGTCGCCACGGTCAATAATCTTCTCACTGCCGTACATTCCCGAAACGGTTAGGGTGTTTTGCTCGTCAATGTTCCAATCTACGCCTGCTTTGGTAGTAAGGAAATTGGTATTCCTGTTCCGCTTCAGTTGGGAATTGATAACAGTTCCATCATCATAGTGCCTTGTTACAAACTCATTTTTATTCAGCGTTTCAGTATATAGGTTATCTGCCTGCAAAAAGATGTTTACCTTATCCTTTCTGTAATTCAGCGATAGCGAGGGATTAATCTTTGGTGTGAATGTATATTGCGGTCTGATAGTGGGTAGGTTTTCTTTCCGTACCCAAAGTGAACCCAATCCCGAAGTCAAACCTACCTTACCATTAAATCCGTTCTGCTTGTTTTTCTTCATTATGATGTTAATGATGCCTGCATTACCGTTGGCATCATACTTTGAAGATGGGTTGTTGATAATCTCTATTTTATCAATGGCAGATGAAGGAATATTGTCAAGCCCAGTTTGGCTGCCAAAACCAGTTAAAGCGGTTTGCTTGCCGTCTATCAGAACCGTAACCTTATCATTACCCCTTAATTGTACTTTACCATCCTGCATCGTAACGCCGGGCAAGTTTTGCATACTTTGTAAAACCGAACCTCCGCTTTGACTGATATTATCGGCAACGGAGTAGGTTTTCTTGTCCAGCTTGCTGCTCACATCGCTTGCCTTTGCGGAAATGGTAACGCCTTCCAAAACCGTTGATGCTTCTTCCAATTCGATGATGGGAATATCCAAAAATGCTGAAAGGCTACCGACAAATAACGGCTGTTCCTTGTTCTTAAATCCCATAAAGGAAACTTCTAAACGATAGTTACCGGGCTTAATATTGGCAATGGAAAACCTGCCTTCATCATTGGTTACCGTTCCGGCTACAAACACACTGTCTTTTTCATTTTTTACGACAACATTTACATAAGGAATAGCTGATTTATCCGCCTTATTTTTTACTATACCGGAAATGGTAACAGACGACACCTGTGCATTGGCTACCGAAGCAGCTATTATGGAAATGAGTACAAAAAACAACCTTATCTTATTCATTATCTTAATCTTTGACCTCTTTTAAAAATTTACCTGCATTGTCAAAAATCAGGTCTTTGCCTTTTACTTCTGCTTCGTAGGTTACAACCCCTTTACTGTCTGTAATTTTTGCCGCTTCTTTGATTTTTTGCCCTGCGTAGTGTTTAGCAACATAGGCTTTGGCATTAGCCGGAAGCTCATCAATTTTGATTTCCACTTCGGTTTCAAGAATTTTGCCCGAAGCATCAATCAATACAGAATAATCGGTTTCTCCTACTTCAAAACCTGCCTCGTAGTTGCCTTTCTCTTTTTCCCATTTCAAACCCTTTGCGTTGGGGTGACTTTTTTGCAGAGCTGATTTTACTGCTGCCGGAACTTCTTTGTCCGAAACTTTTTGTGCATTGGCGAATGACACACTTGCCACTGCTGCCAATAGAAATACTAATTTTTTCATTTTTTTCATTTTTTTCATTTTTTTTAATTGTTGAACACAAAATTCTAATAAGATTTAGAAGAAATTTAGAATGTTATAATTCAAACTTTGTTAATTGTTTTTCTTTGTAGCAATAAAATTCATATACAGGTTCTTTTCTGAATTGAAAGACCTTTTCGATATATATTGTATCATAGTTTGGTTTTAACGCTGTGTATTTTTTATTAAGATGTGGTGGCAGTTCTTTGGCACTTATGGGTCTTTCAATTTCTAAACCGCCATCTATTGTATATTCTAACACGAGGTCTGTGTTTCGCCAGCTTACGATGGCTACATCTTTCCCTTGATTATGAATTGTAGCAAAGGCTATTTTATCCTGTTTAACAATTTTATCGGTTGTTCCCATAAGAAGGGTTATACCAGAAATAACCATTGCTCCGTACCCAATTTTTCTAAACAGGTTTTCGCTTAGATAGGGAAGAATATACTTAACCGTTAAAGAAGAAACAATGGTAGCGGCTGCAATAGCCAACCCCAGCCATAAAGCCATTTGTGAATACAGACCAAGAGAAATGTAAATGACCAGTTTAATGAAATGCAGAAACACCTCATTGGCAGCACGTGTAGCTACTATTTGTTCTTTTGTAAGTCCAAATTTTAGATAAAACCTATTAAACAAAAGCCCAATGGCTCCGGTAATGCCCGATACAAAACCTGCAAGAAACCCAATAATGGCAAGGATATATTTGGGATATGGCTTTTCGGATTGTGCCTCTTCCTTTTTTGACTTGAATAGCTGTGGTACATTTCCGATGAGAAATAAGGCAACGATTAGCTGTAAATAATTTGGGTTGATGTATTTTATCAAATAAGCACCCACTAACACAGCCGGAATGGAAAACGGTACAAACCAGAAAAAAATCTTATAGTTAATGTGCTTCTTAAAGACTACAATCCTGGATGCAGAACTTGTAAATGTTCCTATTGTTAATGAAAATGGGACTACTGATGTCGGTAAAAGTAAATTTAAAATGGGGATAAGAATAAGACTAGCTCCACCGCCACAAATAGCACTCATCCAAAAGGCGAGTATTGTTCCGAGAAACAATAGGGTTATTTTTATTATCATCGTTTTTTCAACTTTTGAAGTGGGCTTTTCTGCTTTTTACTTCAGGGTATAGTTCTGTTCTTAAATACAGTATAGTACCAATCAATAAAATAACTAACGGTAAAAAACTTCTATACTTAAAAAGCCAGTTTCCTTGTTTCTCTAATTCTTCCTGTAATGCCATTGTATATAAATTTTAGTAATACAAAGGACTGGCAGAATTTAGAAGAAATTTAGAACTGGGTCTAAGTTTTACTATTTTGGAAATAGATGTTACCTGCAATCAACAAGAAGATTATTCCAACCATAAAGCCGCCCAATACATCGGTAAACCAATGTGCGCCGAGATACACTCTTGATACAGCTCCCAAAAAAATCATTGCAAGGCATATTAGAATACCACTGATTTTCAAAGGCGGATATTTTTTAATGGTTCGTATCAAAATGAATATTAACGCACCGAAGAACACCGTATAAAACAATACGTGACCGCTCGGAAAACTTTGATAATGGGTTTCTTCAAGAATAGAAACAAAGTCCTTTGTTGGTCGGGGTCTGTTTATCAATGTTTTCAGTACCCACGCAATACCGCCGGATATTAAAGTAGATAGCAGTAGTAAAGCATCTTTTTTACGCTTTAGCAACAAGAAGTATAAAGCACTACAAGCGACCAGCACCGCCGAAACCCTAATCCTGCCAAACCAGCTCACAGCTTTCATAAAGCTGTCAAGAAAACCATTTTGCTTTTCCTGTATTTCTTCTGATATATGTACGTCAATGTAGTGTGGCTTTGTGAACATCACATAGGCAGCCAAAACACTAAACCCTAAAAGGAATATGGAGAAGACTGTCCAAAAAATCTTTTTCTTATACTTGTTTAGAAACGGTAATAATTTCTGCTCTGAAAAAAGTATGAACCGATTGGTTATACTTTTAGTAGTGTACTGTGGCATTATTTCTTAACTTTCATTTTTCCGTTTTTAAACCTTTCGCTTGCAGTTTGGTAATACGAAATGGTTTCAGATACCAATTTTTTGTTTTGATTTCGCACTTCGGTAAGGAACTGGTCTTTTGATGATACGGTAAATTGTTTTACTCTTTTACGGTCGTCAATCTGTGTAAACAGCTTGTCCTGCAATAAGCCCAATGTCCTGTAATTGCCTATAAATGCCCGTTCTTCTCCGGCTTTCATCTGGTTAATGTCCTTACCATATAACGCAGTAGTATAGTTCCAGTTCAGATACCCGAACAGTGTAGGCATTACATCTATCTGCGAAGCCAGCCTGTCTATTTTTTGAGGTTCGTGTGGAAGATTATAGATTATTGCCGGAATATGATGCTTATCAATATTAATTTCCCATTTACCTGCGCTGCTGGCACAATGGTCGGCAACGATAACGAATACGGTGTTCTTAAACCACGGTTTCTGTTGCGCTTCGGCAATGAATTTTCCCAACGCATAATCCGTATATTTTACAGCTGCATTCCTGTTGCCCTGTGGCAAATCTATCTTGCCTTCGGGGAAAGTGTAAGGCTTGTGGTTAGATGTTGTCATCACAAACTGGAAAAAAGGTGTATTGGCATTGTTGCTTTTATCAGCATATTTGATTGCTTGTTTATATAAATCTTCATCACAAATTCCCCAGGCATTTTCAAAACTCACTTCGTTATCTGAAATATTGTACCGATGTGTATCAATTTTATCAGACAATGGATTTCCCCTGTCCCTGTCCACAATATCAAAGCCCTGACCACCAAAAAAGTTATTCATATTATCGAAATAACCGTCGCCGCCATAAATGAAATATGGATGATAGTTCTTTTGTTGCAGTATCGTAGCAATGGAAAAGATATGCTCATTGCCCGGTCTTCTTACAATACTGTTGCCTGGCGTTGGCGGAACGCAAAGCGTGAGTGCTTCCATCCCTCTTACTGTTCTTGTGCCGGTTGCATACAGGTTGGTAAAGAAAATGCTTTGGTTGGCAAGGCTGTCATAATTAGGTGTAAGGTTGTCTTTGTTGCCAAACGCTTTCAGAAAATCCCCGCTAAAGCTCTCGATAGCTATCAGGATGATATTGGGATGGATTTCATTTTCTCCTTTTGTTATCCTGTTGATATTGTCCCATTGTTCGGAAGTGTACTGCTGATTTTCCTGTAAAAGCGTTTTCTTCAATATGGTGTATGCTTCTTTGTCATCTAACTTGGGATAGAAAATATCGTAATCCAGTTCATTAGACCTAAACGCAGCAAAGAATGAAAACACACCGTTCTTGCCCAATTCGTTTACCACCAAATTATTGCTAAAATCAGCTTGCTTGTTTTTCATTACACCCAATAACAGAAAGCCAATCAATAATACTGGAACGGCATACACAGCTCTGATGCGGATAGAACGTTTGTCTGAAAACGTATTTCTTAAAATGCCTTTCTTATGCAGCAGGAAAAACGTACCGACTACCAAAGCCAGTAAAACGGCAATGATAAGCGGTAAGGGATATGACTGGTTGATATTGGACACCACTTCGTATGTGTATATCAGGTAATCAACCGCAATAAAATTGAACCTTACCCCAAACTCGTCCCAAAACGGAAACTCTGCCATCAGACTGAAAAAGATAATGATAAGGACAATGGAAAGATAGAAATAGGTAAAAACCTTATCTGCCAATGAGCCAATCCATCTTTTGGGAAACAGCAAAAGATAAACGGCATATAGCAACAAGAACGATAGCCCTGCACTTATATCAAAAACAAATCCTGTAAGGAATGCCCTTAAAAGAGGAACAAAATTGAAGTCAACATCTTTTGCAGTCCACACAAGGAAAATAATCCTTGTCAGAAATGAGAGATTGACATACAAAAACACTATTGAAAACAATAGCGAAAAGCGGTGGTTAATATACTTTTTCATATACATAGGGGAAATAAATAACAAGGATAATAGTGAATGCTGTCAGGACTGCAAAAGTTACTGCACCCGCAGAAATATCTTTTATAAAGCCAATTTTCTTATGATAATCGGGGTGGATAAAATCACAAAGTTTTTCAACGGCTGTATTCAGACCTTCGATAGATAAAACCAGCCCGATAGATAAAATCTGGAACATCCATTCTGTTTTTGTGATATGGAAGAAAAAGCCGATAATAATCGAAAGGACTGCTAAAGAGAATTGTGTGATAACGGAATGTTCGGTTTTAAGTAATAAATAGGCTCCTGCAAAAGCATACTGGAAGCTCTTTGCTCTGCCTATTAAAAAACCGTCTTTGGGGTTCTTCATTTAACCACTCATTTAAAATTAATGGAGCAAAGTTGAAAATGAATTTAGAAGAAATTTTGAATTGGTTATAGGAAATGAGTGTTTAAGAAAACGGATAAAATTTAGGAGCAGGTTTACTATTGTTGCTGATAGCGTTGCTAAGAAAAAGCCGCTTTCGGGGCTTTGCTTTCTTTTAATGTAAAAGAGGTTTAAAAGGTAACTGAAAAAATATGCTCTCCATTTTCAAAGCTATATGTCACTGGCCAGCCGTGAAGCTTGCATACTTCCTGAACGATGGATAAGCCCAACCCGCTACCGCTATTGTCAGCAGACATCCTCGAAAATCTTTTGAACAACAAATCGGGATTGAGTGCCTGTCCTCCCGAATTTCTAACTTCAAAACCTGATTTTGATAATGCTACTCTTATTGCACCTCCCGGCGAAGTATGCCGGATTGCATTAATGATAAGGTTATTGATTAATACTTCGGTCAATCCGCTATTGCCTTTCAGTTCAACGTCTGGCTGAATATCAGAACCGATACTTATATTTTTCTCTTTAAAATGCTCTTGCAAAGCATCCATACTTTGAACGACCAAAGTATCGAAGTTGATAAGTTCCGAATTATTAAACTGGCTATTTTCAATCTTGGCAAGCAATAGCAGGTTTTTATTGATGCGAGAACTCCTTATCAGGGCTTTGTTCATTTCTTCTGCAATGTGGTATTGCCTTTCGGTAAGGTCATTGCTTTGCAGTAGAATGTCCAGCTTGTTTTTCAGAACCGCTAACGGCGTCTGCAATTCGTGGGAAGCATTTTCCGTAAATTCCTTTTGATTTTTATACGTGGTAATACTATGTTGGAGCAGCTTAACAAGCGTGGCGTTCAATTCAGCAAACTCAATGGTATCGGTTTCCTGAAACTCAATCTGTTTTTGGCTGTTTAATTGGAATGACTTTAATTTCTGTAAAGTATCCTGAAACGGTTGCCATATTTTTTTAGAAAGCCTCCTGTTCAAAATCCAAAAACCAACTATCAAAATCAAGAAAAACAGCAATGTAACCATAGCAATATAAGCAACGGTTTCCTCGGTTTCTTCCACGTTGGTTTCAATCGTCAGTAGATAGTTTTGATTGTTGATTTTAATATTGGTTTTCAGACCACGAAAACGGTCTATCACTTCATCTTTTGAATAAGGATTTTGCCGTCTTATGGTATATCGGCTATCTTCCTCTAAAGGCTTTCCAGTGTATTCTATCTTGCTTACTGGCTGTATCTCGTTCCAGAACTTGATGTTTTCTTCCAGTTTTTCATCGCTGATATTTTGGTCGTTAAATTCGTTCTCGATACGTTGGGCAATAAGGTCATTGTTTTCGTCCAGTTCTTTCAGCCAAATCCAATCTACCAAAAGAAAATACGACGGGATGCTCAATGCAAATACGATAAATGCAAAGATGGTAAGCTGTTTAAGCGACTTCTGTAATAAATTTTTCATCCTTCCCATTTGTAGCCAGTACCGTAAACGGTTTTTATATATTGTTCACATCCTGCATCACTTAGCTTCTTCTTCAGGTTCTTAACGTGTGCATAGACAAAATCGTGGTTGTCGAGCATATCGGCAAAATCTCCTGAAAGATGTTCTGCCAAAGTGCTTTTGGAAAGTACACGGTTCTTATTCCCAATAAAGTAAATCAGCAAATCAAATTCTTTTTTTGTAAGTGCAATAGGTTCACTATTCACTGCAACAGTTTTTGCCAAAAGGTCTATTTCCAATTCGTCCTGCTTAACAATGTTGGAATTATTAAATTGCTTTCTTCGGATAAGGGAATAGATACGAGCTGTCAGTTCCGATAAATGAAAAGGCTTGGTAAGGTAATCATCGGCTCCTATCTGCAATCCTTTTATCTTATCATCTACGGAGTTCTTTGCCGAAATGATAATAACGCCGTCCTGCTTATTTTCTTTTTTCAGTTCCTCTAAGATTTTCAGCCCGTTACCATCCGGCAATGTTATATCCAATAAGATACAGTCATAGTTGAACACATCTATTTTGTTCATTGCTTCCGTAAAGGTGGCAGCAACTTCACACAGATAGTTTTCTTCGGAAAGATATTCCACGATGCTTTTTGCAAGCTCTTTCTCGTCTTCTATTATTAGGATTTTCATTCTTTCGGTACTTTCATTTTACAAATTTACAAATTGAATTTTGAAGAAATTTAGAATGTCCACAGTAGTTACGTTTTATAATTACTCCTGTTGCACCAAATGTTGCAAATCCGGGTCATTCTTGATACGCTCCAATTCCATTTCGATAATCTGTACAATGTCTTGTTTTATCTGACGGTAGTTGCTTTCAATTTGCTGTTTCATTTTATCCTCGCCCTGCTCATCTACAAATGATAAAATTTGCGGTATCTTTTGATAGGCTTTGGTTTCGGAAGCGACCTTTTCATTATCCACCACGATTTCAGCGTGGAAGATTTTTTGCTCAATGCGCTCATCGAAGTTGTCTGATACAGAACCCACGAACATACCTTGTGTAAGCGTTGAAATTTTGGAAGCCGGAATAAGGCTGTCTAACTGTGTGGAGATAGAGGTAGATTTATCGTTGCGGTTAATCGTCATACTTTGGCGTTTCTGCAATACTTTACCGAAGCGTTCCGAAAGGCTTTTTGCCGTTTCGCCAACTACCTGCCCACTGAAAATATTACCTACCGTATTCTGTATAACCTTGCTTTCTTTGTCGCCGTAATCCCTTGTTAATTGCGAAAAATCCTGAAAGCCCAAACAAACGGCTACCTTATTACTTCTCGCAGTTGCGATAAGATTATCCAGCCCTCTGAAGTAAATTGTAGGCAGCTCATCTATTATAACCGAACTCTTTAATTGCCCTTTTTTGTTGATGAGCTTTACAATTCTCGAATTGTATAAACCCAATGCTGCGGAGTAGATATTTTGGCGGTCGGGATTGTTACCTACGCACAAAATTTTAGGTTCTTTGGGATTGTTGATGTCGAGCGTAAAATCATCCCCGGTCATTACCCAATACAATTGCGGGCTAATCATTCTTGACAAAGGAATTTTTGCCGATGCAATCTGTCCCTGTAATTGGTCTTGCGCTCCTGATTGCCAAGCATCCATAAATGGAGATAGATAATTTTCCAAATCGGGATATGAGGTTAAAATAGTAAACACGTCTGCGTATTTCTTATTCAGTAATTCAATGGCGTGTGGGAATGTACAATACTTACCGTCCTCATAGATTTTCAGATACCAAATAATGGCAGCTAATAGGATAATTGGGCTTTCCACGAAAAAATCCCCTTGCTTCTGTATCCAGCTTCGATTGAGGTTAAGCATTATAGTATAAGCCGCTTCATAAGCATCCGAAATGTCCGTCATAAAGTCGGGGTTCAAAGGATTACAACGGTGGCTCTTGCGTGGGTCGTCAAAATTTATCACATAAAATTTCGGCTGAACTTTGTATTTATCCCGATGCTTCAATAAATGGTTGTATGCAATGGTAGATAGGTCGTCAAACTTGAAATCGTAGATGTACATTGAGAAGCCTTTCTCAATCTGCTGCTTGATGTAATTGTTTACGATTGCATAAGATTTTCCTGAACCCGGAGTACCCAACACAATCGAGGCTCGAAAAGGATTGACTATGTTAATCCAGCCATTGTTCCACTTTCCTTTGTAATAAAACTTCGTGGGGAGATTGACAGAATATTCGTTTTCCATTAAACGAGTTTCCTGCTGAAAACTTTCGTTCTCGTTGTTGAATACATCGTCCATCAGGTTGTTGCGCAGCAAACGGCTCATCCAAACTCCGGCTACCATTAAAGCGATATAGCCTGAACCTGTGGTAAGAACATACAGTATTGTAGCGGTGTTTAACGACAGCTTTAGTAAAGGAAAATTCAGGAAAAACAGAATAACGCCAATCGCTAAAGCCACATAGATTTTAGACCAGGTTATCTTTTCGTCTTTAACTCCCTTAGTACCCAAACAGCTCAAAGCCAGCAATACCAAAGCGAATAATTTGGTATATAGGGTGTGTGAGAACAGTCCGGCTGTACGCTGAAAGTTGCCTAATATTTTGTTGATGAGTTCTAACGTCCAGCCACGTTCTATAAAGAAACCGTAGCAGAACCAATAAAGGTGCATCAGTACCAAAAGGATACTCACAGCCCTCATAAAAGCCATTATTTTGGCTAAACCTCTTAAATCGTCTTCTCCCTGCATTATTTTGATTTTTAATGTTCGGGAGGGAATTTATGGGCTATGAAGACTGGCTATAAAAATGTGGCAGGCATTGGCGGTACGTGGCAGTATTTGGCTGATTGTTATCGCTGACCTCTTTGGCGTTTTCTTTTCTTCTTCATTTTATTGGCAAAATCCTGCTCCTCGTAATCTTCGCCCTGTGCTTCGGGAAGCAAGCCGCCCAATGCTTCAATCAAACCGTCTTCGTGTTTTTCCGTATTCAGGAAGTCGAACAAATGATGTGGTTCTTCCGCAGGAAGATCTGCATCATTTGATGTAGATATTTTCGGTTGTAATTCTACTGGCTCTTTAATCTCCGGTTTGATATTATTGTTCCAATAATCATTAAAGGCATTGGCAGAAAGTTCCTTGCTCAAACGTGAACCGTTCCAAACCGCTTTAGAATTGTGGTCTATAAATGTCATTCCATAAATACGCCCTGTATCATTCCTCCGCACCACTACGTTAATTCCCTGCTCCGCTAACTGTTTCTTAAAGCCCAATTCATCAGTTGTTGATTTCAAGGCAATGGTAACGGCTGATTGTAAGGTCTGCTTGGTTGGACTATCTTTTAAATCCGTTTTGCATTTCGCAAAATGCAGCTCCAAAGCCGGAAGCCCTGCATCTTTACCAAACAGCGAAGCCTTGAACGGATGCCCGGCTCTTTCGCCTTTCTCGTTTAAAGGAATGTATAATAAACCCTGCCGTAGCTGCCCCTGTAATTCGCCCTCTACTTTTTCGGTGGTAATATTGAACAGGGAAAGCAAGGCATTGTATTCTCCCAAAGTCTGAAACTTGTAATAATTTGGTAAGTGCCGAACCACCGAAGCGATTTGACTTTTTACATCTCCAGCTTTATAATTTACCGGACGGAAAACCTTGTCGTTCTGCCGATGCTCCTTATCAGTTGCGGGTATCAATCCGTGTTTTCTTTCCAACTCACGGCACACATTCATAGACCGCATTTTCTCGAACTTGTCCGAAATCTTTTTGCCCTCTTCGTCCACGCAAACCGATACGATATGAATATGGCTACGGTCAATATCGGTATGTTTGAAGACTACAAAAGGCTGTTCGCCGTAACCCATTTCCCGCATATACTGTTCTGCCATTTCCCGATATTTTTCATCGCTTACCTTATCATTCGGGTCGGGATTGAGCGAAATATGCAACGTATGTTTTTCTGTATTGCGGTTAGCTATCAGGTAAGGCGCAAAAGACTGGGCTAATTGTGCTACGGAATAATGCCCGTTAGCGGTTTCAATCATCTTATTGGCAAACAAAATTTGTCCGTTTTCATTCTCCACTTTGAGTTGGTTGTATGCCAATGCTCCGTATAAATTTCCACTTCTACCGATTTTTGCTATCATCTCTAAGGCTGTTTTTTCAGGTATTTTGTTTCAAATTCCTCGGTTAGCTGGATGATTTTTTGGCATAGCATCGCCATTTCAGCCGTCTGTTTTTCCAATTTATAGAGGAACGCTGCCGCCTTTTTCTCGGAAAAATGTTTGTACAGCAGCTTTACAACCTGATTATAATTCACGCCTACGGAACGGAACTGGCTATGAAACGAGGTCAACCGCATATAAAAATCAACCGTTCCTTTGTCAATCTTAACCGATTTCATTTCCTTACTGAACAGCAGGGAAATGATAAACTTGGCTTTATTGGGCATTCCCGATGCTTCAAAAAGCGATAAGAGTTTAGCGTTTTCTTCGTCCGTAAGACGGAAAACGTGGCGGTGGATGCTTGGGTCGGTTTTTGGTGTCCGTCCGCCCTTATTCTGTTTGCTGTTACTGTTCTCGTTCATCACAAATCCATTTTTAATCCACACAAAACCTCGACTTCGGAGAGCGTTTTCTGCCCCCTGCAAAGGGCAAGTTGTTTTGAGGCACTAACTCGGTTTCGAGTGCCTCAAAACACAACTTGCCGTGTTCCGGTGAACACAATAATCCGCCCTACGGGACGGATTGAAAGTAACAGGGAAAAACGGCTCGATGCCGTTGCTGTTACCTCCGTTTTGTCAAAAACCTTTTGCATAAATCCGTTAATAAAAATCACAATACAAAGTAAAGCCCTCTTTACGAAAGGATTGTACTGTGCAACAGTGCCAAACACTGCCTTTGAACGCCAAACACTGCCACACATCAATCAACAGGTCAATCATTCGCTTTATTTGCCTTATAGTTTTAGGGCAGGTAGCAAAAAATGTATTTAAACAAGGAAGAAAGTCAGGTTTGCATACAGGTAGTTTGGAATAAAAGCATAAGGTTTTAAAAGTATAAAAGTGTAAAAGCATAAAAGCGGTAAAGCATTTTGCCTTTTGTAAGCCTTACCACTTGCCAAAGAATATACCTGACAAGGCTGTAAGGAAAGAAAAAAACAGTACAGGAAAATACCAAAAAAGTAATGCAGGAATTTGGTAATGAGGGAATATTCAAATACACGAATATTCAAACCTCCAAAACAAGTAAAGAGTGTAACAATAAATTTTTAAATAATGGAAACAAAGCAAAAAACTTTAAAAATCAGCTTCTCCACCCAAAAAGGTGGCGTAGGAAAATCAACAATGACCACCTTGCTGGCAAGTGTGCTACACTACCGGTTAGGTTTTAATGTACTGGTATTGGATTGCGACTTTCCGCAACACAGCCTGACCAATATGCGTGAACGGGATAAGAAGACCTTAATGCAAAATGAGTATCATAAAAGGGCGGCAATGAAGCAGTTTCAAACCATTAACAAAAAGGCGTATCCGATTATCAAAAGCAAAGCTGAATATGCTTTGGAAAAAGCATCCGAATATGAAACCCAATCGGCTATTGCTCCCGATGTCATTTTCTTTGACCTGCCGGGAACCGCTAATACCAAAGGTGTATTGACCACCTTAAAAATGATGGACTTTATCTTTTCGCCCATAACCGCCGACCGCTTAGTGGTGGAAAGTACATTGGGCTTTACCAAAGCCTTTCTTGAACTCCCGAAAACCATTGAGGGTAATAATGAGCAAGAGTTGTGGCTGTTCTGGAACCAAGTGGACGGCAGAGAAAAAACTGGCTTGTATGAGGCTTATCAAAGTGTCATCCGTCAACTCAACCTGCCCATAATGGAAACAAGGATAATGGATAGTAAGCGTTTCCGAAAGGAAACAGACGATACCGAAACTTATGTGTTCAGGTCAAGTTTACTGCCAGCAGAAACACAATTGTTAAAAGCAACGAAAATGGATTTGTTTGTAGAGGAATTTTTAAAAATCACTCATCTATAAAAGCGATAAACTATGAGTACAGATAACAGAAACAACAATTTCAAAAAGCCTGATGTTGATGAGGATTATTTGATGAATATCATCAGTGGCGATGAGCCTGTTGTTCCGCCTCAAAATAATCAGCAGGTGGATGAAATAAAAGAAATCAAGGCGAAGCCCAAAGAAAAAACCCGAAGCAGCTCATCAAAAAAAGCAGACTACGAGGAAACATTTTTGGTCAATCGGTTTCCGTCCGGTCGTAGCGGCAAGGTCGTTTACATACGTCCGGAATACCACGAAAGGTTGCTTCGCATCGTGCAATTGACAAGAGAGGAAAAAACAACGCTCTATTCCTACATTGACAATATCCTTGAACACCACTTCAGGGAATTTGGCGATGATATTACAGATTATTTCAACGAACGTTTTAAACCTATTATATAATGAAGAAAGCCAATAAAAAAAGGAAAAAGGTTGTAACCGGGAATAACTCGACAACAACCTATGGACAGGAATTTCTGCAAGCAACTAAAATGCAGAAAAGAGGAGATAAAAGCATTTATATACGAAAGGAATACCACGAACGGCTATCCCGTATTGCCCAGGTTATCGGGAATGATAAAATACCTTTGTATGCCTACCTCGACAATATTTTGGAACATCATTTTGAATTGTTTGAAAAAGCAATTACAGATGATTACAAAGAAAAGTTTAAACCCCTATTTTAAAATATCTGATTATGAAAAATGCAAAACAAAAATCGAAAAAAGCCTCTCTTACGGCTGAATACAAAACGACGTTTCTTATGCCAACAAATTTTTTGGCTCGGAATGGAAAAACAGTGTATATAAACAAAGAGTTTCATCACAAACTTACCCAACTTGTATTTGTGGTCGGTGGCGGTAAGCTGACACTATCAGATTACTTACACAATCTGCTACAACATCATTTTGATGATTTCGGGGCTGAAATGCGAGAAGTATATAACAATTCTGACAGGCTAAATTTTTAGGCTATGGAAACAGTAATTGTAATATGCCTGCTCATCGTTATTGCTCTGCTTTTGCAGGACAAGATTATCATTAAAAAGCGGTCGGAGCAAAAGCCAAAACAGAAAAAAGTCAATCCGAGCCTGCCCGATATTATGGGGCAGCCTAAACCTGTAACACGACTTTCGCCGCCAAACACTGCCAATGAAAGCCAAATTCAGGAACCGGAGATAAACCCTACTAATTTAGACATAGAATACGACGAAAATGAAGACGTAGGTATTCAAATTCCGCAGGAAGAGCTGGACGAAGTTTTTAGTAATATGCCTGATTTTGAAGAGGAAGAAGAAGAATGGAACAGGTACGGAACATCCGGTGGCGATGACGGTTTTGCCCAAGCGGTTACCTTCGAAGAACTAAGCTCCGTGGGGGTGTTGCTCCAAAAAGAAAAATTGGAAACAGCCCAAAAGGAAACAGCGGTAGCCATAGTTCAAAAATTACAGGGAACCGAATTATTCAGCCTGCTGGAAAATTCCATTGAGGGTGCTTCCCGAAAAATTGCCGAGCTTTTGGACAGCAAACTCTCATCTGAAACGGAAGCCGGTTCTTCCACTTTGCGGAGAAATGATTTAAGTGATTTTGACATTGGGGAGTTTGTGTGAGCAAGCTCCCTTTTGTTAATTGCATTATGATAAGCTATGTTCCAATCTTTCTTTCCATTTTTTCCAGTCTGGCATTAGGCTTTCCTGAAGATCATAGAAGTGCTTGTTATGGTTATGATGTATCAAGTGACAAAGTTCATGTAAAATAACGTACTCAATACTTCCTTTAGGAGCTTTGATCAATTCAGGGTTTAATATAACTTTGCCATCCGGGGTGCAACTTCCCCAGCGTTTTTCCATTTGTCTGATCTGAAAATCTGGTTTTGAAATTTTAAATTTGCTGAATAAAGGAAACGTTTTATCCAGCATTTCCTTGAAATGTACTATGGCTCTTTCTCTATACCACTTATCTAATAGTTCTCTGGCATCTCCTTTTTTACCACAATAGATTATTAAATGACCCCGATAGAGTTTTACATCATTTATACTTTTTGTTTCGATTCGAAGTTTATATTGTCTTCCTAGATAAAGATGAGTTTCTCCATTAACATATAAACGTTGAGGTGTTAATGGCTGATACGATAAAAACTCACGTTGTTGTTTGATTATCCATGGGGCTTTTTTCTTTAAGTAATTTTGTATCTCTATTTTCATTGTATCAAACGGTGCAGCGACTTTTACAGTACAATCAGGGTAAACTTTAATACCAAGAGATTTTCGCTCCTGATAGATAAGACTATATTTAATAACCGTAGAACCAAATGCTATTGATTGAAGTGTTTCAGTCATCATACAAATTTAATCTTCGCTACATTTAGGACATCCTCAACAACCTTATCAATATCGTCAAATGAAAACTCGATATCGTATTTACTTTTTAAATCAAAAATATAATCATCAATATCGATACGTATCTTGCCCTCAATATCAGGTTTACCTTGCCAGTCAACTACCAATTGATCATTTTGTATAACAATAGAACGGATAACATCTTCAATTCCTAAAGATAATTCTGTTGCCACATTCTGTTTTCCACTTAGCGTATCCTTAAAAGTATCTGTTGCTATATTGTAGATAGCGATGCCAATATCATTACCTCTGAGAGAGTCAGGAATGTTGTCTTTCTGCCCATGAAGAAAAGAAGCCTCATACTCGTTTGCCTTTCTTAAAAATTCTGCTTCATCAATTCGCTGCTGATGATATTCTTCAATTGCTTCCCGAATGAGCTTAGAAAGCTTTTTATAGAAAACAGGATCTTCACTCATTTTAATATTTATAGCCCTTATCGTTCTGCTGGCAATATGGTCAGCCTTTGCTGCCTTGCTAGTAAGTTTTTCAACTTCTGCTTCCCGTTGTTCCTTGTCAAAAATATCAACCAATTCTGTAATGCGAAGCACTTCTCCTTCAGTAGTAATATGCTTGTCAATGAGTTTCTGTACCTGCGGTTCGTATTCTTTATAGTCAATATCGTCAGAAAACCTTCTTTTTACAGATATTCTTAAGGCTAGGAAGAATTTTAGATCTGATTTATACTTGTCAATTTGCTTTTCTGGTGTAGAATTAGAGAAGTCAATACTTGATAATGCTAATTTTAGCAAACGGGCAAAGACAGAAACTTTCTCATAAAATTGATGCCGTATTGCCTCATCACTCAATAATTCCTCATAAGCTGGTTCATCATATTTGTTTTTAATCGTTTTAAAAATGTCCCAGACTTCTGAATGAGCTTGAGGTAATTTTTTAATTTCTTCTCCTATATTGGTCCAGCTTCCAACTAAATCTCCCTCATCGAACATGTTATCTCCCGAATATGTCTGTATTGCATTATCGAGATTTTCAAGATTGCCAAAGTAATCGATGATATATCCATAATCCTTTCCAGGATAAACACGATTTACTCGGGCAATAGCTTGTAACAACGTGTGCTCTTTCAATTGTCGGGTTAAGTAGAGGACGATATTTCTAGGGGCATCAAATCCAGTTAATAGTTTATCCACTACTATAATAAGTTCCGGGATGTCTTGCCTTTTAAATGCACCGATTACTGATTTTTCATACTTATCCTGTGTCCCGTACTTATCCATACGGGCATTCCAGAATTTTTTCACCTTGTCATCAGATACATCAAAAGCATCTTCTTCGCCTTCCCGGGTGTCGGGAGCTGACATAATTACTTCTGAAGTTACTTTTCCTATTTCATCTAAATACTCTTTGTACTTAATAGCTGTCGCTTTATTAGGAGTAACCAATTGCCCTTTGAAACCCGTACCCTGAAAATTATCGACAAAATGTTCAGTAATATCCCAAGCTCTTGCATATATGATCTGGTCAGCTTTGTTAAGAATATTTTTAGAACTATATTTTCTTTTCAAAGCTGCTTTTCCATACGGAGTTAGTGGCTCGGACACTTTGTCGAAATAGTTGTCAAGCGGCTTTTCGTTAACCTCAATCAAATTATGCCGTCCTTCATATAGCAATGGAATGACTGCACCGTCTTCAACAGCATCTGTAATGGAATATACATCAATAATGCCACCAAATTTATTTGCAGTGCTTTTCTCTTTCCTCATCAAAGGTGTACCTGTAAATGCGATAAAACAGGCATTCGGAAACACTTTTTGCATTTTCACATTGAAGGAGCCGTACTGGGAGCGATGACCTTCGTCTATTAAAATATAGATTTCGGGAGACTCGAATCCATCTTTAGCTTGATTTATCGCAGCTTCAAATTTGTGAATGAGTGTGGTTATAACAGCATCATCCGGGCTTCGTACAAGCTCCACCAGATGTTTTCCGGTCTGTGCATTTTCTACCGGGACATGACATTTCCTAAACGTTTCCGTAATTTGGTCATCAAGATCAATTCGGTCGGTTACTAAAAGTATCTTTGGATTTTTTATTTGAGGATGCGAAGCAATTAACTGGGCAAGCATCACCATCGTTAAAGATTTTCCACTTCCTTGTGTGTGCCAGATTACACCGCCTTCGTGTCTGCCTTTGACATCTGTTTTTAGGATTTTTGACAAGGTATTTTTAATAGCAAAATACTGTTGATAACGGGCTACTTTCTTTATCCCATCATCATATAATATGAAATTATAAATGATTTCCAATAACCTTTGAGGATGGCAGAAGCTAAAGAGTAATTTATCCTGAATAGTTACAACCTGCTCAGCTTGCTCTAAATTTTCAAAATAATGCCATACATTTTTAAATCGCTCTTTAAACAGCAAAGTACGATCACCCTTAGGAAGAGGACTATGTTTTATTTTCCCAATTTCATTTTCCCACAAACGTTCTTCCTCTTTAGTCCGAAAAATCTCTTTCCAAACACCCCAAAACTCTTTACTGGTTGCGGTAGTGCCATACTTTGCCTCATTACATGCAAGAGCAATGGTAAGATTTGAATATAAGTATAAACTACGAATACCATTCTCCTGCTGGTTTCTCAAATGCTGTTCAATGGCCTTTTCTACAGGATCTTTAATTTTAGGGGATTTGCATTCTATTATCACCATTGGAATACCATTGATAAACAAAACAATGTCCGGGCGATAATGGTCTGTACGATCTGAGCGCAGTACGCTGTATTCTTCTGAAATATGATACACATTATTCTCCAGATTATTCCAGTCGATGTACTTAAAAGAGAAACTCTTCTTATCTCCTAAAACAGTCTGGTCAAAACTCTTACCTAAAGTAATGAGTTCATAATAGGCTTTATTAGCTGCCAGGAAACCGTCTTGGACAGGCAAATCACGTATAGCGAGTATCGCGTTGTTGATGTTGGATTCAGAAAAAGCGAATTCCTTTTGCTTGTATTCAATCTTGTTTATTTTTCCTAATTGCACTTTCAAAATACCTTCCAGCAAAACATTTGAACTTCTACCTCCACGAGCTACCAAAGCTTCATCAGGAGACAGGTATTTCCAGCCCATATTCATCAGCAGTTTCAATGCTGGAATCTGGGAGATATGATCTTCTTTAAATGAAGGTGTGTCCATAATTATTTCTTAATTAGCATTTTCAACTACCCAGGAGATAAATCCGTTACGTAATTTCTCCATTTCCTTTCTATTTAAGTTCTTCTTAGTAAAGTCACTTACTTTTGTAATATTTCCTGAAATGTTATTCTTTTTTGTTGCATGTAGATTAAAAACATCACCTGCTTTAGCTTCTATTTCAAATTGGTATAAATATTTTTTCCCTATTCCAACTAATTCTGATGCAGCATCTGTCGTCCAATAACCTGGAAAGTGAAGTTTCTCTAACTTTCTTCTCATTTCAAGCGCTGAAGAATACCGTTGTCCGGGATCTATATTTAATGATTTATTAATTATAGTTTTTAATCTTGAAGGTACAAATGGTTGATAATTTCCGATATTAGGAATTTTGCCTTTAGCTTTTTCACTTTCATAAGCTGTTGGGCCTAACGCATGAAATTCATTTTTTAAATGAGTTATACCATTCAACAAGCGATAAGCCGTACAACCAACCTGATATATATCAGAATGAATACTAATCATCGGGGTTCCTCCGGCAGTCTCTGGTGCACGGTGAACTTTATATGAGTTTTTAGGTGTAATAGGAGTTATACTTGGAGAAAAACCTGCAATACCATAATCCGCTAATATAGCATTGTGCTGGTCATCGACTAAAATATTACCGGGCTTAATGTCATTATGATAAAAACCACTGTTGTGTAAGTATTCTAATCCGAATAAAATATCTTGTAACACTTTTAATGCCTGTGGTAAAGGCAAAAAATTATGAGCATTCAATTGATTCGTAATCGCTCCATTTTTATAATACTCTTGTGAAATAAGTGTATATATCGTGCCTCCAACAGTAGCTACATCAGCATAATGAATGGGCAAAAGGTTTTTGTGATTAAACTTATTACCAATTCTTGCCTCATCTAATAATTTAGCGATAGGTTCAAATGATGGTTCCAGAATTTTTAAGGCAACTTCCTTATTGATAGAATTATCATTAGCATGCCAAACTTCACCAAAGTTACCGCCCAACTTTTTGATAAGAGTAAATTTGTAAATATTATCTCCAACGTTAAAACTCATTATAGTAAATTTTTTATTGCGGCTGCAATGGCATCTGCCATTTGTACATCCCAGTTGGTTTTGGATTTAGTAACCTTTGATTCAATAAAGGAAACGACCTCTTTACTTTTTGTACCTAATGAATTATAGGCATGTGAAGAAAAAGAGGTGTTATTTTCAATTGCTATCATAGTTGCCAAACAATCCAGAAACATCACAGGCTTCACACTACTGTATCTTGTAGGTACGTTCTCATTTTGCTTAATAGCCATATGGTCGAAGGGACCATATTTGTCAAAAATTCTTTTATATTCACTTTTCACCCATTGATACGTTTCAGCCTCTGTTTTAAGCGATTTAGGCATATCAATTTTGTTTTCATTATCATGATTACTAAAAGTAAATGTAGTCTTATCCCCATCTATTATACAGAACCTAATTTTAGAAGGAGCATTTCTAATCCCAAGTATTTTCATAATTTTATTCTCTTTTTTCCGGTTAACAACTGCTGCATCAAACCCTTCTTTTGAAGTTTGATAGCTTCTATTTTCTGTTTTTGAAGTTCGATTTCTTTATCAGCTGCATTTAGTAGTCGGACTATTTTCTTTTGCTCTTCGATCGGAGGAACTGGAATCTTAAGCTTTAAAAACTCAGACTGCCCCAAAGTCTTGTTTCGCCCTGCACCACCAGGAGAAGCCAGTTCCAACAAATTCTTCCCTTTTGCAGACTTGAAGAAGTACAACAGGTAATCCAAATCTAAAACGCCTTCTTTAGGTTTATACATGGGGAAGCGATGAGAAGCAATCATTCCGACTTCTGCTTCTGTAGTTTTAGCGACAGCTTGCTCCCATGCAAAAACAATGTTGACTACGAAGCAATCGGGCTCTATCCAAAACACAGATTTATTACCCAAACTCTTTCCTGTTACAGGTTCCTTATGAAATATCCCCTTAGCGTGAGACCTTATGCCGATTTCTTGGTAAATAGCTTCATTTTCAGGGGTAAATCCTCTCTTAATTTTATCTACGAGTGAATTTATCGGAAAATATTTAACACCTGAACTACTCCCTAGGTGATAGATAAATAGCTGTCCTATATGTTTTCTATGTTCGCTTAAACTCTCTAGTAGCTTTAAATTTAATTGAAGTGCTTGATCCCATTTAATTAGTACTTCACTGATTTCCTTTTGCTCTCTTAATGGCGGTAATAATGCAACAACATTCTCTATCGAGTTTTTTGAAATCGTATATCTTGTCGACCCTGTTGCTAATTTTGTCAATCGTCGTAAAACATCAGGAGAATTAAATACATATCCTCTAAACTTATGGTCTATTAAACTCTGGTCAAAAAGTCGATATCTTACTAAATGGTAGCTATAAAGAGTATTTGGTAAATCCTCTAAGACAGTTGCAGAATGTCCAATATCTTCAGGAGTTTCAGATGAAGGTGTAAATAATATATCTCCTTTTATGATATCAAAACTTAACTTTTCTCTGTGCGAAGCTGACGTAATTGAGAGTTTAGTATTTGAATCAATAAAATGGTTTTTATAAACATCCATATAATTTATTAATGAAACCGTATCTTCACCATCCTCAATAACTTTATCAACACTACTTGTTTTAATAATCCCGTGATCTCCTAAGCGAATTTGGCTCCATCCTTTAGGTATAGTTATCTCTGTCATTTCTAATCAATATTTACAAAAAATTCAGCACTACGGGCTACGCAGACACCATTCTTAACAATAAAACACTCAACCCAATGCAATCCACTGTAGGAAGAGTATTCCTTTTGGTTTAAGCCGCCCTTACCGGCTGTTTGTGAGTGGAAAATTCCTCCCCGCAAACTACCCGCTCTAGCTGCTTCATCACCAGTATTTACAACCTGCCAGTACACATCAAAAGGCTTCGGAACATTTGTTGAAGCAACAAAATAGATGTTGCAGTTTTTCGGAATCTGTGAGCGATTTGTGATAGTAACATGCTTACCATAATGGTTTTTATAATGCCCATGTACCTCAACGTTAAATTGCAATTGTTGCAACCAGCTCGGGCGTTGGCGATGACTTACACTTAACAATGCAGGTGAGTAATTTACAGGCTGGTAGCTTTCATTTATTAAATTACTATAACCAACTTTTCTAATTGCTTCGTTTACCGCTCTTGTACCTAGTAGTTCTTTCAGATACCTATACGCTGTTGTTAAATCCATGGTACGGATTTGAGCAAAATCTGCTTTCGCTTTTTCATACCAATTGAAAAATGACTTTTCTCTTTCTGGATCTTCGAGCCATCTGTCTGCAAAATTCTCTTTAGGATTTACTGGATTCGAAATCCACCATATTTCCTTTCCGTGCTCAGCACTATATTTCTTGTAGATATATTGTGTATTGAGAAAATTTTCTAAAACGTTGGTTAGAGCTTGAATTAAGTCAGTCTCTTTGTTATAAGCATAAGCAGCCAATGTCGTGATTATGCAAGATATGGGTCTGGTTTCGTTTGAACCAAACATTATATCTCTATGTCGTTTCAAAATCTGAACTACTCTAACAAGAGTCTCTTTATCTGTTTGGTATTCAGGGAGAGGCTCTACTGCTTCATTTAGAACGACTGATTTATAAAATGATGTGTTAGCTCTTTCTTTAAACCATGCGGCATACCCAAAGGGATTGCTTTTCATCCAATTGGATGAATTTGTTTCAGTCTTGTAATTCTTCCATCGTTTATCGGTAATTCGTATAGCCAGCTCCTCGATTTGGTCAGGTCGCAGACTATTAAATGATTTTTCCATGAGATTAACCACACCAACATTTACGACTGCAGGCAATATATCCATATGGAATTTTGCCACTTCATGGTAAACAAGCGTCCAGCATCTATTCCCTTCTTCATCAAGCATTCTTTCATAATCAGCATTAGTTATTAGCTGATCTTTTACCGCATACTTCAAATCGTATTGTGTCCACCAAGAGTTCTTTCCCTTTAGACGACAAACCACATCTACGTCAAGTTCATCATCCTCAATTAAAGGACGTATCATTGTGCCCAAAAGAAATGATCCTTGCGGTTTTATATCAGGCATATATCTGCTTAATGCAGATCCTTCTTGTGATAAATGGTTGGAAACAGCTGTGTACCTGTTGACAACTTCTTTATACTGTGCTTCTGTTATATCTAAGGCTATGCCTACGTTTTCGAGAAGGTAACTTATGCTGGGTGTAGTAGTATTAAACATAGGCATTACTCTATTTTCAATGTTTTAAAAAATCCTCCTTTTGCTCTGTTTTGTTCATAAATGGTGAAAGCTAAATCAGCTTTGGGCATCCAAACCCTACCGAATTCAACGGCTGCTGCAACCGGCATCGCTGGAAAAATATGAAGCTCTGCATCTTCACCATGTTTACTCTTTATATTGTCGAATATTTGCCTGAAGCATCTTCTCAATTCTTGTGACTGAGTTCTACTTCTCAGAAAATCATTATGAGGAGAAGGAATCGTTATCATCCATATTGCGGCATCGTCGCCTAGCACAGACGTTATTCTGTCATCTGAAACAGATGCGCTCAACGCTATTTTAAGAGCTACTTTTTTGGACTTAATAGCTGGTTCAGTCACAAGATAATTAATCTGCTCTGTCTCTTCCAGCCAATTCCAAGTCGCTGGTTCTCTATGTAATTGATAAATATTCGCAGGATAGATATCATTAAGCAATGTTCCTAACATTATCAATAACGGTTGCGGAGCAAGTGCAAATACAGAATAATGTTGAACACTATCATTCGCTTTGGTAAATGCAACATGTTCTCTAAACAGGTTTTTGAGATTTTCTGCTTCTACAATCCAGTAAGTGTCATCGGCATCATTAAAAGAGCTGTTTTTCAAGCTCAATTCAATCGCATTAGATTTTACGGGGTAGTAATCTGGCAACAGAGCTAAAACAGCCCCTTTAAAATGGAGAGGAGATGTATGTTCACCTATTCTTGCTCCATATAATATAATGTGGCTTTTTTTGTCTGGCTGTATAGCTGTCAAAAGTTCAATCCTGTCTTCATGATCTTTCTTCATTTTTTGCAACCTAGAAGCCGGATACTCGCTTTCTAATTCTTTATCATCGAATGTTCTGTGGCAAACATCGCAAACCAACATTAAGTTACTGAAGTCCTTTTCTAGTTTGGGAGATAAATCCGCATCATAACGTGGCCCATTCTCTGAAAAAGCATATATATGAGCTATGTATGATGCATTCATTCTGCCCATCGTTAATTCATTTCTCCACAGTGGCTTGTTGCAATTATCAAACTGACATCTTCCGGCGGCAGATGTCCATAACTGAATCTTAACTTTTTCCGGTATTGGTGGCCTTCCACTATTTCCTGTTTCCTTTTTTGCCATATTAATAACCCAACTCTTTTAAATATTTTTCCATATCACTCTCCACATCAGCAATCTGATTCTTTAACAGGTTGATTTCGTCTTGCACAGCCTTAATATCAACTTCCTCTTCTTCTTCAAACGTATCCACATAACGAGGAATGTTCAGATTAAAGTCATTCTCTTTGATTTCGTTAAAGGTCGCTCTGTAAGCGTATTTATCTTCAATTACAACTCCTTCATCTTTCAGAGGGGCTTCAGCCTTAAATGCTTTATACGTTGTTACAATGTGCGCAATATCTTCTTCACGCAGTCTATTCTGGTTTTTTCCAGTCTCGAAACCTTTACTTGCATCAATAAATAGCACATCTGTATTAGCACCTTTGGCTTTATCAAATATTAGCATGGTCGCAGGAATACTGGTTCCGTAAAATAGGTTAGCAGGAAGACCTATTACAGCTTCCAATAAATTTTCTTCGATTAATTGCTGACGAATCTTAGCTTCACTGCTTCCTCTAAACAATACTCCATGGGGCATAATGACACCTACACGGCCTGTATCTGCGTAAGTAGTTTCGATCATGTGGCTGATAAAAGCATAATCTCCTTTACTCTTTGGTGGTATCCCGCGATGAAAGCGGCTATATTGGTCAGCAACCGCATTCTCAGCTCCCCATTTATCTAAAGAAAAGGGTGGGTTGGCAGCAACAATGTCAAATTTCATTAGCTCATCTCCTTCCAAAAGACGTGGATTGTTAAGTGTATCACCCCATTCAATAGTAGCATTATCTATTTCGTGAAGAAACATATTCATTCTGGCTAATGCCCAGGTACTACCGTTTACTTCTTGTCCATAAAGAGAAAAATTAGATGAACCAACTTCTTTAGCCAACTTGATTAACAAAGAACCTGAACCGCAGGCAGGATCGTTAATTCTGTTTCCTGGTTGTGGCTGTAAAAGTTTCGCAAGTAATACAGAGACTTCGCTAGGGGTATAGAATTCACCTGACTTCTTGATCTCGTCACCAGCAAATCTTGCGATAAGATATTCATAAGCGTCTCCAATTACATCATTCCCTTCTAAGTGAGAAGGCTGCAAATCCATTTCAGAAAAATCGACCAATAAATTTTTCAACCTCCTATTTCTGTCCTTGGTCTGTCCAAGGTTAGGCTCTGAATTAAACGTTATGTTTCTAAAAACACCTGCAAGCTTTAAACGATTAGCATCTTCAATCTGATCCAAAACCCGGTCAATCAAATCTCCTAACTGGGCATCGTTACGATTTTCAAACAGGTAATCGAACGTAGCATTCTCTGGGAGTTTAAAACGTTCGTTAGCCAATGCTCTTTCTACACGTATTTTATCACCTTTGTACTTTACTGAATAAAAAGCTTCTTTATCTTTCCAAACGTCCGACACGTATTTCACAAAAAGCATTGTTAAGACATAGTCTTTATACTGTCCACTGCTTAATACTCCTCTGAAGGAATCACAGGCTTTCCATACTATATTATTAATCTCTTTCTGACTGAGTTTTTTTTCCATTTTATTTTAAAATATCGTTTATAACTGCTTGAAATAATTTGTTTTTTTGTTCTATCAATTTGCCTGCAAGCTCAATTTCCTCATAATGCAATTCGTTTAATTTTGCAATTTTTCTCTGAATTTCTATAGGCGGTAACGGCACTTCTACCGCCTCCAATTCAGTCTTTCGTATCGAGGGGATTGAACTTCCTGCTCCAAGAGATGAAAAAAAAGATTGGTATTTATATGAATTAAAGATTGTTGTTAAATAGTCAGCATCAACCAATTCAGACTCTGGTTTTATAACAAAGAATACGGAGGAAGCAATCATATTACCCATATCCGCTTTATATTTCCAAGCAAAATTCCGCATTCCCTTTCCTACAAACACAATATCTCCATCTTCTAAAAGATGATTTTTTGACTTTTCTGTAATGTCGATCCACTCTTCTATGTTACCACTAAGCAACCCAAAATCATTGAAGTGCTTAACCTGTAAATAACGGGTGTTTCCTTCATCTTTTGGCTTTTCGTAATAACCAAACTGTATCGTGGATATATTTTTTAACTGCATTTTCAATTGTACACTCTTTCAAATTTACACAAATGTATGCGTAATAATTTCAATAAACAAATAAATTTTATTGTAGAGTTTTTCAAAATTTAAAAATTATCATAGGTTATCCACTAGGATTTAGACAAAATAAAGCCACTCACAGCCAAACACTTCCTTTGACTGCCACTTTGTTATACTGCCTCTGTTTCTGAAACACCTTTGTTCCGAAGCTCGCAAAGTGCGGGATAACGATAACAAATTAATGTGTTTCAATTATGAAAAAACAAAGAAAAAAAGTTCTGCTGGCAGCCGTGGCTATGTTATCAGCAGTTGGCGTGTTTGCACAAGGAAACGGTTCGGCAGGTATCAACGAGGCTACTCAAATGGTAACCTCTTACTTCGACCCTGCAACCCAATTAATCTACGCCATCGGTGCCGTTGTCGGGCTAATCGGAGGGGTTAAAGTTTACAACAAATTCAGTTCCGGTGACCCTGACACATCGAAAACGGCAGCTTCGTGGTTCGGTGCTTGTATCTTCTTAATCGTAGCGGCTACCATCCTGCGTTCATTCTTCCTTTAATCCTTTGCCTTATGAACAATTACAATATCAACAAAGGCATCGGAAGAACGGTGGAATTTAAAGGCTTGAAAGCACAGTACCTGTTCATCTTCGCAGGCGGTCTGCTTGGTATGCTCATTTTCGTGATGATACTGTATATGGCTGGCGTAAATTCTTACGTCTGCCTTTTCCTCGGTGTCGGAGGTGCTTCATTGATTGTATGGCAGACCTTTTCACTGAATAGCAAATATGGTGAACACGGATTAATGAAAATAGCAGCCAACAAAAGGCATCCCCGGTATATCATCTGCCGCAAGCCTGTACACCGCTATTTAAAATTCACTTCTAAACCGAAAGCCGTATGAGAAATGTATCAAAAGCCACCACACTGGAAAGCAAGTTTCCACTTCTGGCAGTAGAAAATAACTGTATCCTTTCCAAAGATGCAGATATCACTGCCTGTTTTGAAGTGCGTTTGCCCGAACTTTTTACGGTAGCCTCTGCGGAATATGAAGCCATACATTCTGCCTGGCACAAGGCGATTAAAACCTTACCGGACTTTACGGTCATTCACAAACAGGATTGGTATATCAAAGAAAACTATGCACCTGATTTGGCATCGGATAATCAAAGTTTTTTGGCAAAATCCTACCAACGCCATTTTAACGAGCGACCATTCCTAAACCATTATTGCTATTTGTTCCTTACCAAGACCACCAAAGAGCGTATGCGTATGCAAAGCAATTTCAGTTCGCTTTGCAAAGGCACTTTGATACCAAAGGAAATCAGGGATAAAGAAGCTATACACCGCTTTATGGAAGCGGTGGCACAGTTTGAGCGTATCGTGAATGATAGCGGGTTCATTACTCTGCAACGTTTGAGCGAAGATGACATCATCGGTACGGATGAAAAGCAAGGATTGCTGGAACAATACCTTACGCTTTCGAGGGAAGCCGGAACTCCTATGCAGGATATCGGTTTAGGGTCTGAAGAAGTACGTATCGGAAACAAAAGATTGTCTTTGCACACTTTGTCCGATACGGACGATTTGCCGGGAACGGTATCAGCGGATACCCGTTTTGAAAAGCTATCTACTGACCGAAGTGACTGTCGTTTATCGTTTGCTGCACCTGTGGGATTGTTATTGAGTTGTAATCACATTTACAATCAATACCTGTTTTTGGACAACAGCGAAGCCAATCTGCAAAAGTTTGAGAAGTCTGCAAGGAATATGCACTCGTTGGCTCGCTACAGCCGTGCCAACCAGATCAACAAAGAATGGATAGAAAGGTATCTGAACGAAGCCCATTCTTTTGGACTGTCTTCCATTCGGGCACACTTCAACATCATAGCCTGGTCGGAAGATCCTGCGGAACTAAAACAGTTAAAGAACGATTGCGGTAGTGCCTTGGCATTGATGGAATGTAAACCACGGCATAACACAATGGACGTAGCCACATTGTACTGGGCAGGAATGCCTGGCAATGCAGGCGACTTTCCAGCGGAGGAAAGTTTTTATACGTTCATTGAACCTGCCTTATGCTTCTTTACTGAAGAAACCAACTACCACAATTCACCTTCGCCATTCGGGATTAAAATGGCAGACCGTCTGACGGGAAAGCCTATCCATTTGGATATATCCGATTTGCCGATGAAACGTGGTATCATCACAAATCGAAACAAATTCATATTGGGTCCGTCAGGAAGCGGGAAATCTTTTTTTACCAACCACATGGTTCGACAGTACTATGAGCAGGGTGCTCACGTCCTGCTCGTAGATACAGGTAACTCGTATCAGGGTTTATGCGAACTCATCAAAGGAAAAACGAAAGGTGAAGACGGTGTTTACTTCACTTACACAGAAGACAATCCGATTGCCTTTAATCCTTTCTATACCGATGATGGCGTTTTCGACATCGAGAAACGTGAAAGTGTCAAGACTTTGATACTGACACTTTGGAAACGTGATGATGAGCCGCCAACACGTTCGGAAGAGGTTGCCCTTTCCAATGCCGTGAGCGGATACATCGAACGTATCAAAACGGAAGGGATTTTTCCATCGTTCAACGGCTTCTATGAATATGTCCAAGGAGATTACCGCAAGGTACTCGAAGAAAAACAGGTAAGGGAAAAAGACTTTGATATTGCCAATTTCCTGAACGTACTCGAACCCTATTACAAAGGTGGTGAATATGATTACCTGCTAAACTCCGACAAACAATTAGACCTGCTTTCCAAAAGGTTTATTGTGTTTGAAATTGATGCCATCAAGGATCACAAAATTCTTTTTCCCATCGTCACGATTATCATTATGGAGGTTTTTATCAACAAGATGCGAAGGCTGAAAGGTATCCGAAAGCTTATCCTGATTGAAGAAGCCTGGAAGGCGATAGCGAAAGAGGGAATGGCGGAATACATAAAGTATTTATTTAAAACGGTAAGGAAGTTTTTCGGAGAAGCTATTGTCGTAACGCAAGAGGTGGATGACATCATTCAATCACCCATTGTCAAGGAAAGTATTATCAATAATTCCGACTGTAAGATCCTGCTTGACCAGAGAAAGTATATGAACAAGTTTGATGATATACAAGCGATGTTGGGATTAACAGATAAGGAAAAAGGACAGGTACTTTCTATCAACATGAACAATGACCCAAGCCGACTTTATAAGGAGGTTTGGATAGGTTTAGGTGGCACACACTCGGCAGTCTATGCCACCGAAGTGAGTTTGGAGGAATACCTCGCATACACCACAGAGGAAACCGAAAAAATGGAAGTAATGCAGCTCGCATCCGAACTGGACGGAAACGTCGAACTCGCCATCAAGCATATAGCTATGCAAAGGCGTGATAAAGTCAATCAATAATTATTAATCATTTAAAAAATTAGAAACAATGAAAAAAGTAATGTTATTGGTGTGTACGGCAATTATGCTTGCCGTTGCACCTTCCGCAAAAGCACAGTTTGTAGTAACCGATCCTGCAAATCTTGCATCCGGTATTCTCAACTCTGCCAATGAGATTGTACAAACATCCTCCACAGTAAGTAATGTGGTAAAGAATTTTAAGGAGGTTGAAAAAGTCTATAAGCAAGGCAAAGAGTATTACGACAAGCTGAAAGCCATCAACAACTTGGTAAAAGATGCCCGTAAGGTACAGCAAACGGTTTTGCTAGTAGGTGATGTATCCGAAATGTATGTACAGAATTTCGGCAAGATGATGAACGATCCCAATTTCACAGCTCAGGAGTTGACGGCAATTGGCAATGGCTATTCTGCATTACTGGGCGAAAGTACCGAACTATTGAAAGAACTAAAGCAGATTGTTACCTCATCAAGCCTATCGCTAAACGATAAAGAGCGTATGGACATCATCGACCGTGTGTACAAAGAAGTAAAGGAGTACCATAGTTTAGTACGCTATTACACCAACAAGAACATTTCCGTAAGCTATTTGAGAGCGAAAAAGAAAAATGATGCCAAAAGAGTGCTTGATCTCTACGGAACTTCCAACCAAAAATACTGGTAAGCTATGGAATGGAATAATCTTCACGAAGTCCTGCGGTCGCTCTACGATGATATGATGCCGCTTGCAGGCGATATGGCAGCTGTGGCAAAAGGACTGGCGGGATTGGGTGCATTATTCTATGTGGCGTTAAAGGTTTGGCAGGCTCTGAGCCGTGCCGAACCTATAGATATGTTTCCGTTGTTACGACCGTTTGCTTTAGGACTATGTATTATGTTTTTTCCAACGATTGTTTTGGGAACCATCAATTCGGTACTAAGCCCTGTAGTCACGGGAACACACGCCATACTCGAAGACCAGGTACTTGACCTGAACCAATTACAACAGCAGAAAGACCAGTTGGAATATGAAGCAATGGTCAGAAATCCGGAAACAGCCTTTATGGTATCGGACGAAGAGTTTGATAAAAAACTGGATGAATTGGGCTGGTCGCCTTCCGACATTGGAACAATGGCGGGAATGTATATGGACAGGACGGCGTATCAGGTAGAAAAAGCCCTTAAAGATTGGTTTCGCAATCTGTTGGAAATACTCTTTCAGGCAGCCGCATTAGTCATAGATACCATCCGAACGTTTTTCCTGATTGTCCTTTCCATACTTGGACCAATCGCCTTTGCGATTTCTGTATGGGATGGCTTTCAATCCACACTTACGCAATGGCTCACAAGGTACGTCAGTGTATATCTCTGGCTACCGGTTTCAGATCTGTTCAGTTCCATGCTTGCAAGGATACAATCACTCATATTGGAGCGGGATATTGAGATGCTCGCCGATCCGAGTTATATCCCTGATACTAGTAATACCGTGTACATCATATTTATGATCATCGGCATTATCGGATACTTTACGATACCTACCGTAACAGGTTGGATTATCCAGGCCGGAGGTGCAGGAAACTTTACACGAAATGTAAATCAGACAGCAATGAAAGCCGGAAATGTAGCAAGTGCCGGAGCCGGTTCTGCCGCAGGTAATATCGGTGGTCAGCTAATGAAATAATGTAAAATAATTAATCATCTAAAAATGGAATTTAAAACACTAAGAAATATTGAAAACAGCTTCAGACAGATCAGGCTTTATGCCATTGTATTTGCCGTTCTCTGCATTAGTGTGGTAGGATATGCCGTATGGCAGTCCTACCGTTTTGCAGAAGAACAACGCCAAAAGGTTTATGTGCTGGATAACGGAAAATCGCTAATGCTTGCCTTATCGCAGGATGCAAGTATTAACCGCCCTGTTGAAGCGAGGGAACATGTAAGACGTTTTCACGAACTGTTCTTCACATTGGCTCCCGATAAGAATGCCATTGAAAGCAATATGAAACGAGCGTTTAACCTTGCCGACAAAAGTGCCTTTGATTATTACAAAGACCTTTCGGAAAAAGGATACTACAACCGTATCATTTCAGGAAACGTACAGCAGCGTATCGAGGTGGATAGTGTTGTCTGCAACTTCGATACTTATCCGTATGCCGTGCGAACCTATGCCAAACAATTCATCATCCGTTCGAGCAATGTAACCAGACGAAACCTGATCACGTCCTGCTATCTCGTGAACTCTGTCCGTTCCGATAATAACCCACAAGGTTTTAATATCGAAAAGTTTGCCGTAACGGAAAACAGGGACATTGAAGTAATTGAACGCTAAAAGCCGAAAAGTTATGAAACAGTTACTTGACTTAGACACACTCGCACAAACCCTCATGAATAAAGGGTATGACGGTTATTTTCAAACTGAGACGGCCTATGCCGACAAAATCAAAGATAGTATCAGCAGATTTTTGGAGGCTTGTAATAATGGAACAGACAAACCGATGTTGCCAAACATTCTGATGCTGAAAACCTACCTGGAATGGAATGGCGATGATAAGCCAAAGGTTGAATGCAATATGTGGGTAAGGTATGAAGCCGGTCTTTTCGATGTGCAGAAAATGAATATTGACAGAATAGACCAGTATGGGCAATTATTGAAGCAATCGAAATTAACAGATCTCTCTACAAATTCGGTTCCGACAAGAAAAGAGGCGATTGCACAGGTTTCCGAAAAACCCAGAGAACAGTTGTCTAACCAAAACAGAAGGTTCCGAATGCGATAACCGATAATCATTACAATATGAAAAAATTAAGAGCAAAGATGGACAGGTACTTTGACCGATTGGATGATCGCTGGCGGGAACTGCCTGTACGCAAACAGCACAAATATACCCTTTACTTTTTCTTGGGTTATCTGATGCTTACCGCAGGCGTGATTGCCAAAGTTTGGTACGACACGGGAAAGTCTGAAAAAGATATGAAAATCAGGCATATCGAAAACCCTGTACTCAGAAAAGGAGAAAGCCCTGCAAGCTTGCAGGACACATTATCAACCATTTTTAAAAATAAGATTTATGAAAGAAAATGAAAATAAAAAGACGGTGGTTCGGGTAACCGAGGGTAATCCGAAAGAAACCGCTAATGTGCTGCAAGACAGAACACAGAGCAAAGCCGATAAACTAAAAAAGCCACTCATATTCGGCTTGATGGGAATTGTTTTCATAGGCTGTATGTATCTCATATTTAAACCATCGAAAGATAAGAACGAAATCGAAAGCCTTGGGCTGAACGATGCCGTACCGCAGGCTACCGAAGCAGGATTACAGTCGGACAAGCAAAAGGCATACGAACAGGAAATGCTGGAACAAAAGGATAAGGAAAAACGAAATGCCCTGACAACGCTTTCGGATTACTGGAATACGGACAGTTCCCAGAGTATGGAAGAAGAGATACCTGAAGAAGAGGAAAGCTATCGTTATGGTTCTGAAAGAAATTCCGGCAGATATGGAAATTCTACCTTAAACAGTTACCGCAATGCACAAAGTACATTGGGTTCGTTTTATCAGGACGATAATTCGGAAACAATAGAACTCCGCAGGCAATTGGACGAACTGAAAGAGCAATTGGCTGAAAAAGATGTACCCAAAGCTGCAACTATAGATGACCAGCTTGCACTGATGGAAAAATCCTATCAGATGGCAGCAAAGTATCTTCCCCAAGGTAGTACGAGTACTTCAGAAGCTCTACCTGTCAATAACAGCAATGCTTCAGGAACTGCTACTACTAATCAAAAAGAGCATTTTGTAGCATTTACGTCTATGAGGAAAAACACTGTTTCTGCCTTATACCGCCAACCTAGCGATAGTGCATTTTTAGCCGATTGGAGCCATACCAAAAATCGTGGCTTTTATACCGCAGGTTCCATTGAGCAGGTGGTACAACCGAAAAACAGTATAAAAGCAAGCGTACACGAAACACAAACAATAGTTGGCGAAACAGGTGTACGTCTTCGTTTAGTGGAGCCAGCCCAAACACCACAACGAACCATTCCCAAAGGAACGATTGTAACAGCTAATGCCAAATTTCAGGGAGGGCGATTACAGCTAAAGATTACTTCGATAGAACTGGAGGGCAACATCATCCCTGTGGATATTACCATTTACGATTTGGACGGACAGCAAGGATTGTATGTTCCGTATTCGCCCGAAATGAATGCCCTTACAGAAATGGCAGGCAATATGAGCCAACAATCAGGGACAAGCTTGATGCTTACTCAAAATGCCGGACAGCAAGTTGCCGCAGACCTTAGCCGTGGCGTAGTACAGGGTATTTCGGGCTATTTCGCCAAAAAAGTAAGAACGCCAAAGGTAACACTGAAAGCTGGACATCAGGTCTTCTTGGTATCTAAAAAATAATGTTGAATTCAAATAATAAAACAATGAAAAATCATTTTAAAACTTTTTGGGCAATTGCCCTCATACTTGGCTTTGCCGTACAATCTTATGCACAGGACAGCATTAGAACACCGCTTGCCCTGGGCAAGATAGAACCGTACCGTATGGAAGTGACCTACGATAAAACTTCGCACCTGATTTTCCCGACTGCCATTCGTTACGTGGATTTGGGAAGTGAATACCTAATTGCAGGAAAAGCGGAAGATGCCGAAAATGTATTGCGTGTAAAAGCATCGGTAAGGGATTTTGAAACCGAAACCAACTTTTCCGTTATCACAAATGATGGACGCTTTTACAGCTTCAATGTGTATTACAGTTCCTACCCGGAGGCGTTGAGCTATGACCTGCTCACAATGCAAAAGGCGGTGGACAAAGCCAACGGTAACGATGTGCTTTTTGAAGAATTGGGTAATAATTCCCCCTCATTGGCTGGCTTACTTTTGGAAACCATCTACAAAAAGGACAAACGCATAGTAAAGCATATCGGAGCTAAAAGCTTCGGTATCCAGTTTATCCTCAAAGGGATTTACATACATAACGGCAAATACTATTTCCATACGGAATTGAGAAACCGTACCAATGTACCGTTTGAGATTGATTTTATCAATTTCAAAGTGGTGGATAAGAAAGTAGCGAAACGCACCGTAGTACAGGAGCGTTCGATGATACCGTTAAGGACTTATAAACCATTGGATGATAGTATAAACGGAAAATCTACGGAACAAAATGTTTTTCTGTTAGACCAATTTACTATTGCTGACGATAAGGTACTGTTGATTGAGATTTTCGAGAAGAACGGTGGTCGTCATCAAACACTTCAGGTGGAAAATTCAGATTTAATCAAGGCTCGTTTGATTAACGATATGCACCTGAAATTTTAGTAACACTTTAAAGAATTTAATATGAAAAAGTATATCTATACCGTGATGCTCGTTTTGGTGGGCATCTCAGTGACACAGGCACAACGAATGCTGCCTAAACAAAAAGGATTAGAAATAAGTGCAGGTGTATTGTCCGATGATAAAATCGGGAATGATTATTACATCAGCCTTGGTATGACTGTAAACGGTAAGAACGGCAATTACCAGCTGTGGGCATTGGAATACACGCATCAATACCACGACTATAAAGACCTCCGCATTCCACAGGAAACCTATTCCGCAGAGGGTGGTTACAGTTTCTTCCTGTTGGGTGATGCCCGTAAGAATATCACACTGAACTTTGGAATAACAGGCGTAGTCGGTTACGAAAGCATCAACCGGGGTGAAACGATGTTGTATGACGGAGCGAAGATACTGAGCGAAGACAATTTTGTTTACGGAGCAGGCGGACGGCTCACATTTGAAATGTACCTGTCCGACCGTTTTGTGTTAGTCCTGCAAGGGCGTACAAAGGTTTTGTGGGGTACAGACTTGGAACAATTCCGACCGTCCGCAGGCGTGGGATTAAGGTTTAATTTTTAAAATGTAAAATGATGATAGCAATATTCAATAAATTCAGAATAGGATTACTGCCGATATATGTAATGCTGGCAATCCTCACAGCTTCGGCTTCTTTGGTATCTTGTAGCAAAGATGATGAACTCGAAATACAAAACGATTTTCCTTTCGAGGTAAACGTGATGCCTGTACCCAAAGATGTTGCCAATGGGCAGACAGTAGAAATCAGAATAACAATACAACGAAACGGCAATTACAGCAATACACAGTATTTTCTCCGTTACTTCCAGTTTGATGGCACAGGAACATTGCAGTATTATGATGAACCGCCTTACTTACCTAATAACCTGTATCAATTGCCTACGGAACAGTTCCGGTTGTATTACACATCCACATCTGCTGCTTCACAGTCCTTTGAGGTTTGGATCTCGGACAGCTTCGGGAATGAAAAGCAAGTGAGCTTTCAGTTCAATAGTAGTGATTAAGAACAACAACTTTGATAAAATCAAAACCGACTTTACACGTCGGTTTTTGCTTTTGGTTTTCGACCAAGGATGTTTTTGTTTAAATTTACTTGATATAATTTTGACTATATGGATGCAGTTACTTCTCAATTGGTAATGGGGATTATTCCGCTTGTTATCGGTATAGGTCTTATCTACTGGATAAGCCGCAGGAAATTTTACAGACGTAATGCCATGGGTGCAGAGGGCTTTTCGAGTTTTGAAGCATCTGTATTTATCCGTTTTATAGAGCGTGTTGGTAAGTGGATAGCCTATGCTTTAATTATTCTTGGCGTTGTTATTCTTTGGTCTTATACACAGATGAAGAAAGAAAGGGAGAAAAAGCAACAGGAACTTAATATTGAACAGCCTGCCCAACGTTGATCGAAGTTTTTCTGCTGATTTTATTTCAATCGGATAGCTCAAAAGGTTATCCGATTTACGTTTATGGCAAATGTAAAACGCCAAACACTGCCTTTCAACGCCAACGGGTGCAACATTCCTCAACCCTCTAACAAGCCTTTCTAAATTCGACTTCCACCGCAAAATTGAGCAGACTATGGAAGTTATCGCAATACAAAAATCCGCACTGGACGGAATGAAAAATGAGCTGAAAGCACTTTTGGAACTGACCGAAAACGCTACTCGGAAATATACCCCGATTTTCAAAGAAGAGAAATGGCTCGATAACCAGGAAGTGTGTTTGATGATGAACATTACCAAACGCACGTTGCAGACCTATAAAGACAAAGGTATGTTGCCTTACTCCAAATTAAACCGTAAGAATTATTTCAAACTCTCGGATGTACAGACTTTGCTCGAAGTAGGACAGCCGTATAATGCCAATAAAAATGGATTTACTGACAAATGAAGCCGAAGAAATCATCAAACAACGGGAGATGATAATACAGTTGAGAAAAAGCATCGAAGAAATATTGAAAAACTACCGTCCTGTAATGAACGGAGAAATTTACCTATCGGGCGAAGATGTGTGCAAGTTACTCCATATTAGCAAACGCACTTTACAGCAATACCGTGATGATAATATCTTGCCGTATATACAGATTGGGGGTAAAATAATTTATAAGGAAACGGATATACTGACCGTATTGGAGCAAAACTATTGTAGCCAAAAAATCAAATAATCTATGGTCAAATTTAGTTTAGGGCATATTTCTATATCGAAATGAGTTTTGTATCTTTGTAAAAGATAGAAAATACTTAAAGTGTTTTTGCTTTAGGTTCCGCATTAGAAACTGGTAATTTTTAAAACCCCGGAACAGATAAGTAAGAACGCTCACGTCATAGGCGTGGGCGTCCGCTTATTTGGGGGATGGCGTACCAGTGCCTTAATGCCGGTAAGTGTGATTGCCTACGCTTTCTTTTTTGTGTAGGGTTCATGAAAAAGAAAAAAAATGGCATTATGGATACAATAAACAAACCCAAACAATCCCTTGCATTTATCAATGATAAAAGCCCGATTTTAGATAGGATTTGCAATGACCTCTCTGGTTCAGGATTTGCAATCATATTTCGAGCAGAAACAATTGAAGATGCCATTACTCAATTAGCTGCTTTAAAATCACTTCCCGAAGTCTGTATTATAGACCTCGATTTTTACGATAAGAATGTATTGGCAGGGCTTCAGGAGTTACGGACAAAATATCCTGGCGTTCGATTTATTGCTCATAGTGATATAGACAATGAGAAAGTAGGTAAAGCTCTTTTAGACATTGGCTTTTTGAGCTATTTATTAGTTGGCAGTGATATTATTGATTTTAAGAAAGCTATCTTCAAGGTTTAAAGACTATAATTTTCCTCATCATCTCCATACCAACTTGAAGTATCCACATCGTAATCGTCAACTTTAAATTTAGTGGAGGGGAAATCCTCATCGATTTGATAGCGTATCTTAGTTTCAAAAGGAAATGTTTCTGGCAAGTCTAATCCGTCACCTTCACGTCTTTCCTTATTAGATCCATATTCAAGAATCACATGTAGATCTCCAAAAACGTCTACTACAATTTCATATTCATTAATTTCTGAAATATGATATTCTGACACCTCGCTATACTCCAATGAATGATGAGGTGCAAGCCGATCAACATTCTCAAAAAAATTAGTTACAACGGATGATATCATATGCTCTTCGATATGCCTATCGAGAAATTGTTTAAGATCTTCACGATAGTTCTCAATTGTTTCTACTAAACTAATGAAAGAGTTAAGCACATCTTGGCTCATACGCTCGACATCAGAATCGCTAATATTGAACACCTCAGGATTAATATGAGTGTACTTGCTTAAAGTATTAATTGTTTCCTTTACATCCTTTATCATGTCTTTAAGTTCTTCAACATCAAATCCCCAACTATCTAAAAAAGCGTCTTCTATTCCACCTTGAACCGCATATTTGATTCGTTGATTTCTTGTTGGTTTTCCATCTGGTGTTTCAGGTTTGAACCAATTGCAGTTTTTGATCCTATCTTCTGGCGCAAGGTTATAAAGAAAATGCCTTGAAAGTTCCCTTATTGAGTAAGCGAAGTTGTTGTATCGTAATTTATTACTTTTATCATTTAGACTAGCAAGTGATGCCTCAAAAAGATCAAGTTCAAACTGATTTGTTAGTAATTGATTTATTTTTTCCGTTTTTTCCATTTTTAACTATTTAATTTCGGATAGTGTAAATTGCAATCTATTCCAAAACTCGGTGATAAGTGCAGGTAAAATCTCATTGAGTTTTGTATCATCACTAAAAAAACGTTTCCTGTTCTTGAATGTCTTTATTATTCCATTATTAAAATCAGGAAGCAATATAAACTTCTCTATAAGCATATTATTTTTAATGTTCTGATACACCTTTGGAACGCTATCAATGGAAGCATTATGGACAATTTCATTCCGTAGATACATAATGATGCGTATCTCGTCGCTCATCTCATAGATAGAGCCTTTCAATTCTCTGAAAGTTGTTTTCTTTGAATCCCCGTACACTGTATCCTTTGATTTTAGTTTGGGATAAGTCAAGAAATCAACATGGAGGTTTTCGATTTCGTAAATGATCTTAGTAGTAAAATCCATCTGGCTGTACAAGTTGATGAATAAGTGATTTACTAGTGACGTAATATTTGTGACAATGTAGCCCGAAGCATATTGAATACCATCATCGACCACAGTCAAGTCATTATGCACAAGAAAACTATTATTATTTAGCATTTTGTAGAATTCCCCTATAATATACTTAGTCTCAAGTACAGAATTCTGCAATGTGCTAATCAGGTTCTCTACATCAAAATAATACAAGAGCCTAAAAAGTTTTTCCTTGTCCTCAATACCATGAACGAGTGTCTCAAAGTCCTCTTTAGATAACCTAATTTCTGCATCGATACCTGCAAGGGACGCAAATGGAAATATAGGAGTAGTGAAATAGCCGTGATAGGTTCTTATATCGCCAAATATCTTTTTAGCGAGTTGATCCCTAAGTTGAATGCATATTTTTTCAATTTCATAAGTCTGATCACCAGCACTGAAAACAAGCTCATAGTTTATAAGCTCGGTGATATAAAAGCTATCTTCTAATGGTGTTTCTGTAGGTATTCCGTTGGTATTGTAAAATTTCATCTATAATAGTTCCAATATATCTATTACATATATTTTTTAATGTGTTCAAAGTAATCAGTACGTAAAAGTACATCTTCTATTTCTTGTCGAGTAAGTTTCATATCTTCTTTGTTCAAAATAGCCTCAGCAAGTACAGATATCGAATTCCATATTTCAGGGATGGAAAATGTCATCATAACATTTTGCATATTGTCCTGAATAAAATCCGATGGATGATTTTTAAAAATTGAAGAAAGCAGTTTGTCAATGTTTTGCACTCTTATCAAATCAGGACCTGATAATTCAACCTCCATATCTCCATCAACAATACCATTATTTAAATGGATACTTTCGGAAATAGATCCTGCCAATAGTATAAGGGAAACTTTATAAGCCACCTGAGGTGAACTCAATTTAGTCGATTGAGGAAGATTGTTGAACATTTCAGGATACTCAATACAATTTGTAATTGCGGAGATTAATAGTAAATCATTTCCATAATTCATTATAGTTTTCCCATCACCCGAAACCAAAACTTCAACTTCCTGACAGGAATATTCTGCAAAATAAGTCATTGCTATATGTCCGCTTTCGTGAAAAGCCGTTTTTCTGTATTGTTCTAACATTTATTATCTAGTTTAAATTAGCTATAAACAAATTTAAAAAAATAAAATATGCTCAATTGAACTTACCGTAGACAATATGTAATATAATAAAAGTGCTAGTGTATAATGCCTAATTGATACAAAATGCGACGTTCTTTTGCTTCTTTTCTTTGGTCGCTGTGTGAAAAGAAAAGAAGTCATTACCAAAACAACGAAAGGGATAATGAATATCCCACGAGAATAATGTCGCAACCTGTTTGGTAAAATGTAGAGAAAAGGAACTGTGTTAGGGTGCGTTTTAGCAAAGTGGTTGCACCTTTTTAAATGCGAAAAGGCGGTTCCGACCAACGGAAGGATGCGTCTTTTCGCCGCCCGACTTTTTGGGTCAGGCGACTTTTAGGGGTTGGGTGAGGAAGTTTTTCAGATTGAGAAAAAAACCTCTGTTTTCGGTCATTCCAAAGCGAAACATATTCCACAACAGCGAACAACCCATTTGAGCCAATGTTGCATTGATATACAAATCCTGTTTTTCCAATGCTTCTGCCAAACTACAACTTGGCGTATCGTCTGTTTGCTCGGACTGTTTCAGCAGTTCGCCAAATTCATCTGTAACCATTGGCAGGCTTGCCACCGCTTCATACTTTTCGGAGTCGGGTTGGTTGATACTTCCAATAGTGGATAGTATCACTTGCCCTGTATGTTGGCTGTTCCCAAAATCCAACCAATATTTGGGTTCTTCACGGTTGGCTCTACGTTGTTTGCTCATTGCTGTGAGCATTTCTGCTATATCAAACCTTGTTTGTACATTGTCCACACAGGAAATGTAAATAGTAGATTTTGTATTTTCGGGCAGACCTCCAAAAGTATTGCGTTCAAACTTTTGTGTTTCTGCTTTCCAATTCGTTCCCATAAAACGGTTAACACGGTTTATCAAGGCTACTGATTTGTACAGTCCTGTTTCACTTGGTGCAAATCGCTGTCTGCCCAAATTGGCTTCCGTGATAATATCATCATCCCACAAACGTACTTGCAGTCCTGCGTGTCCCAGTTCGGTTAGACTGTGGCTCATTTCCATTAATGCGGTCAGCACCTTTGAGCCTGTGCCACCTGCTCCGATAAGGTTCACTTCAATCGGGTTTGTCGGACTTATCAGATAGTTGTCCGTAAAATGCACTTTGGTTTTCTCTGTATTCATCACAATAGATTTTTAAGGGTTTTGCCGTTCGCTTTTAAAACTTCTTTTGGAAAACGTTTATCTATGTCGATAAGGTCTTTCCACAACTTTACGCAATCGCCATTTACAGGATTGTGTTTGCCCATTAGATGGCTGAAATAACTATTGAAAAAATAGTGTCCCCAAGCGTGTACAAATTCTTCCACCGATGCGGATTTTTTAATATCAATGCTAACCGTTCCCATACAGACTTTACCATCCTCGTAAATATTGAAAAACGGAGCATAATGCAGTTTAGTTTTATCATTCGGTCTTCTGTCACTCGCAAGGGCATAAACGGAAAGACTATTTTTACTTGCTTTCCAAAGCATTGGTGGTACAAAGGCATTACCGTTGGATATTTTCAGACCGTCCACAAAAAACAACTTTCTTTGTTGTGCTTTGGTGTACCAGATTACCGTACCTTTTTCCGCACTCGGATTAAGGTGCAAAATGTTTGTCGGCAAAATTCCGTTTGGCTTTAGAAAAGCTTTATCCTTGTCTTTTTCGGAGCGAAGTGATTTTGCCAATATATTTGCTTCTCTTACGGTTAAAGGGTGGGCATTGATTGGATTTCCGTTTTTATCCATATCAAAATGCTCTACATACACATCGGTTGTCCGTCCTTTGGTTTCGTAGAATACCAAAGCCGATTTGGGGTGGTACAATGTCCCGAAGTCCTGTGTTATATCGTTTATTGTTTCCATATTCTTAAATTTAGCATTGGTGTAAAACATCGCTTAGGTCGTGTAATAATTGAAATAACCTGTTTTCAAAACAAAGATTGTTGGCGGTTATATCCCTGCCATCAAACTGTTTTAATATAATCGGTTCTTCCATTTGTCCGTATTCCTGTATATCGGTGTTTACGGATTCTATCAAGGTTTCATTGAGCCAACCTTTGTGGTCTGCGTAAAATGAAATGTACTTTTCCATTCCGATAATGTTCTCCATATCTTCTTCAGATGCTTCTCCATTGGGTTTGGCATTTCTGAATACGTTTTCATTCGGATATTTTTGATACAGGGAAAAAGCTTCTTTTGCTACTATCAAGCATTCTCTGTCAAAATCATTCCTTACTTTGAACTTTTCAATACGTTTTTCAAATACGGTCAGATTGATGCGGTTATAAATTCGTTGCTCAATAAAATCCCCTATAAATTCAGCTTCTTTAATCTCCGAAAGATAAACTTCGGTTTCTTCTGTATAATCATCCTGTTCTACCCAATCGTTCATCATTTCGTACATCCAATAGAGGTAACTTGCTTCCTGTCTGTAATACGGAATGTCGGCTATATGGTACAGATAAGCACAAACGGACAATAATAAATGTGCATTTGATTTTCTCTTTTTATCGTGAAAAAGTCGGTACAATGGGCAAACAGGAATGTAAAACAGTGTTGAACCTGTATTGTAGCGTTCTTCACTTACAAAATAGGTTTTCTTGCTGTCCTGTACCAATCGAATTTCTTCCCAATCTAAAACTTTACTCTTTAACTTTTCCTCTACATCAGCCATAGCCAATGCCATATTATAGGGATAGGCAAATTGTTTGGTCTGTGCAGGTTCAATATTGTAATGCTTTGCCAATTTGGAAAGGGACTGAAAAAAATCCCTTTCCGTTCTATTTGATTTCCTGCAAGCCTGTACGGTTTTTGTTTCTTTCAGTTTAGGCAGAAAGGAACATTTTAGAAAGCCATTGGTAACATCGCTATTGGAACTGACCTGCGTTTGTCTTTCCGTACTTCGTTTGCATCCTTTGGCTTTTGCATCCAATTTGCGAACTCGTTTAACTGTCGGTGCAACTGTCGTTGTCGTTGCTGTTCGGGTATTGTGATAGTTCCCGATAGGATATGTCTGTGCATAGTTCATCGCTTTTAAATTTTGGTTTAACCTTTCGTTCCCATTACGCTTTCAAATCTGTACTCTACTGCATCATCCTTTATCTGTGGTGCAGATGCTTTTGCGGTTGTGAGTATCGGGTACATATTGGCATAAAAATTCATTACAGCTTCCACGCTCCAACCTGGTTCGGGGTCGGTCAATCTGATGTCCTGTCCTTTATCTTTGAGTATAAACACTCGTTCCAATTGTGTTGCTAATAACATACTATTCGTTTTTATTGTTAATACTCTGTTTCTTCTTCGTCCGCTTCGTCTATGGGATAATCGGCAGTAGCTTCTTCCGCTTGTGGCGGTTCGGGTACTGTTTCTTCCATTGCTCCGAAAAGGCTCGGTGTGGCAAACTTGTTTGATAATTCCGTTTTGCGTTTGCGTATCTCGTCCGCTTTTTCGGGAAACTCGGTTATATCGGGTACTTTCATCCACGCTTCACGGTGCTTGCCCTCTTTTTCGAGTTCGTCAGCCTTTGCCATTCCGTCTTTAAATTTTTTGTCTTTGGCTTCTTTTTCCTTTTTGGCTTTCTCGGTCTTTTCTTTTTCCATTGCCGATTGCTTTTTGACTTCTTCCATTTGTTTCAGGAATTTTTCCATATCCACCATTACACCCGAAACGGTTTTAACAGGTGCTTTTATCTGCTCAAAAAATCCCTCGTCAAATTCCTGTGGTGTGGCGTTAAACGTCAATGGGGGAATGAGGTTTTTGGCACTATCTCCGCATTGTTCGTTATTGAGCAGAACTGATACAATTAAATTGTTTTCCGCTCCTTTGGAAATGTTGAGTTGCAATACTCCTGTAAAGTCCAAAGCTTGTATCTGATTAAAAAAATTGGTATTCATCGTTCTGAAATTTTAATTGTTAACTATTCGTTTTTTGATTGCTGTGAGTTTCTCGTGTAAGTCCGTCCAATAGGCTTTTTGTCTTTTATCGAAGTCTGAAAAACTTTTGTCCTCGTGTTTATATTGCTTGTAATCTGATGATATTTGGATAGCTTCATCAAGGTCAGTTACCTCGATTAGGCAACCGTTCAAATCTGTTATTTTCATCATACTGTCAGTTTTCGAGATAATAGTGTTTCCAATATTTCGCTGTCGCTTTCATATTCTTCATCTTCAAAATGATAGCGGTCTGTTTCTTCGTCATATTGGTATTGTTCCAAATCTTCATCGGTTAATGCGGTATCGTCCAAAATACCTTCCGAATAGGTAGCTTTTCCGTAGATGCCGTTTCCCATTTCTTCATATTCTTGCGTAAAGTCTACTCCGTAATGTTCTGCTATCGCTTGTACTACCTCAATATTGGGCGACCATTTTGTTTCGTATTGGAATACGCCTGTAACATCATCGTCTTGATAGATTTCAAAGAAATAGCCACCGTTACTGTCCTCTACGAAGTCGGGTAATTGTCCGCAATTTTCTTCCTGTTGTTTTTCAGCCATTGATTTGAATAGCTGTTGTATCTGTTCGATTGCTTCGGGATTGCCCTCGAAAACAACCGTATTACTGCACCAATTAGCCATAATTATTTATTGTTTAAGGTTATCAATTTGATTTTTCAGCGGTGTAAACGACATTTACATAGTAACCGAATGACTGCTCCCAAAGGCGTATTAAACCGTCTGTGTCTATGTAGAAATACTCCGTTCGATTACAGTAGATAATATGTACTGTTTCTTCCTTATGCTTCTTTTCAAGGCTCTTGGCTTTCGCCAATTCTTTTGCTTCTTCTATCGTTTTTGCTTTCATATCCTGCTGTCTTGTATCGTTAAAAATTTCTACTATATCCACAATGGCACATTCGGGACAACCCTCTGCGGTTGTTATCTGCTGTATAGCTCCCTGTTTACCGCTTAGTGATACTACTCTGAGCGTTGTTGTGCCTGTGTCGTGCTTTAGCGTTGCTTTATAGTAGGCTACCACCATTTAAGGCGGTAGCCTGTGGTTTTATCTAATTAACGTTTAGGATTTCCGCACCGTCCAAAGCAAATGAGGTACACAATTCAAATGCTTTCTGTGATTTGAGTTGTGCCGTACCACCGAGTACAATGCTCTGTAGCTTGGCTTCATCGTTCTTGTAATTTCTTACGTTCTGATAGTAGCCTGTCACGGCATTGTACGCTCCGAACAAAGTACCTTTGGTGGTGTCCATTTGCTGTGTGTCGCTTATCATAGCATAGCTGAAAGCATCGTCAACCACATTTTTAAACACGGTTGAAACTTCGTCTTCCGCACCTTTTTTGATTAGGTCTAAAGTTTCCTTGTTCGGGCAAAGTGCCAATTGGATTAGCTTTCTTACTTCTCGGTCTGATACTTTAACCTTTGTCCACTCGTTGAAAATGCCCTCTAATTGGTTGCTCAACGTGTTAGCTAATCCCATAATCTTGTGAGCATTCTCGATACGCTGTTTCGCTCCCGAAGTGTGTTTGATACGGACTACATTGGTCATACTGCGTAGTGAAGCATTCAGCGTGTTTTGGCATACAATCCTGATAGGGGTAAATGCGGCTGTGATACTTCCGCTACCATCGTGCGAAGTGGTTAGGAAAATATATTTCTCCGTTACATCATCGCCATTGCCTACACGGATATAGTCGGGCAGTTTGGCTGTGATAAAAATGCGTTCTCCGTTGCCCAATGCTCCTGCGGTTTCGTATAAAATACCCTCGCCACCACCTACGATAGCATCAAAGAAATTAAAGGCTTCACGGTTTTGTACGATGTGGTAATCTTTACCAACTACACCCAATACTGCATTGTTATCAGTGCGTATGTTGGCGAAATAGTTGGGTACTTCCAATTCGCTACTGCCTATCTCGATGCCGTTGGCTGTTTCGATAATGCCCGAACCTTTGGTAAACAGAGGGGATTTAACCACATCGTAATCTAAACCTGCGTGTTGGATAGCTTCCTCGCTTGTTGGGTATTGCTCCACGATTTGCCCCAAACCGTGCCACGCTTTTTGCTGTACGCTAAAAAATGAATAACGTCCTGTTCTCTCGTTGAAATTGATATTATGTGCCATTTTGATAAAATTTTGATGTTAAAAAATGATTGAATGTTCTTGATTAAAATGGGAGGTCGTCCTCTGTTCCCTGTGCTGTAAATCCGTTGTTTTCAGATTGTGCAGTAGCCTGTACGGTCTCGGTTCTTTTGATACCTCCGTGAAACTTGATGTTTGAGGTATGGAAATTCAAACCTGCTTTCGGCTCTCCGTCTTTGCCTGTCCACGCTCGTGTACTTACCCTGCCTGTGAGTTCTACCAAAGTACCTTTGGTCAGTAGTGTGGCTACTTTTGCCGAAATCCAATAGGCACAATCGAAGTAGGTTGTTTGCTCCACTCGTTCACCTTGTTTGTTTCGGTAGCTTTCGTTGGTAGCTACTGAAAAGTTTACTACTTGTTTGTCCTGTGACGTTGTGCGTACTTCCGCATCCTTTGTCAGTCTTCCGATGATGTTCATAATCGTTCCTGTTTTAAAAATTTTACATTTTGTTACGTTCACTTTTCTCGTTTCCTGCTTCCTGTTGTTGTTTGCTCCGCTCCGCATAATTTTTTCCAAAAGAAAAACCGGAAAAAAGAAAGCAGACTATCAAGGCGGTCAAGAGGAAAAGCCAAAAGGAAACGGAATAATTGGAGGGTACCTTTAGGGAGGAAACCGTTTATGCCGTAGTCTTTTGGCTGGGATTGAGCGTGGGGTGGCCGCCGTACTTTGGCTGCCTTTTTACCGGTTGATTATGGAAATATTTTGTTGTAATTATTTTGAAATAAATTCCAGGCTATTAAAGCCTATAAGAGAGATTTGAAAAATGAAAGGGAAAGGGGAATGGATAAGGAGTTTGTTTTTCAATTTTCTATTTAGAAAATAGCCATAAAAGTTCTTTTACAGCGAAGGAATTGGAAGGGAGGTAAATGTACTTTGGCTGTAAAATATGGGCATAAAAAAAGCAGAACCAATAAGTTCTGCTCTGTTGTGAAATATTAAAAGCTAATTTAGATGACCGCTAAAAATGCGTCCTCCATAGCCTGAAATTTTGGGGCAACCAAATCCATATCCTTGCTTATTTTCTGACTGGTGATTTTGGCATAGATCTGTGTGGTGGAGATGTTTTTATGTCCCATCATTTTGCTAAGGCTTTCTAGTGGTACACCCTCCGTCAAAAACATTGTTCCGAAAGTATGTCTTGCGGTGTGAAAAGTTACTTTCTGTTCTGTAATTATTTCTGCTGTTTCAATCAGTTTACTGACGTGATTGTTACAGGTTGCATTTGTAGGAACCGGGAAGATAAATTCATTCCTTGTCGTACCTTGATATTTCTCAATGATGCGTTTTGGGATTTCCATCAACCTAACATTGGACGCAATATCCGATTTCTTTCTCCTGCTGATGATCCATTGATGGCCGTCAAAGAAAGATTGGATATTATTTCGGGTTAATTTCTTGATGTCTGCATAAGCAAGTCCGGTGAAACAACTAAAGATAAAGAGATTTTTTACAAGCTCATATCTTGGGTGTGACGGTACACATTTCATCAGTTTCTCAACATCTTCTTTCAAAATATAACCTCTGTCGGTTTCCTGCATATTTATCTCATAATCCTGAAAAGGATTATCACGTATCAAGCCTTTTTTGATAGCCAATTCGACAAGACTTAAAACAGGCATTGTGTAAACCCATACTGTATTATGCGAAGATTGTAAATCGTATCTAAGATAAAAATCGAACTCACGGATAAACTCCGGAGTCAACTCCCGGAATGCCATATCATCACGATGATAGCGTTCTTTAATAAAATTGGTAAGATGATTGTAAACCGTGATATACTTGTTATAGGTGCTTTGTGAACGTTCTTCTTTTTCAACCAATCTTTTGAAATCTTCGTTTTGATCGTTGAATACTTTTAATATTGCATCATCCATTACACCGACACCAAGAAAAGAAAGTTTTACTTTCTGTGCGGTGGCAAAGCCTTCGTGTTTCTGCATGTCTTCGTATATCTTGTCGATACGTCCACGTATGTTATCCAGTTTCTGGTTAATGTTCAATGCAACGGCACTTTTTCCCTCAACTCTTCCATACTTTAAATCCCAATTATTGGGGTTTATTTCTAACTTTGTACCCAGAGTCTTAGCTGTTCCGTCAATGGTAATACGTGCCATAATCGGTGCATTACCGTTCTTTTTCAGTTCGTTCTTTTTCAAATAGAAAAGCAGTTTGAACGTCGATTTTTTTGTCTGCTCCATAACTCAAATGTTTAATGTTTAAAATTAAATTATACTGAGTTACAAGGAAATGGAAAAAGTAGAGCAAAATACTGAAATATAGCCAGTTAGGCTATATCATTACTTTTGTCAATCGGTAACGAATTAGTAACCCAATCTTGTCATTTTAAGCCCAAAACCTATCAGACACCGAGTTCCAAACTACGACTACTATTTTATAAAACATTGTATAGCAAAGGTTTTAATCGTTTTGCTTACTTTTGCTTTTTATTAATCTTTTTTTGCGAAAATAATTAGAAATCAATTTAATACGACGAGTTTTGTCGCCACGCCGGACGATATTTGTAGAAAGAAAAAGGATGAAAATGAATATCAAAAATTAAGGTGGATATCCAAGCCGGACACCACCTTAAAAAATAAGGCTAAAACGGAAGTAATCTAATAAAAAGAACTTCCAACTTTAATCTTAAAACCAAAACAAAAATAATAAAAAAATGTCAACAAATGAGAAAACAACTCTGTCTCAAAACTTTTGGGACTGGATGCAGTCGTATTGGCACACACACAGAGATTTTCCGCCTGCTCATCCTGACTGGAGGAAGAAGGCAGATCTAGTTAATGGTAAAGTTCCGGCGGGGCAGCTACCCAGTTATGTAGATGATGTGTTAGAGTTCAGCAAATACGCAGAATTGCCACAGTTTGGAGAAAAAGGAAAAATATATATTACCACTGAGGATAATAAACAGTTTCGATGGAGTGGTTCTGTATATTTAGAAATCAATGCAACTTCAAATCTTAATCCAGCGGATTACGTAACATTAGATACAGCTCAGAATGTAACTGGCAAAAAAAGGTTTGATACCATTTATAACTCTTATACACCAGACGGTTTATTTGACCCGAATGCAAAACCTCTTTCTACAAATACACCTGGTGGAAAGAACTTATTGTTCGGATATAAGGATTATGGTAGTGGACAATATTATCCACGAATAGGATTTACATCAGATACAAATTGGAGTTTAGGAGCTATTGGTAATAATTTTACCATTGGTACTAATAATGATGGATCGGCGCAGCTTAGATTGACTCCGTCTGGAGTTTTAAAAATAAATGATGGCGAAGTTTTTACAACAAATAATTTAGATTTAAATAATTATATTTCAACTTCTCATGCAGCAAATCAGATTACTGAAAATGAAATTATTGATTGGAGAAGCTATTTGAGATATATCGACAATAGAAGTATAAAAGCGGTAAATATTTTACCCACTAAACTCCAGTTTGGATTTACTTCATGGAATAATAATAATACTTATCCTTGGGCCGATTATATTCATTTTGGGGGATACAGAGATGCGACTGGAGGAAGTCAGAACTTATTGGTTTTTAAGAAAAATGGTTTTGGACTAAGACAGTATCAAAATACTTTTCAAAATCAATCTGAGTATCAGTCTTACACAGATTATTGGAATACAGATAACTTAAATCCTGTTACGCTAAATACTGCTCAGACGATTGATAGTCATAAAACATTTACTGCAGGATTAAAAAGTACAACGTATGAATGGTTCGGGTTAGCAATGACGGCTCCAGGTAAGGTTTCTAAAGAATCTACATTTTATAATTTAGGTTCAGATTTCGGATACGGAATTTCCACGAATGTAATAGGTGGGCTTGATATTATGGCAAACCAAGCCGGTCAACCTATTAGATTTTGGGCGGGAAATGATAATGATAATCCTTTTAATGTAGTTAATTTTTATAAAGAAATAGTCAAATACTTTACGAATATATCAATTAATGAAGGGAAAGAAATTAGATTAAAAGGAGAGCATGATATTGCACATTATGTAAAACACTTTGCTGATGACACAGATGGGTTCGGTGTTTCGACAGGATTTGCTGTTAAACCTTATCATGATACCTCCCAAAACTTACTTTTAGTAGATGATTCTGGTACATATGTGAAAGGAAATAGAGTTTGGGATAAAGGGAACTTCAATCCGGAATACAAAGCAGAAAGAGAAAATAATGCAGTAGGAATAGGATTTTATGGAGGAGAGCTGACAATGCCTTTTATTAGACATAATTATGGAATTTCATATCTTTTCAGTGCAAAGCCCATGGAATTCTTTGGTAGTGGAAAAAGTGCAAATGATATTGAACGTTCCGGATTTTACGCTGTAGGAAATGGAACTCTTGAAACCGGAAATTATTCAGGACCGGAAGATGGGAAAAGAGCTTTTTTACATTTTGAAACAGAAAATATATATTCTGCTTCGCAAATTCAGACCGAAAGATTTACGGGAAATATTCTAAGCAGAACCAAGGCGGATGGATTGTGGAGTGATTGGATAAGACATTGGGGATCTAATGATTTTACAGCGGATAATATCACAAAATGGAATAATTCTATTGATAATTCGTCTGCCTCGGAAGAGGTGATTTTAGAGGATGACGTTCTTAAGATTCAGCCGGATGAATTTTCTCTAGAAGGAAACGGCAGCTATGATGTAAATAGTAAAAAGAAATTGGTTCATGTACTTTTTAAAGACGGAACAGATTTGAATATCAGAGAGCTTGTCAAAAGGCAAACAATAGTCGTTTTCAACTTATGCAGATTTTCTGTTAATCTGAATGTTGAAGGTTTGAAATCTTATACATTATCTCCTGAAATGCAGATAACTTTATACATCAATGATGCAATGGAAGTATTACTTTATAATGAAACAGGCTTCAAAAAAATGTAATAATTAAGAGATAATATTTTTATTGCGTCAAGTTCTGTCGCTGTTGCGCAATATCTTTGTTTCAATAATAAAAAGAACACAAGCAAACATTCAATTTTTTTTAAATCCTTTTAATTCGACATTTTCAAAATGTTGGATAAGGTATAATATGTCTAAAAATAAGATGATCAATGATAAGAAAGATTAAGCAAGAAGGTGGATAGCGAAGTCGGGAACCACCTTAAAAAATAGGGCTGAATATACGAAATGACCTAATAAAAAGGATTGTTTCAACTTTAATTTTAAAACCAAAAAAAAGAAAATGTCTACAACCGATTTAAATACAAACAACAGTTCACAGACTCTGTTCAGATTTGCCGCTTCAAGAAATCCGGAACTTTCGGATCCTAAAAATATCAATAGAAGATTTATATTCAGGGATCACAACTCGCGTACCAACAGCCTTATTGACAGCAAAGTTAATTCAACAATGTCTTTACAAAAGCTTCTTGAAAACCCGGGTAATATTTCCGGATTTACAATACTAACTGAAGAAGATCTGAAACTTGGTTATGCTGCCTTTTATGAATTAGCTGTCTGGGTAGCGAGAAATAAGGCTACAGCAAACAAATCTGAATTTGATGAGAAGATTAAAAAATATAATGATTATTTGGCAACTAATATGCCTGCTGTAATTACGGACTATTCTGTTATCTGGGATAATTTAATTTATCAGGTAGTAACTCAGAAAGATTTTTATGCTAAAGAAACGATTATGCAGTTCTTGCACCTTAATCATATCCTTTCTGTATATGAATTTTCTGAAGAAATCTATCAGGATGTAATAAAGGCCAAAGTTGTATTGCCGAAAGAACTCTTCAAGGCGCCGAATTCTACCGTACCGTCACCAAATCCGCAATCTACATCCAAAACAGTGATGTACGATCAAAAGAGTATGAAAATGGCAGAAGCAACAATGCTGCTTGAGCAGAATCAGAACCTGTCTGCAACGTTGAAGAAACTACAGGATAATTATAAAAAAGAATATGATGACGCTTATAAAATTGCCTTTTCTAATTATCAGGCTGAAGTAAAGCCCCTTCAGAAGCAACTTCAGAAAGAAACGGCGGCTGCAGATAACAGAAAACAGATTCTTGAGAACAGAATCAATTATCTTACCCAACTGAGTGTTGCAGATCCGGAGAAATTCTATGCCAACAGCGAATTGGATATGGAGCTTCACAGAATCAAAGATGAAATTATGAACATCTCCTACAGTGAGATCGAGCTTCCGGAATTCACCTTCAGTTTTGCTCCGGAGATTGATGCTTCTGCTTTGGAAAGATCTCTTGGAAAGGAAGAGAAAGAGGCGCTTTGCAGAGTGTTTGGAACAGCAAGTATTTCTGCTGCGTTATCCGCAATTTCTACTTATGATGAGATTAATACAGCGATTACTCAGAATAACCAGTCTTTACAGCAGACAGTTCTCAACAATACCGTGCTTAATCAGCAGACCTATGCGAATGTGGGAGGAGTGGTTGTTCCTGTGGGTAGTACTTCATCCAGTAATTCGGTGATTCCGATGTTTGCAAGAACATGGCTTCCCTTTATGAGCAGCGAACACAATATGATGATAAGAACCGACATTAATAATCCTGTAAGTATAGTAAGCGGAAGTTACACATTAAAAGGACATGACCAGCAAATCATTGCGACAGCATCAACCGCTGATGTGTATAGTGCGCCGAATGTTAGTGTCTTATTTAACGGGCTAAACAAAATTCCCAACAGTATCATATCGAAGTATGAAATTGTAAAACTGGAAGGTGAGGTTACGCTGAATGATGGTCTTGATTATACGATGGAAGCTACTCTTACTGTGACGGCTAACAGCTCTTACAGGTTTGAAGGACCCGGAACATTTACAGCAAAAGACAGAGGGAATACGGGAACAGGAACGGGAGCAGGAACAGGAACAGGAACAGGAACAGGAACGAGCTCCGGAACAACAGCAGCTAATCCTAAGGGAACTTTTATTCCTTCAGGATTTGGAATGAAGAATATCGGGATTACCGATTATAAAAAAGTAGAACAATCCACTTATTGCTATGTAGAAGGAGATGTGGCACACATCGAAAACATCATGGCGAGAGAATATAAAGAAAGAGCGACAAGAAAGCTCAGAAGAAGCGAAAATCAAACAACAAAATCGACTGAATCTGAAAAAGAAAAACTGTCCGATACCACTTCTACCGACAGGCACGAAATGCAGAGCGAGATTTCTAAAATCCTTCAGGAATCTAAAGATTTTGCAGCGCAGGCTGGATTTAATGCTAGTTGGGGGATGGGAGATAATAAGTATGGTTTAAATGTTGGAGCCAATTACGCTACCCACAATTCCAAAGAGGAAAGCAACAGACAGGCGGTTACGGAAGCCAAAGATATAACGGCAAGAGCTTTGGACAGAATTGTTACCAAAGTAAAAGAAGAGCGTATTGATAAGATTATCGAAGAGTTTGAAGAAAATAATAAACATGGTTTTGATAATACCAAAGGAAGCAGCCATGTAGTAGGCGTGTATCGTTGGGTAGATAAAGTAGTTAAGAACCAGATCTACAACTATGGTAAGAGAATGATGTTTGAATTCATGGTTCCTGAGCCTGCAAAACTTCATAAACTAGGGATGACAATTTCTAAAAATCAGGAAAACCAATTGGTAAAACCGGTTGATCCGAGAGAGTCTAATGTACAAAAATTAGAAAATTTTTCTTCATTGGAGGATGAAACAAAACTGAAATTTTGGTTAAGTAAATATAGTGTAGAAATAGATGAAAGACCTGTTGAATCATTTAGTATTGGTAAATCTTTAAATGGGCAAACTTCTAAAGATATTTCAGAAATTGAATTTTATACAATGAAAGATGAGATTCAGATACCCGATGGATATATTGCAACATATGGATTAGCAAGTTTTTCAGCAGCGTCTGATGGAGATGGCTCAAATGTGAATTTGCTTTTAGGGGATCTGCATTATCATCAATGGGGGTTGTGGGGACAAGCAAATGTATTTGATAGAAAAAAATTCCCGAAACCCTATTCAAAATCTGTGCCTATATCATCTACAGGATTTAATGAATTTGCAGGGACTTCAAATTTTATTATTGATGTTGAATTAACTCAAGAAGCAAAAAATGCTTGGCTGCAAAAAACCTTCAACAAAATTATTGAAGCCTATGAATTGGAAATGGATAAGTATAACCAGGCTTTAGCTGAAATAAAAGCGATGGGCGTTGAGATCAAAGGCTCAAATCCTGGGTTCTACAGAAAAATTGAGAATACTATTTTAAGAAGAAACTGTATTTCTTATATGCTGGAGCAGAATCCTAACGTAGATCTTACCTTCGGCAGAGGGAAATATTACAACAACGGCTATTCTTCCGGAGATGAAACCTTCCTGAATACAGATATTAAAGTAGATGAGAAACTGGATCAGTATGCCGCATTTGCAAAATTCATGGAGCAGGCATTTGAGTGGGAAATCATGAGCTACTATTTCTATCCTTACTACTGGGGCGAAAGAAAATCCTGGGCAGATCTGTATCAGTTTGATGATAATGATCCTGTTTTCAGAGCATTTATGCAGTCTGGTATGGCGAGAGTTATTGTGACGGTACGTCCGGGCTTCGAAGAAGCGGTAAGACACTTCCTTGCGACAGGACAGATATGGAACGGAGGAGAAGTTCCGGTAATTGATGATCCGTTGTTCTTGTCCATCGTTGATGAAATGAGATCTCCGAAAGCAACCAAAGAAGGAGAGCCTTGGAGAGAAAGAATTCCTACATCACTTACCATTCTTCAGGCAGATTCTATCGGTTTGAGAGTAGAAAAAGCATTGCCATGCAATTGTGAGCCGGGAGTGAAGTTTGATGATAATCTGGGCGAAATGTGTGCTACAAATTTTGAAATGAACCAAAATCAAATCGGGCAATCCGAAGATAAATGGATGGAAATTAGTTTTAATAAAATGGATTTAGTTGATTATAAAACAATTGAAGATTTATACAATAAAACAGAATTTCCAAGAAAATATACTTGTTTAGGAAATGAAATTATTATTGATAAAGATGCTAATTGGAAGCTAACAGATTCTTCTGTAAAATTCTATCAGGCTTTAGCGAACGAAATTTCAGCAATAGAAGGTGTAGAAGCCTATCCTACAGGAGAAAATGGAATTACTTTTAAAATAAACATTGGTAAAGTTAAGAAGTTTAATTTCATTAAACCTCATGACTCAAAAGAATTAGATCAGCTTGATTTTACTACGGATGGTATCTCCTATCTAAAAATTTCATCACCAGAATATACTATTAAATCTATTCCTAATAGAATTTTGGACGCAAAAGGAGTTGAAATTACCGAGCAAGAGCTTTCAGAAAATATTCCATTAACAAGGTTTTTGGTGTAATCTAAAATTTAGAATCTAAAATTTTTAGAAATGAGCCAGGTAAAACCCGAGGCTATTTGGCAGCACGAACAAGTGCTGCCTTATATCCTCACGCGTCTGAAAGACAAGATTAGTGAGATTACTGCCGTAGAAAAGATTCTACTTTTCGGGAGCAGAGGAAGGCTTCCTTTGAAACGCTGGAACGAACTGGAAGGAAAAGACTGGGATGTTTTGGTACAGGCGAAATGCAAACTGAAAAATGCCCATGTTTTGGTTGAAGAGGGTTATCATCTGGATCTTTTGGTCTTGGATGAAAGCCAAACCGAAAAATTTATCCAAAACATGAAAACCAAAGAACTTTTTCCTTTGAATGAATTGGAGTGTTTAATGATTAAAAACGAAGAAAATGGGAACATTTGATGATGAATTCGGGGATCTATCCCGGTATAAAATACTTTCTTTTGAAGAAGTAACCCAGGGGTTTGAAGGAAATAAAAATCCTTTGCAAGGACTGGCAAATATTTCAAAAAATAATATTGACTATAAAGAAGACCAATATATTAATCTTAATAAACTCTTGGATGATATTAAGATTAGTAATAATGTAGGAAACGGCTCTCCAATGCAGTATACTTTTAATGGATATTTTCAGGACACTGCACAAACATACATTATGAACGGAGAAACTCACATTGATGTTTCTGCAAAAATAGGATTGAAAAATGGAATTATAACAACCTCTCAGAAGTTTTCAAGAGATCGTCCCTATATGGAAGTGTATTTTGATGAAGAACACAGACTGACTTATTCTTTAACATTTCTATATACAGATACCCGTCAAACAGCGATTGAACTAAAAACTCACGCTTTTGCATACTATAAAAACCTTCTTCTATATATTGGCTATGGAAATGTAGAAACAGAAAGGGATGCCTCTTCATTTTTCATCAGAGAATTTACAGATTTTCTGAAACAGTCTGAAAGTGCAGAAGATCTATATAAAGTATATGGAGATCTCCCTGAAAGTTTTATTAAACATATTTTCCTTTCTACAGAAACTGTGGCAAACCATTTAAAAATTCTTGCAAAGGAAGATGATACAGGATGGTTCAGTTGGACAAAAGATACCAGTTCTCTTTTCATAAAGGTTGTGGCCATGTTCAGGAATTTTAAAGAAACCGGAGATTTTTTCTGGAAAAATCCGAAGTTTATAACGGAAATTTATGATAATCTGGATGGTACTACCGAAATATTTGGGATGCGGTTTTTGAACAGACGTATTTTTGCCTCAATGCTTAATCATTATGCAAAAAGTACTTCCAATGCGAAAGCAATAATAACTAAAAATGCGCTTTTCAGAGGGAAAGAATATTTTGTAGAAACCAATATCACCGAACTGAATGATACACTGAACACCATTAAAGGTATATTAAGTTTTGATTGGGACTTCGATTACAAAAACAGTATTTTTCTTCAACAGAAAAGAACAGTTACCAAGGTTATTGAACAGCAGGAAACTGATGAGTTCGGAAAAGGCGGGGTAATGACGGAAGAAACCAAAACCGAGGCCGAAGCCATAGATCCGGGGTATCTTTACCACCCGATGCATCTCGTACATTATATGGACAGGGATATTGAAGGAGGAAAAGCGCAAATGGTAACTGCCCTTTTTATAAAAGCCATCGCAGATGAGAAGGAATGGGAAGAAGTAATGCGTGATATTCGTATAGGGGCAGATATTATAGCTATTATTGCCGGGATTTTAACGATGGGACTTACGGGTGAAGTTTCTGCAATAGCAATAGCAGATATGACATTAGCAAGTATTGATCTGTCTTTGATGAATGAGGATGTTAAAAAATGGCTCTCACAATCTCCGGAGGGGAAATGGTTTGTTGATAATTGGGATATTATCTATGGTCTGGTAGGTGCCGGAATGCTGAGTGTAGTGTTGATAGACGGCATCCTTACACACGGACCCGCTCTTTTGGAAAAGCTGAAGAACCTGAAAAATGTGAAGGGAAATTTCCGTATTTTTACGGAACAGTTAGAAAAATTAATAACTGAACTGGATGCTTATCAAGCCAGACAAGCCGCCAAAGTGGCAGCTAACGAAATAGAGGAAGTTGTGATACAAGGCGAGAAGTATAGTCTTTGGAAAAAAGTTCTTAATTTAGCCTCATCTCCTGAAAAGTACGTAGAAAAAGTAGTACAAGATTTAGCTGCAAAAGGGCTTTCAGTAAAGAAAGTTGCAGAAGAAGGTTTATATGAGGTAATTTATAATGGAAAGCCACTTTTTTCAGGTAAAGATTTTGAAGTGGGAAGGTTTTTAAAGCAAGCTCATTTTAAAAATATTAAAAGTGCTGAAGAATTTGCAAATAAAATAGCTCTCAATATTTTCCGCGAAAAGATAACGCATTCTGCAAACTTAAAATATAAAGGAATTGTTTATGAAGTTACAAAAAATGGAGGAGTTCTAAAATGGAAATTCGCAGATGAATTATCTAAATTTCCAAATAGAGCAGATCTTTCAGAATATGGAATTATAGAATACAATTTTAGAATTCCTGATAAACTTTTAAAGGAACCTTATAAAGGATTTGGTCAAAAATTTTTAGACGATAGCTTTGAAATCTATGGAAAAGAAATAAAAGGAGCAAAGGCGGACTGGAATGAGTATGAAAGTTATCCAGGAGGATCCTCTTTAGGATATAAACAATTTTGGAAGGCATTTAATGAACTAGAAAATGAAAATGAAGCATTAAAAACCACGACCTTTTATAAAACAATGAGTAAAAGAGGTATTTCTGTTATAAATGATGATAGCGTATATCTTAATAAATGGGAAAATAGTGTAGAAGTAATAATTTATAGTAAAAATTTTAATAAGTAAGATATGAGTAATATAACAATTTATAAAAATGGAGAGTTAGCAATTACAACTGGATTTTCCAAAGATTATGAGAAAACAAAGAGAGATATAGGTGTGTATTCACCTATTGGTTTAATGCTCAAGATTTTAGAGAGTAAGCCTGAATTGCAAAATAAAATTTTCCAGCAACAAGATTTTGTTTTAAGTAAGGAAGAAAAGGATATCATTTCAAAAAAAATGGAAGAATATATAGATAGAGATATTCACAACTTTAAAGAAGCAGATGAAACGGAGGTTTATAAAAGTATAGTCTATAAAAGCAAAACTTACAAAGCGCCTTTCAAGAGAAGTTATCTATCTTTAGAAAAAAAACTTATGCCAGCAATATCCTTATATAATTTATTTAATGATCCTAATGATTCAGATGTAGTAGAGTTCAAGTTCGATTAAATCTTCAGATATCGCGGATTTGTAATCTGTTACGGATTAATTAGCCACAACCTTAACCGTTGTGGTTTTTCTTTTCAGGAGCAGAGGAATGCTTCCTTTGGAACGCTAGAGTGAATTGGAAGGAAAAGACTGGGATGTTTTGGTACAGACGAAATGCAAACTGAAAAATTCCCATGTTTTGGTTGAAGAGAATTATTATCTTGATCTTTTGGTATTAGATGAAAGCCAAACCGAGAAATTTATCCAAAATATGAAAAATATATTAACCCTAAAAATAAGAAATCAGTTTTAGCCATAAAATCATTTAAAGATGACGCAATCAATGTTTCACATCCAGTATTTAAAGAACTTCAAAAACGAGGAGTTATTATAATAACAGAATTAAATCAAATTAAAAATTTAAAATAATGGCAAATACAATTCATTTAATCAGTCAAGAATATTTAAACTCTAATGAATTAAGTGTTACTATTGAAAAAGTAGCTCAAAAACTTGGTTATAATATTGGTAAATCTTACAGTCAAGAATATGATATTATTGAGATCAATCTCTTTAAAGAAGATTTTGGAGATAATTTAAGAGTTTCAATTAGCTGTAAATCAGACTATAATGATACTTTCAATAATTTGTATAATATAGATGGGTACGGAATAATGGTTAGTATTGATTATGACTATCAAGATATACTACTTATTCCCTTTTTACAACAGATATTAATAGAAATTCCAGAATTATTAGTTTATAATGAAGAAACGCCAAAAGGTATTGGGAATTTTGTTTTCAATATATCTCACTTAGAGAATTTTTCAGGAACAGATAGCTACGCTCTTTTGGGAAATCCACCACAAGATTTAAGTAATCTAGCTTAAAGTATCAACCCTTTCATTTTTAATGAGAGGGTTTTTAAAAATATATTGATTCTTTAGACGAAAACTTTATAAATGTTCAGAAAAAACCTGTAGTATTATTTGTCAAACAGTTTACTAAGGGTGGTAGTTTAGACCAAAGTGTTTTAAAAACGCTTCAACAGAATAGAGAAATTGAAGTAATAGTTATAACCGATTTTAAACAAATTAAAAAATTATATTGATATGCCAGATTTTAGAATAATAAGTGAAAGCTTTAAGGAATTGAGCCAATTAGAAGAAATACTTAGAGAAATTGCTCAAAAAACAAATAATTTAATAGGTAAAGATATAGATGAATATGGTACATCTTTCAATATTATAAATCCTTCAACAGGATTTGATATTTCTTTTTCTATTTATACTAAAGAAGAATTTATAGATACATTTAAATTTCATGACAACCTATATGGGAATATTGTTCAAATAAATTGGTCAAGTAAGATGTCGCACGAGGATATAGATAATTTTATGATGCCTCTTATTAAAGAATTAAGAGAATATTTACCGGATGTTTTAGTTGAAAGTAGTGACGATTTTATCACTCTAGATGAGTTTATAAAAAGAGAAGAAGAGGAATGAAAATGATTGAATCACGCACTTTTTGCGTGGTTCTTTAGTTTAAAAAAATAATAAACCTGCAAATTTCAGTAGCATTGACTATCTACTTTCGGTTTGAATTGACCACCAATTATAAATAAATTGATTTCTGAAAAGTCATTGTATTACTGACGAACTAATGCTCAATTCAAGCCGAAATTACAGCCCTCAAAAATAAAACATAAGTAGCTAATATTGCTTTGCTATTTTCTAAAAACAAATGAGAAAAAAACAGTTTTTATTTATTTTATTGATCTTGTCAGCAGGCTTTACTGCTTATTTCGGATATATTTACTCAAGTGATATCATAGATTACGGACTATTTTGTGGCGATGGATTTACAGAATGTTATGAGGTGGTAAAACGATGGATTAAAATCCATACAATAATCCTAGCCATTATTTATATTATTTTTTTCTTAATGCAAAGAAAAAATCAGCATGTAGAACAAGAGATTGACTTTTGGACACTTTTGCTAATTTTTGGTATAAATATAATTCATTGGAATGATATTAACTCTTCTTGGGGGATTTTAGCATTACCTTTAAATCGTTTTTTACTTCTTTATTTTCTATTTTTTAGGAGTAGTCTAAAAAAATATCTTTATTTAAGCATTCTTTTTTATTTTTTGATTTATTTAAACTTAGTATATAATATTTCTGAACTGTTTTACTACAACCAGAAATATAACAGCTATGAGAATTACTTATATATTTTTAATACCTTGTTATTGCTTGTATTTTTAGTTCTTAGAATTAGAGATTTATTGAATCTAAAAAATAAATAAGAATAAAATAGGTTGTCTCAGAAAAGAGGCAATCTTTTTGTTTTTCGTAAATTAAAATCGTAAAAACAGGAAAATAATTATGTTAACAGAACAAGAAATCAACCGGATTGCTCAAGATCATATTGATAAATCAAGTGAAAAATCTGGGATTAAGCTTTCTCTTTTCAAAGAAGCTACTATTAAAAAAGTTATGGAATGATTTTTTTCTATGTAAGCAAAGAATTTTATGAGACAAGAGATGAAAAGTATAATACATTAGTTGGAAATGTTCCTTTTTTAGTCAAAAATGTTGATGCAGAAATTATAGAATTTGGCTCCGGCAATACGATCGAATATTATATCCAGGAATACGAAGCGGGAAGATATTGTTAGACTTAAATTTATTAAAATGAGGAACTCTTACAGAATATTTAATAAAAACGGATGGATAGAAATAAGTTTTTTAACATATCAATTTCAAGAAAATAAATCTGTAGAATTGTTTTTTGATACTTCAAATCAGGTCGGGTTATGTATCAATGAAAAAAGAATATCTGGAAAATATATTGAAAGAATTGAAGATTTGGTGAGTTTTTTATCTGATAGCAAATTAATTTAACTTACAGAAAATCGTATACTGTCTCATAAAAAACAAAATCAAAACCCTGAAATGTATCAACCCCAAACCAAAACATTCCCACACAATTTTATGCTAACTTTGGTGTATGAAAAAATTAGAATCAAGAGAGGATATTGAACAACTGGTGAATTCGTTTTATGCCAAAGTCGTTAAAGATGAGGTGATTGGCTTTTTCTTTAATGATATTGCTAAAGTAAACTGGGACAGTCATTTGCCGAAGATGTATTCATTTTGGGAATCCATTCTTTTCGGACAGATGTCGTACAAAGGAAATCCGATGGGCGTTCATTTTCCGGTCAATGAAATTCAGGCGATGGAACAGCATCATTTCCATCGTTGGCTGAATCTCTGGAAAACAACGGTTGAAGAAAATTTTGTGGGCGAAAATGCAGATCTGGCAATTTACAAATCCGAAAACATTGCCAAATTAATGGCTTTCAAAATGGATTTGGCGAGAAGACTTTAATGGTTTAATGTTCTACGTTTTGGGTTTAAAGTTTTTAGATTTAAGGCACAATTACTGTGAAAATGTAGGCTGCAAGGTTTACCAATAAAACCGTTCCGTAGAGGATATTTGTTTTTCCGCGGCTTAAAGAAAGCATCACGATAAAAACAGAAAGCGACAGCAGAATAATATCTTTCTTATCCAGACCTAAAACCAGCGGAATATCGTATAAAATACATACGACAGAAACCGCAGGAATTGTCAGTCCTATACTTGCCAAAGCTGATCCTAAAGCTAAATTTAAACTGGATTGGATCTGATTGCTTCGAGCCGCCCGGATCGCCGCAACACCTTCCGGAAGCAGAACAACCGCCGCGATAATGACTCCGACCAGAGATTTTGGAGCGCCTAAACTCTGCACCATATTTTCAATTGTGGCAGAAAGACCTTTTGCCATCATCACAACAATCGCCAGACAAATCACCAGAAAAGTAAAACTGATTGCCGTTTTTGAAACCGAAGGAATATAATTTTCTTCCGACTGCTCTTCCGGAACGATGAAATAATTTCTGTGACGGATCGTCTGAACCATCAGAAATACACCATAAATCACCAAACAGGCAATTGAAACAAAAATCAACTGTGCTTCATTATAAAAAGGTCCGTTTACGCTGGACGTGAAATTCGGAAGAACCAAAGTCAAAATCAGGATGGAAACAATACTAACCAGATAAGTTGTGGCGGAAGTTCTTGCGAAAAACTGTTCGTAATATTTCACACCGCCCACCAAAATACAGATTCCTAAAATTCCATTAAGAATAAGCATCACCGCAGCGAAAACCGTATCTCTTGCAAGCGTGATTGCCTGATCTCCTCCCGCAACCATCAGCGAAATAATCAGCGCCACTTCAATGATTGTAATACACAGCGCAAGGATAATAGTTCCGAAAGGTTCGCCTACTTTATGTGCGACCACTTCCGCGTGATGCACTGCGGATAAAACACTGCCTGTTAATAAAATTCCGGCAATTACATCAGACAAAACACCCGTTCCCATGAGTCCGGAAAAATAATAACCGACTGCAAGAATGGGAAAAATATATGTATAATGTAAAAATTCTTTCAATTTCATAACTGTTCCTAAAATACAAAAAATCGATGACTTTTGAAATATCAAAAGAAAATATTAATGGTATTTTAATGGTTCCAGAAATAAAAATCCTGAAAATCCGTCAACATATGAAGCAGTAATCCGATGGCTGCAATTCTGATATTTCCTTTAAAAAAAAGCATCAAAAAATACACCGCAATCGCATAATAAGTATGCAAAAAATGAAAACCGATGCTTCCGCGGTCTGGATCAAATATAGGATTGGCAAAAAGATGATCCACATCTACAAGCATGGTTGCCAGCAAAATAAGATACACTTTTTTCCAGTTCTTCCTGTAAAAGGTTAAAGCAATAAACACGGGAAAAACAAAATGCAGGAAATAATGAGTAACGGTTTTTAGTAAGGTAATATGCGAAGCATCCATTGATTTTTATTTTTTTACCACCTTAAAATCAAAGGAAGGTTATCTTTTTTAAACTGTACTTTCAGACAATAATCCTGATCTCTGTTTCCATAAAAAATATAATCAACATCGGAAATCATTTTCTTTTCTTTAGGTGATAATGTTTTTAAAAAAGACAGCAATAACGGATTATTTTTTACAAAAATATAATTTTCATTCAGATTGAAAGACTGCTGAATTGGTTTTCTTGTAGATTTTATCTCAAAACCTTTGCTTTGCTGAGTGATGAGGTTAGGCTGAAATGGAATTGCCGTGAACTGCTTCTGTGCATTGGTCCATTTTTTATTCTGAAAATATAGCACTGTTTTTTCAGGGTTTAAGCTTTGGAAATCAATGATATAATTCGGTTGAATGATCTTCTGGAACGTTTTCTTTTCAATTTCATTAAAATTGTCATCGTAGCTGTAAGTAATGATCGTGTCATTTACCTCTTCCAGATGTACTGAAGCTTTCATCTGATTAATGGATGAAGAATCTGCAAAAGTTTCATCAAAAATAGAGCTAAAACTTTTAATATTTTTAGCATTCATTTCTGTCTCTAAAAAAGAATCGGTCTTCAATAGTTTTGAAATAGCAGGAGAGGGATCGTAAGAATCAGACTGATTTCTGATTTCAATTTCATCATGTCTTAATTCGACAGAAAGATTATGGCTGCCCTTTTTTGTGTTCAGAATAATGCTTCCTAATCCATTGGTAACGAGCGTGTCTGCGTCAAAAATATTTGCCTGAGAACTGTGAAATAACTGATTGTTAATTCGTTCAAAATCATCACTGGAACTTCCAACAATAAGGTTTCCTCCAAAAATTTTAATATAAACCTGATCTTTCCTGAACATCTGATTTCCCAGATCCGTAAACTTCTGCTGTTTCAGAAACGATAAAAATGTCTTCCTGTCTTCCAGTTCAAAAACACTGTACCAGTTCGAAACTTTTGTGTTTTTCAGATGGAAAACCTGCAAAAAATCGGGAATTTTCACTCCCGATTTTCTAAAAGATATTGTATTTTTCTCTTTGCTTCCAAACCATAAAGAAGGATGCACTGCAAGACTGTAAACATATTCTCTTGTCAGCTTTTTTGTATCAATCAGAATGATCGCATCTGCTTCCTGCGGAGAAAAAATCTTCGTATTTTGTTTATGGTAAAAAACGAAATACATCATCCCCGCAAAAAGTAAAATAACGAAGGCAAAAAGTTTCTTTTTCATTATAAAATAGCCGGCTTTTTATCGGATTCTTTCATTTTATATACTTCATCAAAAACATCGAAGAAATACATTAAACTGTTTTCCGAAGCATTTTTAATATTGTAATTAACTTCTGTTTCTATTTTTTCTCCTTTGGCTTCTGTTTTAAAATACACTTCGCCCATATTTTTCTTCAGAAGATCCAGCGTTTTTCTTTCTGACGGAGTTTTAAACTCTTTCTCAAGTCCAACCATTAGTTTCTGGATGTCAAACCTTCCCGACAAAGGATATTTCGCCGAATCTTTTGCCCATTTTTCAGAGATTTCCGACTGGTTTTTAGATGAAATATTCTCTGTTGAGGTCGTTATGTAGACAATTCCGTCTTTTACCGTAAAGAATAACTTGTCGAAATATCCGTCATTTTTTCCTTCACTGAACGCATAGAAATCTCCGTTTTTAGAGAATTTTTTAGCCGTCACTTTATTTGTGGTCATCATATCGAAAATACGGTTCCAGTACCCTTCATTTTCCGTAGCAAAAGCAAACGTGAAATTCGGAACAGCGATTTCCTTGGTTTTCTTCACTTCCTTTTCATTATAATCATCATCGTATTCATAATCGGTGTATTCTACGGTTTTGGATTTCAGTTCGTTAAGGACGAAAATTCCGTTTCCGGGTGCGATCTTGGTAATGGCCTTTTCATCCAGTACAATCTTCATGGTTTCCATTACAAGTTCCATTTCTTTCTGATAGTCGCCTTCTCCGGAATCTTTCAACAGGCTGTACATCACATCAAAATATTTATTTCCGTCTACATTAATAGCGTAATATCCGATGCTTCTATCGTTGATGAGAGCCGTCAGTTTTTTATTCTTTTTCCCTTTGTAAACAGAATTGAGGCTCTTCTGAACCGCTTCATTTTTATGCTGATAACTGTTCACCATTCTTACTTTATCGTTATCAAAATACAGATTATAAGAAGAATTGGAATTGTATGCTTTCCCCATAAGATTTCCGAAAGGGTAGTGGCTCATAATTTTACCGTATGCTCCGTTGTTTACAATTCTTCCGTAATCCGTATACACAAAAACATCAGAAGTACCGTCCCGGAAAGATAAGATGTCTTTCGAAACATCAAGTTCCAGCGTAGAATTAAAATAATCATCAAAATCCTTTTCCGCCAGTTTTTTGGTGATTTTGAATTTTTCGATCTTCAGAGAATCCATCTGTTTCTGGTAAATGCTGTCTTCTTCCGTCTCCTCATCCATTTCTTCCTCCATATGCGGAAGCGTGTATTCGCTTTCCTTTTCAGAATAATTTTTGTCGCTGGAATCCTTTTCTTCTTCCGGATATTTGTGATGCTTTTCCAGATATTTAATGTCTTTTTCTTTCTTGGCAATTTCAGCCTGATATTCTTTAATGTCTTCCTTTAGATACTGAATATCATCTTTCAGATATTTAATCTCTTCTTTGTAATCGAATGCTTTTTCTGCATATGTGCTGTCAACCGCAACGGCTGCGCTGTCCATAACAGCCGCTGCTGCACTGTCAATTGTTACAGCAGCACTGTCTGCTGTCATTTCATCATTCCATTCAGCAGAGGGTTTGTCATAACCGATGAGCTTCAAAACCGCCTGCTTATCATTCCATGCAACGAACATTTCATCATTTAGATTAACGTACGAGTAATTTTTTCGTTTCGAAATTTCCAGTCCTTTTTTTTTGGATGAATTAATGAATTCCTGAAACTTTTCTTTGTTATCCAGCAGAAAATGAGCGGTATACGTTTTTACGGAATCGTTGAAATTGGCGTAATGATATTGCGTCGCATCGTATTTTATCCCCGTTTTGGAATAATCGTTCCACGAAGCCTGTTTTTCTTTGTCTTCTTTGGCTACTTCAAGCAGGAAAGGATTCAGTTTCTGCCAGTTGATTTTCTGGTTAAGCTGCTTTCCGTTGATTTCCATGTAAAAAAGAACGTCTTTCGGAAGCTTCATTTTCTGTTGCGAAAAGACGAAGCTAAAAGCAAAAAGTAAAAGTAAAATTTGTGTTTTTTGTAAAATAGATTTCATGGTTGTCGATAGAAATTATTGAAAGAGAATGGTATTTTGTAATTGTTTTTTCTGAAGGATAAAATCCAGAACATAGGCTTCCAGTTTTACTGCTTTTTTGTTCGGAGAAAGCAGGTAAGCATTATTGGTCTGAGTTTTTATGGTATTTTCAAACTGCATTACGGAAGTGTATTTCGCATCGTTAAAGACTTCCTTATCTGCTTTGCTCATCTTGTCGTAATCATTTTTAAAACTGTTCACTTTATTTCTGGTGAATGTTTTTTTCTCCGGGCTCTGACTGTAAAGCTGTACCGGAACCATTTTTCCTACGATGTTTTTTGCTTTCAGTTGTTGGAGTCCGGCATTGATGTTTTCGATTTTTTTGAAATTACAGCTTAGTTTAATGATGTAGTTATCAAAATCCATGGAAGTCTTCACATTCGAAATTCCGGGAGTTACTTTGAAAATTCTTGCTGCTTCATTAATTTTAGCTTCAATTTCAGGTCTTTTCGGAACTTTTTTACCGTTAATTGTTTCCATTTTCGAGATGGAAGCCAATCGTGTCTTGCTTTTACTGGCGTTCAGAATAAGCGAATATTCTCCGCTGCCGTCTGCTTTTACGTTGATTTTGTCTAAAATATCAAAACAGCTTGTAAGAAGCAACAGTGGCAATAGTAAGAGCAACTGTTTCATAATGTTTTTCATATTTGAGTTTTTAAATAATTTTCAAATTTAAGTAAAATTTTAGGCAGATCAGATATTTAAATTCTGCCTTTCAGATAATCCTGCCTCAGAGCCTCATCCAGTTTTTCAATAGCGTACCGAAGGCTTGTTCTTGGCATTTCTTTATAATGTTTATTCAGGAAATTAATTAACTCCATTTCGTTTTTTTCTCCCATTTCGCGGAGCAGCCAGCCGTTGGCTTTGTGCATCAGATCATGGGTGTGTTTCAGATTTTTAGTAACGAATTCTTTGGTAAGGTCAAATGATCCCTTTTTTACATAATGCATCGTTCCCACAACAGCAATTCTTTTATGCCACATTTCTTCAGAATCCGAAAGCGTTCTCAGTAATTCATCTTTCTGATTTTCAAAAGCATAGCGCCCCAGAATTTTATAACAGCTTGAATCTACCAGATCCCAGTTGTTAATGTGCTGTAAATGATTCAGATAAAACTCAACAATGTCATCTTTTACCGCTTTATCTTTTGTTTTTTCAAATTTAGAAATTAACATGAATAAAGCTGTCAATCTGTGTTCATGATATTGGGAAGACAGTAATTTGCTGAGTTCCTCCATCGAAATTCTGGCATAGAATTCTTTTGCAACAGAACGCTGATCCGGAACTTTTACTCCTAAAAACAAATCGCTTTCTCCATATTCTCCTTTTCCGGTTTTGAAAAATTTAGCAGAAGAATCTGCTTTTTCCGGAATTGAAAGCTCATTTAAAGCTTCTTTTATTTCTTTTAAAATGTCATTCATTTGATAATTAGCAATTTAGTCAACATTATGTAAAGCAACACCTTCCTGTTCCTCTTCTTCTTTTGCTATCTTCTTTGGATTGGCAACTTTGGCAATCGTAAGTCCTTGAACAATAATTGAAAACACAACCACACAATAAGTAATACTTAAAACAATCGTGCTGTTTTCATTTTTCGGAATAGAAAGAGCCAGAGCAATTGAAACTCCGCCGCGGATTCCTCCCCAAACCAAAACTTTTACTGTTTGCGGACTGAATCTTGTTCTGAAAGACATGAACTTAGTAGGTCCCCAAATTGAAATAAATCTTGCCAGTAAAACCACCGCAATTGCCAATAATCCCGGAATCATATAATGGCTTAAGTCTTTGATCATCAATAATTCAAAGCCAATAAAAAGGAATAGAACTGCATTCAGGATTTCGTCGATAAGTTCCCAGAATTTGATCAGATAATCCTGTGTCACAGATTTCATTTTGAATCTTACATTAAAATTACCCATAAACAATCCGGCGGCAACCATGGTTAAAGGTCCCGAAATATGCATCTGTCTCGCAATAAGATAACCTCCCATTACTACAGAAAGCGTTACTAGTACGGAAATAATATAATCGTCCACTTCACGCATCAGTCGGGAAGTAATCCATCCCAGAACAACCCCGAGTAAAAGTCCGCCACCTGCTTCTTTCAGCAATAATAAACCTATGCTTTCCATATTCAGCGTTACTTCGTTTCCGATCGCAAGCTGAAGAACAACCGTGAAAACCACAACCGCCATCCCGTCATTAAAAAGTGATTCTCCCGCAACTTTGGTTTCCAGAGATTTTGAAACATTTGCCTGTTTTAAGATACTGAGAACGGCAACCGGATCAGTAGGAGAGATTAGTGCGCCAAAAAGCAGACAGTAGATAAAAGGCAGCGAAATGCCGACAAGCGGCAACAGATAATACATGCCGAAACCCACCACAAAAGTAGAAATCACGACTCCTGCCGTTGAAAAAATAACGACAGGAACAAACTGCTCTTTGAGATCGTCGATATTAATGTGAATTCCTCCCGCAAACAGAAGAAAATTTAGCATGGCTCCCATCAGAACTTCTGTAAAGTCGATCCCCGTCATTAAATTGTGAAGATGCCCGAAAGTTCTCGGCAAAACCGTTTCTCCGAAGGAAACTAAAAATATGGAAACCACAATGGCGATCACCATAATTCCGATGGTACTCGGAAGCTTCAGAAATCTGTAATTAAGGTATGAAAATATGGATGCTAAAACAATTAAGGCTGAAAATGAATAGTATAATTCCACTAATTTGGTGTTTAAAATTTTTTGTGATTAATAATCGATATATAATACTTTGATGTAGATTTTATTACCGTCTTTTTCCCAGATATCAAGAATTCCGTCTTTTGCGGATTTTGATCCTCTTGTATATTCTTTTCCAAGATTCAGGATGTTCAGCAGAATGTATTCGTCGCCTACTGAATTCACGAGATAGGGTGTTTTTTCTGTTTTTCCGTCTCCGGAAGACTTCATTCCGTCGGTTAACGCGCGAAACTGACTGAGATGATACAGAAAATTCTCACCGTCTTTAATGCTGTCATAGGCTTTCAGAAGAATCAGCAGAATATCCAGATTGGTAGGATCTTTATCATACAAAGCTTTTCCCTGTTTAATGCAGTCCTGAAAATTATTATTCTTGTAAGCATCGGCTAAACTTTTAAACGCTTCATCCGTTGTAAAAAGGAGATCATCTCTGAAGTTTCTTCCATAATAGAGATGCTGCGTTTCAAGCGTGTCTAAAGATTTCGGATAGGCTTTGTATTTAAAAATCAGCTTGTTGTAGTTGTATTGAGACTTTTCGCTTTTAAGGTCTTTCTCTATCGCTTTGAAATCTATTTTTGATTTCTGAGCAAAACCACTAAGCGAAATCAGAAGAAACAGGAGAAAAAAGTAATGTTTCATCGGTTCTTTTCTATTTTGTATTTGTTGTATAAAACGAGCATGAAAAATCCTAAAACCAGCCGGAACAAAGCGGGCATAAAATAGGTTCCGGAAACATATAGGTCATTGGTTATTTTTTCGTAAAGAAAATAAATCAATAAACAAAAAGGAGAAAGCAAACCTTTACCGTAGAGATAAATTTTAAAGAAAAGATGATTAAATTTAAGATCTGTAAAGAATGATAACAGTGCCAACAGGCAAACTGCGACTGTTATCATTCCTAAAATCTTTACTATCAGAGTATCTGTTTCTTTGCTGATTCCTCCGATGCTTCCCAAAAAATTAATTCCTACCACGATCAGAAAAAAGTAATAGAATGTATTGTTGGAAAACAGCCTGTTCATGAATTATTGCTCTTCATGATCTTTTTCTGCACTTTCTTCCTCATCATTATCGAAATATTCGAAAAGGAAATCGTTGTATGGGAATCTGGAAATATGGATCTTCATCACTTCGTCATAGATCAGCTTTTTCATTTCCGGGAAATTTTCTTTCGTAATGGCAGAGATGAAAACCGTTGGATATTTGGATTTTGCCATCCATGTTTTTTTCCATTCTTCCAGAGAAATATTTTTCTTTGTGGAAGGCGTTAAATCGTCCTCGTCTTTTTTCTCATAGCTGAAATCATCAATCTTATTGAAAACCATAATCATCGGTTTCTGATGGGCATTGATCTCCATTAAAATCTGATTCACAGAATCAATATGATCTTCGAAACTTTCATGAGAAATATCCACTACGTGAATCAGCAGATCCGCTTCACGAACCTCATCCAAGGTAGATTTAAACGATTCAACCAATTGGGTAGGTAATTTTCGGATAAATCCAACCGTATCCGTTAAAAGGAATGGTAAATTTCCGATCACTACTTTTCTTACTGTCGTATCCAATGTCGCAAACAGTTTATTTTCAGCGAAAACTTCAGATTTAGACAAAGCGTTCATCAAAGTAGATTTCCCGACGTTGGTGTATCCTACCAAAGCGGCACGAACTACTTTTCCGCGGTTATTTCTCTGGGTTGCCATCTGTTTGTCGATGGTTTTCAGCTTATCTTTTAACAATGAAATTCTATCGCGGATAATACGTCTGTCGGTTTCAATTTCTGTTTCTCCGGGACCTCTCATTCCAATTCCCCCTTTCTGGCGTTCAAGGTGGGTCCACATTCTCGTTAATCGGGGTAAAAGATATTGATATTGAGCTAACTCCACCTGAGTTCTTGCATAGGAGGTTGTTGCTCTCTGTGCAAAAATATCAAGGATAAGGTTGGTTCGGTCTAAGATTTTGACTTCCATTTCTCTTTCCAGGTTTTTAAGCTGTGAAGGAGATAATTCGTCGTCAAAAATGACGGTTCCTATGTTGTTTTCTTTTACGTATTCTTTAATTTCCTGAGCTTTACCGCTTCCGATAAATGTTTTGGAATCGGGCTGTGTGAGTTTCTGTGTAAAACGCTTATCTACCGTTGCGCCGGCTGTAAAGGCTAAAAACTCCAGCTCATCCATATATTCCTGAAGTTTATCCTCATCCTGATACTGTGTAACCACCCCAACCAAAACTGCCTTTTCGTAATTATGTTCTTTCTTTTCTAGCATTAAATTCTGTCTGTATTTGTGAGATTTACAAGATACTATTTTTCAGGAAAAAATCCAAAACGAATTTTTTGGGGAGGATAGTGTACGCTTCGACTCCGCTCAGCTCATGGTGAATGTTTGGTTTACAATAATTTGTTTAAATAAAGTCACACTAAAGTACGCTGAGCGGAGCCGAAGCGTACGGTTACTTTAAAAATATCTGCATTAAAATTTTACCGGAGATAAAATCTTTGCGCCTTAAATAGATAGAGCGTGTTAAAAAATATTGCGTCCTTAAACAACTTTAGGAATAATTATTTACGATGATGTGCGCTTCGGCTCCGCTCAGCGCACGATGACACATTTCATTTATAATAATCTGTTTACAATGAAGTCGCACTGAAGTACGCTGAGCGGAGCCGAAGCGTATAATGAAGCAAAAATACTTTCATAAGACTCTCCCGAAATCCTTCGACTGTTGTTCGGTAATCCTTCGGAAAAAATCCCATTTTTCCGAAGCCGATCCGAAGAAGACCCGAACATGATCCGAAGAAATGGGTTTTCAAACCGGTCAAAACCGGTCAAAAGCAGTCAAAACCGGTCAGAATTTTTTATGGTGGTGGAAAATGGACATTTTTGTGGTAATTTTAAGTCAGCTAAGCGAAAAAAGCGGGTAAAGCAAAATGATAAAAATTTTTTAGCAAGATAAAATGAAGACGAAGAAATTAAGTAAGAACAAAGAAATCAATCCCAGTCAGACGCAATAAACTTCATCCTATTTCCCTGATCATCATTTAAAGTCAGAAAATGTCCTTCCACTTTGTAATGCTTCATCTTTTTGATGTTCTGAGAAAAATCGTTTTCCAGTTTCATATTTGGACACGCCATTTCTGTTGAGACAACTTGCGAAATTTTTAATTGATTCTCTTTTTTAAATTCAGTTGTGAAAAACATTTTATTGCATCCCATGAAGGCAGAAGTTTTTATTTTCCCGTTGTCGGGAGGAGAGGTAAGATCAATTTTTGCATTGTTTTTAGTCAACTCTTCTTTGGAGTAATCTACAAAAGAAACCAGCATCCATTCTCTCTGGATCTGTGGATTTTTTACAGTTACGGAAGAGCAGTTTAAGATAAAACTCAGGCATAAAAATGTTAAAATTGCAATGAATCTCTTTTTCATAAGTCACCGGAATCCATTTTCGTACCATCTCAGACATCAGACAGTAAAAAAATTAGTAAATTAGCGACACAAAAATTATTTTATAAAATGAAAAGAATATTACTACTATTCACTTTCCTTTTAAGTTTTGCCCAGATGAGGGCGGACGAGGGAATGTGGCTGTTAATGCTCGTGAAAAGACTGAATGGGGTAGATATGCAAAAAGAAGGATTGCATCTTACACCGGAAGAAATTTATTCTGTGAACAATTCAAGCTTAAAAGATGCGATTGTAAGCTTTGGAGGATTCTGTACAGGAGAAATTGTTTCCAATCAGGGTCTTATTTTTACCAATCACCACTGTGGATATGGTGCTGTAGCTGCCGCTTCTACACCGGAGAAAGATTATCTGAAGAACGGATTCTGGGCAATGAAGCAGAAAGACGAGTTCAATGCAAAAGATCTTTACGTAAGATTTTTGGTAAGAATGGATGATGCTACCCAAAGAATCAACGCTAAATTAAACAATAATATGTCCGCTGCAGAGAGAAAAGCTGTTATCGACGCTGAAACAAAAGCGATCCAGTCTGAAAACTCTGAGAACGGAAAATACACGGTAGTCGTAAGAGATTTCTTCAACGGAAATGAATTTTACTATTTCGTTTATCAGGACTACAAAGATATCAGATTGGTAGGAGCTCCGCCTTCCGCATTAGGAAAATTTGGAGGTGATACCGATAACTGGGAGTGGCCAAGACACACCGCAGACTTTACTGTTTTCAGAGTGTATGCTGATGCGGCGGGAAATCCAGCAGAATTTTCTCCAAGCAACGTTCCTTTAAAACCAAAACATTTCTTGCCGGTTTCTCTGAAAGGAGTAAAGCCGGGAGATTTCTCTATGATCTTAGGATACCCGGGAAGAACAAACCGTTACCTGACTTCTTACGGAATTCAGCAGATGGTAAACAAAGATTATCCGGCTTGGGTTGAAGCTTCTAAATTAGCGATGGATGTAATGAAGAAGTACATGGATAAAGACAAAGGGACTCAGTTGAATTACGCTTCTCAGTACGCCTCAGTTGCGAACTACTGGAAAAACAGACAGGGTACTATTGATGCTGTTATTAAAAACGGAACCATTACAGATAAGCAAAAAATTGAAGAAAGATTTAAAACCTGGGCAGTACAACCTGAAAATGTGGTTGAGTACGAAACGGTTTTAGAAGATATCGGACTTTATTACAAGCAGACTTCAGACAGAAATGTGGAGAGAATGTACATGACGCAGCTTTCCAGAAATTCTAAATATTTCACACTTGCATTACAGGTAGGAAGCGTTCTTCAGGCATATGCAAAACAGGATATGGCAGGAAGACTGGCAATGAAGCCGAAAGTAGAGGCAGCATTGAAATCAGCCTACGAAAACATCAATATCAAGCTTGAAGGAGAAATGATGAATTCTATGGTAAATCTTTACCAGACAAGAGTAAACAAAGATGTAGCTTCTGAAATCATTATGGGACTGGATGCTAAAAATCTTTCGAATGTAGCGTATTCTTCCATCTTTGCCAACAAAACTTCTGCAACGAACTTTATGCTGAATCCTGATCCGTTGAAACTGGATGCAGATCCGCTTTGGAAAATTGCAAACGGAATTATGGCAGACCAAAAAGCTTCTGCAGAAAGATTCGTAAAAATTGATGATAATTTTGCTAAAAACAACAGATTATTCTTAGCAGGATTAATGAAGGCAATGCCTGAGAAAAAATTCTATCCGGATGCAAACTCTACCATGAGATTAACGTACGGAACGGTAGACAAATTGCCAATCCGATCAGACAGAAACTACTTCGGAATTACCGATAACTATTATACTGATATGACTGGTCTTGTAGGAAAATACAAGAAAGGAGATGAGGAGTTTGATCTTCCACAGAGAGTGATCGATCTTTACAACCTGAAAGACTTCGGACAGTATGCAGATACAAAAGGATATATGCCGGTAAACTTCCTTTCCAACAATGATATTACAGGAGGAAACTCCGGTTCTCCGGTGATCGATGCAGACGGAAACTTAATTGGTATTGCATTCGACGGAAACAGTGAAGCATTAAGCGGAGATATCGTTTTCGAACAGGAATGGCAGAAAACCATTAACGTAGACGTTCGTTTCGTTCTTTGGACGATCGACAAATACGCAGGTGCAAGAAGACTTATCGACGAATTACAATTGGTAAGAGACGAAAATACTCCTGCAGACACGAAAACAAAAATGCCAAAAGCAACTCCTGCAAAAGGAAAGAAAAAATAATCTTTTAACAGATACTGAAGCCGCGAAAGTTTACTTTCGCGGTTTTTTTATGCTTAAATTTTACTATTTTAACCCGATCAAAAAATATTATTAAATGATGAAAGATAAAATCTTAACAGGGTTACTGATGTTTTTAGCATTATGGAGCTGTCAGAAAAAAGAGAAGGAAAATTTAAAATCTTTACAGGACAAGGATTCTTTACAAACGATTATCAAACAAGACAGTTTACCTAAAGAAAAACAATCAGAAAAAGAATTGCCTAAAGTATTTACAGATGATTTCCTGAAAATTGAGAATGTTCAGGTGAATGGAAATGATATTGTTTTACCTCAGGAACAATTCCAAAAACTCCATCCAAAACATGATTCTGTTAAAACGGAACCGTGGGAATGCGGAAGTCCTTTTGAATGGCTGGATAAATCCTGGATGGAAAAAACATACGGAAAAGATCTTGTAAACTTTGATGGTAAAATAACGACTTTCTATACCAACAATGCTGAATTTATTTCAAACAATCATAAGGTTATTTTCAGCAGTGCGAAATCCGGAAATAACCGTTTCGAGATCAAGTCGCATCATATTATCCTTACTCATGAAACCACTGTTGAAGATTTCCAAAAGTTATTTCCCAAACTGAAAATAGAAGATACCGATCAGAAGAACATCAAGAGCTTCAGAATTCCGTTGGGAAAAGAAATAGAGGATTCATTTATATTTTATTTTAAAGACGGAAAACTGGATGATTTCAATCTATGGTGGTTATTGTGCTAAATTTTAAGTTATGAAAACAGATTCTGTACAATTTAAAGCAGTTATTAAGCAAAACGGAGAAATGGATGCCGCTTTTGTTGAATTTCCTTTTTTCACACAGGAGGTATTCGGCAAGAAAGGTCAGATAAAAATCAAAGCTGTTTTTGATGATAAAGTTGAATATCGGGGAAGCCTTGCCAAAATGAAATCGGAGTGTCATATTTTAGGCTTAACTCAGGAAATCAGGAAACAGCTCGGAAAATCTTTCGGAGATGAGGTTTCCGTTTCTTTAACGGAAGACAAAGAAGAAAGGATAGTGGAGATTGCGGAAGATATTGTATTGCTTTTTAATGAAAATCCTGATGCGAAAGTATTATTCGACAAAATGAGCTATACCCACAGAAAGGAGTATATCCGCTGGATTGAAGAAGCAAAAAAGCCAGAAACACGAGAAAACAGAAAGCTGAAAATGATTCAGATGATTTTAGATGGAAAAAAAGGAATTTAAAACGTTCCGTTATCCATTTAAAAGGTCTTATCATAAATGAAAAAGTCCGCTCATTATTTTGGCGGACTTTTTTATTCAGCTAAATTTTTTACAATTAAATCATAAAATGAATCGTCAGAAACTGTTTAACCCCACCATTAATTATGGCAATAGAATCTTCATTATGATGAACGGTTACTCCCAGATCATTCATTATTTCCTTAAAATAGCCACTTTCCGTATTGGAAGAAATAATATTTTTCTGCCATGAAAATTCTGCCGTCTGATCCTTACTGTTTTTAATGATTAAGATTCCGAAATCATTTTTGAGAATGGCAGTGTCTATTTCTTCTACCGAACTTTCATGAGGCGCAAAATCTTTTGAAAGAAGAACGATGGATTTGAAATGATTTTCTTTGGAGTTTGTTTCAGGAATTTCTACAGCAGTTTTCATTACTATTTTGAGTTTTATTTTGATCTTTTTGCAAACATGAATGTTTATAACGACAAAACTTGTCGTATTAAAAAATATTTCAATAAAAGTTTCGGGGCAGCGAAGCTGCCCCGAAACCACAAAAAATTATAATTAAAATGAAGAAATATTGTATGATCAGGCATTCCAGAATTCACGATCTAAACTTCTGTATTGGATGGCTTCCGAAACATGATGGGACAGAATATTCTCAGATTCCTCAAGGTCGGCAATGGTGCGGGATACTTTTAAAATCCTGTCGTAAGCTCGCGCGGAAAGATTAAGCTTTTCCATAGCCATTTTGATGAGGTTGAAAGATGCGGCATCCAGTTCGCAGAACTTTTCAATTTCTTTCGGTCCTATTTGAGCATTGTAGCTGATTTTTAAATCTTTATAACGTTCTCTCTGTGTTTCGCGGGCAATAAGAACCCGCTTTCGGATGTCTTCACTTTTTTCACCTTTTCTGCGTTCCGCCAACTGTTCAAATTCCACTTTCTGAACCTCAATATGAATATCAATTCTGTCCAGAAGCGGTCCGGAAAGCTTATTCATGTATCGCTGCATTTCGTAGGTTGAGGAAGTATTGTTCGGGTCGTCGGGAAAAAATCCGCTTGGACTCGGATTCATCGAAGCAACGAGCATAAAACTGGCAGGATAATTTACCGTAAATCTGGCTCGTGAAATGGTGACTTCGCGGTCTTCCAAAGGCTGTCTCATCACTTCAAGAACGGTTCTTTTAAATTCCGGCATTTCATCCAGAAACAAAACCCCGTTGTGAGCCAGTGAAATTTCACCCGGTTGCGGATAACCGCCGCCGCCAACTAATGCCACATCCGATATCGTATGATGTGGAGATCGAAAAGGACGAACCGTCATGAGTGACGTTTCCGTACCCATCTTTCCGGCTACGGAATGAATCTTGGTTGTTTCCAGCGCTTCCTTTAAAGTTAAAGGCGGTAAAATACTCGGAACTCTCTTGGCAAGCATTGTTTTTCCGCTTCCGGGTGGTCCGATCAGGATGATGTTGTGTCCTCCCGCTGCGGCAACTTCCATCGCCCTTTTTGCAGCCTCCTGTCCTTTCACTTCAGAAAAATCAAAAGGGAAATCGTTAATCTTTTCCTGAAATTCTTTCCGCGTATCCACTTCGATTTTTGGGAGTGGTTTTCCTTCATTAAAAAAGTCAATAACTTCTTTGATATTTTCGGCGGCAAAAACATCAAGACTGTTAACAATTGCTGCTTCCCGTGTATTTTGTTTTGGTAAAATAATTCCTTTAAAACCTTCTTCACGAGCCTGAATCGCAATGGGAAGAACCCCTTTTATGGGCTGTAAAGTTCCGTCCAGAGAAAGTTCCCCCATAATCACATACTCCTGAATATTTTCGGCAACAATCTGATCTGAAGCGGCAAGAATTCCGATGGCAATACTCAGGTCATAAGCGGCGCCTTCCTTTCTGAGGTCTGCAGGAGCCATATTGATTGTAATTTTCTTTCCGGGAATCTTAAAGCCGACGTTTTTCAGAGCAGCAGAAATTCTATAACTACTTTCTTTGATAGCGTTATCCGGAAGCCCGACAAGATGATAACCAACTCCGCCTGTATCTACATTTACTTCTATCGTAATGGTTTGTGCAGCCACACCGTGAATGGCACTTCCATAGACTTTAATCAGCATTTTTTATGTGTTTGCCGTAAATGTAGAAAAATTTTTAAATAATGATTTTCTTAAAAGAATTTACCTGAATATTTAAAAGTAAAAATATATTTCCCTTAATATTCAGTTTTTGATCAGACTTTTCTTTCAATAGATCAATCAGCCGAAAAAAATATTTTTTGTAATTAAAATTTTTAAGAATGAAAAAAAATCAAGGCTGATTTCCAGCAGTTAAATTAATGATTTACAGTTTAGGTTTTCTAATAAAGTTTTAATAATCAATATAAATAACTACAAAAACAATCAGATGAGAGGTAGCTTATATGCTCTAAATAACACAAGTAGAGTTTACTTTAAAGTTAAAAAATTCTTTCTCAAACTTTACAAAAAATATTCTGTAAATCTTTCTTACTGATTATCAGAAAACTGTAAAAAAATAGCAAAAATATCTGAAAACGAATTTAATACGACGAGTTTTGTCGCTTCCCCGATGGATATTTGCATTATAGAAACAACGCAGAAAATGAAAAGAGACTTTAAAACTCAAGGTGGACATAATTTAGCCTGAATACCACCTAAAAAAATAAGGCTAAAACCTGAAGTAACTCTACTAAAAAGAGGCTTCAAATCTTAACCTTTATAAAAACCAAAACAAATTTACACAAATGGATACAAACAGTAGAACAATAAACACCGGAAATGTAAAAAATAATAATTCTCAAACATTATTTCGATTTGTAAGCATGAGAAATCCTCAGCTTACAGAAACCAAAAAAGAAAATTTAGGATTTATCCACAGACCGGTTTTAAGTAATGACTTTGATCTGGCAGTTAAAAACAGATCCGGAATTTCAAAAATTCAGGCTCTGGAAAATCAGTGCAAATCTTTTTCCTCTCCATTAACGGAAAAGGATCTTGAAAACAGCCAATATGCAAGCCTGCTTAAGATAGGGCGAAAAATAACAAAAAAAGAAATCTTATCTGCTGAAGAACTGGCAAAAACAAAAGACGCATATTCTTCCGGACAAATGGAAGTTGAAAAACTTTGGAACAATTTGATTTATCAGGTGATTACCCAAAAAGATTTCTATGCTAAAGAGGCTCTTGTCCATGTTTTAAAAGCTCTTCATGTAGGGTATGTACAAACCCTTTCGGTAACGGAGGAACTTGCTAAAATCAATGGCAAGGACTTAGTGGCAAAAGCATTGGATGCGAAGGTAGTAATGCCTAAAGAACTTTTTGTTGAAGATGAAGTTGTCGGAATTGCTTCTTCAGCAAGCAAAATTGCATCTCAGGAAATAGCAAGTCTTTCTGCAAAAACGGTAGAGAGAATTAAAGGAAACTCTAAAAATGATTTGGCAGCAACCAAGGCATTGCTGAAAAAAGAACAGCTTGAAAAATTAAATGCTGAGCTTGAAAAGATTCAGAAGTCGTATAATAATAACCGATCCGACGCTCAACAGGAAGCTTACAAAGAATATCTTTCTAAGTATCTGTCTCAAATGGAAGAGTATAATAAACTTTTAAATGAAATTGAGCATCTGGCTGAAGAAAAAGGTTCAGAAGAAGAGTTGGAGCGTTTGTATGAAAGGCTTAAAAAAACGGAAGTTCCTCCGTTTGAATTTTCTTATCCGGGCGAAATCAACATTCCGGATCTTAAAGCCAAATTATCAGCGGAGTCTTTTGAGCTTTTTATGAATTTATTCGCTTCCCAGCCGCTTAACGAAGAATTTTACTCAAAAGTTTCATCAGCTGCAAAAGTGGAAGCCGTTTCGGATGCTGAGCTAAGAATAGGTGCTCAGTCTGTTCAGATTGATGAAAACTATCAGACATTCAACAGTGTCTTTTCTGAACTGCAGACGCATATTTCTCAACAGGCTCAGTCTGTTCTGGAAAATACAGAACTTCCACAGACACAGTATGCTAATATTGGAGGCGCATTAATTCCTGTTGTGAATACATCGCCAAGAACACATCTGGCATACAGCTTATTAGCAAACTGGAGACGTTCTGCTTTTGTTCTTAACAGCGGGTTTATTAATTTTTCTTTTGAAGTTGAAGATAACTCATGGAGCGTGGCAAATGCGAAAATTACCATGGAATCCAATACCGGGATTCATGAAGAAACACTGGGAAACACGGATGTTCTTAATGGAGTGGTGAGCTTCCCTGCTTTAATGGTAAATACATATTCTTCCATATCAAGAATTAGAATTGATATCTTCTTCAATAACGGCAGAGAAGCTTATCTGGAATTATTTAAAATTCCGACAAATGAGCTTCAGGTTGGAATGCTGACATTAAAACCGGGTAGGGTTCGCGGAGAAGAAGAGCCTGTGGAAGAAATTTCCAATACGAGAAAGCTCTTTGGTTTAAAAAGACTGGGTATTGCTGAATATATGAAGGTCGTACAAAGTACACATGCTTATGTTCCGGGGGATGTTACGCATATTGAAAACATCATGGCAAGAGAGTTTAAACAAAAGTCAACACGAAGACTAAGAAAAAGTGAGATCCAAACCACAGCTTCTAAATCTACCGAACGGGAAACCCTTACCGATACAACAAGCACCACAAGAAATGACCTTCAGTCTGAAGTTGCCAATGTGATACAACAGGGTTTTGACACACAGGCACATGCCAGTTGGAGAAGTAAGGAAACTCCTTATGGAACATTTGAAGTAGGCGGAAGTCTGGCTACCCATAACGCCAAAGAAAACAGCGTCCGTCAGGCTGTTACACAGTCGCAGGAAATCACCAATAAGGCAACCGATCGTTTGCTGACCAAGATTTCCGAAGAGAGAATTGAAAAAATTATCGAAGAATATGAGGAAAACAATTCTCATGGCTTTGATAACAGAAATGGAGATAAGCACGTTGTGGGCGTTTACAGATGGGTAGATATGAAATATAAAAACCAGATCTACAATTACGGAAAACGAACAATGTTTGAATTTATGATCCCTGAACCCGCAAGACTGCACAGATTGGCTCTGGCGGTAGCGAAGGCAGATGTACTTACCGCTCCTGTAGATCCCAGAAAAGCTCCTGCTCCTTACACAATGGCAGAACCAAAAACTGCCACAAGAGATTTGTTGCAATATTGGGCAAATATATATAGCGTTAAGCTTACGGATCTCCCTACCTCAAATGTAATAGTATCCAGCAATGTAGAAGTAGATTTGGATAACAGTGCTACGCCAAGGCTTTTAGGACTTAACATTCCGGTAAATTACAAAGCATATGAAGCTGAAATTACTTATGCTTTCTACAACAGATTCAAGAAAAACAGTTCGTGGCTGACATTTGATAATTTAAAAGGCGGCGCGGTGAATATTGAAAACCCTCACCGTCAACAATGGTTACGTGGAAGTTATACAAGCTACGGACTTAATGTCGTTGGAAATTATAATATGCAATATGCAGGAGGGAATGGAACAACTCAGGTGGGATTAGTGGTAAAAGCTAAATGTACCCTTTCAGATGCTTATATGCTTCAGTGGGCTACGGAAAACTTCAATGCTATTATTGATGCGTATGAAGAAGCTTATAAAAAATTTCAGGAAGAGCAAAAACGTCTGGATGAAGAACAGAAGAAAAAAGAAGCGGAAGCAAAAGACAAAATGGGTAACTTCTACCGATACATGGAATCTGATGTTCTGAAGCATAACTGTATCGCGTATTTGTTACAGGATTATTTATCTCCGAATACTGTCGGACAGAACTTTACCGATGGTGACAAGATGGAAAACTTTCAGGTATTCTTAAATGAAAATCTAGACAAGTATACAGCACTTGCCAAGTTTATGGAACAGGCGTTCGAATGGAGTATTATGAGTTACAGTTTCTATCCTTATTACTGGGCAAACAGACAGCATTGGCAGGAAATGTATGTGAGTGAAAGCGTAGATCCGCTTTTCAGAAGTTTCTTACAATCCGGTATGGCGAGAGTTATCGTAACGGTAAGACCCGGATTTGAAGATGCCATCCAGTTCTTCCTGAGTACAGGAAAAATCTGGAATGGAGAAGAAGTTCCGGTAATTGGAGACCCGATGTATATGAGTATTGTAGACGAAATGAGAGAACCTGTAGGGCTGAAACAAGGTAAGCCTTGGATTACAAAGCTCCCAACCACGCTTACGATACTTCAGGAAGGTTCTACGGGTCTGAAAACAGCAACAGCGTTGCCGTTTAGTCAGGAAAATCCGGCAGAATTTGAAAATCCTGAAGAAGTGGTAATATCATCCGAGTTTGCCATTACTGATGCTCAACTAAGCTCAGGAGCACACCGATTTGTAGAAAACATCGACATCAAAGATGGTAATCTGCAATTGACCACAGATAGCGATCCCAGAAAAGTGATTGCACAGATCTCTATGCAGAGCATTAAAAACAATCTTCCGTAATGGTTTGTTAATTAAAACAATTATTAACCTGCTTTAGGCTCATGGCGGCTGGAGAAAAGCCAGCCGCCATGAGCCAAAAGTATAAAACAAAAAATGATGACTTACGAAGAATATTTAAACGAAATAGAAGATTTTGATGACATTACAAAACAAGAGCTTCTGGCAGATTTCCAAAACCATGTCCCAATAGATAATCCTTCAATGATGCAGCAAATGGGGTATGGCGGATTTCAGGATTTTCTGAAAGTGAAAAATGAAGCTCAGACTATGCAGCTCGGAGAAACCGTGAGAGGAATGAGTAATGTGAGTCCATTGTTACAGGTAAGACCTGCAAATAACAGTAAAACAGCGTCATTCATTAAGAAATCTTATTTCATAGATGCACAAGTAGAAAAAAAAGGAAACCTTACCGTCATAAATGATTTAAAAAAAACAGTTAAGGATAGTTATTTATATACTTCTCTGGATGTTTTTTTTGATAAGAATCTTAATGGCGTACGTGATCCCGATGAAAAACTGATGTTTACCGTTTATTTTTTCTTCTCGGATGACGGAAATAAAGTTTTCGAGGCATATAAAACGGCAAGATTAGAAGAAAGTGATATTTATTTTTTTATAGAAGGTGATGAAGATTTTTTCTCCTCTAAAAAACTGTATGCAAAAGTATCACCATTTGTAAGAAAACAGTTTTACAATAAAGATGGGGAAATTGACGAAAGATTCTTCAATCCTTCAATAATGAATTCTTTATCAAAGAACACAGCACTTGATACAAATATCATAAAAGAACTTCTGGAAAAAGGATATATTGAAAAGGATAATGTGAACTTAGAGAGTATTCTAACAACAATTAAACAGGGGCTTCTATATTTTTTTTCCACATCCAAAGGAACGGGATGGATTTGTAACAAAATAGGGAATGGTTTAGATTATCTTAAAATTTCAGATGATTTTTGGGATACCCAAAGCGAAGATTATTTTTTTGACAAAGATAATCTTCTTAAAAAAGTTACCATTGCTGACGACTTAATTAATGATATTGATAAGCTTTTCGCAGATAAAAAAGGGTTAGATCTTCATGACATTACTCCAAATATTCTTGAAGAATATATTAAAAAATACTCAAATTCAATAAAGAAATTTATCCAATATTACAATAATTTCATTACACAGGAGATAGAAGCTGTTTATAAATTGATAGACAATGAGACGGGTGACTTTCTTGCCGGAAAAATGCAGATGTGGATTGCTTATCGTTGTGGACTATGGAATGGTATTGTCGATTTTATATCATCTCTTTTTAAATTTGTAGGAGGAATTTTAGAATCACCTTTCAATAACGTTCAGGATTTTCAGGGCGCAATGGAAACTCTGGATAACATTTACGGCTTCTTATTTGGAGGACATTTTTGGGCAAATATTGGAAATGCAGCCACTGAAATGTACAATAAAATGCTGGATTTTTGCAAGGCTCACAATAAAGAAGATTTTGACTGGGTAAGGGTTTCTTATATTGCAGGAAGTGGAATTGCCTTTATTCTTAGTTTTTTTGTACCTTTTACTCAGGTTTTAAAAGCTGCAAAATTAGGTAAAATTGCCGAAATTATTGAGGCTGTAAATAAAGAGGTTAGTGCCACTCTTTCAGCAGCAGCAAAATATGGAAAAGATCAAGCTTATAAAGCATTAAGTACTTTACTCGAATTATTTTCAAAAGGGGGAAAAGCTTTTAAGACCTTTCTGCAACAGATTTTGAATGAATTGGAAAAGTGGCTTCTAAGTGCTCGATACAAAATTTCTAAGGCTAAAGAATTTTTAGGACTCGGCTTTAGCAAGGAGACAGCGGAAACTTTAGGAAATCTTGGATTAAAGCCTAAACTCGGCTTTCGACAGACTGGATTTGGAATGAGTGTCCCTTATGGGAACTTTATAACAAGATTGGAATATAAAGGGGTTACAGTATTTGAAGGTAGTAAAAAAGAAGTAGAAGCTCTGGCTAAAAAACTAAAAAATATGGGCAGTGAAGCTGCTGAGAAGTATTTAGATGAGTTATTAATCTTTAAAACAGCTAAAAGCATAGCTAAAAATGATTTGTTAGATTGTTCAGAAATAGCTGAAAAAATATTAGAAGAATTTAAAACTGGAGAAATTATAGAGTTAACACCCAAAGAAGGTAGATGGATGAAAGGGTATGAAAATGGAGTTATTGATGATTGGGTTTATCACCAAATTTATACAAATGGTGATATGGTTTTTGACCCTTGGTTCTCTGAAAGTTCAGTTTCATTATCAAAATATTTAGAGGAAATGAATAAGATAAATCCAAAAGGATTAAATATAAAAAAAATAATCCCATAAAAACATTTAATATGATTACAAATACATCACTATTTGAAACTTTAGAAAAGATAAAACCAATAGAATCAGCTTTTGCATCAACACATAATATGGATGATAAATACAGTAGAATTTTTAGATTAATTTTTAGGTTTAAAGATACTTTAAAGGAAGATACTGTATATAAAAGACTCCAAAATATAATAACCAAATTTGTTGGTAATACTGAATGGGTAATGAAGAACTCAGACAAAAGTAATAATTATATTATTGTTCCTAAATATTTTTATGAAGAAAGAATTTTGAAAGATCTTGATATAAAAAACCTCAATAATTTTGATAAAATAATTAATGATAAGGCAATTGCTGATTTACCTTTTTTGATTGAAAAAATTAAAAATGAGTTCAATATTGTCTAACATTAAGTACGTAAATCACTTGAAAATAAGTTTTTAATGCTTTGATAGAACATTTAAAATTCCATTTGAAGGAATTAGAGGATTGTAGTCTGGAGCCAGTGATAATGTTACCGCTTTTAATAATAAATACAAAGAGGAATGAAATGAGCTGATAAGGCTGCATTTGAAACATGGACAGGAAAAGGGCATTATAATAAAGATTTCTATTCAAAACAATCAAAAAACAATTAATAATAGGAGTTTAGATGAAATGTTAAAAGATTTCTCATCAGACGAAAAAGAATATATTTTCATTACTAATATTTTCAAAAAGGTAAATAACCAAAATGATATTATTAATGAATTAAAATTGATTAAGTCTAAAACCACGCCAACATCATTATTATTGATACTAAAAAAACCTTAGGCAAAATTTCAATATCAGAAGCTCAGCCCATTTTAGATAAAATATTACACGAATAAATAGATTTAAGCAGTCTTCGGACTGCTTTTTTCTTTTTCAAATACAAGTCAAGAATCTTTGATACTTCTTAAAGAAAATTTGGGATGAGCTGGAGAAATGGTTTTTAAGTGCTAGATACAAGTTGTCAAAGGCAAAGAATTTTTGGGATTAGGCTTTAGCAAAGAAACTGCAGAGACTTTAGGAAATCTTGGATTAAAACCTAAACTTGATGGTTTCCGCCAAACAACATTAAATGCAGGTATTTATGGAAACTTTATAACAAGGTTGGAATATAAAGGTTTTACGGTTTTTAGAGGGAGTAAAAAAGAAGTGGAAGCTCTTGCTAAAAAACTAAAGAATATGGGTAAAGATGATGCTGTTAAATACTTAGATGATTTGCTGGAAAGAATTTTTATCATAGGCAGAAGATTTGAACAACATATAGAAGATGGGCATATCCGGATAAAAAAATAAAAAGCCGATAATCTGGTCGAAGAATATGAGTATCTTGCAAGCAAGGGAGGAAAAGCAGCGGAAAGTGGATTTAACTACAGTCCAACAGTGGGAGGTTTTCATATTCTAAATAAGCTGAATAACAAACTGGTAAGAATTGCAGAAAACCTTGGTACAAAAGTACTTCCAACAGGAGAAACGGTACATTTAGCGAAAATAGAATATTGGATAAAAGAAATGGGAAAATGGGATTTGAAAAAAGACACTCATACCTTTTTTCCTAGCAAATGGGATATTAATAAAATAAAGAAAGTAGTACAAGAAGCGAGTGAGAATATTACTTTTAAACAAGGAAATAAGTATAGAGGCATCACTAAGCAAGGAATTGAGATAGAATTTTATATTAGCCCTGAAACTAGAGAGATAACCACAGCATATATTTACTTTAAATAAAAAATATGAACAAGATAAACTTTAAAACAAACAGTTTGTTAGATGGAAAAGAAATTGCAGATCCAATAGCAACAGATGATAAATACTTATTATTATCCTTATTCGTTGGACAATTTCGATTTCCAGATAATATTCAGGAAATCATAGATTTATTAGAATCTGTGAGAAGCGGTAATAAAACATGGTTAAAAGCAAATGATGATCTTATGTTTATGCAGATAGGCTATATGTGTGGAGATTTTAAATGTGATAAAGACACGGCTTATTTTATTGCAGATAGCTCTACTTCTTATCAAAACTTAGAAATGCCTTTACAAGAGGTCATCGACCTGATGAAAGATTGGAAAATATTTATGAGCTAAATAGTAAGGCAGTCAGTAATGGCTGCTTTTTACTTTTGGATTGAAGACACAGAAAAATGGAAGCCAAAGACAGATATTCATACTTTGAACTTCCTACAAAAAAGTGGACAAATTTCCTTAGCCCTATGCTGCGATTTTAAATTTGTTAATAATAAGTTGATTAAATTCTAATATCGTTTTATTTTTCAGATACTTATGTCTTCTGTGAGTATTATAGAATCCTTCTATGTATTAAAATATTGAGAGTTCAGCCTGTTTTCTGGTTTCATATCTATTCTGATAAATAAGTTCCATTTTCAGCGTTTTGAAGAAACTTTCAGCCACTGCATTATCCCAGCAATTCCCTTTCCTGCTCATACTTCTAATAATTTGTCTGTTTTTTCCGACCATCGATACAAACTCCTTACAGGCATATTGAACCCCTCTGTCAGAATGGAAAATGAGTGAATCCGTTTTCATTAATGGACGATTGGAAAGAGCCATTTTAAAAGCCGCCATGCTTGTGTCTTTAGCATACATGGTGGAACTCAGAGACCATCCAATTACTTTTCTATCAAATAAATCTATTACAGTAGTAAGATACAGCCAGCCTTGTTGGGTTCTTATGTAAGTGATATCCGATACCCATGCAGAATTGGGTTTCTGCACCAAAAAATTCCTGTTCAAATGATTTTCCACAACAGGATATTTATGAGATGAATCGGTAGTCACCTTAAATTTCCTTTTCAATATACTTCTTAATGAATGCTTCTGCATCAGTCTTGCTACTCGCTGTTGAGACGCTTTTATTCCCAATGATTCCAGTTCTTTAGCTATTCTGGGACTGCCATACCGACCTTTATAAAGAACATATATTTTTTTGATTTCATCACTCAGCATTTGATTATACAATGCTCTTTTTGATGGAATCCCAACAAGCCATTTATAATATGAACTTCTGCTCACTCTTAGTACTTTACACATCTTTTCAACAGGAAATATATTCGTATGAGATTCTATAAAACGATATTTTACCTGCCGTTCCTGGAAAAGATGCTTACCGCCTTTTTTAAGATTTCATGTTCTAATTTTATATCAGCAAGCTCTTTGTTCAGACGGATAATTTCCAGCTCTTCCTTACTCTTTTCCTTTATAGTAGAGCCTGCTGTTAATTTTCCTGATTTAAACTCCTTGCTCCAACGTTTGATGTTGTCTGGATTCACTCCAAGTTCTCGCCCTAAAGAAGTCATACTACAACCTCTCTCTTCTAATAATTCCAAAGCTTTAAGTTTAAATTCTAAACTGTAATTCTTCCTTCTGTTTTTCATTTCTTAAAGATAGAGCATCGGGGCTTAGCTATTATGTCCACTCAAAGATAGTAACTCCAATTTCTTTCCAAGCAAATGGGACATCAATAAAATAAAAAAAGTAGTACAAGAAGCGAGTGAGAACATTACCTTTTCAGACGGAAGAAAGTTTCAAGGAATAGGTAAAGAAGGTATTGAAATTGAATTTTATATTGACCGAAATACAAGAGAAATTAAAACTGCATAAATAATATTTAAACATTAAAAAAATGGATAAAGTAAAATTTATTGATAAAGGATATAATAATGAGGATATTAAAGCTGTAAAATCAACAGATTCAAAATATTTATTATTAAGTTATTTTATCGGACAATTTCGATTTCCGGATAATATTCAGGAAATTATAGATTTGCTAGAATCTGTAAGAAACGACAGCAAAACTTGGTTAGAAGCAAATGATGATCTTATGTTTATGCAGATAGGCTACATGTGTGGAGATTTTAAATGTGATAAAGAGACAGCTTATTTTATAGCAGATGAAAAAGATTATCAAGATTTGCAAATGCCTCTGCAAGAAGTCATAGACTTAATGAAAGAGTGGAAAGTATTTATGAGCTAAAATAGTAACGCAGTCAGCAATGTCTGCTTTTTTCTTTTCTAAAAAAGGATTAAATGTTCTTTTAAAAGACGGGATAAAGAATATTACCCACCATTCCTCTACTTTTGAGAAACTGAATGTACTTTTTGTAGAGAATGCAGAGAAAGAGGTAGCGGTACTGTATAAGGGGAAGAAATTTTTTCATGGAAGTTTAGAAGAAACCAGTAGTTACATAAAAAGAATTTTCAGAAAGGTAAAAAATGATAAGCATTTAGAAGAATATCTAGACAATATAATTCGTCTTGAAGAAATTGGAAAAAACCTTAATGCAGTTCGACTAACAGAGTTAGAATTAGAAGAATGGATTCAAATTATCCGTAGACTAGGAGCCGAAGTAAAATTTATACTGAAAGTAAAAAAATGGTAAAATATTTTAAATCAAGAAATGTAGGCGCTTGTTTTGATGGGTGAGATATCCCTCCTACAATTTGGATTCGAAAAGATGTCACTGATTTAGAAATGTTTCATGAATGTATGCATTTTGAAGACTATCTAAGAAGGGGAAGACACAAATATCTTACAGGAGAACAAATTATTGATATACCCAAAAATAGACCTTTACTAGAGCATGAAAAACTCCTTTTAACCAGACGCATCCCAGAAAAAGATAGGTTAATAAGTACCTATATCAAAGAAAAATATGTATATGATAAAATTGTCGAGGAACAAAATAGATGGTTGGATTTATATGGACATGGTAGGTTTAGCCCACAAGATATGAGATTGATTAAAGCAAACATTGATGATGCCATTAATGCATGTAAAGAAGCAGGAATTGATATAAATAAAATAACAATAAAATAGTAACAGAAATGATAAATAAAAAAAAACAAGCATTTGAAAAAGTTAAAGAACTTATGAAAGAGGATTCTACAATATCAGTAATTAACTCGTTTTATAAGGAAAATGATACTTTAAGAGATGATTCGATAAAGAATGTTATTGTTGTAAGTTTGCTAGATGATATTTATGGAAAATCATTTTATGTATATATGGATGCCGAAACTTTGGAACTATTGTATGTGCAAGGACCACACCGCTGTATAGAAATTGATGAGTTTTTTAGCAATTAAAATTTAAAGCTGTCTAAATAGGCAGCTTTTATAATTCTTTCAGGCAAACACTTCTGGAAGAACGGGCAAGTTTTTAGATTACCTTTACAGGAAAGCTGGAGGTAATACCGCAAAGCTGGAAGAAGAGATGAGCCGCCTTGCTGGGATGGCAGAGAATCTTACTCCAAGTTTTAAAATGACAGTAGAAGAATTTAGAGAGGGCTGGAAAGCCCTTCAAAAAGCTATAGATGATGGCATAATTACTGCTGAAAATGCAATAGATTACATATATGACGTTTTGCCATACGTTTATAGATAACAGAGCAAACTCAGAAAGTTATTCTGGAAAATTTTTAAATATGAAAAAAATAAAAAGCTGCTTCAAAAATGAAACAGCCTTCTTATTAATCAATTATATATTGTTAAAACTCTATATCAACCTGAAGCTTCTCGGCAAGAAGCTTTGAAATTTTTTCTTTTAATGGCTCAATGTCAATATTTTGCATCGCATCATTGGCAAAAGCGTATAACAATAACGCCTGAGCTTCCTTTTTAGAAATCCCTCTTGCTCTCAGATAAAATAACGCATCTTCATTCAATTGTCCTACTGTACAACCGTGAGAACATTTTACATCATCTGCAAAAATTTCAAGCTGAGGTTTGGTATCAATCGTTGCTCCTTCGCTGAGTAAAACATTGTTGTTTTGCTGATAAGCATTCGTTTTCTGGGCAATTTTATCAACGAAAACCTTCCCGTTGAAAACCCCGTGAGATTTTCCGTCGAAAATACCTTTATAATTCTGGTAACTTTCGCAATTCGGTTGATTGTGGTGAACCGCCGTGTGATGATCTACCAACTGATCTTTCCCGATAATGGTAATTCCGTTCATAAATGAATTGATATTCGATCCGTTTTGAATGAAATCCAGGTTGTTTCTTACCAGCTTACCTCCGAAAGAGAATGTATTTACAGTCGTTAAGCTGTCTTTTTCCTGTTTTGCAAAAGTATTGTCGATTAAATAAGAGGTATCGTTATCGTTCTGTAATTTATGCCAGTCCGCTTTTGCATTTGGATAAGTAAAAATTTCCGTCACAGAATTAGTCAGAACATAAGTACTGTCAAAATTGTGATGACTTTCAATGATTTCCACTTTGGCACCTTCATCTACGATTAATAAATTTCTTGTATTGTAGAATGTGTTTTCTTCCTGATTCTGAGAAATATAAAAAACGTGAATCGGTTTTTCAATCACTACATTTTTCGGAACTTTCAAAAAGAAACCGTATTTGCAGTATGCCTGATTTAAATTCGTGAAAGCAGATTGATCTTCAGCAATTGTGTTGAAATATTTCTCGAAAACATCTCTGTGTTTCTCATCATTCAGCGCATAATTGAATGAAAGAAACTCAACATTTTCAATGGAAACTTTAGATAATTCTTTATGAAGTTTACCGTTCACGAAAGTAATCCAGTCGAAATTCTCTTCACCTAAATGAAGCTGATCCAACTGCTCTTTGGTGATGTTATGACTTTCTTTCGGGAAAAAGTTGTAGTTTTTCTCGGTAATTTCCTTTAGGTTGGTATATTTATATTCTTCGTCCTTTTTTGTAGGAAAACCAGCTTTTTCGAACCTCTGAAGAGCTGCTTTACGATCTTCATCCAGAAATCTGTGACGAAGGCTCTCCAAAAATTCATTATGGTTTTGTATGATCTGTTCTTTTAATGCCATTACTGGTATATCTGTGGTTTGCACCATTTTTTCTTTTTTTGTTTGGCTGAAATTGTTAAACTAAGAGATCAGATAAAATCTCTGAATTTTTTAATCTTTTAATTAATTTAAAAGCCAGTCGTACCCTTTTTCTTCAAGCTCTAACGCAAGAGATTTATCACCGGTTTTGATGATTTTTCCGTTGGCTAAAACGTGAACAAAATCAGGCTGAATATAGTTCAGCAATCTCTGATAGTGGGTAATCAGAAGAACTGCATTTCCTTCGTTTTTGAAAGCATTTACACCATCTGCAACAATTCTTAACGCATCAATATCCAATCCGGAATCGGTTTCATCCAAAATAGCCAGTTTCGGATCCAGCATCATCATCTGGAAAATTTCATTTCTTTTCTTCTCACCTCCGGAAAAACCTTCGTTTAAAGATCTTGAAAGGAAATCTTTTTTAATACCTAATTTTTCAGATTTCTCACGAATCATTGCCAACATCTCTTTTGCCGGCATTTCTCCCAACCCGTTAGCTTTTCTGTTTTCGTTCATCGCTGCTTTGATGAAGTTGGTTACAGAAACGCCCGGAATTTCTACAGGATACTGGAAAGAAAGGAAAATTCCTTTGTGGGCTCTTTCTTCAGGAGCATCTTCGATGATGTTTTCACCTCCGAAAATAATTTCTCCATCAGTCACTTCATAATCTTCTTTTCCTGCGATAACAGAAGAAAGCGTAGATTTTCCGGCTCCGTTCGGTCCCATAATAGCGTGAACTTCACCCGGCTTTATTTCAAGATTAATTCCTTTTAAAATTTCTTTGTCGCCGTCTTCAATTTTGGCGTGCAAGTTTTTTATCTCTAACATACGTTTAAATTTATCGCAAGGCTAGACTAAGATTTTTAATCTCCCTTTGCTTTTATAAGAAAAACAAAGGCGCTAACGCTTATCAATGAAATACTATTTCTTTAATTACATTTATATCTGAAATTAATCAAGACCATTTGCAATTCTCATAACTCCGTTTTTAAAAAGTTGAGAATTGAAATTGATAAGCATTCCTAACTTATAATTTCCAAGTCTTACATAATTTTTTAGTTGTGCAGCGTGAAAATTGGTTAAATTTTCAACAGATTTTATCTCTAAAACCACTTTGTTTTCAATTAGTAAATCCATCCTGAAAGCATTTTCTAAAAATAGTTCTTCGTATTGAATATTGAGAGATTTTTGCTTTTCCACATTAATCCCGGCTTTTTTCAATTCATAAAATAAACATTCTTCATAAATGCTTTCATACAAGCCTATTCCTAATTTTCTGTGAATTTTTAATCCACTTTCAAAAACAATTTTTGAAATTTCATTTTCTGTCATTTGTATAATTTTCGCAAAGATACACAAGTTAATTGTAGAAATTCAATTTAAAAACTTTGTATTACTTTCCTAAGCGTTAGTGCCTTTGTTTATCTTGAGAATAAATAGTAAGCGGCTAAGAAAGCTTAGTTTAGCTTTGCGATAAAATAATTATCCCACAGAACCTTCCAGAGAAATCTCCAGTAATTTCTGAGCTTCAATGGCAAATTCCATTGGCAGTTTATTTAAAACCTCTTTGCTGAAACCATTTACAATCAGAGCAATAGCTCTTTCTGTATCAATTCCTCTCTGGTTACAGTAAAAAATCTGGTCTTCCCCGATTTTTGAAGTCGTTGCTTCGTGCTCCAGTTGTGCAGTCGGATCTTTAATTTCAATATACGGGAAAGTATGAGCTCCACATTCATTCCCCATCAATAAAGAATCGCACTGAGAGAAATTTCTAGCTCCTTTTGCAGAAGGCATTACTTTTACCAGACCTCTGTAGGAATTATTTGATTTTCCTGCGGAAATACCTTTGGAAATGATGGTAGATTTGGTATTCTTACCGATGTGGATCATTTTGGTTCCTGTATCTGCATATTGGTGATTATTCGTTACGGCGATAGAGTAGAACTCACCTATGGAATTATCTCCTTTCAGAATACAAGACGGATATTTCCATGTTACCGCAGAACCGGTTTCAACCTGAGTCCATGAGATTTTTGCATTTCTTTCGCAAAGTCCTCTTTTCGTTACGAAATTGAAAACCCCTCCTTTTCCTTCTTCATTTCCCGGATACCAGTTTTGTACAGTGGAATATTTAATTTCGGCATCATCCATTGCGATCAGCTCAACAACCGCTGCGTGAAGCTGATTTTCATCTCTTGACGGTGCGGTACAACCTTCCAGATAAGAAACATAACTTCCTTCATCTGCAATCACAAGTGTTCTTTCAAACTGACCTGTTCCTGCCTGATTGATTCTGAAATACGTAGACAATTCCATCGGACATCTTACGCCTTTCGGAATGTAGCAGAAACTTCCGTCAGAAAATACTGCGGAATTAAGAGCTGCATAGAAATTATCTCCTCTCGGAACTACTTTTCCAAGATATTTTCTTACCAGATCTGGGTGATTTTTAATCGCTTCGGAAATGGAGCAGAAAATAATTCCTTTTTCCATTAAAGTATCCTGAAACGTTGTTTTTACAGAAACGGAATCCATTACAATATCTACGGCAACACCTGAAAGTCTTTTCTGTTCTTCGATGTTGATTCCTAATTTTTCGAATGTCTTCAGTAATTCAGGATCTACTTCGTCCAGACTTTCCAGCTCAGGTTTTACTTTTGGCGCGGCATAATATTTAATCGCCTGAAAATCAGGTTTTTCATATTTAATATTTGCCCAGTCCGGCTCTGTCATTTTCTGCCAGATTCTGAACGATTCCAGACGCCATTCCGTCATCCATTCCGGCTCTTCTTTTTTAGCAGAAATTGCACGGACAATGTCTTCATTTAAACCCGTTGGGAAATCTTCGTAATCGATTTTTGTTTCCCAGCCGAATTCGTATTTTTTATTTTCCAGATCGACTCTTAGATCGTCTTCAGTATATTTATTCATTATTTTTTTTTAAGATTTTAGAAGACAGATTTCAGATCTGATTTTTTATCCAAATCTGAAATCTGCATCCAATGTCTTTTTTTACAAAGAAAAACTCTCACCGCATCCGCAAGTTCTGGATGCATTCGGATTGTTAAAAACAAATCCTTTTCCGTTTAAACCTCCCGAATACTCAAGAATGGTTCCTGCTAAATAGAGGATTGATTTTTTATCTACAATAATTTTGATATCATTGTCTTCAAAAATCTGGTCGGTATCTGTTTTTTCGTTGTCAAACTTAAGAACATATTCTAAACCAGAGCATCCTCCGCTTTTCACCCCAACTCTTATATAGTCTTCAAAAGGCTTAAAACCGTCCTCTGTCATCAGCTGAATGGCTTTTGCTTTTGCTTGATCTGATACTTTTATCATTGTATTTATTTAGAATGATTTAATGATGCAAAAATACGAACTAATTTCCGCAATCTCAAATCGAAGATATCTATTTTGATGATTCTGTTCTTAATAGATGTATTTCAGTGATAAAATTACTGTTAAAAATATTTAAATTTTCTTAATAGACGTCGTAAAGCCTGTTTTTGATTTAACTTTGATCGGGATTTTAAATCTATAAATAAAACAAAGATTTCACTGTTTTTTTGTGTAGTCTTTAAAATTACAGTTTACAATAAAAATATACTATAAATGAAAAAATTAGGCATTCTTGCTTTGGCTTTATTCATGCAGACGGCTTTTGCACAGACCAACAGATTTGTATATCAGGTTACGATGAAACCCGATGCGTCCAATAAAACAGATACGAAAACAGAAAATGCGTATCTGGACATTTCTCCGGAAAAATCTGTTTTTTATTCCGAAAACAGAATTAAAAGAGATTCTGTAATTCAGGCTGCCATGCAAAGTGGAGGAGCGAGAGGTTTCAACAGGGATCAGATGGAAGCTTTACGATCCAACATCAATTATTCTGTTGAAAAAGATAAGAAAAGCCAGAAAATGACGTTCAAAGACAGAATCGGAAGAGATATGTATACTTATGAAGAAGACCGACCGATCAACTGGAAAATTTCTTCGGAAACCACAAAGATCGGAGATTATAAAGTTCAGAAAGCAGAAACAGATTTTGGAGGAAGAAAATGGACGGCATGGTTTACCACAGATCTGCCTTATCAGGACGGACCTTACAAATTCGGCGGACTTCCGGGACTCATTGTAAAAGTAGAAGACGATAAAGGAGAATATTCTTTCGACTTAATGAAAAATTATAAAATCGCAGATTTCCCAACAATGAGCCAGTTCGGAAATACCATTAAAGTAAAAAGAGGCGATTATGTAAAACAGCAGAAAAAATTCATGGAAGATCCGATGTCATTTATGACACAAGGTGGCGGAATGGGGGCGCCGATGAGAATTGACGGCGGTGGAGGAAACCGTGGCGGCGGTGGATTCGGAGGAGGAAATTCCGGAGATTTCAGAAAACGGATGGAAGAAAGAGTAAAAGAGGAAGCAAAAAGAAACAGCAACCTGATAGAATTACAATAAAAATTAACCCTGAAGATTGTTCTTCAGGGTTTTTTATTTGGCTGATTTAAATAATTATTTCAAAAGCTGGTTGAAAGTATCTCCCTGTCGGATGTCTCCGGTGTTATATCCTTTCATAAACCATTCTTTACGCTGCGCAGAGGATCCGTGCGTAAAACTTTCCTGATTAACGTATCCCTGTGATCTTCTTTGGATATTATCATCACCTACCGCTTCAGCCGCTTCAATAGCCGACTGAATATCTCCGGGTTCAAGAATGTGCTTTTCAGCATCTGTTCTTCTTGCCCAGACTCCTGCATAAAAATCTGCCTGAAGTTCTGTGGCAACAGAAACTCTGTTCATTTCTGCTTCAGAATATTTTCCGCTTCTTCTTAGCTGATCTACTTTTTGTGTTGTTCCTAAAAGCGTCTGAACATGATGTCCCACTTCATGCGCCAAAACATACGCTACCGTAAATTCCGTTACTTTAGCTCCGAATCTTTGCTGAAGTTCATTAAAAAAGCTCATGTCCATGTAAACAGACTGATCTGCAGGACAGTAAAAAGGTCCCATTGCAGACTGCGCCACGCCACAGCCAGATTGTGTGGTTTCCGAAAAAAGGATAATTTTCGGTGGAGTATACTGCATTCCGTTTTCCTGAAAAACCTGATCCCATGTCGTGATGTTCCATTTTCCCATCATGTCTACCATTTCTCCGATTTTTTTGTCTTCCGCAGTCAGTTCTCGCTGTTCCGTTCTCGGAGATCCGGAACCCGCTCCCGAAGAAAGAATCGAGGAAGGATCACCTCCCAAAAAGAATATAATTGCAGCAATAATAAGCGTTCCCAGTCCGCCTCCTACAACGGCTCCGCCGCCAAGTCCGCGTCTGTCTTCCACATTACCACCTCTGTCGTCCGTCCATCTCATAGTTTGTATTTTTTATTTGTTGGTAAATTTAAAAATTTAAACCATACAATTTTTGTGCGGATTATGATATTTTCAAAATATTTATCGATTCATCTGATTTTTTTTCAGCCAGAAAGAAGTCGACTGATACGCTGAAATCGTTGCATCCACCATCTGTTTATTCTGTTCCTTTTCTTTTAAAGGATTTTCATCAAAATAAATATTAAATTCCGGAGCGAGATTGTTTTTCTGCTGAACCAAAGCGTATTGCTTAATTTTTCTTAAAGGAGAAATAACCGTTAAATAATTGTCTTTTACAAATCCTAAATCCTGATACGTTGCTACATAAGCTTTCGGCTGAAATTCTTTGCTGAAAACATCCTGCCCTAAAAATTTCGACGGATAACTGAAATTCAGCAAACCTAGAACAGTCGGCATCACATCGATCTGAGACATGGTTTGGGTAAATTTCTGCGGCAGGATAAATCCTTCCGAGAAAACCATCGCAGGAATTCGGTATTTATCCATCGGAAGTTCTGTATCTCCTGCACTGGAAGCGCAATGATCTGCAATGACCACAAAGACCGTATTTTTATACCAATCCTGTTTTTTAGCCATTTCGAAGAATTTTTTCAAAGCATAATCTGTGTATTTTACACCGCCTTCACGGGATTTTGCATTTCCGGGGATATCAATTTTTCCTTCAGGATAGGTAAAAGGTCTGTGGTTGGAAACCGTCATCCAATGATTGAAGAACGGCTTTCCGGATTTTGCTTCGGCATTCATTGTTTGGATGGCTTTTTTTGCCATGTCTTCATCGGCAACGCCCCAAACGTTTGCAAACGTGATTTCTTCCGGCTTGAAATTATTTCTGTCGACAATGTCATACCCGTTTTCAGCGTAGAAATCCTGCATATTATCGAAATAGCTGTATCCACCGTACAAAAATTTCACCTCATATCCTTTTGATTTGAAAACACTTCCTGTGGTAAATTTATTTTTGTTGTTCTCTCTTTTAATAATGCTTTCTCCAGCTGTAGGCGGAATACAGAGCGTTAATGCTTCCAGACCACGAACGGTTCTGTTTCCGGTAGCGTAAAGATTGGTAAACATTAATGATTTATCGGCTAAACTGTCTAAAAAAGGAGTGATTTTCTGCGTATTTCCATAATGTGCTAAAAAGTCTGCCGATAAACTTTCAATGGAAATTAAAACCACATTTTTTTTGAGTTCCGGTTCTGCAGAAACAATATTTCTTTTAAGGACAGGTGGAGCAAACTGGCTTAAAAAGTTTTTTTCTGCCTGACTCTGATTAATTTCTGGATAAAACTGGAAATAATCCAGCTCGTTGTGGGTAAATGCCCAATAGAATTTAGGAAGACCGTTTGCCTGAATTTCTTCTTCAAAAACGCTGTTTCCTTTCATTTTTGTAGTGAAATTCAATCCAAATAAGCTTACTCCAATCAAAAGAATAAATGATCCCAGTAAAATAAATTTCTGCTTCAGATTCGGAAGATCCAAAAGTTCTTTTTTGGTTTTCTTAAAAATGAAGAATGTAATGGAAAGTGTTACGATAAAAATTGCTGAGAAAAGAGGAACAACAGGATAACTTTCCATGATGTTTCCAATCACTTCATTTGTGTAGATAAGATAATCCACCGCGATGAAATTGTACCTCAATCCGAATTCATTGTAGAAGAAATATTCACTTACTGCATTGAATACGATGAGTAAAACATACAGAAAAAGCGTTATGAAATAGAGTACATTCCGTATTTTTGAACGTTGTTTCGGAAGGAAAAGCATTAATGCGAAGCATATAATTTTTAACCCGATAAAGGCCAGAGCAATTTCTGCAACTGAGCCGCCGTATTGTTTGAAGATATTGTTAGGAATCAGAAGGATGTACAGAAAAAAAAGGACTAAAATTCCCAAAATGATCTGTCCGTAAGGTTTCTGATATTTTGAATTGGATAAAAATAAAAAATAGAGGGCTAAAAAGGTGCTGGCTAAAATAAAAACCAAAGCATCATTGAGAACACCCACCAAAATTATTTTTAAAATTTCAAACACTCCAAAACTGGCTGTGGTAATGGGATGAAAGAAAAATACAATCCTTATGATTAAAGAAATGATAAGGTAAAAGATTCCTAAATAAAGGAATGGTTTTGTTTTCTGAACAAACATTGTTATGATTTGAATATGAATTCTTACAAAAATAAGTATTGAATATTATCTGAACGTATTTTTTTTTAAAATACCACAATAATTAGAAAGTTTATAAATATTTAAAATTATTTTAACAATATAATATTCAGGAGGTAACTGTTCGGGGACAAAAAAAGAACTATTCTTCAATAGTTCTTTCAAATATTTTTTATTTTGAAAATTACGAATTTCCAAATCCGATATTTCCTTTTCTGCCGGAAAGATTCTTTTTAAAATCAATCATTTGCAGAGCCGTAACAGCCGCTTCAACTCCTTTGTTCCCAAGATCGCCGCCGCTTCTCGCAATCGACTGTTCTTTAGTGTCGTCCGTTAAAACACAGAAAATAGTTGGGGTATCTGTCATGATGTTGCAGTCTTTAATTCCCTGTGCAACTGCCGAACAGACATAGTCAAAATGCGGTGTTTCTCCACGGATCACACATCCGATTGCAATTACTGCATCAAAAGTTCGTTCTTTACAAAGCTGCATACTTGCGTAGCTTAACTCAAACGCTCCCGGAACCGGAAAAAGAGAAATTTTTTCAGATTTTACTCCCTCTTTTTGAAGGATTTCCAGAGCTGCATCACGAAGATTGTAGGTTACAAAATCATTCCACTCAGAAAAAACAATGCCGATAGAAAAATCATCGGCATTGGTTATGTTAAGTGGCTTGTAATCAGAAAGATTAACTGTTGCCATTGTTTAGTAATATTTAGTCATTTCAATATAAGAATCAGATATTCCGTTGTCGTAGTCCTGATATTTTTCGTCGATTGTTGCAAAATACTTTTTAGCTTCTGCATTTTTCTTTAATCCTAAAGCTACAATACCTGCTTTTCTTGTAAAATAATACGTTGTGTAAGGATCGTCTGAAGCTGAAGCGGCTTTGTCTAATAACTGAAGGGCTTCATCATTTTTGTTAAGACCGGATTTTGCATCTGCCATTGCTCCGTATTTCATTGCCATCAACGTTTTGTTGTCGGATGAAAAACTGTCTAAAAGATCATAAGCTTCCTGAAATTTTCCTTCTTTGAATTTTATCAATCCAGCGTTGTAAGCAGAAAGCTTGCCTACGTTGGTTGCAGAATATTCGTTATAAGTTCCTAAGAAACCCGGATTTGCAGCAGATTTTCCGCCTAAAGCTTCTTTATCTTTACCGTCAGCAAGATTTTTCTGAGCAGCCAGGAAACTTTTTACAGCTTCTGCATTTTTAGGAGCTACAACAAATTGTTTGTAACCGAAGAAGCCCAGAACTCCCAAAATAAGTAGTCCGAAAACAATTCCCAAAGGTTTTGAATATTTTTCAAGGAACCTTTCTGTGTTTAAAGCCTCTCTGTCAAGATCTTTAAAAAACTCAACAGTTTCTTTACCTTCCTGCTCGTTTGTAATTTTTGCCATAGATTATTAAAAATTGAAATGCAAATTTAATTGTTTCTGAATGATTTACAAAATACTTTGTGTGTATTGTTGATTTTATTTGAATTAATCAAGTAGAATTGTTAATTATGAATCGTGAATTTACTAAAAAGATGCTTCGACAAGCTCAGCATGACATCTCTAATACTATATGTATTGATGTAACGTTAAATTATTAGCGTTGTCATGCTGAGCTTGTCGAAGCATCTATATTTAATTCAGTTTAATATTCTAAAATATGATATACTTCCGCATTAAATTTCTTCAGTTTTTCTTCGCCTTTTAAGTCTTTTAATCCAATTAGGAAACTGAATTGGGAAACGGTTGCGCCTTGTTTTTCAACCAATTTAGCGGCAGCTTCTGTTGTTCCTCCCGTTGCTAAAAGATCATCATGAATCAGGACTCTTTGTCCGGATTTTAACTGTCCTTCTCGGGTTTCGATAACAGCACTTCCGTATTCCAGATCATATTTTTCTGAAATGACTGGTGGCGGAAGTTTTCCTGCTTTTCGGATTAAAATAAAAGGAACTTCTAATGCAACAGCGATGGCAATCCCGAAAAGATAACCTCTGCTTTCAATTCCGCAAACCGCATCAACTTTTCCTTTGCTGAATTGTACCAGATCTGCAATGACCTCTTCATACAGTTTCGGGTTCAGGAAAATAGGAGAGATGTCCTTAAACTGAATTCCCGGAATCGGAAAATCAGGTATATTTTCAATTATTTCTTTCAGTTTCGTAGTGAGCTGCTGCGATGCCATTTTTATGGATTGATTTTGTAGCTGGAAATTTTCCAGTCTCCGTTTACATTTTTAAGTCCGAAAGTTGCTTTCAGTGAAGTTGTTTTTCCACTTTTATCCGTTACATCATACGTTGCACTCACACTTGCAGAAGTTGAATTGGAAGCATTGGTGGTGATGTTTTTTACGCTTACGTTTTTCACAGAACCAAATCCTGAAGTCGGATTTGAGAACGACTCATAACTTCCCCAGTTCGGATTGCTTGCAGAGTTGTACGCAGCTTTTAGGTTTTGAGCGCTTACGTTATTTAAAAATCCTGAAACAGTACTTTTCGGATCTGAAGCTGGCTGTTTTGGTGCTGCAGGAGTTGTAGGTGTGGCTGCATTCGGATCTGTTGTAGAAGGAACTGTTGCATTCGGATTATTAGGATCGATTACAGCGGGATCCTGAATAACTGCTGTTGAATCTACTTTCGGAGCAGCCGGAACTTTCAGTAAAAGAGGATTAACATCTAGTCCTATTTTTGTCATTTTGAAAGTTTTCGCAGTGGTTTTTACAGAAACCGTGATGTCGATTTTATTATCAACAACCTGAGCTGCAGGAATTGAAGAGAATTTTAAATTAAATCCTTTGAAGTTATTATCCTGCATTAAGTTTTTCGCGGTAGAAAGTTTTACGCCATTGCTGAAAACTTCCAGCGTTGCTTCCAGACCTGCTCCTGTAAAAGATACCGGATTTCCGGCATTGTCTACCAATCTCGGAACAATCTGAATTGCTGTTGGAGCTCCGGTTCCGTCATCTCCCGTTGGTCTTGTAGAAATGCTTAACGAGTTTGCTTTTACGTCATTCGGATCGCTTTCTTTAGCTGTTTCGTTTCCAAAGATATTCATTTCTCCTAATGCTCCTAACGAAGGAGGTGCTGTACTTGCCCATTCGATTCCGTTTTTCTGGGCTACCTGATCTGCCATTGCCATGATTTCGGGAACTTTTTTTCCATCAATCATTTGTCCTAAGGCTTTCAGTTCAGCAAAATCACCATCTGCGTCTACTCCGAAAGTTTTCAGGATGTAGAGTGCCTCGTTAAATTTAATCTGTTTAATGGTAGGTAAACTTGCCGTCATATCATTGATACTCGACTGCAAAGTTTTAGTATTGGTAGCATCTACATGATCTTGCTTGCATGCTGTGAAAAGCAACATGCTGAAAATTAGTAGAAAAGACAACTTTTTCATTTTTTTTCGGTTTACCACAAAAATAATAAAACCTTTATTAATAGAGTGTTTTATTTTTTATTTTGTTGTTCTTTCAACTGATCTTTGAAAAATGAGCTGAAAACGGTCTGCATATTCGGAAAAGATGAATCTTCCCAGTATTTTGTTGTATAGCTGCTTTTATTGGTATTCAGATTTACACTTTCGATATCATTATCGTCTCTGAATTCTATTTCTGCGGGATAAAAATTGCTGTAGTAAATCAACTGATTGTAGTCTGGTTCACTTTTGTGTTTTAATTTGATAAATCGAATGTCGTTAAATTCCAGAAGCTCTCTTAAGGTCTTATTGCTTTCTTTCTCGTAAGAAGCATTTGAGATAACTTTTACATCGTAAAAACGGTATCCTAAAAAATTTACTTCTTTTTCCTGTAAAGCACTGTGAGCAATTTCGATCTGATCTTTTCGGTCTCCTTTCAGCTCTTTAATGACGGCGTTCTTTTTTTTGTATTCCTGAATATTTCCGACATCTTTCATTTCAGGAACATTCATCATTTTACCATAATCGAAGGAAGCTGTCAGTTTTTTATCAACATTTTTATCTTCAATCCTGAATGCTCTGTATTGTTCTACATTGGCACTTTTCAGTTTTTTTGTTTTATTATCAAAAATGTAAGTAATGATTCCGTCTGTGTAGCAGTTTAGTTTATTGTTTACAGTAACGTAAGTGTTAAAATTTCCTTTTACAAAAATATATTTTGCGGGTTTGTTATTTTTTATGACAACACGTTCGATATCTTTTACCCTGTCATCCACTTTAATAGTTTCCTTGTCGAAATCCGCATAGGACAAAGTAGCAACAGACATATTATCGTAGATGAGCTGAAACTTTTCCTGATCCGGTTTTATGGACTGCCTGTCGATTTTTCCGTCGATATCCGAATAAGCTAAAATGCTCCCGTCTTTCCCAAACACAGAAACCTTAGGAAGGGGCTTATTGGTTTTTTCTGAAACGAAAGTGATACTTTGTGCATTGATGAAGTTTACGAGGATTGTTAAAAATAATAACAGGAGATTTTTTTTCATGATTGATACAATTAATGTTTTTTTAAGTTTAAATCATTCTTTGATTATATGGCAACGAAAACTTAAAAAGGTTGCATTGTTTTTTTATTTCTGCACAAAAAAGCAAAAAAAGACTGATCATTACAATCAGTCTTTTTTGTTTTTATCTTGTTACAAATTCCTTAGAAAGGATATTCATAAATTTCAGATTCGTGAAGGTAAGGGTTACCTGTAGGGATCAGTTTAAGTTTAGATAATGCTGAAAGCACTGTGAACATAAATAATCCAACTACGAATAAGATTGCTCCTAAGATTAAGATAAATACTTCAGGAGTTTTCCAATATGGTCCTACTGTTCCCGGCATTACCATGTTGAAGTAATCTAAGATGTGACCACAAATTACGACTACTGCCATTGTTGTAACCACTTTGTAGTTTCTCTTGATGCTGCTGCTTACTAATACTAATAACGGTAATAAGAAGTTTACAATAAGCATTGGCAAGAAAGTAGGAGAGTAGTGCTGGAATCGTCCGAAGAAATAATTAACCTCTTCCGGAATGTTTGCGTACCAGTATAACATGAACTGTGCAAACCATGTATATGTCCAAAGCATACTTGTTGCAAATAGGAATACTCCTAAATCGTGTAAGTGGTTATCATTGAACTGTGGAAGGAATCCGTTTTTCTTTAAATAAACACTTAAAAGAATAATTACCGCAATACCACTTGAAAGGCAGCTTACCATTGAATACCAGATATACATGGTAGAATACCAGTGAGGATCAATAGACATCAACCAGTCCCAAGCCCAAGCTGCAGAAGCAAAACCGAAGAATGCGATATATCCTACTGCCCATCTGTAAAGCATTTGATATTCTACTCTTGATTTTGTTTCGTCTACTTTTTTAGACTGAGCTTTCAGTTTCCAAGCGAAGAAAGAAGCACCTAATACATAGATGAAAGTTCTTACTGCATAGAAAGGGATATTTAAGAAAATTCTTTTTTCAAATAAGATCACATCGAAATGAGCAGAATTTGGGTCTGTTAATTCCGGATCCATCCAATGGAAAAGGTGACCTTGGTGTGTGATGTTTAAAATCATTAGAATGATTAGAATAGCACCACCGTAAGGAATATAAGAAGCAATAGCTTCCATTACTCTTGTAATGATAATTGGCCAACCTGCGTGTGCAGCGTGCTGAATAGAATAGAAGAATAATACGCAGCAGCTTACTCCAAAGAAAAATACAGCTACAAAATGTATTGCCGCTAAAGGCTGGTTGTGAACCTGAAGAGTAGCATGCTCAAGGTGAGCTGCGTGATCCTGAGGTCCTACCATTTCACTAGAATGTGTAGGAGCCGTATGACCAGAAGCATGAACCGCCTCCATCATATGTTCTATTTTTTCAGTAGTAATTCCTTTATTCATAAAGAAACCAACAGCAAAAAGAACTAAACCTACAACAAGAAGGATTATAGAAGTTGATTTTAATTTTGGTGAAAAACTATACATTTCTTTTCTTATTTTTTAGTTTCGGTAGTCATCGTTTCAGATTTCGCAGGGGCAGCCGCTGTAGTAGCTGTTGCTGTAGCCGCCGCAGGTGCTGCAGCTCCTTTTTTGAAAGCATCCATTACATACATGGCAACTCTCCATCTGTCTCCAGCGCTAAGTTGTCCTGCATAAGATCCCATTGCGTTTCTACCGTTGGTTATTACATAATGAACAGATCCTACAGTAATATCTCTGTCTGCATAGTTTGGTACACCAGAGAATGCTCCGGACTGAACGATTGGCCCTTGTCCGTCTCCTCCTACACCGTGACAAGCTGAACAGGTTTTCTCGAAAAGGCTTTTTCCTCTTTCAAGATCTTTTGCAGCGTTTGCTGGGTTTAAAGGAGATCCTGTTACTGTTTTTGAAGCATCATAACCAGCATTGTATTCATCCGGTGTTTTTGGAAGTAATCCTTCTTCGAAAACACCATCTTTATTTTGAGCTACGGATCCTTCTACAGGAGAAAGACCTGTTGCAAAATTATTTTTAACAAAAGCAGGAATTTCATTTTCATGATCTGAATAAGCATCCTGAGCTTTCATCAATGGATCGTATGCTACCGGAAAATACATATCCGGGAAATAGACCAGCGGAGTGTTCTCTTTTGGTCCGCAAGAGTTAAGTAAAACTGTTGTTAAACCTAAAACTGCTGTAATTTTTAATACATTCTTTTTCATTTTAAGCATCTTTAACAGTTATTTCTTCAACTCCAGTTTCAATAAGCAACTGCTTTACAGATTCTACATCTTCAGTTACAAATTCCATTAAGAATTTATCATCCGTTGTTCTTGGATCCGGGTTTTGTGCAGGAGCTCCGGGATACATTTTGTTTCTTACCAAGAAAGTTAATGACATCATGTGTGCTGCGCAGAATACCATAAGTTCGAACATAGGTACTACGAAAGCCGGCATATTGTGAGCCCAGTCGAAAGCTGGTTTACCCCCAATGTTCTGAGGCCAGTCGTGGTTCATTACATACCATGTAAGAGTAGCACCGATCGTAACTCCATAACAAGCGTAGATAAAAGCGGCATCAGAAATTCTTGTTTTCTTTAACCCTAAAGCTTTATCTAGTCCGTGAACCGGAAACGGAGTATACACTTCGTTTATTTTGATTCCTTTATCGTTGAATGCTTTAACGCCGTTCATTAAATCGTCGTCGTCCGCATAAAGTCCGTATACAATTTTAGTGGTGCTCATCTCCTTCTTTTGCTTTATAAGTTTCACCTGAGATTTTCAAAATCGATTTTAATTCAGCCTGTGCAATTACAGGGAATGTTCTTGCGTATAATAAGAATAATACAGAGAAGAATCCGATTGTTCCTAAATATACTCCCACATCAATGATTGTTGGCTTAAACATCGTCCAGGAACCAGGCAAGTAATCTCTTGAAAGGTTGATAACGATAATGTCGAAACGCTCAAACCACATACCGATGTTGATAATTAATGCAACGATGAATGTCCAGATAATGTTCGTTCTTAGTCTCTTGAACCAGAAAGAAGCAGGAACAACAAGGTTACAGATAATTAGTGACCAGAAAGCCCACCAGTAAGGTCCAACAGCAGCACCAGGAGAAAGATATGTGAAATCTTCAAATCTTGATCCGGAATACCATCCGATGAAATATTCGGTGGCGTAAGCTACAGTTACCATACCACCTGTTAAGATGATTACGATGTTCATAATTTCGATATGATACATAGTGATGTAATCTTCAAGGTGACATACTTTTCTTGCAACTAACAATAACGTCTGTACCATTGCGAATCCTGAGAAGATCGCACCGGCAACGAAGTAAGGAGGGTAAATTGTGGAGTGCCATCCTTTAATAACCGAAGTTGCGAAGTCAAAAGATACGGTAGTGTGTACAGAGAATACAAGCGGAGTTGCTAAACCTGCAAGAACCAAAGATAGTTCTTCGAATCTTTGCCAGTGTTTTGCTTTACCACCCCAACCGAATGCAAGGAAAGTATAAATTTTCTTAGTCCAAGGTGTCTTCGCTCTGTCTCTGATCATTGCAAAGTCAGGGATCAATCCCATGAACCAGAATACTGTTGATACCGAGAAATACGTAGAGATCGCAAATACGTCCCAAAGTAGAGGAGAGTTGAAGTTCCCCCAAAGAGAACCGAATTGGTTTGGTAAAGGGAATACCCAATATCCTACCCAAACTCTACCCATGTGGATAACCGGGAAGATTGCCGCCTGTACAACCGCAAAGATCGTCATCGCCTCTGCAGATCTGTTTACAGACATTCTCCATCTCTGTCTAAATAATAATAATACCGCTGAGATTAGGGTTCCGGCGTGACCGATACCAACCCACCATACGAAGTTAGTAATATCCCATCCCCAGTTAATAGTTCTGTTTAGTCCCCATGCTCCAATACCTGTTCCGATAGTGTAAGCGATACATCCGAATCCATAGATGAATAGAACTAAGGCTGCATATAATGAAATCCACCATAATTTACCTGCTCTTTCTTCGATAGGTCGTGCAATATCTTCCGTGATATCGTGATAAGTTTTGTGACCAATAATTAGAGGTTCCCTTATCGGAGCTTCGTAATGTCCTGACATTTTTTACCTATTTATTATTTAAACTTTATTTTTCTACTCTGTTTCTTACTTTAGTGTGATAGAACACATTTGGTTTTGTTCCGATCTCCTCTAGTAAATAATATCTTCTGTTTGAAGCATACTGCTTTCTCACTTCAGATTCTTTGTCATTCATATCTCCGAACTTGATTGAACCTGTAGAACAAGCTTTAGAACAAGCTGTCTGGAACTCTCCGTCCTTCACGATTCTATTCTCTTTTTTAGCTTCAAGAATAGTAGTCTGAGTCATTTGGATACACATAGAACATTTCTCCATAACCCCTCTCGTTCTTACCACAACATCAGGGTTCAGAACCATTCTTCCAAGATCGTTATTCATGTTGAAATCGAACTTGTCATTCAGGTTATAAGTAAACCAGTTGAAACGTCTTACTTTATAAGGACAGTTGTTTGCACAATATCTTGTACCGATACATCTGTTATAAGCCATGTGGTTTTGTCCCTGCTTACCGTGTGAAGTTGCCGCTACCGGACATACTGTTTCACAAGGTGCGTGGTTACAGTGCTGACACATTACCGGCTGGAAGATTACATCCGGATTGTCAGCCGGGTGATTCAATGCACCACCTTCTTTGTTGAAAGCTGTTCCGTATAATTCAGGAACTGCCATTCCTTCTTTTAATCCTTCATAAACTTCTACCTTCTGTCTTGATGAATAGTAACGGTCAATTCTTAACCAGTACATATCTCTCGACATTCTCATTTCTTCTTTTCCTACAACAGGAACGTTGTTTTCTGCCTGACAAGCAATGATACATGCTCCACAACCAGTACAAGAGTTCAGGTCAATCGATAAGTTGAAGTGAGGACCATCGGTGTCATCAAAAGCATCCCAAAGGTCAATTTTTCTTGCTGGAAGAGCTCCGCTAATGGTGTGATACTCCAAAGGTTTGTTCCATCCGTCGTGTTCATCATCAAAAGCTACGTTTAAGAAATCAGCCAAAGGTACTTCTTTAGCAATTTCGTAACGTCCCATTAATGTATTCTGAAGCTGGATACCTGCGAATTCGTGATCTTCTCCTGTTTTTTCGATTTTAACATTAGAAACAACTAAGTTAGAACCATCGAATAAAGGATAAGCATTTACACCGGTATCTGCTGTCGCTCCTGAGTTTTTCTTACCGTATCCAAGCGCAAGACCTACTGATCCGTCTGCCTGTCCCGGTTGTACGAATACAGGAACATCTTTTATTGTTACTCCGTTTACAGTAAGGTTTACAAGAGAACCGTCTAACTGCATTCTCGCGTTAAGATCGTTATCAATACCCAATCTTTCTGCGTCTTTCGGAGACATTGTTAAGTAGTTATCCCAAGACATTCTTGTGATTGGATCCGGTAATTCCTGCAACCAAGGGTTGTTTGCCTGAGTTCCGTCTCCCATTGCTGTCTTCGTATACAATACCAATTCTAAATCTGAAGATTTGAAACCACCTAATTCAGCAACAGCCTGTGCACCGTTTCCTCCTGCGTACGATAATGTTGTCGCATTTGAGGAAGCATTGATACCGTTATATAAAGCTTTGTTGAAAGAAGTTGCTCCTAAGATAGAAGTAGCATTTGCTTTTAAATAATCATAATAATTATTAGCAGCATTGTTTTTACCGTTTTTCCAAACCAATAAAGATTCTTCAATCTGTCTTGATTTGTAGATTTTCTGGATCGTAGGCTGCATTAATGAATATACTCCTGTCTGTGGTTCGATATCTCCCCAAGATTCCAGCCAGTTGGCTACAGGAATTACAGCTTTCGCTGCTTTGTACATTTCATTTTTCTTATCTGCAACAGCGATTACATAAGGAACTTTAGATAACGATTTTTTGAAATCTTCTCCTTTGTGGTAAGAGTAAATAGGATCTACATTGTTAGCGATCAATACACCAACCTGTCCACCGTTTACCCATCCAAGGAATTCCTCGAATCTTGCTTTGTCAAAATCTTTTAAGAAGTTTGCTTTCCCTGTGAAAGCTACTGATCCTAATTTTTGGTTAATTAAGTGAGCTAAAACCTGAGCTCCTTTAGAACCATCAGCGAAAACAACTGCTTTGCTTCCTTTTGCCAATAATTCTTTTGCAATTTCAGATGCAGCTTTGTCAGAAGTACCACCACCAACGATTGCGTTGTAAACTTCAACTAACGTTTTGTTTACCTGGCTTGGTTTCAGTCTGATTCTTGAATCTGCGTTTGCTCCTGTTAAAGACATATTGGATTCAACCTGAACGTGTCTCAACATATTTTTTCCCGGAGTTCTTGCCACTGCATAAGAAGACTCTAAGCCTCCCGCGTTGTAGTCTCCTAAGAAGTCAGCCTGGAATGCAACCACCAATTCAGTTCCTTTAAGATCATAAACAGGCAATGCTCTTGTTCCGAAAACTTCCTGAGCTGCGTCTAATGCTGCAGCATAAGGATAAGCATCATAGGTTACTAATTCTGCTGTAGGATATTTAGCTTTAAATTCAGTAAATAATTTTTTGAAAGTAGGGGATGCAAAAGAATGAGATAGTAAAACAATTCTTTTACCTGCTGCTTTAGCCTCATCCAGTCCTTTGATAACGAAGCTGTCTACTTTGTCGAAAGTTTCGTCTTTCCCTTCAAACTTAGGCTGCTTTACTTTATCATTATCATAAAGAGAAAGTACACTTGCCTGAGCTCTTGCATTCGTTTTACCTAAGTCTCCTGCTGCCGGGTTTGGTTCAATTTTGATAGGTCTTCCTTCTCTCGTTTTTACCAATACGCTTGCGAAATCGAAACCGTCGAAATACGTTGAAGCGTAATAGTTAGGAATCCCCGGAATGATTTCATGCGGCTTTACCACATAAGGAATCGTTTTGATTACCGGAGCTTCACAGGCAGCTAATGTTACCGCTGCAGTAGAGAAACCTAATAGTTTTAAGAAATCTCTTCTTGAAGTAGCAGAACCGTTCTTTTCCGCATCATCAAGGAAATCTTCTACCGGAATTTCTTCCTGGAACTCTTTCTGAGCCAGCTTATTGTTTAAAGCCGGATCTTTAAGTTCGTGAATACTTCTGAATTGTATTTTGTTTGAAGCCATTTGATACTTCTAATTTTTAGTTATTAATAATGACATTTACCACACTCAAGACCTCCAATAGCATCTACCGTAATCTTACCACCATCTTTAGGGTACTGTTTTTTCAACTTGTCGTGTAGATTTTTGAAGTATTCTTTATTATAACCGTTGTTCATGTCAACTTCTGTAGTTCTGTGACACTCGATACACCATCCCATTGTAAAGTCGTTAGCCATCTGAACAACATTCATTGTATCGATTTTTCCGTGACAAGCTTTACATACAACATCAATTTTGTTGTTAGGGTTCTTTTTGTTGAAAGAATTGATGATCGCCTGCTCACCTGCTACTACGTGCTGTGCGTGGTTAAAGTATACGAAGTCTGGCATGTTGTGGATTCTTGTCCATTCAACCGGCTGAGTTTTTCCTGTGTACTGTTGTTTTTCAGGATCCCAACCTGTAGCGGCATAGATTTTCTTGATCTCTCCATCATAGAAAGCCTTATCTTTTCCTGGCTCCATGTAGTGATCTGCGTTGTATTCAGAAATTGTTCTGTGGCAGTTCATACAAACGTTCATAGAAGGGATTTCAGATACTTTACCGTATTTGGCACTGGAGTGACACAACTGACAGTCGATTTTCTGTTCTCCAGCGTGAATTTTGTGGGAGAAATAAATAGGCTGTTCCGGCTTATATCCTTTGTAAACACCGATCCACATGATCCAGTTCCAGATTCCGTAAGTTGCCAGAAGCGCAAGGATTGCGATTAATCCTTTTCCTACATAGTGATATTTTGCATAGATTTCGCTGAAAGATTTTACCCTTGTTTCGTTAAGACCGGCTAAGTCCTCAGACTGCCCCAGTTTTACCAACTGTCTTAATTTTACCAAGATCCAAACCAATAGCGCCGCGATTGCTAAAAGTGAAATGATTACTACGCTTGTTGTAGTGTTGTTTGCCGGAGCAGCCTGATCAGTTGTTGCTGCTGTTGCTTTTGCATCATCCTTTTTAGGCTCTTCAGCCGGAGGATTTGAGGTGTATGCCAAGATATCGTTGATATCTTTTTCTGAAAGTTTCCCTTCAAAAACCTGCATTGCCGCTTTTCCGTTGGCTTCGTATACTTCATTAGCATACTTGTCTCCGGAAGCTCTAAGTTTTTCATTGTTGGTTATCCATTTTTGAAACCAGTCAATGTCTAGATTTTGATCTTTTTTCAGTCTTTCAACTACTCCTCCAAGAGCAGGACCTACAAGTTTCTTGTCTAGTGCGTGACATGCAGTACAATTCGCTTTGAAAAGCTTCTCACCATTCTTAGGATCGCCGTCCTGCCCGTAAATTGAAGCACTGGTCGATAGCAATAAGCCTATTGCGATCAACGTCTGTCTATAATGCTTTCTCCAACTAATCATTTAAATTATCTTATGTTAGTAAATATTGAACATTCAATCAATCCCGCAAAAATAATATTTTTAACAGGAATTTAACGGTATATGGAAAGGGGAAAATGTCATTTCCGTTTAATTTGTAATTATTCTAAATAACTGAATTTGGTATAATTTTTTAATTTGTATAAATTTGCGCAAACAAGTTTAAATGAAAAATTTAATCAAAATAATTTCGATGCTTTCTGTGTTTGCATTTTATGGTGTTGATGCACAACAAGTTGTAAGGAAAGATACTTTGGCGGGAACAGAACTTACCATGACGATGGATTCTAAGGTGAATGCGGCTCTGGAAAGCATAGAGGATAAGTGTTCCAAAACAACTTTGGCAACTTCTTCAAGGGAAGATGACGAAGATTACAGCCCTTCAAAACCAACTAAAATTTATGTTCCGAACAGGGAACTTACCAACGCTGAGATATGCAGAAAAAATCCAAGAATTTTAGGGTATAAAATTCAGATTACAACGGTAAAAAGTAATGAAGAAGCCAATGAGGTAAAGGCTTATTTCAGAAAAAGATTTCCTAACCTGAAAGTGGAAACGGATGCTTCTTTAAGACCGAATTATAAAATTTTAGCGGGGAGTTATTTCACAAAACAAAGCGCGGCTTCTGATCTTTCTAAAGTGAGAGAATATTTTAAATCGGCACTTGCAGTACAGTACAGAATTTTCTGTGCAGAAGCAAAATAATTTACATTTAGCAATAGAAAAATAGAAAAGCTGGGAAAAATTATTTCTCAGCTTTTTTTTATTGATTTTGAATTTTAATTTTTCAAAATAAAAAGTAAAATTTTAATAAAATTTATTTAAAAACCAAAAGAATTCAGTCATCCTTAAATAATTATTTGTGATGAGATAAGCGAATAAAATGAGGAAGATCATCGTTAAAAAAGATAGAATTTTTGGTGATTGCCTGTAGTAATGAAATAGCCACCCTAATAACAGTGGATACACAAAAACAAAATGACCTCCGTAGATGTATGACGTGTGAAGTCCGAATCTCATAACACAGTGAATGATAACATCAAACAGGAATGAAATCATTAAAACCTGAACGAGTTTATTTCTGAGATTTTTAAAATAACTCCAACAAATCAGGATCAATAAAACGGCAATAAAAATATAAGGAATCCATGATGAATAAACGGTCATTATGATCCCTTTGTAGTGGTAACCGCTCATGTTATGTTTATCGCGGATCAGGAAATTTGAAAAAAGTATATTTCCCCCGAAAAAGTACGAAAGGATCATATCCCAAGTCGGAGTAGAATTTACATTGGAGAACTTTTCGTACTGTTCATTGGTTTTGCTGAATATATTCTGATATTTAAAATCGATTCGGTTTAAGTATAATAAAACAAAACAGACGCAGGTAAAAAGTACTCTGAAAACCGCATCTCCAAATTTTTTCCAATTTCTGAAAACTCCCTTTTCAAAAGCGACGGGAATGAAGACTTTAACAATGTTCGTTACCGTTAAGCCTCCGATGGTAACTCCTGAAAAAGCCAAAGCTAAAGCCGGAATTTTCTCCTCTTTCTTTAATTTTATAGCTGAATAATGATGAAAGAGGGTCAGGAAAAATAAAGTGTAGGTAAAGTTTTCAGGAGTGAAAGAAAGGAGAATATTTGTTGAAAATGCTCCGAAAAACAGAATTAGTAAAAGGTTTAAAACTAAAGGAAGACGGATAATGTTTTTAAGATATTTAAAAACCTGAAGAATGCTTAAACTTACGGCAAGATTACTCAGCCAGGCTAAAGCGAAACGGAAATTTCCATCCATTTTTCCGTTGGAGAAAAGTAAAGCCAATTCGCGGATCCAGTTAAAAAAATAGTAGGAAAGCGGATGTCTTTCAAAACTTCCGCCAGTCATTACAATAGATTTGTTATCGAAGCTGAAATACGCATCCCAAGGAATTCTTCCGTCAAAAATAATTTTATGATGAATCGCAATGTATGATCCCATATATCCGTAAGCGACGAGAAAGAAAAGAAAAACAATAAGTTCAACTCCCGTTGACGGAAAAAGCAATTTGAAAAAATGGATAAATTTTGTTTTGAATTTTGACACCTGCAAAAACTTTCTGCAAAAGTAAAATAAAAAACCCACCAAATCTGATGAGTTTTTGTTTTGATTTTATGATTTTAAAACTACGAACTGCACGAAAGCATGGAACATCCCGATACATCATCATAATCTGAAGGTCTTTTTGCTGAAAATTCCGGATAAATGGTGTGATAAGGATTTTCTAAAGCGTGGGTTAATTTTTTCAGCATTTCTGTTTTTCCTTCATTAATTTCCTCAATGCACTGGTAGAGAAGATAATTTCTTAAAATAAATTTAGGATTGGCTTTATGCATTATTTCCAAAGATTTTTCCCTTGAAATAATATTTTTTTCTAGTCTTGACTGATAAGCTTTCATAAAATCTTCCAGTTTCGAAAGTTTCTCATCATTTAAAAATGTGTAAGAAACGTTTTCAAATTGCTGTCTGAGATCTTTCTGGTCATCATATTTTTCGAGTTCATTGAAAAATAAGGTATAATCTAGTTGAAGATCCTGCATCAGACTTTGCCATGTGGTAAAGAATTTTTCATCGCTTGTTAGTAACTGATCAAAACCGAATTTTCTGCACAGCATTCTGTCGTGCGATTCCCAGAAATAGCTTCCGTAATCATTTAAAACATCTTCCAGAAACTTTTCATCTTTAATTAAAGGATGAAGTGCATTTGCCAATTGCCATAGGTTCCATTGAGAAATCTGTCCCTGTTTTCCGAAGGCATATCTTCTTCCGGGAAGATCGGTGGTATTTGGTGTGAAATTTAAATTGTATTCATCCATCATCGAATAAGGTCCATAGTCGATCGTTAAACCTAAAATCGACATATTATCCGTGTTCATCACCCCATGAACAAATCCTACACGATACCATTCTACCATAAGATCTGCTGTTCTGCGGCAAACATTTTCGAAGAAATCTTTGTACTTCTGAATCCCCTCCGAAGAAATTTCTTTGAAATAATGATGAATGGTATAATCTGCAAGTTCCTGCAATGTTTTGTATTCCTGTTGGGCAGACATCAATTCAAAATGACCGAATCTAAGAAAGCTTTCTGCGATTCTGATGACTACCGCTCCTTTTTCCAGTTCAGGATTTCCGCTGTACATGATATCTCTTACAACGTCTTCTCCGGTAAATACTAAACTCAATGCTCTGGTTGTAGGAACTCCTAAATGAAACATCGCTTCGCTCATCAGATATTCACGAACAGACGACCTTAATACGGCTCTTCCATCTGCGTGTCTGGAATAAGGCGTTGCTCCGGCTCCTTTCCACTGTATTTCGTTTTTCTTTCCTGAATTGTTTTCAATTTCTCCGGCAAGAATGGCTCTTCCGTCGCCTAATTGTCCAGCCCAGTTCCCAAACTGATGTCCCGCATAAGCAGTGGAGTAGGTTTTGATATTTTCGGGAAGATGTGTTGCTGCCAAAAAATTAAGATCTTTTTCTTCAAGCACTCCAAGTCCGATTTCTTCTGAAAGTTTTTCGTTAAAAGCAATTAACTTTGGATGATCAAAACCAACCGGCTGAACAGTGGAAAATAAAACCTTCGGAGTATTTCTCTGTAGGGTATTGCCGGAAAAATCTCCGGGAAACTTTTTTATAAAGGGTTGTTGTATGTTTTCAAGATTCATAATTCAAAGGTATTAATTAAAAAGAAAAGACCTTCCAAATGATTGAAAGGTCTTGTATATTTCTAAAAAAGAATTTATTTATTATTGAAGTCTATGTCTTCGCCTGTATTTAGGTTTTCGTTTACATTTTCTTCTTTTTTACCGGATGTTTTTGGTCCGCTTGGATCTGCCGGTTTCGGATTTTTGATCTCATCAAGCGTCTGTAATCCGCCATCATCTCCATAACCTGCTCCTAATCCTTTAAGGTTTGAACAGCCGTCTTTCCACTCCGAAGGTTTCACGAATTTATCATCCGGAGAGATTTTTAAGCTTTTATCTGCCCAGACTTTCTTCATGTAGATCGCCCAGATCGGTAATGCCATTTTAGCTCCCTGTCCTTCTCCTGTTCCGTAGAAGTGGGTGGCTCGGTCTTCCCATCCAACCCAGGCTCCAGTTGCCAGTTTCGGAACAATTCCCATAAACCAACCGTCTGAGTTGTTCTGGGTTGTTCCTGTTTTACCTGCAATTTCGATATCTTTTGAAATTCCTTTTCTTCCCAGTTCCCCTGAAGCGGTTCCGTATTGCGCTACACCTTTCATCAGTTCAATCATGGTATAAGCGTACAGCGGATTCATCACTTCTTTAGGTTCTACATTTACTTCCTTAATTACGCGGCTGTTAGCATCTTCAATTCTCCAGATCATCTCCGGTTTGTTGTAGTTTCCGTAGTTAGCAAAAGTACTGTAAGCTCCTACCATTTCGTAGATGGTAATATCCGAAGCTCCTAAAGCCATTGGTAAGCTTGTGGAGATTTCTTCTGTTACTCCCAAATCTCTCGCGGTTTGTATTACGCTTTGTGTTCCCGTCATTTCGGCAAGACGAAGCGCAACAGGGTTTTGTGAGTGCGCCAATGCATCTTTTAAAGTAAGCATTCCGCCTCTTCCCGGAACGTGATAAGTTCCTTTGTTAAAGCTTGCATTAGATATCGTAGAACAAGGGGTTAAACCTAGTTTCATAATCGCAGTTGCATACACGAAAGGCTTAAATGTTGAACCTACCTGTCTTTTACCCTGCTTAATGTGGTCATATTGGAAATGCTGCCAATCGATTCCTCCAACCCAGGCTTTAATTTCTCCTGTTCCCGGAATTACAGACATCAATCCTGCCTGAGCAACTTTCTTGTGCCATCTGATAGAATCCCAAGGAGACATTTCTACTTCTTCTTCTCCAGCCCATGTAAATCTTGAGGTTTTAACAGGTTTTTTAAATTCCATTAAAATAGAATCTTCCGGCATTCCGTCTGCTTTAAGAAGTTTGTAGCGTCCTGTTCTTCTCATTGCCTGAAGCATCAGATCATTCACCTGCTTATCATTCAGGTAATAGAATGGCCAGTTTTTTCTTCCTCTCTGCTCAGCGTCAAATCTTTTCTGAAGATCCGTTAAATGCTCTCTGATTGCATCTTCTGCATATTTTTGCATTCTGGAATCAAGAGTTACATATATTTTTAAACCGTCTTTGTAAAGATTTAATTTTTTACCGGTTTCTTTTTCGTAATCGTCAAGATATTTGTCTATTTCCTTTTTCAGATAAAACTTATAATATGCGGAATAGCCTTCTGTAATATTACTTATAGGATGAAAATCAACTGTAATTGGCGTTGCTGTAGCTTTATCAAAGGTTGCCTGATCGATATATCCTGTTTTCAGCATTTGATCCAAAACAACATCTCTTCTTGTTTTTGCTCTTTCAGGATTTCTGTATGGATTATTTTTTCTTGGATTTTCAAGCATGGCAACAAATGTAGCTGCCTCCGGTAAAGTAAGCTCAGAAGTTTTTTTATTAAAATAAATCTTCGAAGCCATTTCAATTCCGTTAGCATTAAATAAGAAATCAAACTTATTGAAATACAGTGTTATGATTTCTTCTTTCGTATATCTTTTTTCAAGACTTACGGCAACAACCCATTCTTTTAATTTCTGGAATGCTCTTTCAATTCTGTTTTGAGAAGCATTTCCGGTGAAAAGTAATTTTGCAAGCTGTTGGGTTATTGTGGATCCACCGCCTCTTTTACCTCCATAAGCTACCGCTCTTACAACTGATTGTAAATCAATTCCTGAGTGTTCTTTAAAACGTTCGTCCTCTTTTGCCTGTAAAGCATAGATTAAGTAAGGCGGGAGATCTTTATAAATGATAGGCTGTGTTTTCTCTTTTTCAAATTTACCCAAAAGAACTCCGTCTGAAGAGTAGATTTGTGAGGCAACATATATATCCGGATTTTCAAGCTCTTTTACATCCGGCATTTCTCCTACGAAACCTTGCGATACGGCAAAGAATAGCCCTGAAATTCCTAAAACCAAAGCAAAGAATCCGATCCAGATAAATTTAACCCACCTTTTCCAGGTAGTGTCTTTCTTTTTAGGAGGAAGAGGGAAGGTTTTCCCTTTGTTCCCAGTATTTTGTTTGTTCACTTCCATTGATGATTACGGTTTAGCCGTTTCTATTTTTACTCCAATGTCTTCAATTCCCGGAAGGTTGTCGTTTCTCATCGCCTGAGTAAGACCGATTTCATATTTTCCTTTTGCGGGAAATTTATAATTCAGTTTATATTGAAACAAAGTTTCCTTTGTATCCCCAAAACCTGTTCCGAGCCATTCTCCGTTTGGTTTTGCCAATACATAATTCAACGTATCGGTTTGTTTTTTCTTGCTTTGAAGGTCGGTGAAATTCACAATAAACCTTACATTGCTGTAAGGATAATTGTTATTATTTCTTACAACAAATATAATATTTTTCGGATTTTGAGGATCTGAAATTTCAAGATTAAATTTTTGTTCATTTTTCTTATTCCATTTGTTATCAACAGAATTCATAAAAACTTCTCCTTCGGAGGAAGAATTACAGCTAAAGAAAAGAATAAGAGTAAATAATCCTAAAATTTTACGCATTGTTATCTTTTTTTGGAGGAAACTTCTTTTTAAATTTCTTTTTATTCGGGTTGGTTTTTTTCTCGGTTTCAGCACCAGAAGAAGCATCTACTTTTTCCAACTGAGGTTGAGGCTGTTGAGGCTTTTGCGGTCTCGGTTGGTTGTTATTAGAATTGGCTTTTGGCTTTTGCTGCTGTTTTTCCTGTCTTTGAGGTTTTTCAACAGATTTTTCATTTCTTTCAGGACGTTCCTGTCTCTCAGGTCGGTTGTTGTTTTTCTTCTGACCCTGCTGATTCTGGCTGTTCTGATTGTTGTTATTCGGTCTGTTTTGGTTTTTATTTCTGTTTCCTTTGTTTTTCTTTTCGAAACGGTCTACGTTATTTTCCTGAATCAGGTCGATGCTTGCAAAAGGCGTTTCCGGCTGTTTCAGCTCTTCCAGTGGAAGTGTTTTTTCTCCGCGTTTATTCTTGGAGATCAGCTTTTTAACCAGATCAATATCAAAATCGTACCACGCAATTGAATTTTCTACATAAGCAAACCACATTTTCTTTTTGAAAACGTCGATTTTAATGCAGAAAGCTCTTCCTTTCTCGGTATCCAGAGTGGTGGAAGAAGACGGAAAATTGCTTAAAGCATCCAGATAACTGTCTAATTCATAATTAAGGCAGCATTTAAGTTTACCACACTGTCCGGCAAGTTTCTGAGGGTTAATGCTCAATTGCTGATATCTTGCCACGTTGGTATTTACAGATCTGAAATCCGTTAACCAAGTCGAACAGCAAAGTTCTCTTCCACAAGATCCGATTCCGCCTACTTTTGCGGCTTCCTGTCTGAAACCGATCTGTTTCATATCGATTTTTGTACGGAAAGCTCCGGCGTATTCTTTAATCAACTGTCTGAAATCTACACGGTTATCTGCCGTATAATAAAAAGTGACTTTAGAGGCGTCTCCCTGATATTCCACATCGGTGATCTTCATTTCAAGACCTAATCTGTGTGCTATTTTTCGGGCGTCTATTTTTACGCTGTCCTCTTTTTTTCTTGCTTCCTGCCAGACTTCCAGATCTTTCTGATTCGCCTGTCTGTATATTTTTAGTGCCGATTCTTCAGAACATTTTTTCTTTTTCATCTGAATCTTTACCAATTCTCCGGTGAGACTTACCACACCTACATCGTGTCCGGGACTCGATTCTACTGTTACTACACTACCTATATGTAAAGGGATATTGTTTAAGTTTTTATAAAACGATTTTCTGTCATTTTTAAATCTAACTTCTACAAAATCACATCGGTTCGGTGCGGGATTGTTGATGTTAGAAAGCCAGTCAAAAACACTTAATTTATAACTATTACCACAGGTATTTACATTTTCACAGCCATTCGCGGTCTTCTTGGGTCCGCAAGAATGTGCAGAATCGCCGGATGTTTTACATCCACAACTCATATATAATATATTTAATTTGCAAATTTATGATTTTTATCTTTATGAGGTCTAAAATAATCAAATTATCGGGAATAGCTTTGTTTAAAACTAAACAAAATCGCATCCGGATGATATAATTTTGATTAAATGTTTAACTATGATGTATTTACAAAAGAGTTTACTTAAAGTGCTATTTTAAACATAGTTTTCTTTTGTGTTGATGTTTAAAATTTTATGATTTATTAACAGATGTATCTAAAATAATTTTATATTTGGATTATATAATAATAGTCTATGAAAAAAATATTGATATCAACAGCTTTATTGGCAGGTGTATTATCTTACGCAGGAGGCTTCAGGGTTTCTCTGCAAGGGGTGAAACAATTGGCAATGGCGCATACCAGTGCACATGCTGAAGATGCGAGTGTTACGTTCTTTAACCCTGCGGGAATGTCTTTCATTCCTTCAAAACTTAGTGTTGCTGCGGGCGGATTCGGGATAAGTTCTAAAGTAACCTATCAGAATCTTACTACTTTGGAATCTTATTCTACGGATAATCCTATGGGAACTCCTATTTATGCTGCGGTAGCTTACAAAGTGTTAGATAATCTTTCTTTAGGTTTTAATTTTTCAACGCCTTACGGAAGTACGGTAGAATGGCCGGATAACTGGGCCGGAAAAGAAATTGTAGAGAATATAGAACTGAAGGCATTTTATTTTCAGCCGATGGTTTCTGTGAAATTATCACCTTGGGTTTCTTTCGGAGCGAGCTATATCTATGCTAAAGGAAGTGTAGACTGGACGAAAGCGGTTACTCAGTTAGGAGGAAATTTAAATCTAAAAGATGATAAGGCTTCAGGACACGGTTTTGGTTTAGGGTTCTATTTCAGACCTGAAGAAAAACTGGATGTAAGTATTGCATACAGATCTCCGGTTTATATGAATGCAGACAAAGGAAAAGCTACATTTAATATTTCTCAGGCATTATATTCTTCAGTAAGATTAGATGCTAACGGACAGGATAATTTTAAGGCTGTTCTTCCTTTGGTGGATGAATATACAATTGGGGTTACCTATAAAATAACACCGAAATGGCAGGTTTCCGGAGATTTCAATTACTACGGATGGGAGAAGTATAATAAACTTACATTAGATTTTGAAAACGCATTGGCAGGAAATCAGGCTGATGATCCTACAAAAAATGTAACACCTAAAAACTTCCACAATTCTAAAGCTTTCAGAATAGGAACGCAATATATGATTACAGATAAAGTTGCAGGAAGATTAGGATATTATCATGATGAATCACCTTATGACGAGGCACACTTCAGTCCGGAAACACCATCTTTTGATGCTAATGTAATTACCGGAGGGATTGGATTTAAACTCAATAAATTAGGAGTAGACCTTTCAGGAGCTTACAACTTCCAGAAGTCAAGAAATATAAACAATGCATTTTATAACCTTTATGGGCAGGCTAAAGCACAAGCATTTTACTTTGGGTTAGGTTTGTCTTATAACGCATTTTAATTTTAATCAAGAATTATGAAAAAAATATTAATTTCTACATTCGCTATTTCAGCGTTGTTGTTAAATGTAAGTTGTGATACAGACTTCGATACTGATGTAAAGGATGTGGTAGTAACTTCCGGAGAAGCCAATTTTTCCAAATACGTATCTTTAGGAAACTCTCTTACTTCGGGATATAGAGACGGAGCTCTTTATTTGGATGGACAAAACGAATCTTATCCTTCAATGATTGCAATGCAGATGAAGCTTGCAGGAGGAGGAGATTTTAAACAGCCTTTAATGCCAAATAATGTTGGTGGATTTAATAACCTTCCGGGATTTTCGGGTAAACTGGTTCTTAGTGTAGTAAATGGCTCACTTACTCCGGTTGCATCTGCTCCTGCGGCGGCGTTAGACAACATTTCTTCAGGTGCACCTTATCAGAATTTGGGGATTCCGGGAGCAAAATCTTTCCATTTGGGTATTGCGAGCTATGGATCTCTTAATCCGTTTTATGCAAGATTTTCTACAGGGGTAAGTCCTGTAGCTGCAGCAGTAGCTCAAAATCCTACTTTCTTCTCTCTATGGATCGGAAATAACGATATTTTAAGCTATGCAACCAGTGGAGGAACAAATTCTACAACAACAGGAGGCGTTACAACATATACTCCTGCTGTAGTTCAGACAGGAAATCTTAATCCTGCAACTTATGGATCTAATGATATTTCTGATCCAAATGTAGTTGCATCCAGTATCAATTCTTATGTAATTGCTCTTACGGCCAACGGTGCGAAAGGAGTTGTCGCAAATATTCCAAGCGTAACCGCTATTCCTTTCTTTACAACGGTTCCTTACAATCCGTTAACTCCGGCTGCTTTAGGTGCTAATCTTAATACACTTAACACAAGTTTGTACGGTCCGCTTAAACAGGCGCTTACAGCCTTTGGTGCAGGAGACAGGATCAATCTTTTATCTTCTACTGCCTCAAATCCTGTTTTGATCAGAGATGTTTCTTTAACAAATTTATCAGCACAGCTTACTGCGGCACTTACGCCGTCTTTAGGAGCGGCTACAGCTGCTGCTTTCGGACAGATTTACGGACAGGCGAGACAGGCAACCGCAGAAGATTATATCCTTCTTACGACCAGAGCGGTAATCGGATCTACTAATCCGAATGCTCCGGCTTCCATTAATGTATACGGTATTTCTTATCCATTAGAAAACCAGCATGTGCTTTCAAAAACTGAAGCAGCAAATGTCACAACAGCTATGACTGCCTATAATACTTCAATTAAGTCTATTGCAGATGCTAAAGGACTTGCATTTGTAGATGCAAATGCTAAAATGGTAGAACTTAATTCTCAATCCGGAATTTTGTATGATGGGATAAGATACACTGCAAAATTCGTAACCGGGGGAGCTTTCTCTCTTGATGGGGTTCACCTTACAGGAAGAGGCTATGCAATTATTGCCAATGAATTTATTAAAGCTATCAATGCTAAATATAAATCTACCTTACCACAGGTAAATCCAAATAATTATTCCGGAGTAAAATTCCCATAATAACTGGATAAATAAAAACTTAGAAACCACAAGAGTAATTCTTGTGGTTTTTTTTTTAAATTTGCAAAATCTTTAAAAAGTAAAAATGGCCGATCAGTTAAGTTATCTATTTTCTACAAGGACGAGTAAGGACTTGGCAGAGAAAATTGCCCAAAATTATGGGAAAGAATTAGGAAAAATCAACTTTCAGACATTCAGCGACGGAGAATTCGAACCTGTTTTAGACGAATCCGTAAGAGGGGGAAGAGTTTTCCTGATTGGATCTACGTTTCCGCCGGCAGACAATTTATTAGAGCTTCTTCTGATGATTGATGCTGCCAAAAGAGCTTCTGCTAAGAGTATTACCGTAGTGCTTCCATATTTCGGACTTGCAAGGCAGGACAGAAAAGACCAGCCCAGAGCGCCAATCGGTGCTAAGTTGGTGGCAAACCTTTTAACGGCAGCAGGAGCTACAAGAATCATGACAATGGATCTCCACGCAGATCAGATTCAGGGATTCTTTGAAATTCCGGTAGATCATCTGTATGCTTCTACTATTTTCGTAGATTACATCAGAGATCTCAATCTGGAAAATCTTACGATTGCCTCTCCGGATATGGGAGGTGCAAAAAGAGCGAAAAACTATGCAGGTCACTTGGGTGCAGATGTAGTAATTGCTTATAAGGAAAGAAAAAAAGCCAACGTTGTAGAAGAGATGTTCCTTATCGGAGATGTAGATGGAAAGAATGTTATCCTTATTGATGACATGATTGATACTGCCGGAACACTTTGTAAGGCGGCAGACATCTTAATGGAAAAAGGAGCGAAATCTGTAAGAGCAATGGCAACGCACGGAGTGCTTTCAGGAAAAGCTTATGAGAATATTGAGAACTCAAAATTATTGGAAGTTATTGTAACTGACTCAATTCCTGTTAAAAATAATTTGTCATCTAAAATAAAAGTGCTATCTTGCGCCCCATTATTTGCGGACGTTATGAAGATGGTTCACGAGCATCAGTCAATTAGCAGTAAGTTTGTTATTTAACTGATATTTAGAGGTTTGCAAATTTAATTTGAAACAATTTTTTAAATTTTTTATAAATGAAATCTATTACAATTCAAGGTACAAAAAGAGAAAGCGTGGGCAAAAAGTCTACAAAAGCTTTACGTGATGCTGAATTAGTTCCTTGTGTTGTTTACGGAGGTGAAGCTCCTTTGAATTTCTCTGCTACTGAGAAATCTTTCAAAGGGTTAGTATACACTCCTGAAGCACACACGGTATCTATTGAGGTTGATGGTCAAACAATTCCGGCTGTTCTTCAGGATATTCAGTTTCACCCGATTACAGACAAAATTCTTCACGCAGATTTCTATCAGTTATCTGATGATAAGCCAGTTATCATGGAAGTTCCTGTAAGAATCACTGGTCGTTCTAAAGGTGTTGTAGCTGGTGGTGTTCTTCGTCAGTCTTTCAGAAAACTGAAAGTAAAAGCAATCCCTGCAAACTTACCGGATGAGATCGTTGTAGACGTTACTCCGTTAAGAATTGGTAACAAACTTTATGTTGGAGGTATCAAAACTGAAGGATACTCTTTCATGCACCCGGACAACGCAGTTGTAGTAGCTGTTAAGATGTCTAGAAATGCAATGAAAGGAGGTGCAGCAGCAATGGATGATGAAGATGAAGAAGAAGTTGCAACTGAAGAAGGAGCAGCTCCTGAAGCTACAGAAGCAGCAGCAGAATAAGAATTTCTGATTTAAAAATATAAAACCTGTCAAATTTTGGCAGGTTTTTTTTATGACTAAAAGATAAATATGATGAGTTCAAATCTTGGTTAATCTTTTATTAGTGAAACGTCTTTGTAAAACTAAAAGCATCAATTAAAAAAATTGAATATCCGTTTTCTAACCTAAAGCTGTGATATTAGCAATAATCAGCCTTTCAAATAACTTTTCTCCAAAATATC
>NZ_MVAG01000033.1 GCF_002177115.1 Chryseobacterium mucoviscidosis | reverse complement strand
GCCGCCAGAGCGCGGCAGATTTGACTTCCATGGATTTCCCGGGGTATGCTATTGGTGGACTGAGTGTTGGAGAACCGAAACATTTGATGTATGGTGTGTTGGACTACACCGTTCCTTTGTTGCCGTCCAATAAACCACGCTATCTAATGGGTGTTGGTTCACCCGATGCATTGATTGAGGGATCGATTCGCGGAGTGGACATGTTCGATTGTGTTCTGCCTACTCGAATTGCCCGTAACGGAACTACAATGACCAGTCAAGGACGTCTGGTAGTTCGTA
>NZ_MVAG01000185.1 GCF_002177115.1 Chryseobacterium mucoviscidosis | reverse complement strand
TGCTCCGCTTCGATCGAGTGCGGAGGCACTTTCAGCCCGGCAACTTGTGGATCGCGTTCGCGGTTATCAGTCTGTTGTTTGTTGAAAGGTCTATTGCCTGCCATAACGAATGGTGTTACCTGCTGTTGAATGGGGGACAAGAGAGTATAGCGAGAAACAGTTTCTCGCTACAGCATTTAACGCCCCCGCTTTCCGGTGGAAGCGCGAATTTGCAGGGTCGGGCGATAGATGTAATGGCTGAGCGGTGCGTCTGGTTGCGCAATACGCCGTAAAATTTGCT
>NZ_MVAG01000035.1 GCF_002177115.1 Chryseobacterium mucoviscidosis | reverse complement strand
GAAGAAGGCGGTTGTGGCACCGTTGGTTGCGATCATCCTGCTGATGGTTAATCCGATCGGCTCCATTACAGGTGTTGAAGCATTGTCCACATTCAAAGTGGATGCGATGTACATTCTCCCGATTGCAGGTATTATCGGCATGTTGGCAATGGGCCAGGGCAAAAACATTGTGAAATACACGACTTCCGGATTAAATAAAATGACTGCCACCGTGCTTATTCTGATCGGTGCCGGAGGCGTTGCAGGACTGATCTCTGCATCCGATCTGTCTGGTCAGGTT
>NZ_MVAG01000036.1 GCF_002177115.1 Chryseobacterium mucoviscidosis | reverse complement strand
TTCTGGCAATCTCCGCGTAGCGCTGGTCGGCTATGAAATGGCTGTATTTAGGAAATGCCGTGAACTTTTTCGGCTTCGCTGCATTATAGCGGATCACGTGCGGCAGAAGGATGGCGTTTGCCCGTCCATGAGCGATCTGAAACTCGGCGCCAAGCTTATGGGCTAAGCTGTGGTTGATGCCGAGGAAGGCATTGGAAAATGCCATTCCGGCAATCGTTGATGCATTATGCACTTTTTCGCGGGCCAGCTCGTCGCTGCCGTTTTTGTATGCTCTTGGCAG
>NZ_MVAG01000077.1 GCF_002177115.1 Chryseobacterium mucoviscidosis | reverse complement strand
CAGTATCAGCGGTAAATTACGCATCGACATCCCGTCAGGAATCGCGAAAAGCCTGTTACTGCCGCGCTTGTCGGAATTTCTCTATCTGCATCCGGGAATTGAGCTGGAACTGAGTAGCCATGACCGTCCGGTAGATATTCTTCATGATGGTTTTGATTGCGTGATACGCACTGGCGCATTACCGGAAGATGGCGTTATCGCCCGTCCCCTCGGTAAACTGACCATGGTCAACTGTGCCAGTCCGCACTATCTGACGCGCTTTGGTTATCCGCAAAGCCCC
>NZ_MVAG01000037.1 GCF_002177115.1 Chryseobacterium mucoviscidosis | reverse complement strand
GCCAGCCTCTTGTAGTCACGCGTTTTCACTGCGCTGATGATTCTGTCATTAGAAGCAATAATTTTTGCCTGATTCATTGCCATGTCGCGCACATGAAGCGTTAAATAGTCCTCAAAACTGGCCGTAAAATATTGCGCCAGGGCTGCAATGACAAATATTGAGAACACCAGAATCAGCAAAAAGATACGCAGCGGAAATGCCAGTCTTTGGAAAAATGCAAACTGTTTATTCTCGTTAAGCTGCAACATTGTTTTCCTTGCGGGTTGTCCCGAGCCTCTTT
>NZ_MVAG01000043.1 GCF_002177115.1 Chryseobacterium mucoviscidosis | reverse complement strand
GTAGAGCGCGTTAATCTCTGGATTTTCAGACAGGATCGGGATGGTGTCCTGATAAAGCAGCACATCGATTTTTGCGTCAGGGTAATTTTTTTTCAGCGAACTAATGACGGGAGTAGTTAATAACATATCCCCATGAAAACGCATCTTAATGAGCAAAATTCTTCGAAATGGCTTATCCACAAGTAACTCTTTTTGTTGAGATTATCCGATTAAGGTGAAGCAGAAAAAGCACGCTACCGCCCCAGGCTCAACAGCTACCTGAATACTGATACCGCACTGAT
>NZ_MVAG01000133.1 GCF_002177115.1 Chryseobacterium mucoviscidosis | reverse complement strand
AATCATCGAAGAAATACTTTATACTGTTTTCGGATGGATTTTTAATATTGTAATTATCTTCTGTTTCTATTTTTTCTGCTTTGGCTTCTGTTTTAAAATACACTTCGCCCATATTTTTCTTCAGAAGATCCAGCGTTTTTCTTTCTGAGGGAGTTTTAAACTCTTTCTCAAGTCCAACCATTAGTTTCTGGATGTCATAGCTTCCCGACAATGGATATTTCGCCGAATCTTTTGCCCATTTTTCAGAGATT
>NZ_MVAG01000121.1 GCF_002177115.1 Chryseobacterium mucoviscidosis | reverse complement strand
TTAGAAAAAATCTACCATTTATCGGATAGTTTAAGAAAAATATACAATCAAAATATAACAAAATCCGTTGCCATGTTGAAGTTGGCTCATTAGTTTAAGGATGTTGAAGAGTCGGGTTTTAAATCATTTTCTACACTAAAGAATACCATTATAAATCATTACAACGATATTCTCAATTATTTTGAAGCAAGAAGCACCAATGCTGCTGCGGAATCTTTTAATGCGAAAATTAAAAACTTCAGACTACAACTTCGAGGGGTAAAAGACAGAACTTTCTTTCTATTCAG
>NZ_MVAG01000069.1 GCF_002177115.1 Chryseobacterium mucoviscidosis | reverse complement strand
GAAACCGTGACATTGGGAGATGAGACGTATCAGGTGATGAGCGCGTGCAAACCTCATGACTGTGGCTCGCAACGTATCGCTGTGATGTGGTCCGAGAAATCTAATCAGATGACGGGGCTGTTCTCGACTATTGATGAGAAAACGTCGCAAGAGAAACTCACCTGGCTGAATGTGAATGATGCGCTTTCGATTGATGGCAAAACGGTGCTGTTCGCGGCGTTGACCGGCAGCCTGGAAAACCATCCGGATGGCTTTAATTTTAAATAATTAGCCGATAAAAAAACGGA
>NZ_MVAG01000108.1 GCF_002177115.1 Chryseobacterium mucoviscidosis | reverse complement strand
CTTTGATGAAGATTTCTATCAATAGATTTTCGTCAAAAAGCATATCTTTGTTTTTCATGAGGTGTTTTAGTATTTGTGCAATTCTAAAATATTAATTTTAGACATTAAGCACCTCATGTTTTTCTCCGAATTCACGTTAAAATACCGTTGAAGAGTACTTACCGAATATCCAGATTCTGCTGAAATCTGCTCATAAGTCTGTTTCCCAACAATCCATTTTTTGAACCAAATTTCTTTGTTTTTTAGCCCCACAGACTTATTCTCCGAAGTAAAATAAATTCCACAGTTTTTACATTTAAAACGACGCTTTCCGTTTTGCTTTCCCCAAGAAATCACATCCAGACTTTTGCAACTCCAGCAACGATTTTTTTTGAATTTTCAGCCATAAAAAAAGTTTATTGAAACAAAGTTCAATAAACTTTATATATCATCAGTAACAATCGGCAGTACGATGAATTTTACCAACTATTTTTGACTATTAAACCAAAATAATCCAGCTCAATTTGAACTGGATTATTTTCTTTTTAAATAAATTATATGATTACTTCAACTTCTTCTTCACAGCAACTTCTTCATAAACTTCAAGAATGTCGCCCTGTTCAATATCATTGTAGCCTTTCAGGTTCAATCCGCATTCGTAACCTTTTGTTACTTCTTTTACATCATCTTTGAAACGTTTTAAACTTTCAAGTTCACCATCGAATTTCACGATACCATCTCTTAGCAAACGTACCTTAGACTGTCTGGTAACTTTTCCGGTAAGAACCATACAACCTGCAATGGTTCCCACTTTAGAAATTTTGAATACTTCACGAATCTCAACATTACCGATAACCTGCTCCTGAATTTCAGGAGAAAGCATCCCTTCCATTGCTTCTTTTACCTCATCAATCGCTTTGTAGATTACAGAATAGGTTCTGATCTCAATTTCTTCACGGTCTGCAAGATCTTTTGCATTAGCTCCGGCTCTTACGTTGAATCCGATAATAATTGCATCAGATGCTGCCGCTAAGTTGATATCAGATTCTGTGATCTGTCCAACACCTGAGTGAAGGATTTTCACGCTGATCTCTTCTGTTGATAATCTCTGTAACTGATCAGAAAGTGCTTCTACCGAACCATCCACGTCACCTTTTAGGATAATATTCAATTCCTTGAATTCTCCTAAAGCAATACGTCTACCCAATTCTTCAAGCGTCGTATGTTTTTTGGTTCTGATGGAAAGCTCTCTCTGAAGCTGCTCTCTCTTGTTGGCAATCGCCTTACCTTCACTTTCATCAGCGTAAACACGGAATTTGTCTCCAGCTGTTGGCGCTCCGTCCAGACCTAAAATAGTTGCCGGGATTGAAGGACCTGCTTCTGAAAGATTTTTACCTCTTTCGTCAAGCAAAGCTTTTACTTTACCATGGTTTTTACCAGCTACCACATAATCACCAACTCTTAAAGTTCCGGTTTGTACCAACATAGTTGCTACATAACCTCTACCTTTATCCAGAGAAGCTTCAATAACTACTCCGTTTGCAGCACGATCAGGATTTGCCTTTAATTCAAGTAATTCAGCCTGTAATAAAACTTTTTCAAGCAATACATCGACATTGTTACCAAATTTAGCTGAAATTTCCTGCGCCTGAACATTTCCTCCCCATTCTTCTACCAAAATATTCATTCCGGAAAGCTGCTGACGGATGTTATCAGGATTCGCATTCGGCTTATCAACCTTATTGATTGCAATAATCATTGGAACTCCTGCTGCCTGTGCGTGAGAGATTGCTTCTTTGGTCTGAGGCATTACATCATCATCCGCAGCAATTACGATAATTGCAATATCGGTAACCTGTGCACCTCTCGCCCTCATCGCGGTAAAGGCTTCGTGACCCGGTGTATCTAAGAATGTAATTCTTTGTCCATTTTCCAGTTTCACGTTATAAGCACCGATGTGCTGAGTAATCCCTCCTGATTCACCAGCAATTACATTGGTTTTTCTAATGTAATCCAGTAATGAAGTTTTACCGTGGTCTACGTGACCCATTACCGTTACGATCGGAGCTCTTGGAAGAAGATCTTCTTCATTATCAATTTCATCTTCAGAATCTGAATCTTCAAGATCTGCATCAGAGAATTCTATTTTATAACCAAATTCATCAGCTACCAGCAATAAGGTATCTGCTTCAAGTCTTTGGTTCATGGTAACCATTACACCTAATGAGAAACAGGCAGAAATTACTTCTGTAGGAGACACATTCATTAAACTTGCCAATTCACCAACCGTGATGAATTCCGTTACTTTTAGTGTTCTGTCTGCCGCATCAATTTCCTGTTGACGTTCGTCCTGCTCTCTACGGAAGTTTCTCTTATCTTTTCTGTGTTTTGCAGATTTAGATTTACCTCCTTTATTGGTTAATTTTTCAAGGGTTTCCTTGATCTGGTTTTTAACTTGTTCATCCGTTAATTCAACAGGCATTGTTCTTTGACCCGGTCTGTTACTTCCTTGTCCGCCTCTGTTGAATCCACCTCTGTTTCCACCTTGTCCACCCTGACCTTGTGGACGGTTTCCTTGTCCGCCCTGGTTATTTCCAAAACGGTTTCCACCTTGACCTCCCTGTCCTTGAGGACGGTTTCCTTGTCCCTGATTATTTCCTCCTTGTTGATTATTGTTTCCACCCTGCTGATTTCCTCCGCCCGGTTTCTCAATTCTCTTTCTTTTCTTTTTAGCTCCCGCTCCAGGTTTAGGAGCAAACTGAGTTAAATCGATTTTTTCTCCAACGATTTTAGGACCATCAAGTTTTTGATAAACTGTTTCAATTTTTTGTGGTTCCTGAGATTCCTCTTCTGCTTTTGCAGGTTCAGCTGGTTTTTCTTCAACTGGTTTTGCAACCGGTTTTTCAGCAACAACGGGCTGCGCAGCTTCCTTCACAGTTTCTGTAGGTTTAGCCACAGGTTTTTCTTCTTCTTTTTTCTCTTCCGCTTTTGGTTTATCTTTTTTCACAGGTCTGTTTCTGGATTCGATCTGGGAAAGATCTATTTTATCAAGAACTTTAAATTCCTGTTTTTCAGGAGTTGCTTTTACTTCAGGAGCAGGTGCAACTTCTTCTTTTTTCTCTTCCACCACAGGTTGTGGTTTTGGAGCCGGAACTTCTTCAACTTCAAGCTTTTTAGGCTCTAAATCTATTTTACCTAAAATTTTAGTTTCCGGTTTGTTAGCTTTAGCTCTTATTACTTCAGGGGTTTTCTTTTCTTCAATTTCCAGCTTTTCTTCCGGAACTTTCGTGATTACCACCTCATGGGAAGCTTTACGTTGCTCGCCGTCCTTGGCAAACTCAGCCTCCAATGCAGAATATGCCGCTTCTTCTAATTGAGCGTTAGGATTGCTTTCAACCTCAATGCCCTTTGACTGTAAAAATTCTACTAATCTGGACATCGAAATATTGAATTCCTTAACCGCTTTATTTAATCTAATTTTTGGCATCTATATTATTTACTATTTTTTTTAATTCTTAAAATTAAAGTATTTCTTTTTTACTGTTTATTAAAATTTATTTACAAATCTTAATCTTCGAATTCTTCTCTCAGAATACGTTTCACTTCTTCAATCGTTTCCTCTTCAAGGTCAACCATATTCAGTAAGCTTACAGTTTCCTTGTCTAAAACTGATTTTGCAGTAGTAAGACCTACTTTCTTAAATTCATCCAAAATCCACTGCTCGATATCATCGTTGAACTCTGTAAGCTCAACATCATCATCTTCGCTGGATTCTCTGTGTACATCAATCTCATAACCTGTCAACCAAGAAGCAAGTCTGATATTCTGACCCTGTTTTCCGATTACCTTAGAAATCTCTTCAACCGGAGTGTATACTAAAGCGTATTCCTGCTCCTCGTTGATGTCAATTTTATTGATGGTAACATTTCCTAAAGCTCTCTTCACCAAAATCTCAGGGTTTTTGGACCACTGAATAACATCGATGTTCTCATTTCTCAACTCTCTTACCACTCCATGAATTCTGGATCCTTTTACCCCTACACAAGCTCCTACCGGATCTATTCTGTCGTCGTAAGCATCTACTGCAATCTTCGCCTTTTCTCCAGGAATTCTTACTACTTTCTTAAGCATAATAGTTCCGTCCTGAATTTCAGGGATTTCCAGCTCTAATAGTTTTTCTAAGAATTTAGGTGCAGTTCTGGAAATAATAATCTGCGGTTTTGAACCTTTGAAATCTACTGTTTCAACAATAGCTCTGATATTCTCACCCTTTTTAAAGAAATCGGATGGAATCTGATTTTCTTTAGGCAAAATGAATTCGTTCCCTTCATCATCCAGCAAAATCACGTGCTTATGACGGATATGGTGGATCTCTCCTACTACAATTTCCCCGATTCTGTCTTTAAACTGCTCGTACAACATGGCATTGTTGTGCTCCTGCAATTTTGTAGCCAAGATCTGCTTTAAGGTAAGAATATTTCTTCTTCCCAACTGTGCAACAGGAATTTCCATCGTAAAATCTTCTCCCACTTCAAAAGTAGGATCGATTTTCTTAGCTTCAGAGATCTCGATTTCCAAATCATCATCTTCAGACATTTCGTCCTCCACGATGGTTTTATTTAAAAATATCTGAAAATCTCCTTTATCAGGGTTTACAATCACATCAAAATGATCATCCGAATCATATCTTTTTCTCAAAAGAGTCTTCAGAGAATCTTCAATAATTGCCATAAGATCAATCTTACTGATCCCTTTTTCGTCTTTAAAATCACCGAAGGATTCAATCAACGCTATATTGTCCATTTATTCTTTTTTCTTTTAAAATTTAATTGTTACTAATGCCTTTTTAATCTCAGAGTACGGAATTTCTTTTTCCTCCTCCACATCCACTTTTCCTTTACCGATGTCTTTCGGCTTGCGGTAACGCAGGATGAGTGTAATCTTTTCTTCATCTACTTTTGCCAGTTCGCCTTCCCTTTTGGTAGAGTCATTCAGTAAAACCTCAATTTCTCTTCCGAGATTTTTTGCAAACTGTCTTGGAGTTGCCAAAGGCTCGCTTAATCCCGCAGACATTACCTGCAAGCTGAAATCATGTTCTTCGCGATCCATATTAAATTCTATCGCGCGGCTTGCATCAAGGCAGTCCTGTAAAGAAACACCGTTGTCACCATCCAAAATCACTGTGATGTCATCCCCCGCAGAAATCTTTAAATCGATTAGGAATAAATCTTTTCTGGTCTCGAGGAATTCATGTAATAATTCTTCAATTCTTTTTCTAAACTCCATAAAATATATAAAATCCTGATGTACGGTACGAAAAAAGGCTTTCTTGCGAAGGCCTTCCCATTTTTTCCGTAAATCCACTGCAAATATACGAATTTTTATTAAAAAAGCAAAACATCTTATTATCAACAGGATATGTATTGCTCATTTACCGGAAATTAAAGACGGGCGTGATAGTATTTTTAGTATTTTTGTGGTTGAATTTTTTAAAAACATACATTTTGAATATTACTATTGTAGGAACAGGTTATGTAGGACTGGTTACAGGAACCACTCTGGCAGAGCTTGGCAATTCAGTATACTGTGTAGATATTGATGAAAAAAAAGTAGAAGGTATGAAAAACGGCGTAGTTCCCATCTATGAGCCGAATCTTGAAGAAATGTTCCTGAGAAATATACAGGCTGAAAGATTATTTTTCACAACCAATTTAAAAGAAGCTCTGGATAAGAGTGAAGTTATTTATTTAGCCTTACCGACTCCTCCCGGAGAAGATGGTTCCGCCGATCTTTCCTATGTGCTGAAAGTGGCGAACGATATTGGCGAAATGATGACGGAATACAAAGTTATTGTTAATAAAAGTACCGTTCCCGTAGGAACAGCCGATAAAGTTCGTGAAGTTATCGCTTCAAAAACGCAGATTCCTTTTGATGTGGTTTCGAATCCTGAATTTTTAAGGGAAGGTTTTGCCGTAGAGGATTCTATGAACCCGGCAAGGGTAGTTGTAGGAGCAAGCTCCGAAAAAGCACAGGAAATTATGGCTAAAATTTATCAGCCATTCACCAACACCGGAGTTCCTATTATTTTTATGGACGAAAAATCTTCTGAACTTACAAAATATGCAGCTAACTCATTCTTGGCAGTAAAAATTACTTTCATGAATGAAATTGCCAATTACTGTGAAAAAGTAGGCGCTGATGTAGACAAAGTAAGGCTTGGAATGGGAAGCGACGACAGAATCGGGCATCGGTTTTTATTCCCGGGCATCGGATATGGAGGAAGCTGTTTTCCGAAGGATGTTAAAGCATTGATAAAATCCGGAAAGCAGGAAGATTTTAATTTTCAGATTTTAGAAGCGACAGAAAATGTAAATATTGCCCAAAAAGTAATCCTTGTTTCGGAGATTGAAAAGTATTTTGGAGGAAATATCGAAGGAAAAACGATCGCAATGTGGGGATTAGCCTTCAAAGCGAACACCGATGATATTCGTGAAGCTTCTTCATTAGATAATATTGCGTTGCTTTTAGAAAAGGGGGCAAAAATTGTTGCTTATGATCTGGTTGCCGAAAATAATGTTCAGAAGTTGTTAGGAGATAAAATCCAATACGCAAAGAATATGTACGAAGCTCTGGACAATGCAGATGCTTTGTTTATTGCAACAGAATGGCCGGAATTCAAAAACCCGAATTTCGAACTGATGGCAAAGAGAATGAACAATAAGGTAATTTTCGACGGACGAAATATGTATCCGCTGGAAATTCCTGAGCAGAATGGTTTTTATTATAAAAGTATAGGACGCAAAACAGTTTCTGCAAATGGAGTCTCATAAAATAGCTGTACTTGTTCCCTGCTATAATGAGGCTTTAACCATTGGAAAAGTGGTTCGGGATTTTAAAACATATCTTCCCAATGCAGATATTTATGTATATGATAATAATTCCAAAGATGAAACGATTGCCATCGCAAAAGAAGCCGGAGCTATTGTAAGACAGGAAAAACGTCAGGGAAAAGCAAATGTTGTCTTTAAAATGTTCAGAGAAATAGACGCGGATCTTTACATTATGATAGACGGTGACGATACTTATCCTGTAGAATGCGCTCAGGAAATGGTGGAGCAGTTTATTGAGAATAATTGCGATATGTTAGTAGGCGACAGACTTTCCAATAACAGTTACAGAAAAGAAAACAAAAGGGCTTTTCATAATTTCGGAAACAATCTGGTAAGAAATCTCATCAATGTTTTTTTCGGATCTGAATTGAAGGATATTTTATCTGGTTACAGAATTTTCTCCAAAAAATTTGTAAAAAATTATTCAAGTTCGATAAAAGGTTTTGAGCTGGAAACAGATCTATCCGTATATTCTTTAAATTACGGACTGACAATTGAAGAATATTCTATTAATTATCGGGACAGACCTGAAGGGAGTGTTTCTAAACTGAATACTTTTACTGATGGTTTTAAAGTTATCAAACTGTTTTTTAATTTGGTAAGACTGTACAAACCGCTTTTATTTTTCGGTTCCGTTTCTATTATTCTTTTTATTATCGGTATCATTTTTATGATTGTTCCCATCAGAGAATATTTTGAATATAAATATGTTTACAAAGTTCCTACGCTGATATTTTCTATCATGTTGACGATCGTCGCTTTGCTTGCATTTACAACAGGGCTTATTCTGGACAACATCAGTATTATTGATAAAAAAAATTTTAAAGTAAGATATAACAACACAAAGTAACACGATGAAAGAAAAATTTATTTTTCTTCTTTTCACCATTATCTTTTTTCTGAATATCCAGTTCAATCTTTTTCATCTGATCCCTCGTGAAAAATTTAAATACAGCAAGCTTGAAGAATCAGAAACACTGGTTATAGGAAAACTTTTAAATTCCCAACACGGATCGGTTTTCGATGACGGTGGATTTACCGGCACCTATTACTCAGATTACATTTCGGGGAGAAAAACCGGCGGAAAGAAAGCCTATGAAGCCTATATTAACAATAAAATTCCAACAAAATACAGTTACGATGCCTACAAGTCACAGATTGGCGGTCAGGCAATTTTATACAGTATTTTTGATAAGGTTTTCGACTTAGATAACAAAATAAATTTGGAAATTTTCAGAATGTTTAATTCCTTATCATTAAGCATTCTTCTCGCCTTATTTTTAGTCTGGGTAAAAAGAAAATTTGGAATTATGACTTCAGTTATATCTTTTTTACTGATTCTTGTTAATTACTGGATTTTTCTTTACGGAAAGAGTACATGGTGGTGCAACTGGGTTTACTTTTTACCTTTTGTGTATGGTCTTTTCTTTTTTGAAAAATATAAATCCGCGAATTTCAGAAGATATATCATCGTTTTCTCAATCTTATTTTTCATAAAATTTTGGTTTACGGGTTTTGAATTTATTACCGTCTTTCTGATAGGCTCTTCGATACCTTATTTATATTATATATTCGAAAATAAACTTTCTTTTTATGTTCAGTTCATCAAAAGGCATTTTATCATAACAATAATTCCACTGTTACTATCTGTTTTATTTCAATTGTACCAATTTAAACTTTTGGCAGGAAGCTTTAAAGCAGGGATCTTACATTTAGCAGACGCCTACTCAAGAAGATCGAGCGGAGATTACTTTTACGAAGAAAAATTCAGCTACCTGAATCAACTGAAAAAATACCATTTGGACATTATTACAAGATACGTGGGAAATTCTTTTATTAATGAAGATCTTACTTTCGTAAAGGTTCCTTTTTTGATTCTTGTTATTGCAGGAATTATTTCTTCTGTGATATTATTTATAAAAAAGAGAGAAAGAAGGTTGGCCGCTGTAACATGGTTTTCCATTGCCGCACCCTTCAGTTGGTTTATATTATTTAAAGAGCACGCACACATCCATAAACATATTGATTTTTTTGTTTGGTACTGTCCGTTTCTTATTTTAATTATACTTTTAATATCTTTGACACTAAACTTTGTTTTTAAAACAGCAAAATGAAAAATATAATCATTACGGGAGGAGCCGGCTTTATCGGTTCGCACGTGGTAAGAGAGTTTGTAAAAAATAATCCTGAAACAACGATCATCAACCTTGATGCACTTACGTACGCAGGAAATCTGGAAAACCTGAAGGACATCGAAAACGAACCTAATTACGTTTTCGAAAAAGCCGACATTACAAAACCTGAAGAACTTAGAAAAGTCTTTGAAAAGTACAATCCAGATGCTGTTGTGCATTTAGCGGCTGAAAGTCATGTAGACCGAAGCATTACAGATCCGATGGCATTTATTAATACCAACGTGAACGGAACCGCCAATATCCTGAATCTTTGCAAGGAATTCTGGACGTTAAATCCGGATCATACGCATGGAAGATTTCCGGATGAGAAGAGAACGAATCTTTTCTACCACGTTTCCACAGACGAAGTATATGGAAGTTTAGGCGAAACAGGTTTTTTCTTAGAAACTACAGCATATGATCCACAGTCTCCGTATTCGGCTTCAAAAGCAGCTTCAGATCATTTGGTAAGAGCTTACGGAAATACGTACGGAATGCCGTTTATTATTTCAAACTGCTCAAATAATTACGGTCCGAATCATTTTCCGGAAAAGCTGATTCCTCTTTGTATTTCAAATATCATCAACGAAAAACCTTTGCCTATTTACGGTGACGGGAAATATACAAGAGACTGGTTATTCGTCATCGATCATGCCAAAGGAATTCATCAGATCTTCAATGAAGCTAAAACAGGAGAAACATACAATATCGGAGGCTTTAATGAGTGGCAGAATATTGATTTAGTGAAAGAGTTAATCAGGCAAACGGATGCTAAATTAGGCAGAGAAGAAGGCTACTCTGAAAAATTAATCACTTTTGTAAAAGACAGACCGGGACACGATAAAAGATATGCTATTGACGCTACAAAACTTAATTCTGATCTCGGATGGAAACCGTCTGTAACTTTCGAAGAAGGTTTGGCAAAAACCATTGACTGGTATCTTGAAAATAAAGAATGGCTGGAACACGTAACGAGCGGAGATTACCAGAAATACTACGAAAAACAGTATCATTAAAAATTAAACACAGATTAACCGATGAAAGGTATCATTTTAGCCGGAGGTTCCGGAACCAGACTCTACCCTCTTACCATCGCTGTCAGCAAGCAGTTAATGCCTGTTTACGACAAACCGATGATTTATTATCCTCTTTCTACATTGCTATTAGCAGGAATTAAAGATATTTTAATTATTACAACGCCCCACGATCAGGAAGGCTTTATAAAACTATTAGGAGACGGATCACAGATTGGCTGCAATATAGAATATGTGGTTCAGCCAAGTCCGGATGGTCTTGCACAGGCTTTTATTCTGGGAGATCAGTTCATTGGAAATGATGCGGCCGCCTTGGTTTTGGGTGATAATATTTTTTACGGTTCAGAAATGGGAACTTTGCTTAAAAACAAGACTAATCCTGATGGAGGTGTTGTTTTTGCCTACCACGTTTCAGATCCTGAAAGATATGGTGTTGTAGAATTTGATGATCATCTTAAAGCTGTTTCTATCGAGGAAAAACCTTTACAGCCGAAATCAAATTACGCTGTTCCCGGATTATACTTTTACGATAATGAAGTGGTTGAAATTGCAAAGAACATTCAGCCCTCCGCGAGAGGAGAACTGGAAATCACTGATGTAAATAACGTATACCTTCAAAAAGGAAAACTGGAAGTTGGTGTCCTCGACAGAGGTACAGCATGGCTGGATACGGGAACTTTTGATTCTTTAAACGATGCTTCTGAATTTGTAAGAGTAATCGAAAAGAGACAGGGCTTCAAAATCGGCTGCATTGAGGAAATTGCTTTCAGAAATAAATTCATCAACGAAGAAAAATTACTGGAAACCGCAACCAAATACGGAAAAAGTGGTTATGGCGAGTACCTGAAAAAATTAGTCAGTAAATAATCGGCTAAATTAATACATTTTAAAACTATCGGCTTTATAGCTGATAGTTTTTTGTTCATAACGACAAATATTAATATATTAGTTGATATTTTCTTAATTTAAATGAATAATAATTCATAATAAATAAAAAAGGGAATCAATTAAATAGTATAAATTTGCATTAAAATTTTACACAGATGAATGACCCACAGCAAAAGTGGACAGAAACTATTGAAACCCAGCATTCTTTATTCGACTTAAAGCTTAAAGAAGTATGGCGGTACAAAGATCTTGTCTATATGTTTGTAAAAAGAGACTTTGTTTCCAGTTTCAAGCAAACCATTTTAGGACCAATCTGGTTTTTCATTAATCCTATTTTAACGACAATTGTTTATTTGGTTATTTTTGGAAAAATAGCCAACCTTCCGACTGATGGAGCGCCACAGTTGCTTTTCTATCTCGCAGGAGTTACCCTTTGGAATTATTTTTCATCCTGTCTTTTAGGTACATCCTCAACTTTTGTGGGCAACGCCAGTATTTTCGGAAAAGTATATTTTCCAAGATTGGTTACTCCATTATCTATTGTGATCTCAAATCTTATGCGTTTCGGCGTACAGTTTTTACTTTTTATCATTGCCTGGTGTTATTATTTATCGAAAGGGGAAATACATCCAAACATTTGGGTATTGGCAACTCCTCTTTTAATTATTTTGATGGCATTATTTGCTTTGGGAGTGGGAATGATCTTTTCAGCGCTCACTACGAAATATAAAGACCTTACAATGCTTCTGGGATTTGGAGTAAGCTTATATATGTATGCTACGCCGGTTATATATCCCACCTCAGCTTTACCTGGTGGTTTTAAAAAACTTTCCTTTTATAATCCTTTAACCGGAATCTTTGAGTGTTTTAAATATGCTTGGCTTGGCGTTGGAGATTTTTCGCCATTAATGCTGGGAATCAGCTCAGTAATCATCCTTATACTCTTGGCTGTAGGTATTGTAATTTTCAATAAGATTGAAAAGACCTTTATGGATACCGTTTAAAAATCTTTTTAACATTTTTAATCATAAGAAAATATGCTCGCTCTAAAAGCAGAAAACATATCAAAACAATACCGTCTCGGACAAGTCGGGACAGGAACTCTATCTCATGACCTTAACCGTTTTTGGCATAAAGTAAGAGGGAAGGAAGATCCTTATTTAAAAATTGGTGAAGCAAATGACAGAACCGCAAAAGGAAAATCTGATTATGTATGGTCTCTACGTGATATCAATTTTGAAATTGAACAGGGTGATGCCGTAGGAATCATCGGAAGAAATGGAGCCGGAAAATCCACTCTTCTTAAACTTTTAAGTAAAGTCACAAAACCCACAACCGGAAAAATTTACACCAATGGCAGAATTGCCTCTCTTTTGGAGGTAGGTACAGGTTTTCATCCGGAAATGACGGGTCGGGAAAACGTTTACCTTAACGGAGCGATTCTTGGGATGACAAGAAAAGAAATTACACGAAAATTTGATGAGATAGTTGATTTTTCAGGAGTGGAGAGATACATAGATACTCCCGTCAAAAGATATTCTTCAGGAATGTATGTGCGATTGGCTTTCGCAGTTGCTGCACATCTCGAATCGGAAATTTTAATTGTAGATGAAGTTCTTGCAGTAGGCGATGTTGAATTTCAGAAAAAATGCCTTGGAAAAATGGGCGATGTTACGAAAGGTGAAGGCAGAACCGTTCTTTTTGTAAGTCACAACATGGCAGCTATTAATGAATTATGCAACAGCGCAATTTTATTAGATAAAGGTACTGTTTTGATGCAGGGAGATAAAGACAAATGTATTATTGAATACCAAAAAAGAAGCGGACATCTTTCTTATTATAATGCATCAGAACATGATTTTAAAATAGAGAATGACAAAATTAAAGTATTGTCTTACACCGTTGAACCGATACATGGCAATGTATTAAATATTAATTCTGGGGCTAAATTTGAAATTATTTTTTCGAGTAAAGTTCAGAACTCGACATTGGATCTTTCTTTTTATTTAAGAAATTCACACGAAGTAACAATTCTGAGTAATGGATTTATTATAAGTGAAAACGGTGAAACTGGGGAATATTCGCTTGTATTTGAAATTCAGCCCAATATTCTTAATGAAGATTCTTATTATTTTGAAATGTTCTGGGGAATCAATCGTTCTGAGATAGCACTGAAAACAGAATCGTTTGGCTTTGAGATTAATGGAATTCGAAATCAATTCGGCGATATAAGAAAATCACCAGGTGTTATTTTCCCCAATATAATTTCAAATGTAAAAAAAATTTAGTTTAACGGTCTTAATTAAATATTTATGCTTTTAAATATCATTTTTTCATACAATCGTGCAATGCAGGTAGACTATCTTCTATCCACCATTCTAAACAGGCTGAAGATACCTGATTACAGCACCGTTATTCTATATCATACAACGGGCGATCATCATTTAGGTTATAAAAAATTAATAGAAAAATATAAGACATATCCTAATATTAGCTTTGTTGAAAGAAAGGAAGTTTGGTTTGATATTTCTTTTTTAAAAACTTTTAATAGTAAAAAGAATTTTAATTTTTTTCTGGAAAAAAATCTAAAAAACAAAAAGGGAGATAACTTTAAAGGTCTTCTACAAAATTTATTAAGAAAAACCAAACATGATTTTGTTATGTTTAATACTGATGACGGAGTATTCTATGATGATGTTATTTTAGATAGTGATGTTATTTCCGTATTTAGAGAAAATCCTAATACAACTTCTTACAGAATGTATGTTGGTGATAACATAGATGGGTTTCCAAATTATATTGAAAAAAAAAGTAGCTATTACCAATGGGATTATTATACAGATAAGAACATTACACATTGGTCTTATCCTTTTTCTGTAGATGGCACTATTTACAATACCAAATATTTATTAACCGTTTTAGAAAAAGTACCATACCATAATCCTATAACGCTTGAAGAAAATATGTTTAGATACGCGCTGGAACATAAACTTTTCAGAAACGGTATCAGTCCTTTAAAAACAAAATTAGTTGGAACAACATTAAATAGAGTTTCAACAGATAATTCTAATCCAACTATAAATATTAGTGTCGATTATTTAAATCAGAAATTTACTGAGGGATATACTCTTCGTCTTAATTTTCCTGAAAAGATAACGGTAGTAAATATTGTGCCTTTTGAGGTTATTATAGAAAAAGGAGATGAGAAAATCATTATTTACTCTATTGACGATGAAGGAAAAAAAGTCCAAAGTTCCTATGGAATTGAAGGAACAAAAAAAGATTAACAAAACAATAAAATTATGCCTCCACATATCATAGAATTTTCTAAAATAGGTTCTCAGGATTTAGGATATATTACAGTAGCTGAAGAACAAAAAAATGTTCCTTTTGAAATAAAAAGAGTCTACTGGACGTACTACACGCCACAGGACGTTATTCGTGGAGGACATGCACATAAAGAGCTTCAGCAGATCATCTTTGCGGTTTCCGGAACTATAGAGTTTAATACATTAGATATGGAAGGAAATAAAGAAACTTTTATATTGGATACACCTTCTAAGGGATTATATATTCCAAAACTGATCTGGAGAGATATAAAGTTCAGTCATAGTGCCGTTTTGCTATGTCTTGCTTCAGAATTGTATGACGAGAAAGATTATTTCAGAGATTTTGAAGAATTTAAAAATTATAACAAGTGATACATTCTTTAGCTGACGTACAAACTCAAAATATAGGTGAAGGTACTACAATATGGCAATTTTGTGTAGTGCTGAAAAATGCCGTTATTGGTAAAGACTGTAACATAAACTGTCAGGTACTGATAGAAAATGAAGTTGTTATTGGGGATCATGTTACCATAAAACCCGGTGTACAGATCTGGGACGGTGTTACCCTTGAAGATCATGTCTTTATTGGTCCCAACGTAACTTTTACGAATGATCTCTTTCCAAAATCAAAAAATAAAGAATTTAAACTTATAAAAACTCTGGTAAAAAAGGGTGCTTCCATTGGAGCAAATGCAACCCTATTAGCAGGAATAACGATCGGGGAAAATTCTCTTGTAGGAGCCGGAAGTGTGGTAACAAAAAGCATTCCAGATAATGAAATATGGGTGGGAAATCCCGCAAAATTTTTAAAGAAAAATAACAATGATTAAATTTCTTGATTTACAAAAAATAAATCTTGCTCATCAGCAGGAAATTGAGCAAACTCTACTGGACACTTTCCGTTCCGGATGGTATTTGCTGGGAGACAAAGTGAAGACTTTTGAAGAACAGCTTTCTGCCTATTGCAATGTTGCTCATACGATAGGTGTCGCTAACGGTCTGGACGCTTTAAGACTGATTTTTCGTGCATATATAGAATTAGGAGTGATGAAGGAAGGAGATGAAGTTTTGGTTCCAGCGAATACATACATTGCATCACTTCTTGCGATCACAGACAACAAACTGGTTCCGGTTTTGGTAGAACCTGATATTGAAACATATAATATTGATATTCATAAAATAGAAGAAAAAATCTCTTCTAAAACCAAAGCTATCCTTTTGGTTCATTTATATGGAAGTATCGTTTTCTCGGAAGCAATTAAAGCCCTTGCCGAAAAATACAGCCTGAAAATTATAGAAGATAATGCACAGGCTATCGGAGCTGTCTGGAAGGAAAAAAAATCAGGAAGCCTAGGCGATGCAGCAGGATTTAGCTTTTATCCCGGAAAAAACCTGGGTGCTTTAGGCGATGGTGGAGCTGTTTCCTGCCATGATGAATCTCTTGCAAAATGTATAAGAGCTTTAGCCAACTATGGCTCTCAGAAAAAATATGTGAATCAGTATCAAGGATATAATTCAAGATTAGACGAAATTCAGGCGGCTGTGCTTTCTGTAAAACTTAAATATTTAGATGCGGAAAACAACAGTAGAAAAGAGATTGCCAATCGCTATCTTGCCGAAATAGCAAATCCGGCAATTATACTGCCTCATCATAAAATTGAAGAAAACAGTCATGTTTATCATCTTTTTGTAATCAGAACCGAAAATAGAGATGGACTTCAGGAATATCTTAATGAAAATGGGATACAGACTTTAATTCATTATCCTATCCCACCTCATCATCAAGAAGCTTACTCCGGAATGAAGCATCTGCAGTTGCCGATTACAGAGAAAATTCATCGTGAAGTATTAAGCTTACCTATCTCTCCTGTAATGACGGATAACGAAGTCTTCAGATTGATAGATATAATAAATGCGTTCTAATGGAAAATCCTTTAGTAACAATTATTGTTGTTTCCTATAATCATTCAAAATATATTGAGGAAAATCTTGATAGCATAAAAAATCAGACCTATAAAAATATACAGCTTATTGTAGCTGATGATGCTTCAAAAGACAATTCCGTACAAGTTTTTGAGAACTGGCTTAGTGAAAATAATTATCCTGCTGAAAAAAATTTTCATCAAAAAAATACAGGTCTGGCAACAATGCTGAATGAATGTATGGAATCCGTAAAAGGGAAATTTGTAAAAGTGATTGCTGCAGACGATTATCTTCACCCTGAAGCCATTGAAAAATCTGTTAAAGAGCTTGAACGACTGGGAGATGAGTACGGAATGGCATTCACAGACACTTATTTTGTAAATGAAAAATCTGAAATTACTGAAGATCTTGCCGATTACAATACATTAGGAAATATTGATAAAGATTCATTCCGAAAAGAATTAATTAAAAACAACCGAATTGCTGCTCTTACTGTTTTAATGCGAAAAAATGTCTTAGTTGAAACAGGCAAATATAAATCAGATTTATTAATTGAAGATTATTTCAGATGGCTGAAAATTAACGCTTTATATTATATTGCATATATTCCAGAAAAATTAGCTTATTATAGAACCCATACAACCAACATTTCATCATTAGCAAAAGAAAGAATTGAAAAGGAAACCCTTTTGCTTCAAATGCTTTTTGATGAAGATGGAGCCGTAAAACAAAAGATTAACAGCAAAACACAAAAACTGTATCTTAATGGAGAAAAATTTTCTCAGGAATATCTTCAGGCATATAACAATTATCCCTATCACCTTAAAAGGCTTAATTTTGCTTTAAAAAATAAAATTCCGAGACCTCTTTATAAGCTTTTGAATAAAATTATCTAAAATGATTCCTATAATTTCCATCATTGTTCCGTGTTACAATCAGGCAGAATATCTTGATGAATGCCTACAATCGGTTCTGGATCAGACTTTTCAGGATTGGGAATGTATCATCGTTAACGATGGTTCACCAGATCATACAGAAGCAGTATCTAAAAAATGGATAGAAAAAGATAATCGCTTTATTTATCTACATAAGAAAAACGGAGGTCTTTCTTCAGCAAGAAATGCGGGAATTGAGATAGCAAAAGGAAAATGGATTCTTCCTTTAGATTCCGATGATAAAATCGGAAATCAGTATTTGGAACTGGCTTCACAAAAATTTAATGACGCATATACCGTAATCTATTGTAAAGCTGAGTTTTTTGATAAAGTAAATCATCCATGGAAATTACCAAGCTACCAATATCAACATTTACTGGTAGAAAACTTAATATTCTGTTCCGCATTTTTTAAAAAAGAAGATTGGAAAATCGTAAATGGGTATGACATTCATTTGATCTACGGAAAAGAAGATTGGGACTTTTGGCTGTCTATATTGGATGGGAGCAAAAAAGTGTTATGTTTGGATTACTTAGGCTTTTTTTATAGAAGAAAAGAAGAATCTATGGATATTGCAATTAATCAGGATAAAAATAAAATAGACTTCTCTCTAAACTACATTTATAAAAAGCATCTTAAAAAATACCTGCCAAAAAATAAAAATGCTATTGAAAACTTTGAGCAACAGGTAAATTTAAAAAATAACTTAGATTTTTATAACGAAAAAGTAAATAAAAATTTCATCAACAGAATATTATTTAAACTAATTATAAAGTTCTCTTAGAATGCTCTCCATCATCATTTCATCCTATCAGAAACACTACTTTGATCAGCTCACTGAAAACATACGTGAAACGATCGGAGAAGGTTTCCTATATGAAATTATCCAGATATGGAACCCGAATTTGATGAGCATTATGGAGGCTTACAACTCTGGAGAAGAAAAATCTAGATTTGAAAATCTTCTTTTTATTCATGAAGATGTTGTATTTCATACTCATAACTGGGGAGAAAGATTAATAAAACATTTAAACAAACCTGGTGTTGGAATTATAGGTATATCAGGATCATCATATGTTCCTACCGCGCCTTCAAGCTGGACTGTATCAGAAGAATATCAGGAAACCAATATACTTGAAAGCACGAAAGAAAATCCCATTCCCAGACATACTCAGACGACAAAAAAAAACATGAATGAAGTTTTTGGTGTAGACGGAGTATTTTTAGCTGTAAAAAGAAGTGTTTTTAGAAACTATAAATTCAACGAAGATTTAGGAGGATTTCACGGTTACGATTTAGATATAAGTCTACGCATCTCTAAAAAGCTACAAAACTATGTCGTTAATGATATCTTAATTGAGCATTTTTCAATGGGAAACTTAAATAAAGAATGGTTTGATACAAATATAAAAATAAGACAAACGTTAGGATCTAAATTTCATAAAAAAAAGTCGAAGACCGAATTAAATGCTTTTCTAGGTTTTTTAACCCGTTATTTTATGTATTATCCAATAACAAAAAAAACAATATTACAAACTCTTAAATTTTATCCTTTTAAATATTTAACTATTGCTGGTCATTATGTAATTTTAAAAAAATATTTCAATTACATACTATATTCTTCAGATATCAATAAAAATCATAAAAACCACTATAATGAATAAATTTTTAAACTCCCACAATCAAGACTTGTTAAAATTTGCAGAAGAAAATTCTGAAAAATATAAAAACGGGATTCCTTTTCCAAGTATTTCATTTGAAAACTTTTTTAACCCTGAGCTATTAGAAGAGGTTTTGAGCGAATTTCCGGACTTATCAAAACAAGATGCAATCAGCTTTAATGATCCTTTACAGAAAAAATTTGCAGGTAAAGGTGAAAAATCTTTTGGCCCAAAAACAAGAGAATTAATGTATTTTCTAAATTCGGAACCTTTTTTAAATTTTGTAAATAAGGTTACTGGAATAAATGAAATTTTATACGGTGATCCCTATTTTTCCGGAGGGGGACTTCATGAAATAAAAAGAGGAGGACTTTTAAAAGTTCATGCCGATTTTAATAAAAATCCTACTAACGGATTAGACAGAAGAGTTAATGTTTTAGTATATCTTAATAAAGAATGGAAGGATGAATACGGAGGTCATTTTGAATTATGGAATCAAGATATGACAAAATGTGAAACAAAAATTGCTCCTAAATTCAATACATTGGCAATGTTTTCAACAACATCAAATTCTTATCATGGCCACCCGGATCCTCTGAACTGTCCTGAAGAAAGAAGCCGTAAATCATTGGCATTATATTATTATTCCAACGGCAGACCTGAATCTGAAGCAATTGCTTTCAAAGAAAATCACAATACTCTTTTTGTACAGAGAAAAGACTCCGACAAAGACACAAATGCGTGGAATGAGAATGAGCAGAGAAAAAAACAGCATCTTTCCCCAAAAACATCTTTAGCAAAAAGGGTGTTTAATAAAATTTTCAGAGGCTAGCAAATAAAAGCATAATGATCATAGGAAACGGACTCATTGCCAAATCACTAAAAAATATCGATACCGAAGAGCATCTTTACTTTGCTTCCGGAGTTTCAAATTCCCTCGAAACAAGAAGCTCAGAGTTTGAAAGAGAATTTTCACTTTTAAAAAATAATATTACGCTGCATAAGGAAAATAAACTTTTTTATTTTTCTACTTTAAGCGTGAATGATCTTTCCAAACAGCAAAGTCCATATGTTCTTCATAAGCTGGAGATTGAAAATTTTATAAAACAGCACTGTAAAAACTATATCATCCTGAGAATCGGTAATATTGTTGGCAATGGCGGAAATCCCAATACTCTTTTCAATTTCCTTAAAAGTCAGATTATACAGGGGAATCACTTCATGCTGCACCAAAAAGCCAGAAGATTATTGCTGGATATTGATGATATTACGAAATTTTTAGAATCAAACTGTACAAATGTTAATAACCAAACCATTAACTTTGCCTATCCGTATTATTATGATTTAAAGGAAATTGTAGGAGCTATACAGAATAAGCTTCAAAAAGAAGCAAATTACCAGGAATCGGATGAAGGAGACTTTTATAAAGTTGATTTTGATGAATCGGTCAACGATTTCTTTAGAGGAATAGATGCTGAAAATTATTTAAAAAATTTAGCTGAAAAATATATTTAGAACAGAACACAAATGCCTAAAATTTATTTTATTATTGTTACCTATAATGCCATGAAATGGGCAGAAAAATGCTTTAAAAGTTTAAGGCAGTCTTCTGTTCCTGTTCACTGTATTGTGGTAGACAATGGTTCCACAGACGGCACACAAAAATACATTACGGCAAATTTTCCCGAAGTTGAATTGATTCAGTCTGAAAAGAATCTGGGATTCGGAAAAGCCAATAATATCGGGATCGAAAAAGCCTATCAAAAAGGAGCCGATTTTTTTTATCTGATGAATCAGGATGCATGGATTTTTAGTGACAGCCTGGAAAAGCTCCTTCATGTTTACAATCTTCATCCTGACAAAAAAGAAATAGGCATACTGAGCCCGATGCATATCGACGGAACCGGAAAGAAACTGGATATTTTTCTTGATAAATACATTGCCCATAATTTTGAGACAAGACTGATCTCTGATCTCTATTTCCAGACTTTACAGCCCTTTTACGAAATAAGCTTCATCAATGCTGCTCATTGGTTTTTACCCAAAGAAACCATTGACGTGGTAGGAGGATTCAACCCTTATTTTTTTCATTACGGCGAAGATTTAGAATATGTAAACCGCATTTTATTCCACAAAAAGAAAACGTTACTTGTTCCTGAGAGCAAAGTGGTACATGACGGAAAACAGTCTCTGTCTAAGGTCGATTATACAAAATACGAAGACCTCAGAATAGAAACCAATATCATGAATCCCTCTATTCCGGATTCTCTTAAGGCAGAGAAAAAAGCACTCAAACAAAGTATGCTAAAAAATATGTTTCTCGGGAAGAAAAATCATTATCAGAAATTAGCTACAAAATATAAAAAGATCGTTTCTGAAGAGAAAAAATTAACAGAACTCAGAAATACGGTAGCCAAGAAAGCCCCCTCATTTCTGAATCTGTAAATCCATATTCAATATTTAAAAATACTTAAAATGATAAATAAAATTGCAAACAAAATAAAACTACTTTCCCATTCAGGTTCCACCTATCACTGTCCCTATTGCGGTTACGACTCTAAAGATCTGGAAGTGGTAGGACATGACCTTAAAGTCCTGAGAGATAAACAGGTAATTGGCGGCGGAAGACGCGCTGCAGGTTGCTACAAATGCCATTCAAGAGACCGAGAGAGACTTTTATATGCATTTTTAATTGAAGAACTGAAAGTTACAGACAACAAAAATTTCAGCATCCTTCACATTGCTCCGGAACCCAAGCTTTCCAATATATTTTTAAAATCAAATGTAAAAGAATACATCTGCGGAGATTTATTTACAAAAGGTTATGATTATCCAAGCCATGTAAAAAACATGAATGTGATGGATATTCCTTATGAAGATGATCATTTTGATCTTGCCATCTGCAACCACGTTCTGGAACATATTCCTGAAGATACGAAAGCGATGAAGGAACTTCACAGAGTATTAAAACCGGGAGGTCATGCTCTTCTACAGGTTCCTATTTCAAAAAACAACCAACAAACTCATGAAGACTTTACCATTACCGACCGTAATAAAAGAGAAGAATTATTCGGGCAGTTCGATCATGTGAGAATTTATGGGCAGGATTATGTTACAAGGCTGGAAAGTGTTGGTTTTAAAGTAAAAAGAATAAATATTTCGGAAAAATATAAGAAATTTGGTCTTAATCCTGATGAAGATATTTTCTATTGCGAAAAATAAGTAAGATCAACTAAAATTAAAAGGTATGTGCGGAATAGCGGGAATCATTACCAACAACGCCGGAAATTACAAGGAAGAACTGAAAAAAATGACCGATGCCATTGCGCATCGCGGTCCGGATTCTTCTCATTTTGAATTTTACGAAAATGCAGCTTTAGGACATCGCAGACTTTCTATTATTGATCTTTCTGAAAACGGAAAACAGCCCATGTTTTCTTCCACAAAAAACGAATGTATCGTATTGAATGGCGAAATCTACGGTTATTTGGATATTAAAGCTCAGTATTCTGAATATCCTTATCGTGGAAGTTCAGATACGGAGGTAATTCTTGCCATGTATCAGAGGAAAAAAGAAAACCTCATCCATGATCTTCCGGGGATGTTTGCTTTTGCTATTTGGGACAACGAAAAGCAGGAACTGTTCTGTGCAAGAGACCGTTTTGGGGAAAAACCTTTTTATTATGCAATTGGAAGCAATAATGAATTTATTTTTGCTTCTGAAATCAAAGCTATTCTTGCTTCCGGATTAATTCGTCCGAAAGTAGATAATTCAGCTCTTTCCCACTATCTTCAGCATGGCTATGTAAGTACATACCAAAGTATTTACGAAAACATTCATGCGCTTCCTCCTGCTCATCAGTTGATCTGGAAAGACGGCAAAATATCCGTTTCAAGATATTACAGTCTTCCCAAAAAAGACAGAACCATCAGTTTATCGGATGCTAAAGATGAATTTACCTATCTTTTAAAAAATGCTGTTAAAAAACAGTTGGTAGCCGATGTTGAAGTAGGTAGTTTTCTGAGTGGCGGTTTAGATTCTTCTTCTATTGTAGGACTTGTTGCCGAATTTTTACCGAAACAGACAACCATCAGCTTTGGTTATGATCATGAAGACAGCGAACTGAAATATGCCAAAGAAATAGCCGATAAATACAATACCAATCATATTGAAGTTCACGAAAAAAAGGAAGATCTCGTAACGGCTCTTTTAAAAACTTCTCCTTTTTTCGATGAACCTTTTGCGGATTATTCTTCCATTCCACATTTTGAAATTTGCAGAAATGCGCGTAAAAATCTTACCGTTGTCCTTTCTGGAGATGTAGGAGATGAATTATTCGGCGGCTACAACTTCTATACCATTGAAAATAAACTGAGAAATCATTTCAGTTACAAAAATATTATTGCCCAGTTTGGATTAAAACTGTATCAGAAAATAAAATCTATTTCTTTTATCAGTCAACAGAATATTGAAAACAAAAATATTCTCGACTTTCATCAAAATTATGTAAGAAGAGCTTTCTCAAAGCAAGAGAGACAGGCTTTAGGACTGCATTCAGATTATGAGCAGCCTTACAGCTTTATTCCGGATCCGGATTCATTAAATGACATCATGCGACTGGATATTGAAGACTTTGTACCGTCCAATATGATGGTAAAATCCGACAGAATGGCAATGGCAAATTCTTTAGAAGTAAGAACACCGTTTCTTGATCTGGATTTTGCAGAATTCTGTATTCAGCTTCCGGAAAATCTTAAGCTTAATAATGACAACGATAAAATTATACTTCGCGAAGCGATGGGCTCTTACTGGACGGAAACTATCAGAAAACGTCATAAACAAGGATTCGGAATGAATGTTAAAAACTGGTTTACAGAAGACAGCCTTCTCCGCTTTTCCGATGAGCTGTTAAAAAATCCTAACCAAAAGATTTTTAATTATATTGATTTTAAGGCTACACAGAATTTACTGACCAAAGATTACAAACACTGGTGTCTTTTGCAGTTGGCTCTTTGGGCTCATAACAACGAAAAATATTTGTAATCATGAGTCTGAAAAAAAGAATCACTTCCCGTTTCTACTATTATCAATGGCTTTTTAATACCCGGAAACTTCGTGCAGAATTCCCTTCATATCGTATTCTGAATATAAAAGAGACGATTGATGAGATTGTTAAAAACCGTCGTTCGGTAAGCAGATTCGGAGATGGCGAATTCAGATTGATGCTGCCACAATATGAACTGGAATTTCAGGAAAACAGTGAGAGAATTCGTGAAAAAATGCGTGAAGTGATAGGTTCAGACCTTAAAAACCATTTGGTTTGTCTTCCTGAACCACTTGTTACGGTACGCTCATTTGATATTATTACCAAATATTGGTGGAAAAAATTCATTAACAATTACGGTTCCAGAATTTCTCCTTTTTTAGATCAAAACAAAACCTACGGAAATTCGTTCATCACGAGATTTTATCTTGGCTATGAAGACAAATCCGAAAAAAGAAATACAGATATCATCCAATCCTTAAAAAAAATATGGGATAGAAAAGATATACTTATCATTGAAGGAAGGTATTCCCGATTGGGAGTAGGAAATGATCTGTTTGACAATGCAGCCTCTCTTAAAAGGATTATCTGTCCCGAAAAGAATGCATTCAGATGTTATGATAAAATTTTTGAAGCAGCAGCGGAATTTGGAAAAGACAGACTTATTTTGGCGGCTTTAGGTCCCTCCGCAACGATTTTGGCTTACGATCTGGCTAAAGACAATTATTGGGCAATCGATATCGGACATATTGATATTGAATACATCTGGTTTTTAAAGAAAGCTACTGAAAAAATTCCCATCGAAGGAAGACATGTGAACGAAGCCGAAAAACAGAAATCGTTTGATATTCCTGAGGAGTTTGCTCAATCTTATCAAGAAAGTATCATTTTAGAAATAAAAGAATGAACCTGAATATTTCTGTGATCATCCCAGTTTATAACGCTTCCGGATTTTTGAGAAAATCCGTAGAATCTGCTCTGCAATTTAATGAGGTAAAAGAAATTATCTTGGCAGAGGATTGTTCTACTGACAATTCTTTAGAAATTTGTAAAAAACTAGCTTCAGAAGATTCCAGAATTAAATTATTCCGGCATCACGACGAAGGAAATTACGGAGCCGGAGCAACAAGAAATTTGGGAATCGAAAAATCAACAGGTGATTTTATTGCTTTTCTGGATGCAGATGATTATTATCTTCCCAACCGTTTTGATGCGGAAAAAGAAATTTTCAAAGACCCAAAAATAGATGGTGTTTTTGGAGCAATTGGCGTGGAATATTTAACGGAAAAAGGCAAACAGGAATTTCAGCAGAAATTTAAAGAATCTAATCTTACCACAGTAAATTATCCTGCGGAAGGAAGAGAGGTTTTCAGAGGTTTGTTGGGCTTAACTTCAAAAACATTCGGCTCTTTTTTTCATCTGAATGCTTTAACAGTAAGAAAATCTGCTTTAGACAAAGTTCATCTTCGTTTTAATGTAAATCTCCGAGTACATCAGGATTCTGATTTCAACCTTAAACTGGCATATCTCTGTTATTTAAAATCCGGAATTATCGATCAGGCGATTGCTATAAGAGGAATACATGATGATAACAGAATTACAAAGATAAAACCTTATTCTTCAAAATTTTATAAAAACAGCTTACTCTACAATGAGTCTGTTTATTTATGGAGTAAAGCGAATTCTTTAGAAAAAGAATATACAAAAAAAATAGCTTTGGACTATTTCAGTTTTAAAATAGCGAATCAGAAGGGATTAAAAAAATGGCTTTCATTTTTGGTTACAGCACTGCAATATCCTGAATTTCTGAAAACAAGATATCGGTTTCACGCTTTAAACAATCCTAATGATGAATAAAAGAATTAACCAGATCAAAAGACTTGTGAGTGATTCTCTGGCTTATGTGAAATTAAAGTTTTACAATCCGCCAAAGAACGATAAAACATTGCTGATCAATTTTGAAAATCCGAATCTTTATCATCGCTTTTTTTATTTACTGGTTAAATTCTACCAGCTTTCAGGATATCATATTGTGTATCCCATGAATTTCGCAAGATTTAGAAATCTGAGAAATAAAGACCGCTATTTGGGACTTATTGTCCGGGAAAAAAACTTTTTAAGCATTCACAAAAAAGATCTTCCTGAAAACTGTATTGAAATAAATGATAAAATGTTCAGTCCTGATTATTTTTCCACTTATTTCGAACATAATAATACTGATGAAAATGCTTTTCATGTTCCTATGAGCTTTCATCCATTTATGTACAATCAAGAGATCTGGAATCATAAAATTGATACAGAAAGAAAGAGATTTAATTCTATTTTCTGCTACGGAAATTTTGATGCTAAAGCTTATTTGGATATTAAAAGAACTGCTTTTACTGTGGAAACACGAATTGCACTTTTAGATTTTTTTCAGAAAAAAGAGCCGTTTATTTCAATTTACGGTAAAAAAGATATTGTTTCTCCAAACAAAAGTTTAGATGAAAAATATGTTTTTGCGATCAAGGAAAACTACCCTATAAAAATGGAGGATATTAGAGAGCTACTCTCCTATTTCAACTTTTATTTATGCTGTCCCGGAGTCGTAATGCCGCTTTGTCATAACGTGATTGAAGCAATGTCAGTTGGCACCATTCCTCTCATACAAAAAGAATATGCTGAGGTAATGTATCCTAATCTTCAGCATAAAATGAATGCCATTATATTCGAAAACCTTAATCATTTAGAACAAATTCTTGAGCAGGAAATTTTCACTCTACAGGAACACGAAATTGCTGCAATGAGAAAAAATGTTTTAGATTATTATAGCGACTATCTCACTCCGCAAGCTCTGGTAAAACGCCTTAATAAAAGCATTGAAGAGAAAAAACTTATATATTTACAGGCGGAACACAGAAGTATAAAATTTATCCGATAAAATTATAAACATGAATACAGTAAAAAAATTTAGTAATGTCCTATTTAAAGAAGGAGTTTTCAATTTTGTTAAAAGAAAACTCAATATCTCTTACCTCGACAGCGTTACCACATATACCATAAAATATAGAGAAAAAGAAACCAAAATAATTCTAAACAGACAATTCGGATTTGTTGACATGATGATCTTTAAAAATGGTATTTACGAAAAAGACATTATCGACGATATGTACAATGAGCTGGATAAAGGCAAAATAATGCTGGACATAGGTTCGAACATCGGTCAGCACAGTTTGATATTAAGCTCGTACTGCAAAGAAATATATGCCTTTGAGCCTATTCCCAAAGTATATCAACAGTTTAACAGAAGTATTGCGAAAAATAATATTAAGAACATAAAAACTTTTAATTTAGGAATAAGTAATAGAAAAGAAACCAAGGAATTCAATTTTATTGAGGATCATGCCGGAGCAAGTTCTTTTATAGACAGAGCTAATGAGCATACCAATAAAATAACCGTAAAAACAGATACACTGGAAAACACAATTGGAGAAATTCATTTTGATCTCATGAAAATAGATGTTGAAGGGTATGAAGCTGTTGTAATTCTTGGAAATAAGGAAATTATCCTGAAAAACAGACCTGTCATTTTTCTGGAATATGACAGACAATGGATTTCGGAAGAAGGCTCTTACACTCCTGATGATCTTTTCAACTTTTTCAATGATAATAAATTTGAAATATACAGCAGAGTGCATAATAAAGTCATTCAGAAAAGTGACTTTCCAAATGTATTCCAGGACAACTGGATTATAAAACCAATTAACATAGAGCTAAATTGAAAATCTCCGTCATAACTCCCGTTTACAACGCCGAAAAATATGTAACCCAAGCTGTGGAATCTGCTCTGCAGTTTGAGGAAGTATATGAGGTTATTTTAATTGAAGACCAATCTCCGGATAATGCCTTAGAAATCTGTAAAAAACTAGCTGAAAAATATGATCGGGTAAAGCTGTTTCAGCATCCCGACAAAGGAAATCACGGAGCGGGAAAAACAAGAAATTTAGGATTGGAAAAAGCTACCGGAGATTTTATTGCTTTTTTGGATGCAGATGATTATTATCTGCCCAACCGTTTTGATGCCGAAAAAGAACTATTTAAAGATCCAAAAGTAGAAGGTGTTTACGGTGCTTTAGGAGTTCATTACTATTCTGAAAAAGCAAAAGAACAGTATTACAGCCTTTTTAAGGATAATTTAACTACCGTTTATAAGAAACACGATCCCAGAGACGTTTTTCCGGGTCAGCTCAATATGAGAGGAAGCTTTGGGCTTTTCAGTATCGATTGTTTAACGATCAGGAGAGAATCTATGGTCAGAAAGCTCAATCCTTTTTTCAAAACGCATTTAAGGCTTCATCAGGATACAGAATTCTTGTTCAGATTATCTTATTATCTTGATCTTTATCCGGGAATTCTGGATAAAGCGGTTGCCATGAGAGGCGTTCACGAGAGTAACAGAATTACAGCAGTAGATTCTAAAAAAGTAAATCCTGCCATAACCCGGGTTCTGCTGTGGAAAGAAGTAAACGAATGGGCACAGAAGGAAAACACCATTCCGGAAGATGTAAAATTACACATCAAAAGAATGCACAGAAGCTACGAAATTGCTTTGGCTCCCACTCTGAAAAAATGGGGAATGATCATCAAATATCTTTTTACAGATTACAGAAGCATTCGTTCCGGGCTTTACAATATTAATTTCAGAGAATATTTATTTTAAATGTTTCGAATTTATAAGTATAGAATCCGCGATCTGTGAGGTAAAAACTTTTCCGGATTCTTTGTACATATGGTTTGCGTCTGTGTAAATATAATCTTCAGCTTTTGAAGAAAAATCAAAGTACACTACATGATATCTTTTTGAAATATTTTCTATACGTTGACTGAAATCAGGACTATATCTGTTTTCAACATTCATAATTTCACCCGAAGCAGGGATTCTTACAAGATATACACTTCCTTTATCTTTTAGAAATGTAATCATATCTTCCAGTGCCTGAATTCTTTTTGCAGATATTTTCTGTGTTTTAGCAAGATCTTCTTTGTAAAATTTCAGCTTGGCTTCTGCTCTTTTTTGTACAGAATCTTTTTCCATGCTTACATTTACTTCAAGCCATCCATTTTTATGTAAAAAAGTATTGGATCTTCCCGATTCTTCTCTTTCGCTAAAAATTTTAAACCAGCTTCTTGGATAATTCTTTAAAAGATATTCGTAATTAGGCGACATATCATAACTGTACATATTTCCTAATGGAGAATTTTCTTTTTCCGGAAAATCTTTAGACTCATCAAATGATTTATTGACAGATAAATTCCAGGGATCAACAGTCAGTATAAAAACACCATTTTTTGTATTCGGTTTAATTTTTCTTTTTAGAGCTTCCAGATAAACTTTTCCGTAAGGTGACTGAACGACATTGATGGCGAAATTATCAAACTTTTTATGAAGCTTACCTTCTAAAATATCCGGCTGAACAGCCTGAGAACCTCTGGAATCTCCCAAAATAATATTTTCAGGCTTTTCTACTGCGAAATGCATATAATTATCGTCTGTATTTCCATCTGCGAAAGATCCGAGAACAGCCAAAACGACAGCACAACCTACCAGATAAAATGATAATTTGAATAAAAATTTTTTCATACTAAAACTGAAAATAAATAAATTCATTATTCCCGAAATTAGCATACCGGAAAATGATAAAAATAATCACTGCGTACATAGCTCTTCTCAGCCACGGATGAAATCTTTCAATTTCCAAACCGTGAAAGCGGCTTCTGTTGAGCCATTCAACAATAAGCATTATTCCAATAAGAGCCATTACTTTATATGGAAAATGAGTAGGAACTGAAAAAATCGTCTTATTAAAAATTTTCCCAATATAAGAAACAGCCTCAGAAACAGATGCCGCGCGGAAAAAAATCCATGCAAAACAGGTAAGAGAAAAGGTAATTAAAATCTGAAAAATCTCCCTGATAGAAGGTAAAAATTTATCCATGGCAACAACTTCAAGATTTTGCCTGTTTTTATCCATCAGTAAAAGAGGCATAAAATACAAAGCATTCAATCCGCCCCAGATGATAAATGTCCAGTTAGCTCCATGCCAGAAACCCGAGACTAAAAAAATGATAAAAGTATTGCGGATCTTCATTATCAGTCCGCCCTTGCTCCCTCCTAAAGGAATATAAAGATAATCTCTGAACCATGAAGAAAGAGAAATATGCCACCTTCTCCAGAATTCTGCAATATCTCTTGAAAAGTAAGGGAAAGCAAAATTCTTCAGAAGCTCTATTCCAAAAAGTCTTGAAACTCCAAGAGCAATATCAGAATACCCCGAAAAATCACCATAAATCTGAAAAGCAAAAAGTATGGCTCCCAAAACCAGATTACTGGCACTTTCGGTGTGATAATGTGCGAAAATTTCATTTACCAGAGGCGCACAATTGTCTGCAATAACCATTTTCTTAAAAAAGCCCCAGAGAATTTGCCGCATTCCGTCTGCAGCCTGTTCATAATTAAATGTCCTTTTTCTCTGAATCTGTGGCAAAAGGTGGGTTGCTCTTTCAATAGGTCCCGCTACCAATAAAGGGAAATAACTTACAAAAACAGCATAATCTATAAAATTCCGCTCCGCAGAAATCCTCTTTTTATAAATATCAATCACATAAGAAAGACCATGAAACGTATAAAAAGAAATTCCAACAGGAAGGACTATTTTTAACAGCCAGATATTGATGTGGAAACCAAAACTTCCAAAAAGTTCTGAAAAACTTTCTATAAAAAAATTATAATATTTGAAAAAACCTAAAAAGCCCAGATTTATAATAATACTGAGTGCTAACCAAAATGTGGATTCTTTTTTGCTTTTGCTTTTTTCGATCATAATACCGGAAACAAAATCCAGCCCGATAGAAAACATCAGCAGAAAAAGAAATCTCCAGTCCCAACAGGCATAGAAATAGAAGCTTGCTACCAGAACAAGTACATTCTGATGTTGGTACTTTTTATTAAAAACAAACCAATAAAGTATAAAAACGATTGGCAGAAAAATTAGAAAACCAATAGAATTAAATAGCATAGTATTCTTTTAAATTGAAGATTTTAAGAAAAACTTATGCAGAATATATTGATAAACAGCTATTATCAGGAACGAAAATAGGAAAAGGGAACAGCATTTCTGTCATAATTTATTCATTTATGTTTAACAAAAGTAAATATTTTTATCCGAATTTTATCTTCTTTAAATAATCTCTGCAGGGTTTTTCTATCAATTGATAAAAAATGCCTGAAATAATTATTAAAACAGGAATATAGATCCAAAAGATGATACTTCTATCATAGATTCTGAAATAATCCCACAAAAACGACCTTAAAATAAACAGAACAGGAATGTGAACAATATAGATGGCATAGCTGATTTCTCCCATATATTCCAAAGGCTTTATAGACATTATTCTGGTTAAAAAACCATTATTCAGAGAGATTAAAACAATCAGCGGAACAAAAAACACAGCCATTAATCCATCATGATAATATAGAGGAACGAAAAGAAGTGCCAATAATATTAAACTGAAAACCAGTATTATTGCCCAGTCATAGTTTCTTTGTCTAAAGTTTTTAACAAAAAATATTCCTGCGAGATTTCCGATTAGAAACTCATTAATATGCAGCAGCGGAAAGTATGAAATAAAATCATGACTTTTGGAATACCTTCCTTCATACAATCCGGAGAACATAAAATAGTTGCAAAAAACCTGAGTGACAATCCAGATTATAATGGCAATGATCCAAATCGATTTATTCTTTTTGGCATAAATATAATTGTATAGAAAAGGAAAGATCAGATAAAAGAAAAATTCTACTGAAATCGACCATCCCGGAAAATTCAAAATTAAAGCTTTACCGGGAAGCCAGCTCTGAACACCAGACAAATATGCAATAATCGGGAAAAAAGCAGTTTCCTGAGACCGAATCAACAAATAGAGAAGCAATCCAACTACATAAAGTGGATAAATTCTTGCGACCCTGTTGCGGTAAAAATCAATATAATTTATTTTTTCTTTGCTATGATAAGCAACGATCATTATAAATCCCGAAAGAATAAAAAAATAACTTACGCCGATATTCGCCTTAGCAAAAATCTCCGATATATATTTTATTTTATAAACGAAAGCGCCTTCACCATAATGAAAAATTACAATTGCTATTGCGGCTAAAAATCTTGTAAATGTAATCTGACTAATTTTCACGAATCAAAAATACATTTAAAAGTTTTTATTTAACAAAAACACCAATGTATTTTCCTTCGTATTCTACTACCGTAGTTTCAATACTATTTTTTTCGCAGAAATCCTGATAAGCAGAATTGTCTCCAATATCATCGCTAATAAAAACTCCGCCTTTTCTCAAATGCTTGTACAATTCGTTGTATGCCCAGAATCTCCCGTTATAACTCTTATCAGAATCATAATGTACAACGTCAAAAGATGCGTTGTCTGCAAAGATTTTCGGTAACGATTCTTTGTCTGCAAAACGGAATAATTTCCAGTGAGATTTCAGATTTTCAGGAACAATACATCCCACATACTGATCGCCGTCCTGCGCAAGATACGGCATATCTGAACTGTACAAAGTCCCGTTTATCTTCGTTAATGAAAGTAAAGCAGCCAGAGAAGACCAACCATAAGCAACACCTGTTTCAACGGTATTTTTAGCGTTGGTAAATTCGCATGAATAATAAATCAGTTCCAAAGCTCCTGCTCCACCCATTTTAATAGGGCAATCGTCCTGTCTTTTCTGAGAATCTTTTAAAACTTCAGCGAATTCAGCCTGAAAAGGCTCAATATCAATTCCGAAAAGTTGAAAAACCGCCTGTTTTTGAGAAATTGCTCGGGAAGCTGCCCAAGAATTGGTTTTTTCCTTTCCTTTGAATGCATTTCCCCGGTTTACGGTATTTTTTACAATCTTCCGTCCCAATTCAGGGTAAAGATCCGGTCTTTTAAGATAGGCTATAAACGTTTTGAGAACTCTGGATATTTCGCTCACTGTGTTAAATTTAAGCCACAAAAATAAAGATTTTTCTGTTATCTTTAGGATATAATTATCTTTGTAAAAATTTATTAACACAATAAGATGAAGTTTTCTGTTCTGATTGCCAATTACAACAATGGAAAATTCTTTAAAGAATGCTATGATTCTATTATAGCACAAGATTACAAAAACTGGGAAGCGATTATTCTGGATGACGCTTCTACAGACGATTCCGTGGAGGTAATTAAAAAATTAACCGGCAGTGATGAACGTTTTAAAATTTACAGAAATGAAGAAAACAGCGGTGTAGGAATCACAAAAAGCAAACTGATTGAACTGGCAGAAGGTGATATTTGCGGCTTTGTAGATCCTGATGACGCTATTACACCGAATGCGCTCTCTTCAAGCATAAAAATTTTTCAAAAGCAACGAAATGTTGTTCTTACTTACAGCAAATTTGCAAAATGTGATGAAAATCTGAAAATTCTGGAGGTTCCAAAAATCGCTCAGCAGGTTATTAATAACAGTCCGTTTTTTTTCAACTGCCCTGTAAATATTGTGCATTTCGTGTGTTTCAGAAAGGGCATTTATAATCAGACGGAAAAAATGAACACGGAAATGAAGATTGCTGAAGATCAGGATTTATATTTAAAAATGTATGAAAAAGGTAAGGTAAAATTTATTAACGAGGTAAATTATCTTTACAGGCTTCATTCCGGAGGTATTTCTCAAAATGACAACCGCCCCAAATCGAGGGAATATTTTGCCAAAGTCATTTTCAATACCATGAAACGCAGAAAATTATCTTCCATAAACGGAAAGACAATCCCGAAAGAGTACAACAGTTCTCAGGAAATCTACAGACTTTTAGAATATCAGAATTCCATTGCATTTAAAATTAAAAAGAAACTGATCATATTTGCCCAACAAATCTTTAGTTAATGACGAAAAATAATAAAATAAAAGTGCTTTTCAGGCATCGTTCTATGGAAATGGGCGGTGTGGAAAAAGTAGTTTTAAGTATGTTGAATCATCTTAACAAAGATACATTCGACATGACGATCTGTTTAAATATGAATCAGGGAGAGCTGAGAAACGAAATTCCCACTCATGTAAGAAAAATTTATCTCACAGAGGGGAGAGAAGATCTTTCAAAAAATCCGCTTATCCAAAAACTACAGTTAGCAAAAAGAAAATTAAGACTTCAGAATGCTTTGAGAAATCCTTCCATCGCTCAGAAAATTCTTAATGATGAATATGATGTAGAAATAGCTCCTACTTACGCTGCTTTTTCTGCGGTTCTCCATTCTGTTAATAAAAAATCAAAGAAAATAGGCTGGTTTCACTCCGATATTACTCTGCCGAAACTTCAGCCTTTGGTTCCTGAAATTTTAAAGCAGATTCCCCAATTTGACTATTTTATTTTCGGTTCCCAACAAACGAAAGATATTTTAATAGAAACGTATCCTGATCTTAAAATTCCCGAAAATCAGGTTATCTTAAATGCGATTCCTATTGATGAATTAAAACAGAAAGCTTTAGCTTTTAAACCTGAATTGCCAAACAAACCTGTTTTCGTTTCTGTTGCGAGACTTCACAGCCGAAAAGGTTTTCATAAACTCATGGAAGCGCACGCAAGATTACTGAAAGATGGTTTTGATCATCACATTATCATAATCGGCGACGGCGAGGAAATGAATAACCTGAAAAAACAATCGGAAGAACTTGGAGTAACGGAAAACTTCAAATTATTAGGATCTTCCATGAACCCTTATCCTTATGTAAAAAATGCAGATTTTTTCATTCTTCCTTCAGAATCTGAAAGCTGGCCTCTGATTATTGCCGACAGTCTTATTCTTCAAAAACCAATTATTTCAACCAACGTAGGAGGAATTCCTGAAATGATAGAACACGAAAAGACAGGCTACCTCATCAATTATGAAACGGATGAGATGTATGAAGCAATGAAGAAATTTCTTACAGAACCGGAATTAATTGCCGAAATCAAAAAAAACCTTATCAACATTGAAGAACAGTTTGATAATCAGAAGATTTTTAATGCTGTAGAAAATATCATTATTAATTTAGCAAAAAAAGAAAAATGATTTTCCTTTACCGTCTTATTCTGAAAATTCATACCACCTATCAAAAGATCATTCAGAAGATTTATATTAAAATTTCTGTTGCGAGAGGACTGAAGGTGGGGAAAGATGTAATTTTTGTTGAAGCTCCTGATTTTGGTTCAGAACCTTTTTTAATTGAAATCGGCGACAGAACAAAAATTACGGCGGGCTGCAAATTTATTAATCATGACGGCGCAATGTATGTCATCCGAAGTATGGAAAAATATCAGGATGCAAGAAATTTTGGAAGGATAAAGCTGGGGAAAAACTGTTTTGTAGGAAACAACTGTATTTTTCTTCCCGGATCTCAGATGGGAGACAATTGTATTTTGGGAGCCGGTTCCGTACTGAATTCAAGTATGCCCGACAATTCTGTTTATGCCGGAACTCCGGCAAAATTTATTTGTACGGTGGAACAATATGGAGATAAAGCACTGGAAAACAATGTAATGTACCCGAGAGAACTGGAGCCTGAAAGAGCAAAACTTGAAGCTTACATTAAAGAAAACATTCCTCATGTTTACAAACCCGTAAAGAAATAAATGTCTGAAAAAAAGAAAATTCTCATCCGTATAGGCTCTCTGCGCCATGGCGGAGCAGAAAAAGTTTTGGTGACTTTTTTGAAAAATCTGCCTTCCGATAAGTATGAGATTGATTTGCTGCTGAATCTGAATTCAGGAAAATATCTGCCTGAAGTTCCCGGCTGGATCAATATTCTGCATCTTCATCAAGGCGAAATGATTACGACCAACCGTCCTCATGAAATCCCCAGAAAAGCAGCGCGGGTAATCCATGAAAAGATCCTTAAAAAATTTCCGAATCTTCTTTATAAGGGAAAATTAAAGAATAAGCAGTACGACATAGAGTTTGCGGCCATTCATGGAATGCGGGATGAAATTTTAGGATCTCCTTTAAAAAGTTCAAAAAAAATCGTCTGGATTCACAATGATCTTTCACAGGTGAAAGGCTATACAAATGATGAGATCCGTAAGTTTTTTGGGTTTGACAAAATCATGGTGATTTCTGAAAAGATAGAGCAGCTTTTTCAAAGTCTGGCAAAAAATGAAACTGAAAAACAAAAAATTGTAAAGATCTACAATCCTTTAGACACCGAAGAGTTTCTTGCCAAAGCTGACCTTCCAGTTATAAACTATCAGTTTGATCAGAATGTTCCTATCTTTATTTCAGTCGGAACTGTTTTTCCACAAAAAGGGTTCGACAGGTTATTAAAAGTTCATCAAAAACTTTTGGATGAAGGTTTTCAGCACAAAGTTTTAATTGTTGGCGACGGGTATGATTTCGAAAACATTAAAAAACTAAAATCCGAGCTTGGCATTGATGAAACAGCAATAATGTTAGGATTTACAGACAATCCTTATCCTTATTTTAAAAATGCTGATTTTTATATTTTAAGTTCGAGGTATGAAGGTTTTCCAACTGTTCTTTTTGAAGCAATTACCCTGAAAAAGAAAATTATCTGTACAAAAGTTTCCGGAGCAAACGAAATGCTAAACAATGGAGAATTGGGTCTTCTCATTGAAAATTCCGAAGAAGGAATTTATGATGGAATGAAAAAAGCCTTAACCCAGCCTGAATTTTTCGACCAATACTCCGAAAAACTGAAGAACTATGAAATGCCTTTCAATCTTGAGAATTCGGTAAGCAAAATTGTTTCTATTCTGGATGAATTGTGACTGATTAAAAATTTAAACCTGTAGAATTATTACATTTGTGGTATGGCAGAAAACTATTCCATTCTTCAGAAAGACTTTTATAGAGAAAGCGGAAAATGGCTTTCTCCATTTCAGATCTGGATAAAATGCATCAATCCGAACCTTCATTTTATTTATGTTTTAAGAAAGTCTCAGCAATATCTAAAAACACCGTTGCTGAATATTTTCTGGAAACTGGTTTTAAGGCATTATCAGATTAAGTACGGCTTCCAAATCTATCCCGAAACAGAAATCGGAGAAGGATTTTATCTGGGACACTGGGGAGGTCTTGTGATTAATCCCAATGCTAAAATCGGAAAAAACTGTAATATTGCACAAGGCGTAACCATCGGACAGCAGAATCGCGGAAAAAATCAGGGATTTCCAGCCATTGGAGATGAAGTATGGATCGGAACCAATGCCGTTATCGTGGGAGGAATTACCATCGGAAACAATGTTCTTATTGCACCAAATGCTTATGTAAATTTTGATGTCCCTGAAAATTCTGTCGTGATGGGCAATCCGGCAAAAATTTATGAATCTGAAAACGCAACGGAAGGGTATATTAATAATAAGATCTGATAAATAAAAATATTTTAGCTATCGTCATCAAATTGTTTGTAATTTTAGCATAGAATTATTACAACCATATAAAAAACATAAAATAATGATCTCTTTTATGATTTTAAGCATATTTTAATATTAAACTTTGTTAAAAGTAATTGGAATGTGACCAAAAATTATATTTTTGCATCATTATCGATTTGGTCTATTGATTTTGAAATTAATTTAAACCAAATAAATAATTAATCCTTTAAAAAGCTCTTATGTCACAGTCGTACAAAGCTATTTTTGAAAACAACAGAAAATGGGTAGAGTCTAAAATCGCGGAAAACCCTGAGTTTTTTCATGATCTTGCCAAAACCCAGCATCCGGATTATCTTTACATCGGATGTTCAGACAGCCGCGCGACTGCAGAAGAACTGATGGGAGCCAAACCGGGAGAAGTTTTTGTCCACAGAAATATAGCCAATGTGGTGAATACTCTGGATATGAGTTCTACAGCCGTTATTCAGTATGCCGTGGAACACCTTAAAGTAAAAGACATCATTGTTTGCGGACATTATAACTGCGGAGGCGTAAAAGCAGCGATGACTTCTCAGGATTTAGGATTGCTGAATCCGTGGTTAAGAACCATCCGTGATGTATACAGATTGCATCAGGCTGAACTGGATTCTATTACAGACGAAGACAAACGCTACGACAGACTGGTAGAACTTAACGTACAGGAACAGTGCATTAACGTTATCAAAATGGCGTGTGTACAGGAAAGATATATTTTAGAGGAATATCCCGTAGTTCACGGTTGGGTTTTCGATCTGAGAACCGGAAAAATCATCGATCTGGAGATCGATTTTGAAAAAATATTAAAAGATATCCAGAAAATTTATAACCTTACCAGCTCAGACTGGGTAATGAGCAGAAAGACCAAATAATTTTTATATAAAGAATGTAAAATGAAACTCTGGAGTATTATTACATTACTGTTTTTTCTCAACTTTACGGCTTTACCGAGTATTGCCGCAGTTTTCGGTTGGGATCTTACAAGAACCAATGTAGTAATTAATGAAGAAGAGCCACATTCCCACCCCTCGACTTTTATCGTTTATGAAAAAACACTTCCTAAAACTCTGGATGTTTTCGATTATCTGAAGTTTTATGAACCCTCACTGGAAGACAGATCGTTTGTACTGATAGACGATTCTTTTCATCTGTCTCCATTGCTTACCATATTTTCTCCGCCTCCGGAAGCGTAATTTTTACCGTTAGATTTTTTTGATAGCTATTCTTTGTCATACCATTGATATTGAATAAACACGTGCTTTAAAAATTACATTTTCCAAACTTTACAACGGTCTGTTCATAAAAACAGATCACTATTCACAGCATTTTCATCATGAAAAAAACATCATTAATCGGAGGAATTAAGGAGAATTTCCCTTCAGGACTCGTGGTATTTTTAGTAGCGCTTCCTTTATGTTTAGGGATCGCATTGGCTTCTGGAGCTCCGCCTTTGTCCGGAATCATCGCCGGAATCGTCGGAGGTCTTGTTGTAGGATCCATCAGTAATTCGAATATTTCCGTTTCAGGTCCTGCAGCGGGATTAACGGCCATTGTTTTAACTGCCATTACAGATCTTGGCGCATTCGAACTTTTCCTTTGTGCCGGAATTATTGCAGGATTGCTACAATTGATTTTAGGATTTATAAGAGCGGGAAGTATTTCCAATTATTTTCCTAATAACGTTATCGAAGGAATGCTTGCTGCAATCGGGATCATCATTATCCTGAAACAGATTCCTCACGCTTTGGGATTTGATAAGGATTATGAAGGACATGAATCTATATTCGACAATGGTCTTAATTTCGGATATTTTACAGAATTATTCGGAGCGATTCAGCCGGGTGCGATCATTATTACCTTAATTTCGGTAGCAATCCTAATTACCTGGGACAAAGTTCCAGCTCTTAAAAGAATTAAAATGCTTCCGGGAGCTTTGGTTGCCGTTGTAACTGGAATCATCCTGAACCAGATCTTTAAAATGACAGGAAGTTCATTGGAAATCCAGACCCAGCATTTGGTTTCCTTACCGGTCCCCCAGTCTTTTGATGATTTTAAAAACCTTGTGACGATGCCGGATTTTAACGGATTCACCAATCCGAAAGTGTTGATTGCAGGAGCAACAATCGCTATTGTAGCCTCTATTGAAACCCTGCTTTGTATTGAAGCTTCCGACAGACTGGATGTACAGAGAAGAATTACCGATACCAATCTGGAATTGAAAGCTCAGGGAATCGGAAACTTAATCAGTTCATTCATCGGCGGACTTCCGATGACTTCTGTGGTGGTAAGAAGTTCGGCAAATGCCAATTCGGGAGCGACTTCAAAATTATCAACCATTATTCATGGAATTTTATTGCTGATCTGTGTATTATCGATTCCGGTAGTTTTAAATTTAATTCCATTGGCAACTTTGGCAGCAGTATTAATTATGGTGGGGTATAAACTGGCGAAACCTGCAACATTTAAACATTTCTGGCATTTAGGGAAGTTCCAGTTCATTCCTTTTATTGCAACGGTAGTGGCTGTTGTGGCAACCGATTTGTTAAAAGGTGTTGGAATAGGTCTTGCTATTTCAGTATTCTATATTCTTCAGGGAAATATGAAGAGAGCTTATTATTTAAGCCGTGAGAAGCTGGATGATGCAGATGAAATAAAAATGAAACTGGCGGAAGAAGTTTCTTTCCTGAATAAAGCGGCTATCAAAAAAACATTAAAAAACATTCAGCCAAATTCTAAAGTAATTATTGATGCGAGAGAAACATCTTATATTGCAACCGATGTTCTGGAAATGATTCAGGATTTTGCCAATATCCGTGCAAAAGAAGAAGACATTACGGTTGAATTGTTAGGATTTAAAACGTCTTACAGAGATTATGAAAGAGATGAAGAATCTCACATTTTAGTTACGCATAAAAGAGCAATGTAAGCTCAAAACAATAAATTTTATACCTTTAAAAATTCAATTTAATAAAAATTATATGAAAGCACATACATCCGAAACACAATCGACGATTACTCCTGAAAAAGCATTAAACTTTTTAAAGGAAGGAAACCAGAGATTTGTAAATAACTTAAAGGCTAACAGAGATCTTTTGGAGCAGGTAAACGCGACCCGTGAAGGACAATGGCCTTTTGCGGTAGTATTAAGCTGTATCGACAGCCGTACTTCTGCAGAGCTTATCTTCGATCAGGGATTGGGAGATATTTTCAGCATCAGAATTGCGGGAAATTTCGTTAATCAGGATATTTTAGGATCTATGGAATTCGGTTGTAACGTTGCCGGTTCAAAGCTTGTCGTAGTATTGGGGCACACAAAATGCGGTGCTTTAAAAGGCGGTCTTGATGCAGCAAAAATCGAAGGTTTGGGAATGGATAACCTTAACCACCTGATCAATCATTTCAACCCGATTATCAATGATATTATCGAAGAAGGAGAAGAGCGTTCTTCTGCGAATGCAGATCTTTTGGAAAGACTGAATCAGCACAACGTAATTAATGCGATTGATGATATCCGTAAGCAAAGTTCTACCCTTAGAAAACTTGAAGAAGAAGGAAAAATTAAGATCGTGGGAGCCAATTATGATGTAGAAACAGGCGTTGTAACCTGGTTAGCATAAGAAATGTTATAGTTTAGATAAATTGATTGAAAATTAGCTTTAAGAGTACAATCGCAAAGACCATCGGATTTCGGTGGTCTTTTGTTTTACTTAAAACAGTTTAGAAAAAACTCAAAGAAAATGATGACCAAAGTTTATAAAATCTTACTTTTGACCATTAAATTTTATTCTTTTCATGAAAATACGGATAAAAATATTCTGGGTGACTTGCATCTTGTTGTGCAGTACAGCTTTATATGCTCAAAAAACAGTTTCTGACACGTTAGCTTATGCTAAAAAATTTGAAACCAATAAACAAAAATATATTGGAAAACCTTTTTCTTTATTGCTGAAAGACATGACGCAGCTTCAGTTTAAGAAAGCAAAATCCGACATTAAAGAAGATCAGGAAAATGCGCTTCCGAGTACAATTTTCAGGTTTTCAAATAAAGAGGTAAATTCTCCGAATGAAGTAAGTTTTGTGATTAAATGGAAAGCAGACACAGCTCCTGTAACTCCGATAGAATTTTTTGAGCAGGAACATAATTATCATTTTACGCTTAATGAAAGAAACTTTTTCGAAAAGAAGATCATAAAAGATATTGTGGTGTACAAATAACAAAAAAACCTCCATTTCCGGAGGTTTTTGATATATTATTTTCGGAGAATTATTTTCCATTGAATGCAGACATCGTATTGTTAATCCCTGCGAATACAAATGAGAGACACGCTTTGGAGAATTTTTCAATTCTTTCCGGAAGTTTTTCGTTTTCTTCTTCATTCCAGGTTCCCAAAACATAATCTACCTGTCTTCCTTCCGAGAAATCGGCAGAAATTCCAAAACGCAGACGGGCATAATTCTGTGTCTGCAATACTTCATTGATGTTTTTTAAGCCGTTGTGTCCTGCATCTGAACCTTTTCCTTTCATTCTTAAAGTTCCAAAAGGCAGAGCCAGATCGTCTGTTACAATAAGAACATTTTCCAGAGGAATGTTTTCTTTCTGCATCCAGTAACGTACAGCATTTCCGGAAAGATTCATGTAAGTATCCGGTTTTAAGACTAGGACTCTTCTTCCCTTGTATTTCCCGTCTGCCATCCAGCCGAAATTGGTGGTATTGAAAGAAACTTCCATAGTTTCCGCTAATTTGTCTGCAACTTTAAAGCCTATATTGTGACGTGTATTTTCGTATTCTGCGCCTTTATTTCCAAGACCGACAATTAAATATTTCATTGAGAAATTTTTTGCAAAATTAAAGGATTTCAAATAAAAAAACCCAACCTTCATGAAGATTGAGTTTTTTATTATTTTAATTGTAAATTTTTACAAAGGTTTATAGATGTAATTTATTCCATATCCTTTCTGCATATAAGTCTGTGCATCGTAGTTGTAATTTGTGGAGAATACAACCGGTGTAGGAATTGGTGTGGTTAAATCTGTTACAGAATATCTCTGAGGGCTGTTCGGTGACAAAATCCAGCTTTTTACATCATTCGCTTCCGTTGATAATAGTCTTGAAATTTTGTACGCATTCGGAATTAAAGTAAACGGATTGATTTTCGTATCATAATTTGTAAACTCGTATCCCAGTTTGGTTGTTGCCGCACCCATAGTTCCTGTAGATCCCATTGGTCCGTAATTTCTCGTTACTTTGGAAACATTATCTCCTGTATATTCATATTTTGTTTTTGAATAAGAGGTATATACAAATGGAGTTCCTGAAGCTTCAGGTCCGTTTCTCATGATAATTGAATCTAGTTTTGCCGTTGCCGCAGCATACTTGAGGGTATAAAGTGTCTTTGTCTTTTTATAAAGCGTCTGTGGTCCCGGTACTAAAGGAGTATATGGAGCTGTAGTACTTCTTTTGAAGAAAGATCTGTTTTCTGAAATGGTTTCTATTCTTCCTGTACTTCCATAAGTAAACTGCTGTGTAAAGATAACACTGTCTTTATCTAAATCTCCGTTTCCGTCAAGATCTAAAAATCCTCTGAAATCGATTCTGCTTACCTTGTCTCCGCTCCATGCTAAATCTGTAGTAGAGTTCATACTGTCTGTTACCACTTTAGACAATTGAAGACCATTGTAATAATAGGTTGCTAAAGTATCTGAGTCTGTGATCTCTCTGTATAAAGCTCTCGGACCATTCAGTCCTGTATTGTCATTAATATCCACCAGAGGATTTCCGTCTTCATCCAATAAATCTTTACAAGAATGAATTGTAGAAATACCTACCAATAGTAAAACAAAATAAAAAAGTCGTTTCATTCCAATAGGGGATTATTTATTTTTTCACAAATATAATTTTTTTTTGAATAAAAATCACGTTTTTATTCATATTATCATAAAACTAGTAAAAGATAATTCTTCTTTATAACGGTTTATAGATATATTTAATTGTCTGACTCTGATCTGAAACCGGATAATTCTGTGAATCATACAGATACCCTTTAGGATAAGAAATGGCAGCTCCGGCAGGATTCTGTATCGTAACTTTCCCTACATTATTGGCAGACAGCATATAAGAGTTGAGCTGCGTCATAGTGGAAGATACCATAAAATATTCCTTCGGAAGCGTAGTATAAGGGTTTACTTTAACATCATAATTTTCATACAGATAAGAAGTGGTAGATGCCGTGGAAGCAGTAGGAGTTCCTCCGCTCATTAACATCGTGGTGTAATCTGCTTTTACGATATTGTTTGCCGAAAAGGTAAATTTAAGTTCTGTATAATGAGTATAGGAAGTACTTCCTGCCATTTTTTTCTTCTCAACAATTCTGTACAGCACTCCGTTTGCATCATAATATACCGTAAAATCGCTGTGGTTAGCTACTCCCATAACGGTCTGATCCATTGTAAATGCGGATAATTTTCCGCTTGTATACGTAAGTGCATATGTATTATCCGTAACGTGCGGAGTTACATTATCCTGAATTTTTATCTGAGAAATTGTTGTTCCCGAATAGGTTACGGTAGAAGTAAGCGTATTGCTGGACGCAGCATCTCTTACAAAAACCTGAGAAAGCGCTCCTCCTGTTGTAACATACTCTTCCAGATCTTTTGTCCCATTGTTTACTTTGGATAAAATTCTGGGACCTGTAATCGTAGTTCCGGATGTTGTATTCTTATTCTGATTCGGCGGATCTTCCGTTGTATTGTCACAAGAAACCACAAAACCAAGGGCAATTGCAGCAAAAGTAGACAGGATGTAATTTTTGGTCATATTATTAATTTTTAATGCTGTCAAATATAATTTATTTTCTCCTATTAAAGCCTTAAAATCATTAAATAAATATCACTTTAAAATAAAAAAATCTAAAAACTTTCGCTTTTAGATTCTAATTTATGAAAAATAATCTGTTTTTAGTAAGGCTGTAAAACAGACGTTGTTAAAACAGACTGAGACATATCGGAATTCAGAAAGTTGGTATTCACTGCCGTTCCTATTCCCAAAGTTCCACTGTTCAGGTTTCGTTTTGTACAGGCAACTTTTACTTTATAATTATTTTTCGGAGTTACATTCGTAAGTGTTGTGTTCATGTTATAAATTTTATAGGAACCGTCTGTCCCGATTAAAACATCGGTTCTTACTGCTTTTAAAAGATCATCCACAAAAATTCCGCACGCAAAACCTGAAGACGAGTTTGAATTATTGGTCTTTTGAGCAGTTGTCTGAAACGTAAAAACAACCTTATTAGTTGTATTGGTTACCGAATACGTATCCTGAGCTCCTGTAATTACTGTCCAATCTGAAGTAAGCGCAGAGTTTTCTGCATAAGGAGAAGTAGAACCGTTATTTCCACTGAAGGTTACTCCTGTCTGATCCGACACTGTATTCATGGAAAATAAAGACATACTTCCCTGTCCGTCTGCAATTTTCACACTCTTCCAGTCGTTAACTGCAAGATCCGAGTTATTATGAAAAATGGTTCCTGCTGTTCCGGCTGAACCTTTTACGGTATTTGTTCCGCCCATTCTCATTTCTTTATTGATGTTCAGATCCCCGTTGATATCAAGTAAACCTACAGGTGTTGTAGTCTTTATACCGACTTGGGCATAATATCCTAATGAGAATATAGAAAATATTACTAAAGCTATTTTTTTCATGATTTAGTTTAAGATTGAATTAAATACTTGCGGTATTTCGTAAACATCCACTTTAAGCGAGGATTGTGTGATAAAGCTGTCGATATTTGAAGACACATTAATACCGATACCTAAATTTGCCGTAGTATTGTACGATTTTAATCTGGAACATGCTACACTCACTGTATGCTGCCCTTTGGTAAGGTTCTGCACCATCCCGATCTGGTTATGCGTAATAAAAGTATTGGTAGCACTACTTGCCTTTATATTTCTCTGTCTTAGATTCACAAGCTTATCGTCTACAAAAATTCCGCATGCATAATCAATAGAAATATCGGTCGTCCCATTGGCAGGAAACGCAGCCTGAACCACTGTTTCAAACTGGAAGTAGGTTTTACTTTCTGTACTGTAAACAAAGAATGGCTGAGATAAAGATGCTATTTTTTTAAACTGATTTAAACTGCTGAAATCTGTATCTTTTACAAGGGTTGTAGATCTGCTTGTTCCATTGGAAGATTCTTCCGTACTGGAAAAAGTAATCCCTGTTTTATCTGAGAAAGAGTTATTGAAAATTAAATAAAATTTATTCGGTTCATATTCCGGAATACGAAGAGACTTCCAGATCGGAGGATTTCCTGCTCCCTGCGAAACAAGTATCTGATCGTTATTTCCCTGTGAAATACTGTTATCCGTAGGATTGAAAACAGATAATTTATCTCTTAAATTAACATCACCGTTTACATCAAGAGTAGATTTCGGAGTGGGTGTTTTTATACCTATTTGCGCAGAAGATAAAATTCCTGCGGAAATACAGAAAGCTAATAATATTTTTTTCATGGAGGGATTTAGTTGCTTTTATACGTTACATATTCAATAATATCCACCTTAAAATCAGATTCAAGATTAAATGCATTGGAAACTGAATTTGAATTCGAGATATTTTTTCCGATGGTAAACTGAGAATTGATATCTGAAGATTCAATTTTTCTGCAGGCAACCTCAATTTTCTGTGTACCTACAGGAACATTCTGCTCCGTATAATTCAGCGTGAATATATAGTCCTGAAAACCTCCTTTATCGGTATTGTTATTGGAAGTAATCTTATCCGGACGTACTGCAACCAGTTTATTGTTTCGGAATATACCACAGGCAAATGTAACACTTTGAGAAGTTGTTGCAGCGGGTGCTTTCATTTCAACTCCTGTCTGAAACTGGTAAGTAAGCCTGTTTTTTCCGTTTTTAATGATGAAGTTATTCTCAAGACCGGCAATCTTTACCCACGTACCGTTTGCAGTAGCAGCAATGTCGTTTCCAACAGAATTTTTATAAATTCCGTCTGCAGCAACACCGTTAGAAAGGGTACTGATACCCACCTGATCGGAAGATAAATACGAGTTGATGAGTTTATACTGACCTTCTTCCATAAAAGTAACATTTATGGATCGCCAGTTTGGGGGAAGACCTTCGCCCTGAGAAACCAGCACCTGTCCGTTCAAGCCGGGATTACCCAGCGTAGTAGCAGTACCTCCTACTCTCAATTCTTTTCTTAAGGTGGTTTTCCCGTTTACATCGAGAACAGCATTGGGGGTACTAATACCAATTCCCACCTGAGCGTATGCCTGAACAGAAAATAATAATCCGGCTACACAGCTATATAGAGTTTTTTTCATAATAAGGGACTGCAAAGATAAATAAAAAAACATACAGAAAGTAGAGTAGAAATACGTAAACTGATAGAAATTAACTAATTACGCCATAGCAGCAATTGACTAAAAAGTAGAATTATTACTACTAAAACTTATTATTCCATATCAATTTTTAATAATATTTCAAGTTAAATATCCCTTATTAATGAATTAAATAATTTACTTCTCTTCCGAATTATGATTTACATAAAAATCATATCTTTTTAATATTGAAATATTTACAAATTTTAAAAAGCATTTAAAATCTTAATAATTTATCTACAAAACGTGATAAATAGTAACTTTTTATAACATTTCAAGACTAAAATAAATTCGTTTTTATTATCCAATTTTTTCGATCAGAGCTAAAATTACAAACACGATAAAAATCATGTTACATGCCGTCTTTTTAATATTTTTTTAATGTTAAATTCCCTTAACATTAAAAAACATAAAGTATTGTTCTTCAGCTATCTTTAAAAATATGGGATAAAAAATGCCGCATTGTAGAACAACACGGCAAAATATATAAGATAATACAATGAACTATATTTCACTCTTCAGAATTGTTTTCAGAAGATCATTCACCTCATCTACATTCCTTACTTTATCCTTCCTCATCATCAACTGATTTCCTTCCTTACCTGTCTTTTCCTTAAGCTGTGCTTCTTTAGGATTTTTCGTTAAATAATTAATGATAGTCCTGAATTTATCCGTCTGATAAAACTTATCCTGAGGATTTCCCGGAAAATATCCTAAGAACACTCCGTTCTTCATGACGATCTTTTCGAAACCAATGTCTGAAGCGAGCCATTTTAAGCTTACACTTTTTAGTAAATTTACAGCTTCTTTCGGCAATTCTCCAAAACGGTCAATCAGTTCAGATTCAAATTTATTCAGATTTGCCTCATTATCTATCTCCGCAAGTTTCTGGTACAGCAACAATCTTTCTTCCGTATTTGAAATATACCAGTCCGGAAGCATCAGTTCCAGATCCGTATCAATATTAACGTCTTTTGTGGTTTTAAATAATTTGTTCCTTTCTTCTTCATTTTCGAAAAGATTTTCAAATTCCTGATCGTCTTTCAGCTCTTCCAAAGCCTCCTGCATCAGTTTTTGGTAAGTTTCAAACCCCATTTCATTAATAAACCCACTCTGTTCCGCTCCCAGTAAATCTCCTGCTCCACGAATTTCAAGATCTTTCATCGCAATCTGAAAACCGCTTCCCAGATCTGAAAACTGTTCAATGGCTTCCAGACGTTTTCTGGCATCGGAAGTCATCATATCATAAGGCGGCGTAATAAGATAACAGAATGCTTTTCTGTTGCTTCGCCCGACACGACCTCTCATCTGGTGAAGATCTGCCATCCCGAAACGCTGCGCATCATTAATAAAGATGGTATTCGCATTCGGAACATCTACTCCACTTTCCACAATGGTTGTAGAAACCAGAACATCATATTTCCCTTCCATGAAATCCAGAACGTTTTTCTCCAGTTGTTTTCCTTCCATCTGTCCGTGTCCCGTAATTACTCTCGCATCCGGAACCAGTCTTTGGATCAGTCCTGCAATATCTTTCAGGTTTTCAATCCTGTTGTTGATGAAATATACCTGTCCGTCACGCTGAAGCTCATAGGAAACTGCATCTCTAAGAATTTCTTCGTTAAATCCGATTAATTGCGTATCTACCGGCTGTCTGTTGGGCGGCGGCGTTTTAATAACGGATAAATCTCTCGCTGCCATCAAAGAAAACTGTAACGTTCTCGGAATCGGTGTTGCTGTTAATGTTAAAGTATCAACATCAGCTTTTAAAGTTTTAAGCTTATCTTTTACGGAAACTCCGAATTTGTGTTCTTCATCAATAATCAGCAATCCCAAATCTTTAAACTTTACAGAGCTGCTTGCCAACTGATGTGTACCTATAATAATGTCTACTTTTCCCTCTTTTAAAGCTGCAAGCGTTTCAGATTTCTGTTTTGCTGTTCTGAAACGGTTCACATACGCAACATTTACCGGAAAATCCTTAAGTCTTTCTTTAAAACTTCTGTAATGCTGAAAAGCCAGAATCGTGGTAGGAACCAAAACTGCGACCTGCTTTCCGTCGGTCGCCGCTTTAAATGCAGCACGAATTGCAACTTCCGTTTTACCGAAACCTACGTCTCCACAAACCAGACGATCCATCACCGTATCGGCTTCCATATCTTTCTTAACATCAATAGTGGCTTTTTCCTGATCCGGAGTATCTTCGTAAAGGAAACTTGCTTCAAGCTCATTCTGAAGATAAGAATCCGGAGTGTAGGCAAAACCTTTCGCAGATTTTCTTTGAGCGTATAATTTTATTAAATCAAAAGCCAATTGTTTTACCCTTGCTTTCGTTTTCTGTTTTAAAGATTTCCATGTTGGCGATCCTAGTTTGCTTAAAACAATTTCGCGACCTTCCGGACCGTTGTATTTTGAAATTTTATGAAGAGAATGAATGCTCACATATAATAAGTCTCCGTTTTTATACGTCAGTTTAAAACATTCCTGAATTTTCCCGTCGTTATTCACCTTTACCAGTCCCATGAATTTTCCGATTCCATGATCGATATGGGCAATGTAATCTCCGATTTTCAAAGACATTAAATCCTTCAATGTCAACTGTTCAGATTTGGCAAAGGTATTCTTCGCCTTATATCTTTGATAACGGTCGAAAATCTGGTGGTCGGTGTAGACCAGAATTTTATGATCATTATCCACAAAACCTTCATGAAGTTCAGATTTAAAACTTTTAAAAGGAAGTTTATGTTCCAGCTCTTCAAAAATCAGTTCCAATCTTTCCTTCTGCTTTTCTGTGGAAAAAGAAATCCATGTATCGAAGCCTTCATTCTGTTTGCCTTCAATATCTTCAATTAACAGTTCGAAATTTTTATTAAAAGCAGGTTGTGAAGTCTGGTCTATTTTCATCTCCGATAATTCAATAAGTCCTTCAATAGAAACACTTCCGAAATCAACGGTTTTAAATTTTTTATAATCAAACAGAAATTCCTGATCGGAAATAAACAATTCCTGCGGCGATCTGTGTGCAATGTCCTTGCTTAAGGTTTCATATTTTTCCAGAGATTTTTCATAAAATGATTTCAGTCTCTGCATTCCCACAATTCCATTTTTAGAAACCACGAAACTCTCTTTTGGCAACAATTGCAATAAAGAAACCCTGCTTCCTGTTACTGTAAAATTCATATTGGAAACCAACTGAAAATCGCTTACTTTATCAATGGAAAGCTGTGTTTCAATATCAAACGTTTTAATGCTTTCCACTTCATTCCCGAAAAATGTGATCCTGTATGGCTTTTCATTGGAGAACGAGAAAACATCTACAATTCCCCCTCTTACGGAAAATTCTCCCGGCTCTGAAACAAAATCCGCCTGCTGAAAATGGTAATGATTCAGCAGTTCATCCACAAAATCAAAATCCAACTGATCGCCTACTTTTATATGATGCGAAATCGCCTTAAAATCTTCCTTTTTTAAAACCTTTTCAGACAGCGCTCCTGCATACGCAACGATAACGCGCGGAGATTTTCCGGATGTGATCTTATTGATAACTTCCGTTCTCAGAACAAGATTGGCGTTCTGCGTCTTTTCCACCTGATACGGTTCCAGATGAGTCGCCGGAAAATAGAGTACTTTTTCTTTCCCTAAAAGATCTTCCATTTCCGAATTGGCATACAAAGCATCTTCTTTATCGTCCAAAATATAAAGAATGGTTTTCTTTTGGGTAAGAAATAATTCGGCTACAAAAATAGAAACCGAAGAACCCGCGCTTCCTTTTACAGAAATATGTTGATTATTTTCCAGTTGAATGAAAATCTCTTTTCCGAATTCTTTCTGAAGAAGCTCCGGAAGAAATTTTTCGCTGATGGTTTTTAATTGCATAGATAATTTGGTATAAACGCAAAAAGCGATTTCGGGAGTTTTCCGAAACCGTTTTGGCTATACAAAGATAAGGATAAATATTTTTCTTTTAAGAAGTTGGAAAGTATTTAAACACTTCAAAATTCTTAATTTTTTACTAAAATTTTAAATTAAAAGTTAAAAAAAATTTACTCCTACCACATGGCACTTTGTTTGGATAAACCCCTCTACAACCACTAAAGAAATATTATTATGAAAAAAGCAATCAGAATTTTAGGAGCATTCCTATTACTATTCTTTGTAGTCACGGCAGTATCATGCAGCGATGATGATGATCCGGCAAACAACGACTTCTTCGCAGGAACCTACAAAGGCAGCGTCGGTTATAACGACAGCGACAACAACATCAGTTCCAATGACGGAAGTGTATTTGTAACAAAAATTGCGAGCGGTACAAAATACAACTTTGCCTTCTCGAACGGAATCCCGGATCTTAACGGAGTAGAATTTAATCAACAGGGAGACAACACTTTGGTAATGGTAGGATCTACCGCAACCTCGTACATTAGAATAGACAACAACGATCTAAAAATCTTATACATAAAAGATGGAAAAACCTGGACAGCGAACTGTACCCGATAAACCAACTTTTCATACATATGTTAGAACCTGCTTTTTCTTCGGAGAAAGCAGGTTTTTTATTTCAGTGGAAATAAATTGGGATTATTGAAATCTAACTCAATATATTTATCTTTATTTTTGATGATAAGTTGTGTTGATTGTTCAGGCTTGATGATTGAATCTCCAACATTTATGTATTGATCCCAACTTTCAGAAATCATAATACTGTCTTTTTCATAAACAATGTAATGAATGCCGTGGTTATCATAGTTAACAAACTTCTTTGCAACAACAGATTTTATCTCTTTTTTCTCTATTTCTTCTTCATACGTTTCATCTTTGTACAAAGATTTATAAATGATTACAAATCCAATAGCAAAAATTACGGCCAAAGTGTTTTGCGCCTGCTTTTTCATTACATCAAATGTATCATTTAATCTTTTTTTAAGCTGTAATAAACTTTAGTTAAGTTTAAAAAAATAGATTTTTCAGTTGGAATTTTCTCTACCTTTGATTCAACAAAACAAACAAATTCTCTATGAAAAAATTTTTAACCGCAATGTCTATTGTTTTAGGACTTGGACTTGCTTCCGCTCAACAGACGGCTCCGGCTGCAACAAAAGCTCAAACGGTAAAAACAGTAAAGCCCGCTAAACCCGCTCCGGCAGCTACTGTAAAACCTGCAACAGCGCCAACCGCAGCAAAAATGAAAAAAGACGGAACTCCGGACAAAAGATATAAGGAAAACAAAAAACTGAAAAAGGACGGTACTCCTGATAAAAGGTACAAAGTAAACAAGTAAACTCAACATTATTAGTTGTTATTTTCATAATCAAATTTCGAAGAACCGATGCACACTCATTCATCGGTTTTTTTGTGTCTTATTTTCTGAAAATGATCGCCAGTTGTTCAGTTATTTATAAATTTGAACCATGGTAAACTTCCTAAAGAAATATGCAGCTTTGATCTGGGCGAAAAACCACGTCCGGAAAGCAGAAGAGTTCAAAAAAAATGCGGAGAACGATCAGGAAAAGCTTCTTTTAGCCTTAACGGAAACTGCGAAAAAAACGCTTTTCGGAAGAGAACACGATTTTGAAAACATCAAAACGGTAAAGGATTTTCAGGAACGTGTAAAAGTTTCGGATTATGAGGATCTTAAACCTTACATCGAAAGGGTGAAAAAAGGACAGGCAAATATTCTCTGGACCGATACTCCCGAATATTTTGCCAAAACTTCAGGAACCACTTCAGGATCAAAATACATCCCGATTTCAAAAGAAGGAATGCCTTTTCAGGTAAAAGGAGCTCAAAGTGCATTGTTTCATTATATAGCCCAAAAAAACAACGCCGATTTTGTACAGGGAAAAATGATCTTTTTACAGGGAAGTCCTGAACTGGAAGAAGTGTACGGAATAAAAACCGGAAGACTTTCCGGAATTGTAGCCCATCATATTCCTGATTATTTGCAGAAAAACAGACTTCCAAGCTGGGAAACCAACATCATAGAAGACTGGGAAACCAAAGTGGATAAAATCGTAGAGGAAACGGAAAAAGAAAATATGACGCTGATCTCCGGAATTCCACCCTGGCTGATTATGTATTTTGAAAAGCTGATTGAAAAACACGGCAAAAAAATAAAACAGATTTTCCCTAATCTTCAGTTGATTGTTACGGGTGGCGTTAATTACGAACCCTACCGCGACAAAATGGAAGAACTTTTAGGAGGAAAAGTGGATATTGTTCAGACTTTTCCTGCTTCCGAAGGTTTTTTTGCATTTCAGGATGACCATACGAAGGAAGGCTTATTGCTTTTAACCAATCATGGAGTTTTCTATGAATTTATTCCTCTGGAAGAATACGGGCGCGTCGACTCCGATCAGCATACTATAAAAAGACTGACGTTAAAAGATGTTGAACTGAATAAAGATTATGCTTTAATTTTAACAACAAATTCTGGACTTTGGGCATATTCCATTGGAGATGTCGTGAGATTTATCGATAAAAATCCGCACAGAATTCTCGTGAGCGGAAGAACGAAACACTTCACCTCAGCTTTTGGAGAACACGTAATTGCTTTTGAAGTGGAAGAAGCCATGAAAGCAACTTTAGAAAAATATCCTGCACAGATTACAGAGTTTCATCTTGCACCACAGGTAAATCCTACTGAAGGACTTCCCTATCATGAGTGGTTTATTGAATTTGAAAAAGAACCGGAGAATTTAAACCTGTTTAAAAATGAGCTTGACGAACAGCTCAGAAAGCGCAATACCTATTATGATGATTTAATTTCGGGAAATATTCTGCAGAAACTTCACCTCACAGCTCTGAAGAAGAATGCTTTCCACGAATATGCAAAGTCTCAGGGAAAACTGGGCGGACAAAACAAAACGCCAAGACTTGCGAATGACAGAAAAATCGCCGATTTATTAGAAATTTATAAACTTTAGGCACATTTTTTTGATTCCGGAAACGTATATTCGAAAAAAATTATAAATTTGGAAAACTAAAAAATAATAATGAAAGCATCTGTACTTTTAAAATCATCTTTATTGACGTCGTTATTTGTAATTTCATCTTGTGCAACCACAAAATATAGTATGGATACTGCTAAAAATGATTATTCTAATCTGGAGGCAGGAAAAGTGTATACTGTAATGATGAGAGATGGTTCCAAAAATCAAAAAATGTTATTCCGTAACGTGGAAGGAGATAATCTTATCGGAACGAAAGGAAAGAAAGACAGTACAGTAGTAACCATTCCTAAAGCTAATGTTGCAGCCGTGAGAGACAGCAGAAAAGCAAGAATTACAACCGGAGCCACCATTATCGGAGCTGCGGGAGTTGCCGCTTTGGTGTTCAGTGCTTCAAGAGCAGACTAAAATAGATTTTATCTTTTAAGTCTCATTTAATTTTTCATTTAAAAAATGACGATAACAATAGCCTCAAGTTAATATTTGAGGCTATTTTTGTCGGATGATTTCATTTACCCCGCTACAGACATTGAAAAATGTCGAATTCAGAAACCTTCTTACCGGAAGATTTTTTATCGTTTTGGCTTTCAGAATGCTCGCTACTTTACTCGGATGGTGGGTGTATCAATTAACAAAAGATCCTTTTTCAATTGGTTTAATCGGACTTTCGGAAGTAATTCCCGCGGTAAGCTGCGCTTTGTATGCCGGTCACGTTATTGATATGAATGAAAAAAAACGCCTGCTCCTGATCTGCAACTACGTTTATATTTTTTTAATAAGCCTTTTGCTGATTCCTGCTTTTTTCAATGTTAAAATGCATTTTTCGGGACATGAAATCACGTACTTCATTTATGGAGTTATTTTTTTTACAGGTATTGCAAGAGCCTTTATCGGTCCGATTATTCCGGTGATGATTCCTAAAATCGTAAAAAAAGAAAATCTTCCGAATGCCGTTACTTTAAATCAGGCAACATTTCTCATCTCTTCGGTTTGCGGACATGCGGTCGGAGGTTTTCTGATCGGTTATTTTGGTGTAAAGTGGACGCTTGTTGTTATCATTTCGTTAATCTTTTTGGCTTCATTATTCTTTTTTCAGTTAAAAAAACAACATTCCGAATACAAAAAAGAGAATATTAACGTTATGGATAGTATGCGGGAAGGAATTTCTTACATTTTTAAAACAAAAGAAATTCTCGGAGCGCTGTGTTTGGATATGTTTGCCGTTCTTTTCGGAGGTGCTGTTGCCATGATTCCGGTTTATGCAACAGATATTCTGAAGGTAGGAGCGGAAGGATTCGGGTTACTGAATGCCGCATCTGATATTGGATCAATGTGCATCATCACCATTTTATCGGTTATTCCGTTAAGAAAAAATCAGGGTAAGATTTTACTTGGTGTGGTTACAGGTTTTGGGCTTTGTATTATCGGCTTCGGGCTTTCAAACTTATATTGGCTTTCATTCCTTTTCCTTGTGATGAGCGGAATGCTGGATGGGATTTCGGTAGTGATCAGAGGAACGATTGTTCAGCTAAAAACGCCGGACAACATCAGAGGAAGGGTACTGAGCGTAAATTCCATCTTCATTATGTCGAGCAACGAAATGGGACAGTTTGAGAGCGGATTATCTGCAAAATTACTGGGAGTTGTACGTTCAGTAGTTTTCGGAGGAACCATGACGGTGCTTATTGCACTTATTGTGGGGGCGACTAATCCAAAATTGAGAAAAATGCAATATTAGGGCAATATACACGTTTTTATTAAATAAATCTTAAAAACTTCAAATTAAAGTTAATAATTTTTTATATTTGTCTATAAAATATTTTCTATTATGGTAAAAAAACTATCTATTCTCCTTTCTATGGTGGTGGCTTCTTACAGCTTTGCACAAACCTCCGCTGAGAAAGGACTGGAGACTCAGATTGCAAAATTGGAGTCTGCCAAAAAATCCGAAGACTTTCAGCAGTCTAAGGATTATTTCATGAAATATGTAAATACCCTTTCCAGAGGAACAGAAACAAAAAAAGAAGACTGGAGAGCCTATTATTACACTGCTTTATCATTGGTAAGAGCGGAAATCAGTGCTAAAAGACAAGGTACTGCTCAAAATATTGAAGAAACTTCAGGATTGGCAGAAAAATATCTTGCAGGCGTATTTGTAAAAAATCCTAATAATGCGGAAGCCAATATTCTTTTAGCTCAGATATATTTACTTAAATCATCAACTAATCCGGCGGACAGTGCTGCCAATTTATCAAAAGCTAATGAATATCTTGCAAAAGCAGCTTCTGATGATAAAAACAATCCCAGAATTGATATTATAAAAGGTGAGATTGCCTTGAATTCTGATAAAGAAACGGCAAAAACGTATTTCAATTCAGCATTGGCTAAATTTAAAACGTATAGTAAGAAATCCAGTCTGGATCCAAATTGGGGAAGAGATGATGTTAACTACTATCTTTCTACCCTTAAATAATCTGTCATAATCAAGATAAATTCGACTATTATGAAAAAAATCTACCTTATATTACTGTTAATCTTTTCACAATTCTTCTTTGCACAATCAGACTGTGCTTCTGCAATAAGAGTATGTGGAAACTCAGATATTTCTTATTTTCCTACGGGTCCCGGAAGTGTGGATGATCAGGTAAATGCCAACGGAAGCTGTTTAAGTGCAAACGAGCACTATTCGGTTTGGTATGAGTTTACCGTTGCAACAGCCGGAACGTTAACATTTACGATTTCTCCACAGGCTCCTTATACTGCGGATTATGATTTTGCTGTATACGGACCAAATAAAACCTGCGGTACAAAAGGTGCTCCTATTCGTTGTAATTATGCAGGTGCACAGGCTTTTCCTAACCAGACCGGATTACAGACAGGTCTTACTGCAAATTCAGGAGCATGGAGTCCTGCGCTGAATGTTCTTCCGGGAGAAACCTATTATCTTATTGTGGATAACTGGTCCGGAGCAAACGCTGCAATGGCATTTTCATTAACCTGGGGAGGAACGGCAACGTTAACTTCACCATTCAACGATCCTGCGATTCAGCCTAACCCGTTCAATCCTATCGGAATTCCGGGAGCAACTGCTTCAGATCCTAGAATCATCGAAGTTTGCGACATTTCGGCTCCTTACAATTTCCAGACAAACAGTGCCAATATTGTTAATGGCAACCCTAACTTCTATGTAAAATATTACAGAACATCCAATGATGCTTTAGCGGATACCAATGCTATTACTTCTCCAATTGTTATAAATACAACCAGTACCTATTATTATACAATTCGTTATCTGGATCCAACGAATCCTAATAACCCAACGAATAAATGTTTCAACGTAAATGCATTTAAATTTAAGGATGTTACCTTTAAAGCAACTAATGCCAGTTTAACGGCGTGTAACAACAATAATAACGGGGTTGCCGTGTATAATCTTACCTCAACAACCTTATACACACCTAACCCGAATTATACTTACGTTATAAAGTATTATCCAACACTTGCAGACGCTAATAACGGAACCAATGAAATTTTGAATCCGGCAGCTTACACATCGTCTACAGGAGATGTATATGCAAAAATTACAACCAACTTAGGATGTTCTGATATTGCAAAAATCACTTTAAACTTCTTCCCTGTTGTTGTGGTAACAGATGCAACGTTAAGATCTTGTTATCTTGACACTAATCCTGCAATGGCAACTTTTGATCTTACTTTGGCTCCTGTAACTACTCAGGCAGGAACAAAAACATATTATCCGTCGCTTACGGATGCTATCAACGGAACGAATGCGATCCTAAATCCTAGTACCTATACTGCTCCGAACGGTGTAGCATACATTAAAGTAACCAACGGAAACGGATGCTATGCAGTAGCAAAAGTAACTTTAATTGTTCTTCCGCCGGTTTATTCAAGCGTACTTGAAGATAAGATTATCTGTATGGAAGATAAGACAACTTTAGATGCAGGACCTGGATTTACCGCGTACAAATGGAGTACAGGAGCTACAACACAGGCAATCAACAATGTAACCGTAGGAACTTACTGGGTTGAGCTTAAAACAGGAAACTGCGTTACAAAACAGACTGTAAAAGTTTATCCTTCCGAACAGCCGGTAATTTCCAGCATCGATATTACAAACAATACAATAACTGTAAACGTAATCGGAGGAACTGCTCCTTACAAATATTCTTTAGACGGAATTAAATGGCAGGATTCAAACGTTTTTGAAAATGTTGCCAGAGGAGACAATACCGTTTATGTGAAAGATGGTTACGACTGTGATCCTCTTACGGTAACTGTGGTTGTTCCAAACCTAATCAATGTGATTACTCCAAACGGAGACGGTGTAAATGATGTGATCGACTACTCTGCTTTAGCAGGAAAACAAGGTCTTGTTCTAAGCATTTTCGACAGATACGGAGTAAAAGTTGGCCAGGCTGATAAATCCAACGGATACAAATGGGACGGAACTACCAATGGTAAAAAAATACCTACCGGAACTTATTGGTATACCGTAGAATGGAAAGAGAATGACAAGAAAAATACACCATTCAAATTCTCAGGATGGGTGATGGTTAAAAACAGAGAATAAACACCATAAATTAAATAAAAAACCGCTTGGAAAAAGCGGTTTTTTTCACATCATAAAGTCTAATATATTTTTAAAATCTTTCTAATGAAGAAATTATTACTGCTGACTATTTTATTTTTGTCGCAAATGGTTTTCTCGCAATCAGATTGTATTTCGGCAATTCCGGTTTGTGGAAATTCAGACATTTCTTATAATCCAAGTAGTTCAGGAACCGTTCAGGAAGCTACTTCAGGAAGCTGTCTTGCAGATGAGCACTATTCTGTATGGTATGTATTTACAGCAGCAACCACAGGAACAATAGAATTCACCATTACCCCAAATACCGTTCCGGGAGTAACGCATTATGACTATGATTTTGCGGTTTACGGCCCCAACATCAATTGTGCGACATGGGATTTTGGAAATGCTATTAAATGTAACTTTTCCGGAACCAGTGGTCCCACAGGTCTAAGTTCAACAATAACAGGAAGCCAGTGGGAAACTCCGCTGAATGTAACTGCCGGAGAAACTTATTATCTTTTAATTGATAACTATATTCCGAGTAATCCGTATGGATTTTCTTTAACGTGGGGAGGAACTGCATCTTTAACTTCTGCATTCAACAATCCTGCTTTAACGCCAAATCCGTTCATTACGCCGGGAACACCTGCTGCAAACCCTGCAGATCCTAATGAAATTTTAAAATGTGCTTTACCAACCATGTTTGATTTCAGCACATTGTCTACAGGAATTATCAATGGTAATCCAAACTTCACGGTAACTTATCATTTAACAAGTAATGATGCTATTACAGGAACGGCACCTATTACAACGCCGATCATGGTAAATGCTACCACAATTTATTATTACAGACTTAAATATGTAGATCCAAATAACCCGACGAACCCTATAAACGGATGTTTCCAGGTTGGAAAATTCAAATTCAGATCAGGTAATATTGTTGTAAATAATGCTACGATTACTTCTTGTAATTATGATAATACAGGAATCGGTTATTTCGATTTAAATTCCGCAAACGTATACGGACCGACCAATGTTGTGAAAAAATACTATCCTACAATGGCAGATCTTACGGCAGGAACCAATGAAATAACAACTCCGTCTTCTTATGCATCTCAGGCTCCTAAAACTGTCTTTGTAAAAATTACAACCAATGAAGGATGTACTGCAAATGCAGAAATAACTTTGCAGTTCTTACCAGCACTTGCTGTAGTTCCGGCTACTGTAAAAGCTTGTAACAACAACAATGCAGGAACAGGTATTTTCGATCTTACGGCTCCTGATGTTTATCCTACCTCTACAAACGTTACAAAAAAATACTACCCTACTTTAGCAGATCTTAATGCAGGAACCAATGAAATTACAAATCCTGCAGCCTACACTTCTGCAGCTCCGAAAACAGTATATGTAAGAGTGAGAAATCCTCAGGGATGCACAGGTTACAACCAGATTAGTTTACAGTTTAATCCGGTAGTAACGGTAAATGATGCTTCCATTGAAGAATGCTACATTGAATCTAATGTAACGACTGCTTCATTTAATTTAACTGTACCAAGTGTAACGACACAGACAGGACACACCAAGAGATATTACAAAACTCAGGCAGATGCTATTGCAGGAATTAATGAAATTTTAAATCCTACAACATATATTTCAACAACAGCCGTAGTTTATGTAAAAGTAATCAGCATAGAAAACTGTTATGCCATTGCAAAAATCAACCTGAAAGTTTTACCTCCTGTTAAATCATCTGTTCTTAAAGACAAGATCATCTGTATTGAAGATAAAACAACGTTAGACGCAGGACCTGGTTTTGATGCCTATGAATGGAGCACCGGAGCAACCACTCAGTCGATATCCAATGTTTCTGCAGGAATCTACACGGTAAAACTGAAAACAGGAAAATGCTGGACATTACAGCAGGTGAAGGTTACCGCTTCAGTACAGCCTGTAATTACAAGTATAGACATCAACAATGATTCATTTACAATTAATGCAACAGGAGGAAAAGCGCCTTATAAATATTCTATCGACGGAGTAAACTGGCAGGATTCCAATGTTTTCACAGGTCTTCCGAGAGGTGAAAATAAAGCGTACGTAAAAGATGCTTATAACTGTAGCCCGATCAGTGTTCAGGTAACGGTTCCGAATCTTCTGAATGCCATTACGCCAAACGGAGATAACAAAAACGATTATATCGATTATTCTGCTTTAGCATATAAAAAAGATTTGGTTTTCACGGTTTTCGACCGATACGGAAACATGATTTATAAAGCAGACAAGATCAGAAATTACACATGGGACGGAACTTCCGGTGGCAAGAAAATCGTTACGGGAACGTATTGGTACACGATAACGTGGACAGAAAATGATAAGGATAATACACAAACGAAATACAGCGGTTGGATATTGGTAAAAAATATCCAGTAATCATTTAATCTGATTTTCAAAATATTAAATCACCTCATTTTTGGGGTGATTTTTTTATTCTCTCTGCAAAGCCTTTCTGAATAACGGTTTCAAAAGTTATCCACAATTTTTTGTTAGTTACTCCGTTTCATTTGCTTTTCAAAAAAACTATCTTTGCACTATTATGGCGCAGAAAGAAACATTATCTTCTTTGACGAACGGAAATTTTGCAAAAGAACTCTCCATTGCAGACGGGAAAATGCCTCCCAATGCATTGGATTTTGAACGATTGGTGATTGGTACTTTTTTAATTGATAAAAAAGGGCTCGATCATTCCATTGATTTGCTTACCCCTGAAGTTTTCTACGATCCGAGACATCAGGTTATATTTTCTACCATTTTAAAATTATACGAAGGCAACCAGCCTGTCGATTTAATGACGATTATTCAGGAGCTTAAAAAAGAAGGAAAATTAAGTTCTGCCGGCGGAGACAGCTACATCATCGATCTTACGATGGGAGTAAGCTCTTCTGCCCACATTGAATACCACGTCCGTGTTATTCTTGAAAAATATATTCTTCGAAGCTTAATTAATGTTTCGGCAAACGTAATTGATGCTTCCTATAAAGAATCTACAGACGTTTTTGAACTTCTGGATAAAGCCGAACAGTCTTTTTTCGAGATCACAAACGGAACCATTAAAAAAGGATTCGATACTGCCAATTCACTGGTAAAACAGGCAATCGATACTATTAAATCTTTAAAAGACAAAGAAGGACTTTCCGGAGTTCCTTCCGGATTCCGCGATGTGGATAAAGAAACCGGAGGATGGCAAAACTCCGATCTTATTATTATTGCAGCACGTCCTGCGATGGGAAAAACAGCATTCCTTCTATCGATGGCAAGAAATATTGCAGTGGGACACAAAATTCCTATGGCTTTATTTTCGCTTGAGATGGCATCGGTACAGCTTATCACAAGGATGATTGCTTCCGAAACAAGAATTTCATCAGAAAAACTCCGAAAAGGAACGCTTGATGATGAAGAGTGGGAAAGACTGTTCTCTAATGTTTCTGAACTGGAAAACGCACCATTATATATTGACGAAACACCATCACTTTCCATTTTCGATTTCCGTGCAAAATGCCGAAGACTTGTCATGCAGCATGGCGTAAGGCTCATCATGGTCGATTATCTTCAGCTGATGACTGCCGGAAGCGGAGGAAAAGGAGGCGGAAACCGTGAACAGGAAATTTCCATGATTTCACGATCTTTAAAAGCGATCGCCAAAGAACTGAACGTTCCGGTAATTGCACTTTCGCAGCTTTCGCGAAGTGTAGAAACACGTCCGGGAAAAAGACCTCAGCTTTCCGATCTAAGGGAATCCGGAGCAATTGAACAGGATGCGGATATTGTATCTTTCATTTTCCGACCGGAATATTATAAAATTACGGTTTGGGACAACGATGAAGAAGGACAGGAAACCTCAACAGAAAATCAGGCGGAGCTGATTATTGCAAAGCACAGAAATGGTGCAACTGCCGATGTGCGTTTATCTTTCTTAAAACATTTTGCGAAATTCGGCGATATTGAGGCTGCTTTTGACGGAGGAATGAGCGGAGGATATCCATCGAGCTTCGGAAAGCCCGAACCAAGCGGTTTTGATAAAATTAAAACAACAATTCAGCCGGGTGCGGCATTTGATCTTCCCGACAGTTCAAAACTTTCAGGATCTTCAATGAATGATTTTGATGACGACGACGATTTTCCTTTTTAAATTCAGGACTAAGAATAAGGTTAAGAATTAAAAATGAAAATTGAAATATACACCGACGGAGCGTGCAGCGGAAATCCCGGAAAAGGCGGGTATGGAATTCTCATGCGTGTCCCTGAAAAAAATTATCAGAAAACATTTTCCAAAGGCTTCCGGAAAACCACCAACAACAGGATGGAACTTCTAGCTGTAATTACGGCTTTGGAAAAACTGAAATCTCCTGACAACGAAATTCATATTTACACAGACAGTAAATATGTTTCGGATGCCATAAACCAGAACTGGTTATCCGGATGGATCAAAAGAGGGTGGAAAAATGTAAAAAATCCCGATCTGTGGCAAAAATTTGTGGCACTTTATAATATACACAAGCCTAAAATGCACTGGATAAAAGGCCATGCAGGACATTTTGAAAACGAATTATGCGACAAACTTGCCGTAACCGCTGCTGCCTCTGAAAATTTAGAGATCGATTCCTTCTTCGAAAATCTCGAAAATAACACTTTGTTTTAATCTAAAATTACAAGATTCGGAAAAACACTTTTCAGTATTCTTTCATTTTTATTATCATTTATTACAAAATAAATACTAAATAAGGTAAATTTAATATTAAATACATATTATTTAATCAGGATTTAATATATTTACACGTCTAATTTTAAGTATACTAATAAATGAATAAAAATTTACTCCTGTATTTATCCCTCTTCTTATTTTGCTTCTACGGAAAAATTTCGTCGCAAACCTATCAGCTTACCGGAAATCCCGTAAACACGACAGGCTGGAATATCGTTCCTGCCGCTGTTGTAAATACAGACTTCATCCAGCTTACCGCAGACCAGATCAGTCAGGTAGGAGGCATTAAATTAGACTCTCCCATCAATCTAAAATACTGCGATAAATGGAGAGTGGAATTTGATTTCAGAATCGACGGAAACGGAACAACGGCTTACGGAAGAGGAGACGGTATTGCTTTTTGGTATCTGGCAAATCCACCCGCTTCTTACACCTCTGGCGGAGGATTGGGAATTCCTGCAAACTCTACCGGATTAATGGTAGGTTTTGACATCTTTAATAATACCACAGAAGCACAGATGAGCAAGGTTCATATTTTATATGGAACCAATAACACAACAGGATCAAACATCGAATACAACAACACTGCCGGAAGTACATTTCACTCTCCGGATCTTAATCCTACCCAGCCTTTTGTAGGAACTACTTTCAGACACGTTGAAGTAAACGGACAGGTAAATCCTGCGGCTCCTGCAAGCTGGATCATCACCCTGAAAATCGACGGAACTACTATTGTAAGCCAGTCTTTTGCTCCTTCCGGAGCGGCTGCCACCATGACGACCGGTTATTTCGGATTTTCTGCTTCTACAGGAGGAGCAAGCGCAAGACAATCTATTAAAAATGTAAAAGTTTATATTGATAAAGTAGCCCTTAACCAAACTTTGGTTACGGATACTTTCTGTCCGAATCCTGCAACAGGACAAGGAACAGTGAATTTAACGTCTTATCAGGGCCAATTTGTAACCAATCCTGCCAATTATACGTTCTCATACAGTGTAGGTGGAACTCCGATTACGAATCCTACCAACTATCAGTTCAGTGCAAATACTTCAGTTTCTGTTTTAATTAAAGACAATACAGGATTGCTTTGTGATAATCCGGACGGAAAAATTCAGTTAAATCTTTCTCCATTCACAGCAACCCCTGCAACGCTTACGGAATGTAATAACAACAATACAGGAACAGCAACCTACAATCTTACGCTTGCCAATGTAAATGAACCGACGGGTTCTACCAAGAAGTATTATAAAAATATGGCAGATCTGAACGCCGGAACCAATGAAATTACGAATCCTACCACTTATACTTCTGCCGCAGGAACCGTATATGTAAAAGTAACGACTCCGCTTGGCTGTCAGGGTTCCGCTGCAATCACTTTGGCGTTTTATCCACAGATTGCCACTACAGACGTCACTTTAGAATCTTGTTTTATTGATAATGCACCGACAACAGGTTTATTTAATCTTACACAGGCAAACGTAACTTCCGCTACAGGCGTTACCAAAAGATATTTTAAAACACAGGCAGATGCATTAGCCGGAACAAATGAGATCCTGAATCCCACAGCTTACGTAAGCACATCATCCGTAGTGTATGTAAGAATTACGAATGTAACGAATTGCTGGACGCTTGCAAAAATTACATTAAAAGTTTTAGCACCGATTTATTCTTCTGTACTTAAAGACAAAATCATCTGTATCGATGCCAAAACAACTTTAGACGCAGGAACCGGATTCGACAGTTACTTATGGAGCACCGGAGCAACGACGCAGTCTATTGCGAATGTAACGCCGGGAATCTACTGGGTACAGCTTAAATCAGGAAGATGCACAACACAGCAGACTGTAAGGGTAAATCCTTCGCAGCAGCCTGTAATTTCTACAATTGATATAAAAAACAACACGATTACCGTGAATGTGAAAGGAGGAAAAACACCGTACCAATACTCTTTAGACGGGATTAACTGGCAAGATTCTAATGTCTTTACAGGTCTTGCAAGAGGTGAAGTTGTAGTGTATGTAAAAGATGCCTACAATTGTACTCCAATTCAAGTTCAGATTACAGTTCCGAATCTCCTGAATGCCATTACTCCGAATGGAGATAATAAAAATGATTACATTGATTATTCCGCATTAGCATATAAAAAGAATTTGGTGTTCACGGTATATGACAGATATGGAAATAAAATGTACGAAGCAGACAAAATCCGAAACTACAAATGGGACGGAACTACGGGTGGCAAAAAAGTAATGACAGGAACATATTGGTACACCATCACCTGGAATGAAAATGACAAAAACAGCACTCAGACCTCCTACAATGGCTGGGTTCTGGTAAAAAATATAGAATAACACTTTTTAAAGATCATTCGAAAAACGGATGATCTTTTTTTATGCCTTATTTAGAAGAAATATTTTATTTTAAACTAATTTAATTCGCATTCAATTCTTAAATTTGAATTATGAATTATTTAGAGGCTTTAAGCAGAAGATACTCTGTAAAAAAATTTAATCACGAAATTATTCCTCAGGAAACCCTGCATAATATTCTTGAATCCGGAAAATTATCGGCAAGTTCTCTTGGTCTTCAGCCTTACGAAATTCTTATCGTGGAAAGTGAGGAGATGAAGCAGAAATTAATTCCTGCATTCTACAATCCGTCACAGATTTCCACCTGTTCTCATCTCATTGTTATTGTTTCCAAAAAAATCGTGGACGACAATTACATCAATGGTTATTTCCGGCACATTTCCAAAGTAAGAGAAACACCGCTAGAAAAACTGGATCTTTTTAAAAACAGCATCAATCAGCATATTAATCAAAAAACACAGGATGAAATTTTCAACTGGGCAGAAAAGCAATCTTACATCGTTCTGGCAAATCTCATGTATGCAGCAGCGATAGAAAATATAGACACCTGCCCCATGGAAGGCTTCCGACAGGAACTTATAGAAGAAATTCTGGAGATAAATCCTGATACCGAAAAAGTAAGTGTAACCCTCGCTTTGGGATACCGTTCGGAGGAAGATCATTTCCAGCACATGAAAAAAGTAAGAAAACCAAACGAAAAATTGTTTAAATTTATTTAACCATTTAGACAATTGTCTTAAACTAAGGATATGATAAAAGCGGATGTACTGGTAATCGGTTCCGGAATTTCGGGACTCTCCTATGCCATAAAAATTTCTGAGCAGCTTCCTGATGCCAAAATAATCATCGTAACAAAATCGGACGAAGATGAAAGCAATACCAAATATGCACAAGGCGGTCTTGCGGTGGTTACAGATTCTAAAAATGATAACTTCGAAAAACATATTGCCGATACGATGCGTGCCGGAGACGGTGAAAACAAACGCGATGTCGTAGAAATGGTGGTTACCGAAGCACCTGCAAGATTCAACGAAATTGTAGAATGGGGGGCTAATTTTGACAAAAAAAACGGAGAATTTGCTTTAGGAAGAGAGGGAGGACATACCGAAAACCGAATAGTACATCATAAAGATATTACAGGTTTTGAAATCGAAAGGGCACTTTTGCAAACCGCCAAAAGCAGTCCGAATATTGAGATTCTCGATCATCATTACGTGATTGATATCATTACGCAGCATCACGTTCCGGGAAAAGAACTAAATGAAGGAGATATCCATTGCTACGGAGCCTATATTCTTGATGAAAAATCCAAAACCATTAAAAAAATCACCTCAAAAATAACCCTTGTTGCAACCGGAGGAGCTGGACACGTTTACAAAAACACCACCAATCCGACGATTGCAACAGGAGACGGAATCGCTTTTGTGGCAAGAGCAAAAGGAAAAGTTTCCAATATGCAGTACTATCAGTTTCACCCGACCGCTTTGTACAGCAAACTCGATGGAATGTTGTTTTTAATTTCGGAAGCCGTTCGTGGTGACGGAGCCAAATTAAGAACCAAAAGAGGCGAGAAATTCATGCATAAATATGATGAACGTGAAGAACTCGCTTCCCGTGATATCGTTGCTAGAGCCATCGATGCGGAAATGAAAATTACCGGAGACGAATTTGTAGGTCTGGATTGCCGTGAAATGGATCATGAAAAATTTCTTGAACATTTCCCGAATATTTATAAAAAATGCAAAGACGAAGGAATTGATCCTTTCAGCCAGCTTATTCCCGTTGTTCCCGCCTGTCATTATCTGATGGGGGGAATTGAAGTTGACCGTGACGGACAGTCCTCTATCCGAAATCTTTTTGCGGTGGGAGAATGTACCAATTCCGGACTTCACGGAGCGAACAGACTGGCTTCCAATTCATTACTGGAAGGGTTGGTTTTCGGACATAATGCCGCAATGAAAACCGTTGCACTTTTAAATGAAAATAATTTCAACTTCGATGATCTGAAAGCTGTTCCGGAGTGGAATGAAGAAGGCATGAAAATAATGGACGAAATGGTGATCGTTTCTTACCTGAGAAAACAGCTTCAGGAAATGATGAGCGATCTTGTAGGAATTGTACGCAGCAACCGCCGTCTGAATATGGCTTTGCAAAAACATCAGGAAATCGCTGCCGCAGTGAACGAAATTTACCACTACTCTATTCTTTCGCCACAGTTGTCGGAACTAAGAAATTTAACTACCGTTGCCCACCTCATCATTACGCAGTCTATGGAAATGACAGAGAATAAAGGTGCATTTTATAATAAAGATCTGGCTTAAGAGTAGCAAATACAGAGTATGGAAATCTTCAGTCTGAGAATTTTAACCATCATGAATCTTTTAAACTTTTTAAGAGTCATGTTGATTCTTATCGTTCTCATCGTACTTGGTTTTCTTATTTTTGGAAGCAAGCATCATGATGAAATCTATTTTCTAGGCTGGATGTTCGTTTTAGCGGCTGTATCTTTTGGGGTTCGATTCTTTAATTATATAAAGAAAAATATCATTTCAAGAGCAAAATATCCTCTTCCATTAAATCTATTGTGCAATATACTTACAATTGGAAAACCTTATTATTTCGGAAAAGATCAATTCGATCTGGATGAAATTATAAATGATAACAAACTTCCTCAGACATTTTATTATATCAACAATCATCAACATCCGATTTTAGAATTTAAAAGAGATAAACTTCTTTTTCATGGGACAGAATATCAGTGGAAAAATCTGAACTGGAAATATTTTCTGTACATAGAAAATCCTGATGCTTACAAACCGCAAGGAAAATATTTAATAGAATTTACAGCAACCAATCAAGACAATATCCGAATAAAAAATAAAATTGAATTCGAAAAAATAAAAGCTGACGAAAATGAAGTAATTTTGCTTTTTGTGATTCACGATTTGTTATTCGGAACCAAAGCATCTTATTATTACTAAAATTAAAAATATGAAAAGACCGGCATACGTTACAGATAAAGTTTTAAAACAGTTTATTAAAAACGCTCTTGAAGAAGACATTCAGGATGGCGATCATTCTACGCTTTCCACCATTCCGAAAGATCTGGAGCAAAGTGCAAAACTACTGGTAAAACAGGATTGCATTCTTGCAGGAGTAGAACTCGCTGAAATTATTTTTAAAACTTTTGATAAAAACTTAAAAGTTGAAACTTTTGTAAAGGATGGAAATGCAGTAAAATTTGGGGATATTGCTTTTATCGTAACCGGAAGCGCAAGATCAATCCTTTCAACGGAAAGACTGATATTAAACTGCATGCAGCGAATGAGCGGAATTGCAACATTAACGCATGACTGGGATTCCAGACTTATCGGCACAAAAACAAAACTTCTGGACACCAGAAAAACAACTCCCAATTTCAGGGTATGCGAAAAATGGGCGGTTGCCATTGGCGGCGGAACTAATCACCGATACGGTCTTTATGACATGATTATGCTGAAAGACAACCATATTGATTATAACGGAAGCATTACGAATGCCGTAAAAATGGCAAAAGATTATATCAAAAAGAACAAGAAAAAGCTCAAAATAGAAGTTGAAACCAGAAATCTGGATGAAGTTCAGGAAGCTATTAATGCAAAGGTAGACAGAATCATGCTCGACAACATGGATATAAAAACTATGAAGAAAGCAGTAAAGCTAATTAACGGTTCCTGTGAAAGTGAAGCTTCGGGCGGAATTACCCGTGACCAACTTAAAGAAATCGCATCTACAGGCGTTACTTACATCTCTGCAGGGGCACTTACCCACTCAGCAGAAAATATGGATTTAAGCCTCAAAGCCGTGAAATAGCATTGGATTTTTATTAAAAATGATGCCGATTTGTTAAAAATTCAATAATGTGATTTTTTTCATGCGAAATCTCAATTATTATTCAATGCATTGTAAATCAATATTTTAAACCTTATTAAGAACCTTTAAAAATTAACATACAGTTAATATTAGTTAAAATAAATTTCCTCAATTTTGCAGAAAATTAAATCTAACTATTACTAACGATTATGAAATTAATCAACAAATCAATGCTAACTGCGATAATTACATTATCCACAGCTAGCGTTTATTATGCTCAACAGGTTAAGGACACTGTAAAAGATACAAGGTCTAAAGACATTGACGAGGTAGTGTTAATTGGAGTTGCTGATATCGCAAAAGATAGAAAAACTCCTGTAGCAGTTTCAACAATCAAAGAAGCGCAAATCGTTGAAAGATTAGGAAATCAGGAATTCCCTGAAATCTTAAATACAACCCCATCTGTATATGCTACAAAAGCTGGTGGAGGTTTTGGAGACTCAAAATTGAACATCCGTGGTTTTAGCCAAAATAACATTGCTGTAATGGTAAATGGTATGCCGGTAAATGACATGGAAAATGGTGCTGTATACTGGTCTAACTGGGCAGGACTTTCTGATGTTACTTCTGCAATGCAGGTGCAAAGAGGTTTAGGTTCTTCTAAACTTGCAATTGCGTCTGTAGGAGGTACAGTAAATATTTTAACGAGAGCAGCAGATAAAAAACAGGGAGGTATTGTTTCTCTTGGTTTAGGTAACAATGATTATCTTAAAACTCTTTTCGCATATAATACAGGAAAATCTGCAAAAGGATGGTCTTCATCTTTTTTAATGAGCAGAACAGCAGGTTCTATGTATGCAGATGGAACCAAATTTGAGGCATACAACTACTATTTTGCTTTAGGATATAATAAACCAGGAAGTAAACATGATTTCCAGTTTACAATTACTGGTGCTCCACAGTGGCACAACCAAAGATCTTTCGCAATTTCTATAGCAAATTATATCAACTTTAATCCAGATAAAGACGGAACTCCTAACAGAAGATACAATTCAGATTGGGGATATCTTAATGGAGAGGAATATTCAGCTAGAGTAAATTATTATCATAAACCAATTATGTCTTTGAACTGGGATTGGAATATAAGTCAAAAATCAAAGCTTAATACAGTACTTTATGCTTCTTTTGGTAGAGGAGGAGGAACCAATACTACAGGATCAGCAAATGGTAAAAGCTTATCAACATTCAGAGATCCTGTAACAGGACTTTATAATTTTGATGCTGTTTATGCTGCAAACCAAGCGTCTACTCCAGATAAAGGTGTGTTAATAAGAAATGCATCCATTAATTCTCATAACTGGTTTGGTGTAATTTCTAGTTTCAATCATACATTAAATGAAAATATGAAATTTACTGCGGGTATTGATGCAAGATATTACTATGGATATCATTATCAAGTAGTATCTGATTTATTGGGAGCATCAGGATATCTTGATAAAAATAACAAAAATAATCCCGTAAATCTTGTTACCGCTACTTCTCCGGCAAAACCTTCTTGGAATCCTTTTGGAGGAAAAATCAACGCCATCAACGAAAGAATTGGTTACAATAATGATGGTGAAGTACTTTGGTATGGAGCTTTCGGACAGTTTGAATATACCAATGATAAGATTTCTGCTTTCGTACAAGGTTCCGTTTCAAATCAAGGTTTTCAAAGAATCGATAATTTCATTATCGACGGAGTTACAAAATCTAAGCTTGGAGAAACAATGAATACCAAAACTGGTTTCAAAAATCTATTTGGATTCAATGTAAAAGGAGGTCTAAATTATAATATTAATGAACATCACAATATTTTTGGTAATGTTGGATATTATGAAAGACAACCTTTCTTTAATGCAGTATACAGAAGTAATGAAAACATTGTTGCCAAAGATCTACGAAACGAAAAAATATTTGGTGCAGAACTAGGATACGGATTCCGCTCTTCTAATTTTAATGCTAATGTTAACTTATACAGAACTACTTGGAATGACAGATACCTTAGAAGATCCAGCTTAAGAGACGTTGCTACTAACAAAACTTTTTATGCTGAAATTAATAATCTGAACGAAGTGCATATGGGAGTTGAGGTAGATGCAAGTTATAACCTAAATAAGATTCTAACCATAAACGGAATGTTTTCAGCAGGTGATTGGTATTACAAAGGAAATGCAACCGCTACTTTGTTTGAGGACAATTCCAACTTACCATTTAATTTCCCTGGTACCACAAGTAATGAAACGCAACTTTATTTAGATGGAGCAAAAGTGGGTGAAGCAGCTCAAATGACAGCAGCTTTAGGTGTTACTGTAATGCCTGTTAAAAATCTGAAATTTGATGCAACTTGGAGAAGTACAAATGATCTTTACGCAAGTTTGGATACATATAACTTCAGCGTTAGATCAAATGCAGATAAAGGAACTTTAAAATTACCTAACTACAATCTGTTTGATTTAGGTCTTTCTTACAGAATCAATCTGAATAATAAACAACAGTATTTCACAATCAGAGGTAATGTATATAATCTGTTTGATACTACTTACATCGCAGACTCAAATACTAGCAATCATGTAAAACAGTTATCTGATTTTACTACAACTACTTCCGGAGGAGTAACAACGACTGCACAACAGAAATATGATGCTTACATTAACAATCCAGCTAACTTCTATAAAGGGTTAGATACAAGTAATCAGGTATTCTTTGGATTCGGAAGAACATGGGCAGCAACCCTTTCTTTCAACTTCTAATAAATACATAAATTAGATTTTATAAATATCAATCCCGGCTTTTCGCCGGGATTTTTGCTATATTTGTGTCTGAAAAACAGAAAAAAATAAATATGGACTTTTACAACATTTTACTTAATGCTCACAAAGGATTCGGATATCTGGAAATTCTTTTGGTGACGCTGTTTGTTATTGCACTTTTAGCAACCATGTTCGGATTCAGTGGAAAAGTAAATAATTTCCTTAAGAAGACTACTCTTTTCACAATGATCTTTTTCCATGTTCAGTTCTTATTGGGGTTGGTAATGCTGATTATTAATTTCTCGAATGGTTTAAATATGGGTGAAGTGATGAAAAACTCAGCATTAAGATTTCAGTATGTAGAACATCCGTTTTCTATGCTGATCGCCGCTGTTTTAATGACGATCGTTAACAAAAAAGTAAAAACAAACCCTACGATTTCTTTAGGAGTCGTAATTATGGGATTAATTGCCGTAGGTTTATTTGCATTCGCGTTCCCATGGGCGAGAGTCTTCGGGGCATAAATATATTAACAAAATAATTTTTAATTAAATCAATGAAAGTAGCTGTAGTAGGTTCAACAGGAATGGTTGGACAAGTTATGCTTAAAGTTCTCGAAGAGAGAAACTTCCCTATCACCGAACTAATTCCGGTAGCATCCGAAAAATCTGTTGGTAATAAGGTGAAGTATAAACAGGAAGAATTTACGATTGTAAGCATGAAAGACGCTATAGCTGCCAAACCGGATATTGCTATTTTTTCTGCCGGAGGCGGAACTTCTCTTGAATTCGCTCCTATTTTTGCAGAAGCAGGGACAACAGTAATCGACAATTCTTCAGCATGGAGAATGGATCCTGATAAAAAACTGGTGGTTCCGGAAATCAATGCAGATGTATTGACGAAAGAAGACAAAATTATTGCAAATCCGAACTGTTCCACTATTCAGTTAGTAATGGTTTTAGGACCTCTGAACAAAAAATACGATTTAAAAAGAGTCATTGTTTCCACCTACCAATCCGTAACAGGAACCGGTAAAGCTGCTGTAGATCAGTTAAACGGAGAAATCAGCGGAGACGATTCTATTGCAAAAGTATATCCTTATCAGATCTTCAAAAATGCATTGCCGCACTGTGATGTTTTTGCAGACGACGATTACACGAAAGAAGAGATTAAATTAATGAAAGAACCTAAGAAAATTTTAGGGGACGATACTTTTAATTTAACCGCAACCGCAGTAAGAGTTCCAGTTCAGGGAGGACATTCTGAAAGTGTAAACATCGAGTTTGAAAATGAGTTTGATCTTGACGAAGTAAGAAAAATCTTATCTGAAACTCCCGGAGTTGTGGTGGTAGATAACGTGAAAAACAACGAATATCCGATGCCGCTGTACTCGGAAGGAAAAGACGAAGTCTTCGTAGGAAGGATAAGAAGAGACCTTTCGCAGCCCAAAACTCTGAATCTCTGGATCGTGGCAGACAATCTGCGAAAAGGAGCCGCAACGAACGCGGTACAGATTGCAGAATACCTTGTAGAAAATAACTTAGTATAAACTAACAAACATAAAAAGAGTCTCAGAATTGAGATTCTTTTTTTTATCAAACCTATGAACGTTCAGAAGAATAAAAGTAAAGATAAATTAGCCTTTCAGAAACTTATAGCCGCTTTCGGAGTTATTCTCTTTATCGGAAAAATTATCGCCTGGAAACTGACGAATTCCGACGCTGTATTTTCTGATGCCATGGAAAGTATTGTAAATGTCATCAGTGCCTTTATGGGGCTTTATTCACTATATCTTGCGGCAAAACCAAGAGACGACGATCATCCATACGGACACGGAAAAGTAGAATTCGTAACCTCAGGAATCGAAGGTGCTTTAATTGCCATTGCGGGAATTATGATTATATACGAAGGCATTAACAGCTTAATTATAGGAAAGGTTTTAAGTAAATTAGATATTGGAATCTGGATTATTGCCACCACTGCCGCTATCAACTATTTATTAGGCTATATTTCCATTAAAAAAGGAAAGACCGAAAATTCTATCGTTCTTATTTCATCCGGAAAACATCTGCAATCCGACACTATAACAACACTTGGTGTTGTTGTGAGTTTAATTGTGGTATATTTTACCAGAATTTACTGGCTGGATTCCGTTGTTGCCTTAGGTTTCGGTATATATATTATCGTAGTGGGATACAAAATAGTCCGCAAATCCTTAAGTGGAATTATGGACGAGCAGGATCCCGATCTTCTGGAACAAATCATACAGGTTTTAGAAGAAAACCGAAAAACGGAATGGATTGATGTTCACAACATGAAAATCCAGCAATTCGGAGCACATCTTCATATCGATGCACATATTACTTTGCCTTGGTATTACAGCCTTCGTGATGCACACAATGAAATGGAAAAAATGATCATCCTTTTGGCAAAAAACACAAAAAGAACGGTGGAATTTAATTTCCATATGGATGACTGTAAACCCTTCTCCTGTTCCGTTTGTCAGATATCAAATTGCCCTGTCCGCGAAAAAGATTTTGTAAAAAGAGTGGTTTGGACTCCGGAAAATGTGACTTCTGTGGATAAGCATTCCATTGAAGACAATTAAAATATAACTTCTAAAAATTTTATTGACTGATTTGCTTCCTGTAATAAAACATCGGGATAATCAGAAGTAAAATCAATGGCTGAATGACAAACCTTCTCATGTAAAAAGAAAAAAGATACCCGATTTCAAACCTGTCATAAATACTGTATAAATAAATCGGAAAAGTAATAGCAAAAATAATCGTAATTAAAATAGCTCCCTGAATTGTCCATTGTCTGTTTTTGAACCAGAAATGAATCACTACACATGAAAATAAGAGATTCAGAATGAACCGGAAAAGATATCCGGAAATTAATTTTCCCCATTCAAAAGAGGGAAAAGGGATATTCTTATTGGCTTCATGGAAATAATTGAGAAAAGGATCATAAAAAATTCTGTCTTCAAGTATTCTTACACTTACAAGACCTAAAACTCCCAATATGACTAAAACCCAGTTAAGATTTTTCATGTTTTAAAGCAAAAAATTTAATCCAGATTAGCCAAAGTAACACGACTGTCCCATATATAACCGCCGGAAAAATATAATCATGTACTATTTTGCCGTATTCCCCGTGATTGAGAATCACAATATTCAACCCAATTATTCTTAAAACATTAATAATGTATAGCAAAGCCAGTCCCAGAACTACAAAAACAAAGGTCTTTTTTCCTTTGTAAAAGGCAAAAACAAATGCTACAAAAAGAATCATCACAGAAACGGCATTGCAGCCTTCCACCATTCTTGTAGGATATTTGTTCCGGACATAAAAATACACCTGTTCGCCTTTAACATCATCATACAGTTGTGTTGAAAACCCCATAAAGTTCTGGATATCCCTCACCTGCTCTGCAATCATTCTCGAAAAGGGATCAAGACCTTCTTTCTGAAAACTGTTCAGAAAAAACTGATACGCAAAAAGCAGCACCAGATAAATGATGATGAAGCGCAGCAGAATGCCCAAAACAGGTTTAAAATCCTTTAGCATAATGCAAATATAGAAATTAGCCTGTAAATTATTATATTTGTGACATCTATGATTTCCGAATACGCCCAATTTTTTTTTGAAAATTATACTGGAAAACAATCTTCTGAGTTGATCTCTTTAGCTCAAAGTGGTTCCGCGAGAGTAAATTTTATTGTGAAAACTGATAAAAAGTTTATCATTACCTACAACGAAAATATAGCGGAAAATGAAAGTTTTCTGTATTATTCGAAAATATTTTCAGATTTAAAGCTTAATACGCCTAAAATTTTTGCCGTTTCGGATGACCGTAAAATGTATATTCAGGAGTTTTTAGGAGACCATACCCTTTCTGAAATCATTTCGAAGGAAGGTTTATCTGAACATGTAAAATCTTTGGTAAAGCAAACCCTGCAAAAACTGTATCAGTTACAGATTTCAACGCAGAATAAAATAGATTTCACCAAAACGTTCGAATATGAAAGCTATGATGAACTTCCGGTAATGCACGATCTGTATTATTTTAAAAATTTCGTGGCGGATGTTCTGGAGCTGGAATATCACAAATCTACCCTTCTGAAAGAATTTAAAAAAATTGTTGCCCTGATCGAAAATCTGGAACCGAAAGGATTAATGATCCGCGATTTTCAGGCAAGAAACATCATGGTGAATGAAAGGAATGAAGTATCCTTCATCGACTATCAATCGGCAATGAAAGGTCCGTTGATGTATGATGTCATTTCTTTTCTGTTTCAGGCAAAAGCAAACTTTCTGGAAGATTTCAAAAATGAGATGTTGCATTTGTATATAAATCAATTTGAAAATCAGGAAATTAAAGACAAACTAGATTTTTCGGTAAAACCAATTCAACTAATGCGGTTTCTTCAGGTTTTGGGAGCTTACGGTTTTCGGGGATTAATTCAGAGAAAACCGCATTTTATTTCAAGCTTAGAAAAAGGAATAGAAAACATTACAGCGTTTGCGCAAAACTGGGAAAATATGAACGATTACCCTGAACTTGAAAAAGTGATTAAACAATTAAATTCAGATAAAACAAAATTGAAAATTGAAGAAATATTAAAACATTAAGATTTATATTTAAGAAGTTAAGCATAGTTAAGTGTTATGACGAAAAAAGAAATTACACAATTATCTTATGAAATTACCGGTTTTGCTATAAAAGTTCACAAAACACTTGGACCCGGTTTGCTTGAAAGTATTTATGAAGAATGTTTAAAAATTGAACTCTTTAACAATGGATATGATGTAAAACAACAACTTTATACAACCATTAATTATGAAGGTGTTGATATTAAAACAAAACTGGTTGTTGATCTGCTCGTAAATGATGCTGTTATCGTAGAATTAAAAGCGATCGAAGAAATTTTGCCTATCCATGAAGCTCAATTATTAACATACATGAAAGTTTTGAAAAAGCCTCAAGGTCTGTTAATCAATTTCTTCACCGATAATATAACCAAATCTTTAAAACCTTTTATTAATGAATATTTTAAAGAGCTTCCAAACTAAATTTTGATTTATCAAAAATCTTAAATAAACTTAACTTCTTAAATATAAATCTTAACGGTTTAAGAATAAATAATTATAAAATTAAAAAAATGCTACACATCGACATACACAGTTTTTCGTACAAAAAAGGAGGAATTCCGAAAGATGAAACAGGAAACGGAGGAGGTTTTACATTTGACTGCCGTGGAATTTTAAATCCGGGAAGAGTGGAAGAATATAAAACCCAGACCGGAAACGACATCGGCGTTCAGGAATATCTGGAAACCAAAACCGAAATGCCTAAATTTCTGGAATTAATCAAGAATCTTGTTTCCATTAATATTGATAATTATCTGGAAAGGGGATTTGAAAATCTCCAGATCAACTTTGGCTGTACAGGAGGACAGCACAGATCGGTATATTCTGCGATAAAAATTGCTCGTTTTATTGAAGAAAAATATGGTGAAAAAGTTGAAATCTGCCTTCATCATGACGAACAGCATCAACTGAATCATAAGTAATGAGTAATGTGCAATAAGTAATATTTTTAAATTCGTTAATATTCTATTATTTATTGTTTTTAATTTAACCAAGATTATTTTATTACCAATTACTCATTACCCATAAAAAATGAAGGCACTTATTTTCGCAGCCGGAAAAGGAACCCGACTGAAACCATTCACCGACCATCATCCGAAAGCTTTGGCAAAGGTGAATGAAGTTCCGCTTCTGGAAAGAAATATTAAATATTTAAAAAATTTCGGAATAAACGATTTTGTCATAAACATTCATCATTTTGGAAATCAAATAGTTGATTTTTTAAAGCAGAACGATAATTTCGGATGTAAAATAGAAATCTCAGACGAAAGCGAAGAGCTTCTGGAAACCGGAGGCGGCTTGGTTTTTGCTAGAAAATTTCTCGATCATGGAGAAGATTTCCTGATCATGAATGCCGATATTCTTACCAACATTAATATTACAGAATTTGTAGAATATCATAAAAAGATAAAAGATTTTGCTACATTAGCTGTATCGGACAGAGAAAGCTCCAGAAAACTGCTTTTCAATGATGATCTGGTTTTAAGGGGCTGGCTGAATGTACAGACCGGAGAACAGAGACTTGCAGAATTCAACAAAGGATTCAAAGCTTTGGCTTTCAGTGGGGTACATTGCATCAATCCGCTTATCTTTGAAAAAATAAAAAGAACAGGCAAATTTTCTGTTATGGAAGAATATCTGGATCTTATGCAGACCGAGCATATCCATGGTTTCCTTCACGACAGTATTCTGATCGATGTCGGAAGACCGGAATCTGTAACGGAAGCCGAAAAACACTTTAAATAATTGTACAATGGGAATTGAAGGAACGAGGGATGAAAGTTTGGTAAATCCTGAATTTGATAGTAACGAAACAAGATTACAAAACAGTCTGCGACAAAAAACCTGGGACGAAACCATTACAAAAGACAGTTGGATGGTTTTTAAGGTAATGGCGGAATTTGTAGATGGCTATGAAAAACTGGCTAAAATTGGCCCGTGTGTTTCTATTTTCGGATCTGCAAGACTGAAGCCGCAAAGCAAATACTACAAAATGGCGGTGGAAATTGCTGAGAAAATTACAAAATTAGGCTTCGGAATCATTACCGGAGGAGGTCCCGGAATTATGGAAGCCGGAAATAAAGGTGCTTTCAATGCACAGGGAAAATCCATCGGTTTGAATATTGATCTGCCTTTTGAGCAGCATTTCAATCCTTACATCAATAAATCGTATTCGATGAATTTTGATTACTTTTTTGTAAGAAAAGTAATGTTTGTAAAATATTCGCAGGGATTTGTAGTTATGCCGGGAGGATTTGGTACATTAGATGAACTTACGGAAGCTTTAACGCTGATTCAAACCAACAAAATAGGAAGATTCCCGATTGTTTTGGTAGGGTCGGAATTTTGGAGCGGATTATTAGACTGGTTTAAAACTACGTTGCTTAAAGAAAAGATGATCCACGAAGAAGATCTGGAACTTTACCGTGTGGTAGACACCGCAGACGAAGCGGTAGCGCACATCAAAGCTTTTTATGATAAATACTCTGTAAACGTTAACTTTTAATTGGCACATTATTTGTGACTTAAAATTAACAATCATGATTGTAAATCTATTATCCAAGATGAAAAAAATTTTATATATATCAGGAATTTTAACATTTTTTGTGTTAATGAGTTTCACGTATGTAGACTTTTTCTCTTCAATGACTAAAGTGGATTATATTGATGGAAGCAAAACATTGAAGTTCACCACAAAAATGAATACAAATCATATTTCTGATGCGATAAAGATCAACCCGAATACGGCAGGATTTGAAGCAGAGGTTAAAAAGTATGTAAACAATAATTTTGATGTGTATGTCAATGGCTCACCCAAAACAATTACATTTACGGGAAGTCAGGTAAGCGGAGAAACAGTATGGGTATATTTTGAGACAGGAGGCGTTTCAGATATCAGTACCTTGAAAATAAAGAATACGATTCTCTTAAGCGCCTTTCCGAAGCAGATTAACCTTGTTAATATTGCATACAAAGGAAGCCAGAAAACAATGAATTTTCAGCGCGGAAAAGAGGTAAACGAAGTTTCTTTTTAAAAACAATGAAATTAACAACGATACCACTGCTTTTGCGGTGGTTTTTTGTTTGAGCTGAATCTTCTCTTTAAAACCTAAGAAAACACAAAAGCCGAAAGAAAACTTCCGGCTTTTATATTATTTATAATTACAATAATCTTAAGGCGTTTTGAAAACTTTTACGTTATCAATTTCCACTGCACTTGCAACTGTTGTTGATGGGTTTGTATACTTAAATGCAATTCTGATATTTTGATTTAAGTAAGGCGTAAGGTCAATCAATCCGGAACCTACAAAACCTCCAAATGAAGCAATATCTGTATCTATAACAGCATTAAGAGGTGTCCAGTTTAATGTATTAGGATTACCTCCCGCGTAAGTATCTGTAGTAATTAAAACCTGTAATGGATTTCCAGGAAATCTTACGTCTGTTTCAAAATAAAGTTTAGCTGCTGTAGCTCCTGATAAAGAAAGAGATTTTGAAATCAACCAGTCTTCATTAACTCCTCCTAATCCACTTATGTAAGCAGAAGGCGCAGGGTTACCAAAGTTTGTAGTTCCCCAAACCTGTGTACCGGAAACATTGAAGGCTGTCCATGCATTAGCTGTCAAGTTTGCAAAAGGTTCATTCAGCACTAACGTTGCAGGCGTTAATCTAGGATTTTTAAATTCAATATCACTGATTCCTCTTATCACATTTTGGAATGAGCTATTATATTTACTTACTACAAATGTAATATCTCCGCTTGTATTTGGAATTGCATAAGTAGGCTTAAAGAATCCGTCAGTTCTAACGGTTGCCTGAGTTCCATAAATATCAATGATATGTCTATCTGTATCTACTGCAGTACCCGACGCATCGGTATTCATTAAATTTAAACCAACTTCAGCATCAACAAACTGAACATTCTTTACTTTAGCAAGCGTATTGATATATTTATCATTTTTAATATCTGCAAGAGTAAGTTCACGAGGAGTGATTGTAGCAATATCCAACCCTGTTCCGTTACAAACACCTGCAATATATCTGCTGATAATAGACTCCGGAATTCTTCCGATAGCAAAATCTGGATCTTTAACTCCTAAAGTAATAACCCCAGCAGATTTTCCGATAACCATACCGTTTGCTCTGATTCTGATGTGTGCTCCTACAGGGAAATCTGCATAGTTTAGAGACTTATTAATCCCTAATACCAAACCTACTGTAGGATTTTGAGGTTTGTCCTGAAAAACAAGAGTTTTATAGAAGTTTCCGTTTGCATCTGATGAAACTACATATCCATCAAAAATTACCTCTGGATGAGTTGCATCCTGCGCAGGAACAGTATATACTCCTGAAGATGGGGATAATGCCACAAAATCTGCCATCGTCATGGTAGGTGCAGCAAATTTATTGTTACATGTGATTTCTGGTGCATCCCATTTATCGTCGTGGATGCAAGAAAGCTGAGTAGCTCCTAACACAGCTACACCTAAGCTAATTTTTAAGAAGTTTTTTATATTCATTTTTTTATATTTCTAAGATTAAATTTATTAGAATCTCACTTGCAAGTTTACAAAGTAAGAACGTCCTTGTGTATACCAGTATTTAGGTGCAAAGTTTGGATATCTGCTGTTATAATCGTTTTCGAAATCAACATTACCATTCGCACTTCTTATTTGCTCGAAACCTCCTGTAATATATTTTCTGTTATCAAGAATATTATTTACTGAACCAGAAATCAATACATAATACTTACCGATAATCCATGATTTTCCAACATTGGCATTCACGAAGAATGATGAAGGAAGTTTTACCTGTTGCATATAACGCTCAATTTTCGGATCATCAAGATTCACGAAAGGAGTACTGCTGTTATTGTTTTGAATAAAATCGTTCGTTCTAAGAATTGCAGATGGATCAAGATTGTTGTCATCAAGATAATTCCAGCTCGCTCCAAACCACCAATACTTAGGAGAATTGTATCTGAATCCTGCAGAAAATGCTTTCTGAGCTGTTCCTCCAACTTTAAAATCTTTTATATATGCAGTTCCTAAATTAGCATAAGGTGCAGCCATTACATCAGAAGATATATAAACATTAGGATTGTTGGTATATTTATACTCTCCCCAACTTGCAACTCCCTGTAATGAAAGAGTCGGAAGTACTTTTACATCTACACCAAGTTCAGCACCCATGTTTCTTTTGTTCACATTAGACATAGTCTGTGTTACAAACGCACTGGCTGTTTTATCTTCAGATCCTGTATCTGCCTCGGACACATTAAGAACTAAACCGTCTGCAAAAAATCTCTGAACATTGGTATCATTTTGTGTATTAACAATATAACCTGTTGCTCTTAATTTTAAGAAAGGCGTAGAAATAACATAGCTTAAATCATTTGCACTGATTACTGCATTCTTAATATTTGGAACTGTATAATTATTCGCTCTAGGATTGATAAAAATATCTTCTAAGAATGGAGCCTGTGAAAAATATGCACCATTGTATACAAAGAAATTCCTACCGTTAAGTCTATAAATAATTTGTCCTTTTAAACCATAATTCCAATAATTATAATCTTTACTTTCTCCAAAAGAATTGTTTTGATAAAGATAATTTTTAAAAAGACCCTCTCTATTTGATGTTGAGTATCCGAAAAGACCACTAACAAATACATCAAACTGTCCTGTAGATAATTTAAGTCCCGGATTTACTTTTACTTCTTGTCTTCTAAGAATATAATCATAATTGATCTTATCGCCAACATGTTTTGCCAATTGTGTATCATTCATATCAAACAGACCTGAAGAACCTGCTTTGTTGGAATCTGCATATGGATCGACATTTAGTGCATAATCTGCCCCTAACAAATCATTAACCTCTCTATAATATTCCGACTTAAAGTTTTGATAAGAAACATTTAACAAAAATCTTGTCTTATCATTAAAGTTATAGGTATAATGTGTAGCAGCATTAAAAATCTTATCGTCGCTTACATCATTTACTAAAAAATACTTAGCTCTTTTCCCTGTAAGTCCAAATCGTGTAGACATCTCAGCCTGATCTACAACATCATTTGCAAGATTGGCAGCATATAAAGAACTCCAGTTAATCTGAGTTACATCTTGATTATTATTGATCCAGTTTTCATTCGCAGCCTGATATCCTTGCAATAATAAATCATAATTAGCAGCGGGAGTATTATTATGATATTGGCTGTAAATAATACTGTTTAAGTAATAACTCGGTAATTTTTTATAATACGTTGGAGAAGGGTTTTGTGCATTCTGCCAATCTAATCTTGACCCTTTATCTTTTCCAAACTGGTAAGAAACACTCGTCCACAAATTAGATTTTTTGTTGATTTTTAAAAAATCCTGAATCTGGAAGATTGGCTGAAAACCTTTTCTAACTCTTTCACTTCTTTTTTCGCCATCTTGCCATCCCCAATATGAGTTATAATGTACTCCTCTGTAATCAAAAACTTCCTGAGTACTCGGACTTGCTGTTGACCTTCTGTAAGGAGAAGCAAAAGCATTAAATGTAATCGTATGATTATCGTTAATTCTCTTCTCAATACCTAAATAAGTTCCGTAAGCATCATAAAACGTTCCTTCCTGAATACCTTCTTCAGCCCATCTTTTAGCTCCCATCACAGTGAACGCCCAGCCTTTTTTACTCATTCCGGAAGTGTACCTCAAAGAAACTCTCTGACGATAATTTCTGTTAGTAATGGAATAAGTTGCCTGAAATCCTTTTCTATACTCACTCGCTTTAGTATTTTTGTAAATAATTCCGCTTGCCCCACCAAATGCATATTCTGAAGGTGAGTGGTTAGAGAAAATTTCAGGATATCTCACGATTTCATTAAGGCCTCCCCAATTAGAAAAGTCTACATTTCCGTTATCAGATTTTACCATGGAAACTCCATTCATCATATTTTCGGAAGTTCTTCCGTCAATACCTCTTGGTCTGAACCAATATGCTCCCAAATCAAAACTGGCAATTCTGTTAAATACATCCTGAGAAGATTGTAATAAACCAACCGTAGAAGCTTGTCCGCTACTTCCGTCTTCATCATCACTTCCACTATTGTCAATGATTGCTAAACCTTGATCCGCGCTTGTAAGTGCAGAATATAGGGTAATTGTCCCTAAATCCTTTTTCTTCTCACTGTCCATTACATCAAACTCCATTACTTTGGTTTCGTAATTCGGTTTTGTAATCACAATTTGGTAATGCCCCGGCTTCAGGTCTACAAACTGGAAGTATCCGATTTTGTCAGCCGTTACATCATTGTCATTCCCTTTAAGATCTACTTCTGCCCTTTCAACGGGCTTTCCTTCAGCATCTTTTAAATAGGCAGAAACCGTAGTCTGTGCAAAATAGTATGATGCTGGAAGTAAAGTAAATAAAGAGACTAATGATAGTTTTTTAATCATGAGTATATTTATTTTTTAAATACTTTTCTTGTTAATTCTCAACAGTTTAAAAGTTGGGGACGCAAATTTAGTCAAAATTTAGAATTTACAACTTTTTTTACGTTATTTTTTCTTAACATTGCAAGCTTTTAAGAATCATTATAAATAAAAACGTAAATACCACATTTTAAATTTACAAATATTTAAAATAGCGGGAAATTAAAAAAAAGTAAATTTGCAGATTAAATAATATTAATAATAACTCTAAGAGAATGAAGAAATTTTTGAGTTTTTTTGCCATCGTTTTATCAATAATGGCATTTTCACAACAGCAGGGAAAACTGAGAAAGGTGGCGACTGTAGGTTTTTTGAATGTGGAAAACCTTTGGGACACCATTCAGTCAGCAGATTATATCGACGGGACTAAAGATATTAAAAATCCGGCTTTCCACAGAAGCATTCCATTGGATTCCGTTAAGTTTTTAGAAGCTGAAAAACACGACGGACCATGGAGCGATGGCGCTTTAATCGGTAAAAAAGTAGTAAGATACCAAGGCGGCTCGGAAGAATTTACTCCAAAAAGTGCTAAAAACTACAACACGAAAGTGTATAAGGCGAAACTTGCCAACGAAGCCAAAGTAATTTCTGAAATGGGAGCACAATACACTAAAACGGCTCCTGCTGTGGTAGGTTTAATTGAGGTGGAAAACAGACAGGTTATTCAGGATCTTATTAATGAACCGGCACTGAAAAAATATGATTACGGAATCATTCATTACAATTCTTATGATTACAGAGGAATTGATGTGGCTTTGATTTACCAGAAGAGAAGATTTACTCCAACCAATTCTTTAAAAAAGGAACTTAAAGTTTTCGGTGACGAAGGAAAAAGAGAATATACAAGAGATATTTTGGTGGTTACAGGCTTCCTTGATAATGAAAAGGTGGCATTCTTCATGAATCACTGGCCTTCAAGAAGAGGGGGCGAAGCGGTTTCTCTTCCTAAAAGAAATGCAGCAGCAGCTTTACTGAAACAACAAATGGACAGTGTAAGAGCAGCAGATCCTTCAACAAAATTATTTGCAATGGGAGATTTTAATGATGATCCTGTAAGTGCAAGTTTAAAAAATCATCTGAAAGCACAGCCAAGCCCGAAAGATTTAAGTGATGCCAATCCTTATCTTAACTTAATGTACCCTTTGTATAAAAAAGGAGTTGCTTCATTAGCGTATCAGGATGCACCAAACTTATTTGACCAGATTATTGTTTCTAAAAATTTAGTTTCAGATCAGGTAACAAAAGATTATTCGGTTTATAAGGCTGAAATTTTTGCTCCTGCTTACTTAGTGAATAAAGAAGGAAATTACAAAGGCTACCCTTTCCGATCATGGAACGGCGACCAGTTTACCGGCGGTTACAGCGACCACTTTCCGGCATTTGTAGTTCTCCAGAAAGAACCATAAAAATACAAGGCACTCAGATTGAGTGTCTTTTTTTTGTAACTTTATGAGATGAAAAATTTAGTTTTACTATTAATACTTTCTTTATTTTCAGTCTATTGTTCTGCGCAAAGCAATCCTAAGAATGAAAAAGAAAAGTCGGAAATTAAACCATCAAAGAATGATGATGGAGAATGGGATCTTACGGTAATCGATACTCAGTTTGATTATTTTCTGAATGCCATTGCCAAGCCACTCAGCCAGTATTCTGAATCTTATCTGAAGAACAGAAATACTTTTCTGGTCACTGAATGGAATTCCTACTATAGTTCCGGAAGATACAGAAATGTGATAGAATCATCCATTGACTATGATCCGAAAGAAAAATACGGTATTAAATTCGAATACAAACTGTATCAGGTTTTTGCGTATGTAAACTGGAAATACGGTTTAAAAATGAACGGACTTTCGGGAAGTGATACCACAAGATACTAAAAAAGGTTCAGAGCATTCTGAACCTTTTTTATGAAATAGTTGAATAATTATTTGTTGAATAATTCTTCTACTTTATCCCAGTTTACTACTTCGAAGAATGCTGAAACATAATCAGGTCTTCTGTTTTGGTAGTTTAAATAATAAGCGTGCTCCCAAACGTCAAGTCCTAAAACAGGAGTTCCTTTTACGTCTGCAACCGGCATTAACGGGTTATCCTGATTCGGAGTTGAAGAAACAGTAACAGAACCGTCAGCATTTTTTACCAACCAAGCCCATCCTGAACCGAATCTTGTTTTAGCAGCATCAGAAAAATCTGTCTTGAATTTTTCAAAACCTCCGTAAGCTTCGATAGCAGCTTTTACATTTCCTACAGGTTCTTTGCTTCCGCCCGGAGTTAAAACTTCCCAGAATAAAGTATGGTTAAAGTGTCCTCCTCCATTGTTTCTTACTGCTGGTTTATCAGTTCCTGTCTGGCAGATTTCTTCAATAGTTTTTCCTTCAAGATCAGTTCCTTTAATCGCATTATTTAAATTGTCTACGTATGTTTGATGATGTTTTGTATGGTGGATTTCCATTGTTCTTGCATCAATTGTCGGCTCTAATGCGTCGTAAGCATATCCTAGTTTTGGTAATTCAAATGACATAATTTTATTTTTAATGTTATTACCCAAATTTAGCCATTATTTAATCTATATTCAAAAAATGAGGATTACTTTAATAAATCTTTAACATTGATATATTGATTTAGAATGAATTAAATTTTCATGGTAAGAAAGTCTAATGACGGAAGCTTATCAATTTTGAAAAATTTATTTTTGAATTAAAGCTGATAACAAACCAAAGGGTTCAAACAAGAATTTTTTCAGACTTTATTTTAATGCTATATTGAACTCTTTCAGGATCACAAATTTTGTGGATTCAATGAAATATTGAAATATCTGACAAAAACCCTAGCCTCGATTGCAGCAATTGTCTGAGCTCATTTTAGGATTTCGGCGGCGGCTTCGCCGCCGAAATCCTAAAATAGCGAGTGCGGAAAGCGAGATAAAGCTCCAAAAAAAATAATTTAATTTCAAACCAAAAACTAAAAAAGCACGAACATTAAACGTCCGTGCTTTCTATTTAACAAATTAAATTCAATTTATTTATTCATCGACATCAGGAATTCTTCGTTATTCAAAGTTCCTTTGATGTTTTTGTCTACAAATTCCATTGCTTCGATTGGATTCATTTCAGAAAGGTATTTTCTAAGAATCCACATTCTCTGGGAAGTAACTTCATCCAGAAGCAGATCGTCTCTACGGGTACTTGAAGCCACCAAATCAATTGCAGGATAAATTCTTCTGTTGGCAATTTTTCTGTCCAACTGAAGTTCCATGTTTCCTGTTCCTTTAAATTCTTCAAAGATTACCTCATCCATTTTAGAACCGGTATCGATAAGAGCTGTTGCGATGATCGTTAGAGAACCTCCTCCTTCAATCTTTCTTGCCGCTCCGAAGAATCTTTTCGGTTTATGGAGTGCATTTGCATCAACACCTCCCGATAAAACTTTACCTGATGCAGGAGTAACGGTATTGTAAGCTCTTGCCAATCTTGTGATGGAGTCTAATAAAATCACAACATCATGACCACATTCTACCATTCTCTGTGCTTTCGCCAGAACAAGGTTAGCCACTTTTACGTGCTTTTCTGCCGCTTCATCAAAAGTAGATGCAATTACTTCCGCATTCACGCTTCTTTCCATGTCGGTAACTTCTTCCGGACGTTCGTCGATCAGAAGAACCATCATATAAACTTCAGGATGATTGGCAGCGATAGAATTGGCAATATCTTTCAGCAACATGGTTTTACCGGTTTTCGGCTGTGCAACGATCATTGCTCTCTGTCCTTTCCCGATGGGTGCGAAAAGATCCACCACTCTTGTAGAAATAGTAGAGCCTTTTCCGGCAAGGTTGAATTTTTCCTGTGGGAAAAGCGGCGTTAAATATTCAAAAGCAACACGGTCTTTAATAAAAGCAAGATCACGTCCGTTAACTTCTGTGGGTCTTAATAAGGAAAAATACTTTTCTCCTTCTTTCGGTAATCTTACAATCCCTTTTACGGTATCTCCTGTTTTCAGGCTGTAATTTCTGATCTGTGCCGTAGAAACGTATACGTCGTCCGGTGAAGAGATATAACTAAAGTCTGAAGAACGTAAAAATCCGTAATTGTCCGGTAAAATTTCCAAAACCCCTTCAATGCTTACCATTCCGTCGAAACTGAATTCCTTTTTAGGAGCTTCGTGCTGTTCTTCCGCTCTTTCAGAATGCTGCTGTTGCTGCTTATTCTGATGCTGATTTTGGTTTTGATTCGGACTTTGGTTATGGTTTTGATTTCTATGCTGGTTTCCGTTGTTGTTCGGATTGTTGTTTTGTCCTTTTGGGGATCTGGCCTGCTGTTGAGGGGTATTATTCGGCTTTTCTTCTGCCGGAGCAGCTTCCTGAGATTCTGTGTTTTTTGGAGCTTCTGTTTTTTCCTGAGGCGCTTCTGCATTGGTTGTACTGGCAGGAGAAACTCTTTTCCTCTTTTTCTTAGCTTGTGCTGCTGCAGTCTGTTCTTCTATTGCTGCTGCAGGTTCCGCTTTGGTTTCTTCAGATTTTTGTTCTTCAGAAATGGGTTCTTTTACTTCTACTTCCGCTTTTTCTTCTGCTTTAGGTTTTGTTTCTTCCGCAGGTTTCGCTTCAGCTTTTGTCTTCGCTGCCGTTTTTTTCGGAGCAGCTTTTTTAGCAGGAGCCTTCGCAGGTTTTTCTGCCGGTTTTTCTTCAGTATTCGTACTGATTTCAGTAGCGTTGAAATATTCTTTTGCTACTTTTGGATTGGAGGCCTGAAAGTCAAGAATTGCAAAGATTTTGTCATTTTCAGTGCTGTTTCTTGCCACTTTAACGCCCAAATCCTTTAAGATTTTAGTCAGTTCCGTTACGGATTTTGACCTTAACGTTTCAATGTTAAACATATTTAGTGTAAAAAATGTAATTAATTGTGAATAAGAAAAGTAAGTCAGGTGACTGTTGTTTTCAAGTACATTCGTATAATGCAAATCTACACTTATTTTTGAATTGTGCAAAATTTATATTACTTTTGCGTAGAATTAAATATTCAATGCTACAAAGAATACAGACTATATGGACTTTTTTAGCAGTGTTGGCTGCTGTATTTCTGTTCATTACAGGAGAGGATGTTGTTATTTCGGACAGCATTCCTGTGATTAATATCGGATGTATTGTCCTTGTTTTGGTGGGAGTACTCAGTATTTTCAGCTTTAAAAACAGAAAAAGACAAATTCTGCTGAATAACATCAGCATTATTATAAACGCTTTGTTGATTGGTGTATTGATGTACTGGTTACTAAAATTATCCGGAGGAATAGATTTTCCTGAGAAGGGTATTGAGCCGGTTTTCTCATTAATTGCGGTGATCTGTCTGCTTATAGCAAACATTTACATCAAAAAAGATGAGAGGCTCGTAAAATCTGTAGACAGACTTCGATAACCTTACAACGATTTTTTGAGTGAGAACAGCTTCTTTTAGGAGCTGTTTTTTTATTTGTGTATTTTCAGAATTATTCGTCTTTAGGAGATGTATTCCTATTATTTTTCAACTGAATATATTTTCCGTGCAACATTTCCGTTTATACTGCGACAGATTGTTTATAAATTATTAAAAATGAAAAAACTTACTTATCTTACTTTCTCGCTCTTTTCAATATTTTCTTTTGCACAGGAAGTTTCGACGGAAAGAGTGCAAACTGTGCTTGCAACTCTGGCCTCCGATGAAATGAAAGGCAGAGAAATCGGAACTGCTGAAAATGATAACGCCGCCAATTATATCGCAAAGCTTTTTAAAGAAAACAATTTAGATTTCTGTACCGGAAATTCTTATCTCGTTCCTTTTGAATACAAGGGAAAAACCGTGTATAATGTATGCGGCGTAAAAAAGGGTAAAACAGAAAAATTCTTAGGATTTTCCGGACATTTTGATCATATCGGAACCAGCAATAATCTTAAAGACAATATTTACAACGGAGCCGATGATGATGCAAGCGGAATTACCACTCTGGTAGGAATTGCAGATTATTTCAAAAATAAAAAACCGGAGTTTTCTTTGGTTTTCATGGCATTTAACGGAGAGGAAAAAGGAATGCTGGGTTCCAGAGCCATTTCAAAGGACGAGAATTTAAATCCGATTTATGATAAAATGACTGCGCTGTTTAATTTTGAAATGGTGGCTACAGAATCTGCTTTCGGAAAGAATGCTTTGTTTATGACGGGTGATGAATTTTCGGATCTTGATGAATTGTTTAATAAAAATGCGGCAAACGGCTTAAAAATAAATCCTGATCCTTATGCTTCAGAACAGCTTTTCTACCGATCAGACAATGTGAGTTTCGTTAAGAAAAAAATTATCGCGCATTCTTTTTCTACGGTTGACATGACGAAAGCTACACATTATCATCATGAAAACGATGATGTAAATGTGGTGGATTTCGAGAATTTAACCACCATCATCAATAATTTCGGGAAGACTTTAGACAAACTTTCGCCAAAGAATTTTGAACCGAAGTATAACGATAAAGTGAAATTTTAAAATTCGATATCTAAAGCCATCTTTCTTCGGGTGGCTTTGTTTTTTCTGAGAAATATCTGCACGAAAATCTGTAACAAAATACTTGGTACATCAACTTATTATAAAGTAAAAGTCGATTAAAAACGTCTTATCATTTTAATTACGTAATTTTGCTATCCAATTTTTTCATTGAATGAACGAATATAAAAAAATATTAAAATTCGCCAAACCACACCAGAAATATATTTTCGGAAGTTTATTTTTCAACTTATTATATTCTGTATTTCAGATTGCTTCTTTAGGAACCATTCTTCCTGTTTTGGGAATGCTTTTCGGAACTATTAAAAGGGAAGATTTTGAATCTCCGCCTGTTTATTCCGGAAACCTTACAGATTTATTTCCTTATCTGAAAAACTATTCCAATTACTACATCCAGACTTTAGTGGATGATTATGGTACGCTGAATGTTTTGGCATGGCTCTGCGTCATCACAGCATTTATGTTTTTGCTGAGAAACCTTTTCAGATATTTAGGATCTTTCCTGTTGATTAATTATCGTGTAGGTGTTACAAAAGATCTGCGCGGAGAAATGTACCGTAAGGTTTTAGCTTTGCCGGTTTCATTTTTTACAGAAAGCAGAAAAGGAGATATGATGTCGCGTATGTCCAATGACGTAGGCGAGGTGGAAGGCAGTATTTTAGGAAGTTTGGTAGAGCTGATTAATGCTCCGTTTATGCTTGTGAGTACTTTAATAAGTCTGTTTCTGCTAAGTTCTGAATTAACCCTTTTTTCTCTTCTGGTTTTACCGGTGATGGGAACTTTAATCGCGTTAATCGGGAAAAGTCTTAAAAAAGATTCTCACGAAGCGCAGAATGAAATGGGAACGATATTTTCTATTGTTGATGAAACTTTAAAGTCTTCAAAAGTAATTAAGATTTTCAGTGCAGAAAAGATCATGGATAACCGCTTTATGGGTTCTATGCAGAGATGGATCAACAGCTCAATACGATTGGGAAGAAAAAAAGAACTGGCATCGCCAATCAGCGAATTTCTGGGCTCTGTTACCTTCTTAATCATTGCATGGTATGGCGGAAAGCAGATTGTTGTGGAACACAGCATTGCGCCACAGGATTTTCTGGTTTTTTTAGGAATGTTCTTCCAGATTTTGCCTCCGGTAAAGAGTTTATCACAATCAATTTCAAACGTACAGAAAGGAGAAGCTTCTTTGCACAGGGTTTTGGAAATTCTTGAAGCTGATGTAAAAATTGAAGAAGTTGCTGATCCTGTAAGTATTTCGACGCTTAATACAGCTATTGAGTTTAAAAATATCGGTTTTTATTATGATAAAGAACACGCCATTCTTAAAAATTTCTCTTTGAGTATTCCAAAAGGAAAAACGGTAGCTCTTGTCGGACAAAGCGGAAGCGGAAAAACAACGATCGCGAATCTTCTGGCAAGATTTTATGATGTTTCCGAAGGGGAAATTCTGATTGATGGGGTAAATATTAAAAATTTAAGGTTAAAAGAATACCGTAAGCTTCTCGGGATGGTTACCCAGGAATCTGTATTATTTAATGATACGGTGTACAATAATATTCTGATGGGGAAACCTGAAGCCACCAGAGAAGAGGTAATTGCCGCTGCTAAAATTGCCAATGCAGATAACTTTATTACGAATCTTCCTGACGGATACGATTCTAACATCGGAGATGACGGAGGAAAGCTTTCAGGAGGTCAGAAACAGAGGGTTTCCATTGCAAGAGCCGTATTGAAAAATCCACCGATTATGATTCTGGATGAAGCAACTTCTGCTTTGGACACCGAATCGGAAAGATTTGTTCAGGATGCACTGGAAAAGATGATGGAAAACAGAACCTCTTTGGTTATTGCCCACAGACTTTCTACCATTCAGAAAGCGGACTGGATTGTGGTAATGGAAAAAGGGGATATTGTAGAACAGGGAACCCATCACGATCTTATCGCGAAAAAAGGTGTTTATCACAAACTTGTAGAACTGCAGAATTTCGATTAATTCTGTTTACAATAAAATTAAGAAAGAGTATTTCGAAAGGGTTAAAATCTGAGGAATACTCTTTTTTTTATTAAACGGATTCAGTTTCAATGCAAGATTAAAAACCAATATCTTTATGAATCAGGTTTTCAAATTTCCATTTTTGGCTTCATTTAAGCTTATTATTTCTACAAAACAAAAGCTTCTGCAACATGAACGATGCAGAAGCGACCTTTAAAAACTATATAATTGTGACTATTATATTCTTTACTGTGTATTTATTCCATTAAATTCAGCTTGTTTTATTGCCCATGCAAAAGCATTCGCAGAGATAATTGAATTATAAACATCCTGATCTAATGCATCTCCTCCTCTTCCATAAGAAGTTTTAACAACCGGCAAATTACTTCCGTTTACTTCAAAAGGACAAATAGTATCAGAAGCACCACAATTTGAATTAAAACCACCATCACCAATCCATATGAAATTCAGTGTTTTATGCTTAAATGCAGTGACTCTTCCCGCTGTACCTCCAGGTGAAGCCTGTGATAGATCAGAATCTGTAGAATATATATCTATTTCGCTGGAAGGAATACCTGATGCATAAGTAGTTGCTGAAGCATCTTCTCCCCAAGTCTTGCCTCTTGCATCACCAAAAGGTCCGTTTATAATTTCATCATTAATTACAGGAAGTCTGTACAAAGCACCCGCTGCATTTACACCACCTGTTGTAATGGTATTATCATTAAATACATACCTAAAAAGTCTTTGCATACCTGCATTGGATTCACTGAATGCCAAAACAACTCCTCCTTTCACCAAATAATCTGCAATAATATCTGCTTCAGCATCAGAAGGTGCCCATGAATATCCTATAACCATAATATCAACAGGACTTGAACCAGAAAGCCAACCTTGCAACTGAGCAATACTAGGACTATTTCCACCATTAATTCTTGTAAACCCTTCTGCTTTTACTACACTTGTTGCTGTAGTCCCAAAATTTGAGGCTGTAGAAATCATTCGTCCAGATGCTGCTATTCCTGAAAAATTATACCCATATACATTTTCTGACGTTCCTACTGCGAGTAATCTTTTAATTGGAATAACTACAACTACACTTACCGTACATGTTGTAGATACACCACCTTGGCTATCAGAAGTTATTGTAATTGTTTTAACCGAAGTAGAAGTAGGCGTGCCCGTTCCTTGTAAAGTAATGTTTTGATTTCCAGTTGCTGTAAAAGTTCCGGAACCACTAAAAGAAATTCCATCAACTGTATTAGTGGTAATCGTGTAACTTCCCAGAGAAGTAACATTTACAGGCAATGTTATTGTATTTGAAGCCGTGAGAGGCGTTCCTACTTTATATACACCATTTACTATTGCTTTTCCACAACTCATTGTATAGGTTGCTGCAGGGCTTAGAACAGTAATCGTAACTGGTGGTGTACACGTAACATCAACTCCATTGGCAGAAAGCTGTATTGTGTCTGTTTGTATCGCGGCAGGAGTTCCCTGTCCCGGAATTTGTATTGTTTGTATACCTGTGTTCAAAAAAACTCCTGTTCCATAAAAATTATAACCGTTAGTTGTGGTGCCCATAATCGTATAATTTCCTATTTTAGTAACATTTACCGTCACACTAAGGTAATTGGAAGTGGTTAATTCTTTTCCTTTTACGTAACTTCCAACAGCTTTTGTATTAGAACAATCGATTGTAAAAACCGATTTTCCTATTTGTCCGCAGACGCTTTTCCATTCATTATCTGCAAGGCTCCAATAGTTCAGGCAGTCTTCTGTGGTATTGTAAACCGTAAGACCATCATCATTTGCCGAGTTGATGACTATGGCATTTCGCTGAGTTTCAGTAAGACGCGGAATGAGAATTCCCTTATTGCTATTTCCTGAAACAATGTCCAGAACAGAATTGGTATTGGGCGAAGAAGTATTAATCCCTACTGCTCCGTTGTACTGCGAAAAAAAATTTTCAAAAGCAAAGAACAGAACAATCAGTAATGTTCTTGCTAAACATCTGGTAATTTTTGTATTCATCATTTTTTATTTTTAGATTAAAATTTTAAATAAAGATTATAATCTCTGCAAAATTAGTCTCTGTAAAAATGATGTAACAAAATTTTTGATACGCAATGTTACTCACGCGTAGTAAAACTCACACGTTATTAACATTTTAACACAAATTCAGAATTCCGGATGATAAAAATCTGAAAACTGCATGGTCTTATATTTTAAGAAGAAAGCTGTTGATATTAATATCGGAAGGAATATTCAGTTTTTTTCGTATTCTGTACTTTTTACTTTCTACGGCTCTTATGCTGTTATTGGTACACTGGGCAATTTTTTTCGTATCGAAATCCAGCTTCATTAATGCACAAAAATAGAGTTCAGAATGAATGAGGTTAGGATTAATCTCTAAAATAGCGGGGATGAAACCCGGAAAAAAGATTTGAAATCTCTCAAAAAACAAAACTGAATTTTTCTCTGCCAGTCTGAATATTTCTTCAATATTTTCGTCCGTAAGATGATTCACCAGCATCTGGTTTTTCATGAGCTGAGTATTGGTTTTTATAAGGTCTTCAATTGTTGAATCCTTAATTTTTGTGTTTTTCATTAATCCGTTGATAAGTTCATCTTTCTGGCTTATAAATACCATATCTATTAAAAAAGAAACGATAGAAAATAAAATATTAATGAGTTTTATGGTAATGTAATCTTTGTTTTGTAAAAATTTGCTTCTCGGTAAAAAGCTAAAATCATAATAAAGACAGATAATAAAATTAAAGCTGATGAACAGAGCTAAAAAATAAATTTCAATCTTGTCTTTACGGTAATTGAAGAAAAGAGGTATGGCAAACAGAATACTGAAATAGAAATATTCTATCCCTGCCAATTTTGATGTATAGATATTAAAAAAGCTTACAATAAGAGTAAGGAATACAAGAATGCTGGTAACTGTTATCTTGATATTCTTATGAGACTTTTTTACCTTATCTTCAATTGAGATCATCAATATCCAGAATAGGGTAATGATGATCAGGAAAACAGAAGCAATAATATCTCTGTAAAAAGTAATTATAAAAAGAGAATAAAATAAAAATATAAAAAAAAGAAAAAGTAAATAGCGATTAATTAACTGATCATAACCATTTTCAGAATTATCCACTTTTTCTCCTTTATGGAAGAAAAATTTGTAAATCATTGAGTGTGTTTTTTTAGAACTGAATTTATCGTTTAGTACTTTAAATTCAATATTGCAAATATACTAAAACCTGATAAACTATTTTTACCTTCAACCTCAAACATCTTAAAACCCCGATTTTTCATTTGAAGAATAAATTTCAATAAAGTAATACATCAAAATTATCGGTAAATTGTCTGGTGTCAATTAAAGGTAAAGTTAGCAGATCAGAGGATCTTTTACACACTACACCTCCACTCAATTATACGTATGCGTAGTAAAGCGTAATAAAAGACTGTGCAAACTCTTAAAAAAACAAAAAGAGAGGCTAAAAAAACCTCTCTCTGTATTATAATAATTTTGTATCAGATTCTATTCTTCCTTCATTCTGGCGATCACATCAAGACCTCCTTTCGTAATGTCCCCGATCTTACATACAATTTCTGTATCTAACGGAAGAAATACGTCCATTCTGGAACCGAACTTAATGAAACCGAACTCGTGTCCTGCTTTTGCCGTATCGCCCTCATTACAGTAGAAAACAATTCTTCTTGCCACATATCCTGCAATCTGTCTGAAAACCACTTTATGATTGGTTAAACTTTCCACTGCAACGGTTGTTCTTTCGTTTTCCGTAGAAGACTTTTCATGCCACGCTACAAGATATTTTCCCGGATGATATTTCTTATAAATTACGTTTCCTGAAACCGGATATCGGCAGATATGAACATTCAGCGGAGACATAAAAATAGAAATCTGAATCGCTTTTCCTTTGATAAACTCGTCCTCTTCTACTTCTTTAATCATTACCACTTTTCCGTCCACCGGAGCAATAACATTTTCTTTGTGATCGAGAATTTCGCGATTCGGAACTCTGAAGAACCAAAATACTAAACTGTAGATTACCAGTAATGGCAGAATGATCACCAACGACCACATTTCAAGAAAATAAATCGCCAATGCGCCCAAAATGATGAACAGAATGGTGGCAACGGTAATGGTTCCTTTTGATTCTCTGTGTAATTTCATGAGATTAAATAAATTTTTCTAAAATAAAGTACAAATATACGACAGGAACACAAATAATGAAACTATCCAGCCTGTCTAATACACCTCCATGTCCCGGAATGATGTTTCCGCTGTCTTTCACGGCAAAATTTCTTTTCAGTTGGCTTTCCACCAAATCCCCGATCGGCGCGAAGGCAGCAACCAGAAAACCTACCACCATCCAGTTTCCGCGAAGATCCGGATGATAATGTTCTACAAAGTAAGACAGGATTAAAGTAAGAACAACACCGCCAATATAACCTTCCCATGTTTTTTTAGGAGAAATTTTAGGCGCCATTTTATGTTTTCCGAAGAATTTTCCGGTTAAATAAGCAAAGGTATCACTGCTCCAGATCAGGATGAACAGAAACAGTACTTCTAAAGAAAAACTGTCGTCATAGCTTGTAAATTTAGGAAGTCCCAAAGCAAAGCTGAAAGGCAGAGCCACATAAATTACGGTGAAAATAAGCTTTCCGCTGTCAAAATATAATTCGTTCGGGAATTTAAATAATGTAACGGCAGCAATCACGATAAGAACCATTGCAAGGATTTCACTCAGTCTGAAATCGAAAAAGAAATCAAAATTGAAATACCTTTTCGAGAAGACATAAAAAATAAAAATTACCAAAGGAAAAACAACAAACCGTTCATAGCCTTTCCCGAATTTCATGATTTTAAAACATTCCCAAGAACCGACTCCCATTAAAAGTGTGATTAATCCGTAATACAGATACTGCTGTTTCACAAGATCCGGCGAAATACTGTTGATTAAATGGGCTCCAAGCGGAGTGGTACAAAGAATAATAACTGCTACGTAAACAATTCCTGATAAGGTTCTTTGAATGAGATTTTTGTCCAAGATGTTAAATTTTAAATCTGATGCTTAATCTTCAAGCAACAATAAAAACAGTTTTGTATTGGTATGGGAAGAAGTATCCATTTTCGACTGTCCGCCGCTGATGGAAGTTAGATTTTTGATATTTCCGTTTCTTTTGATCTTTCCCATCGCATCATTCAGGTTGTTCACAATCTGTGAAATATTCGCCATAATGATAATTTTATCCGGCAGTCTGGAAGAATGATAATGAAGGATATTATTGTGAGAAAGCATAATTCTTCCGTCGTACGCAATAAGATATTCGCAGGTAATGAAACTTGCATCATTATTGCTCTGAAGTTCAGAAGTATACGGTGTTTTTACCACATTAAGGAAATTCTGAAGGTCTTTATCCCAACAGAATATATTGTGAATTCCTTCAATTTTAATAATCTGGTTCAAAGTCTGTAACGCCTCCGCTTCATCAGCACAGTAGTTAAAAAAACCTCCGGAATGCGTAAACAGTTGGGCAAACTTATAGTCGAGATCCGCATTTTTCAGGGAATCTCCTAACTTTTCCAGACTCTGCTTTTCTTCCTGCTCAGGCTGGTTGGTAAGTTTGCTTACAATCTTCTTAAATAAATTCAATTTGATCTATTTTTAGTCAACTTTATACAAAAATATAAATTAATCATATAGAAATCCAAAAACATACCGAGAAATATAAAAAAACCCGACAATTTTGGAACTGTCAGGTTTTGTGTTATTTAAATTCTAAGAAATTTTAAAGCTGTGTAGGGCTTTCAGGAGCCTGAATTTCGTTGTCTCCTTCTTTCTCTTCAACAAGAATCTGTTCTTGTGGTTCTTTACCATCCGGAATCGTATTGGTAACAGGTTTCTCTGTTAATTCGGGATCCCATGCTCTTTTTCCGAAAATTTCTTCAAGATCTTCACGGAAGATTACTTCTTTTTCTAACAGCTTACTTGCCAAAGCATCAAGCTTGTCTTTATTCTCAGTTAAAATCTGAACTGCTCTGTCATACTGATTTTCGATAATTCCTTTGATCTCAATATCAATTTTCTTCGCTGTTTCTTCAGAATAAGGTTTTCCGAAAGAATATTCAGACTGCCCTGAACTGTCATAGTAAGAGATATTCCCGATATTCGGACTCAAACCGTAGATGGTTACCATTGCCTGAGCTCTTTTCGTTACACTTTCAAGATCAGAAAGCGCTCCTGTAGAAATATTATTGAATATCACCTGCTCTGCAGCTCTACCTCCCAATGTTGCACACATTTCGTCCAACATTTGTTCTGTAGTTGTTAACTGTCTTTCTTCCGGAAGATACCAAGCTGCTCCCAAAGAACGTCCTCTCGGAACAATAGTTACTTTCAATAGCGGTGAAGCGTGTTCTACCAACCATGAAATCGTGGCGTGCCCTGCTTCATGATAAGCAACTCTTCTTTTTTCAGAAGGTTTAATGGCTTTATTTTTCTTTTCAAGACCACCGATAATTCTGTCAACCGCATCAAGAAAATCCTGTTTCGTTACCGAAGTATGGTTATTTCTTGCGGCAATTAATGCTGCTTCATTACAAACATTCGCAATATCCGCTCCACTGAATCCCGGTGTTTGTTTTGCCAAGAATTCGCGGTCTACATTATCATCAAGTTTGATTTTCTTTAAATGAACATCAAAAATCTGTCTTCTTTCGTGCAATTCCGGAAGGTCTACATAAATGGAACGGTCAAAACGTCCGGCTCTCATTAACGCTTTATCCAGAATATCCGCTCTGTTGGTTGCAGCCATTACAATAACGTTTGTATCGGTTCCGAAACCATCCATTTCAGTTAAAAGCTGGTTCAGCGTGTTCTCTCTTTCGTCGTTTCCGCCTGAGAAATTATTTTTTCCTCTTGCACGTCCGATGGCATCGATCTCATCAATAAAGATAATCGCTGGAGATTTTGCTTTTGCCTGAGCAAAAAGGTCTCTTACTCTTGAAGCTCCTACCCCAACAAACATTTCCACAAAATCTGAACCTGAAAGCGAGAAGAAAGGAACTTTCGCCTCTCCGGCTACTGCTTTTGCCAATAATGTTTTACCGGTTCCCGGAGGACCCACCAAAAGAACTCCTTTCGGAATTTTACCTCCCAGTTTGGTATATTTTTCTGAGTTCTTAAGGAAATCCACCACTTCCTGAACTTCTTCTTTAGCACCTTCCAGACCTGCAACATCTTTAAATGTTACCTGAATTCTTTCTTTTTCGTCAAAAAGTTTCGCTTTAGACTTTCCGATAGAGAAAATTTGTCCGCCGGGTCCGCCTCCGCTACCCATTTTTCTGAAAAGAAGGAAATAGAAAATTCCTAAAATCGCAATCCAGATTAAAGCCTGAATTAAAAAGCTCGTTAACGGACTTTCGCCTTCCGCATAATCTTTAGACGTTTTTATCGCCGGATTTTGCATTCTGATGGCATCAAATTTTTCAAGGAAAAGTCTAAGATCTCCATATTTAAGCGTGTAATCTGCCTTTGGAGCCATCATAAGCCCCGAAAAAGGATTAGATTTATCGTCTTTTTTTACGGTAGCTGTTTTGGCAGCCTGCGTTAAAAATACATCAGCTTTCTGAGCCTGTTTGTCAATTAAAACTCTCTGGACTTTCCCTGCCTGCATTTCTCTGAAGAAACCGTCTTCATCAATTGTCTTACCCGTGCTGTCGCCCATAGAATTGGCAACAAAGAACAGCACAAGTGCTACAATCATGATAGGAAAAAACCAGTTAAATCCTTTATTGTTCATTTATACTTTTTAAAATTTAATAATTAATTTTCGATTCTCGTAATCACAGCATCTCCCCAAAGTTCTTCAATATCATAATACTCTCTTACTTCTTTCTGGAAAATGTGGACTACCACGGAAACGTAATCTACCAAAACCCACATAGAGTTTTCGGTACCTTCTACGTGCCAAGGTCTGTCTTTAAGGTCGTTTCTTACTTTTTTCTCTACACTTCCCGCCAACGCCGAAACCTGCGTATTTGAGTTTCCGCTACAAATGATGAACGTTTCTGCTACTGAATTTTCGATATTGGAAAGATCAAAGATCATGATATCTTCACCTTTTACATCCTGGATAGCCTCTACAATTTTATCTATTAGCGCTTGTTTTTCTACTGTTTTATTCATTAAAAAATACTATAATCTGCAAATTTATTGTTTTTCTTTTACTTTAGCCTTATTTTTAGCCTTTTAAAGTCTTAAAGTTTTCTTAAATGAGTGCACTGTTTTATCTGAAAGAATGTTCTTCTACTAATGACGAAATATCTAAGTTTTTACTTTACGGAGATTCAGATTTTATTGCACTTCACACATTTAATCAGACGAAAGGTCGCGGACAGTACGGAAATACATGGTCTTCAACGGCTGAAAAAAATTTGGCGTATACTCTTGCTGTAAAGGCTGAACACTTTACAGTCTCGGATTTTATGTTCAATTATTATACCGCAATTGCAATACGGGATTTCCTTGACAATTTGACTGACTGTGACGTGAAAATAAAATGGCCGAATGATATGATTCTTAAAAATAAAAAAATCGTCGGGATTCTTATTGAAAAGAAAAAATTTAATCAAAATCAATATTTCATCGTAGGAGCCGGATTTAATATTCTTCAGGAAAAATTTGAAATTTCCAATGCAGGATCGCTTTTAACGCAGACCGGAAGATGTTTTGATCTGAATGATTTTACGTTGGAACTTCATGATTTTTTAACCGAAAAACTGAAAAATATTCCTTTGGAAGAGGAAATCCTCAAACTTTTCAATACAAATCTATTCCGTAAAGACGAAATATCCGTCTTCGAAATTGAAAAAACACGCCAAAATGGCATCATCAAAAAAGCTGACGAAAATGGTGAACTCTGGATTGATCTTGAAAATGACGGACTACAGTCTTTCTATCACAAAGAGGTAAAATTACTTTACTGATTGGCTCTTTTAATGTAAAGAAAAGCAGCAAGCGGGAAAAAGATCATATTGGGAAGCCACATCGCCAAAGCCGGCGAAATACTTTTATTTTCCGAAACCACTTTTAAAGCCTCAAAGGAAAATACGAAAACAAAGGCTAAAGAAATACCCAGAGCTAAGTTAATCCCCAATCCGCCTCGTTTTTTCTGCGAAGAAAGTGAGAGCGCCAGAAAGGTAAGAATAACGATAGAAAAAGGCATTGAGGTTCTCTGATGAAGCTCGTTTAAGTGCGCATTTAAGTTGCTGTTTCCTTTTTCGGTTTCTCTTTTAATAAATTTTATCAGTTCCGGTGTTGTTTTATTCTGCCCTAAAAGTTCATTAGGGAAAAGTTCTTCCGGATCATGACCGTATTTTTTCTTCAGATCGAAACCGCTGGATAATTTCTCTGTATCGTCTTTATTGATGGTTTTTTCCGTATAGGAATTCAGGACAAATTCTTTTTTGTCTTTATCCCACGAAACATCGGAAGCCTTTAATTCGTATGTCATTCTTCTGTCCTTATCAAACTTCTGATAGACGAATCCTGAACCTCTTTTGTCTTTTTTATTCCATGAATTGATAAAGATGTATTCGGTTTTGCTTAATTGCGCAGAAACCGGAGCCGTCCCTAAAACTTTCTCTTTATTGGTTGCATTGTAAGTATAGGCTTCAAGCTGGTTTTTCTGAATATTCGCCCACGGAAGCAGAAAATGATTGATTCCCAACGATAAAACAGCAATAAACAAAGACGTAAGCAAATAAGGCCTTGCAAACCTGTGAAAACTCGCTCCACTGCTGATGACGGCAACAATCTCGGTATTGTTTGCCATTCTTGAGGTGAAATAAATCACCGAAATAAAGACGAGAATCGAAAGGAACGTCATGACCAGATTCACGATCCAGAAAGGATAAAAGTGAATCAGGAAGTACGTAACATTAAGTTTCGGGTCTAATGCCGTTGCATTTTCAATTCTTGGAATTTTCTGCTGAACATCGATCACCAAAACAACAATAGACAGCAATATCAGCATGAAACTGAATGTTCCAAGGTATTTTCTAACGATATATCGGTCTATTATCTTAAGCATTTTACTGCGTTTTTATTTTTAATTATAATCTCTGACGAAGAATTGGAACCACCGAATTTTTCCACTGATAGAAATCTCCTGCCATAATATGTTCTCTTGCCACTTTTACCAGATCCAGATAAAAAGCTAAATTATGAATGGAAGCAATCTGTTTTGCCAGATATTCTTTAGAAACAAACAAATGTCTTACATACGCTTTAGAATATTCTCTGTCTACGAAACTTGTTCCAAATTCGTCCAGAGGCGAAAAATCTTTCTTCCACTTTTCGTTTTTCATATTCATGACTCCTTTCCATGTGAAAAGCATTGCGTTTCTGGCATTTCTCGTCGGCATCACACAATCCATCATATCAATACCTAAACCGATGGATTCCAGAATATTCCACGGAGTTCCCACTCCCATTAAATATCTCGGTTTTTCTTTTGGTAAAATATCGGTAACCTCATCTGTAATTCTGTACATTTCCTCTTCAGGTTCGCCTACGGAAAGACCGCCAATTGCGTTTCCTTCAGCACCCGCTTCCGCAATGACTTCTGCGGAAATTTTTCTTAAATCTGAAAAAGTAGATCCCTGAACAATGGGGAAAAGCCTTTGCTTGTGACCGTACAACTCAGGATTGTTTTCCGTCCATTCAATACATCTTTTTAACCAACGGTGTGTAAGTTCCATTGATGTTTTTGCCTGATTGTATTCGCACGGATACGCCACACATTCATCAAAAGCCATAAAAATATCGGCTCCGATCTGTCTCTGGATCTCCATGGATTTTTCCGGAGAAAACATATGGTAACTTCCGTCAATGTGAGATTTGAATCGGGCTCCTTCCTCAGACATTTTTCTGCTGCTCGCCAGTGAAAACACCTGAAAGCCTCCCGAATCCGTAAGAATCGGCAGATCCCAGTTCATGAATTTATGCAAACCTCCTGCTTCCTGCATGACTTCCATTCCCGGACGAAGGTATAAATGATAGGTATTCCCCAGAATAATCTGAGCTTTGATATCTTCTTTTAATTCTCTCTGGTGAACGGTTTTTACACTTGCAACGGTTCCTACAGGCATAAAAATAGGCGTCTGAATTGTCCCGTGATCTGTGGTAAGTTCTCCGGCTCTCGCCTTCCCCTCAGAGGTTTTTTCTATATTAAAAAACTTTTGCATCTTAAATTATCTCGATAAAGCAGGAGGATTCTGAAGATTTCCTGTTTTATTTTTTTTATCCTTTACATACTGATCCGCTTTCGGATCTTTCTCTAATATTATTTTCTGGGCATCATCTGCGATACCGCTCATCTGTTCCTTTACTACATAATATTTGAAGCTTTCCACAAAATCCTGAGATTTTACATTGTGCGTTTTCAGAATATATCTTGTTCCTGCCTCCAGATTCGTGTTTGGATACATGAAAGTCGCCTGATCGTTAATGGAAAGATCAGCCATAATTTCTGCCATCTGATCTTTCGGGATCAGATTTTTAGGCTTATCGATGTAGTCTCCGCATGAAAACAGACACATCAGAACGAAAATGAAGATCAGCTTTTTCATAATCTGTTGATGATGGATTTCCATTTTAAATTTAAAACTCCAAAAACCGCTTCATGAATGATGCCGCCATTCATTTTGCTTTCTCCGAGAATTCTGTTTGTAAAAATAATAGGAACTTCTACAATTCTGAATCCTTTTTTAAAAGCCCTGAATTTCATTTCGATCTGAAATCCATATCCTTTTAATTTGACATTATCCAAACCAATTTCTTCCAGCACCTTTCTTGAAAAGCAGACAAAACCTGCCGTGGTATCATGAATCGGAAGTCCTAAAACAAACCGCACATATTTTGAAGCGAAATAAGACAGCAAAACGCGTCCCATTGGCCAGTTTACCACATTTACTCCTTTGGAATACCGGGAACCGATTGCCATATCTGCGTTTAAACAGGCTTCATACAGTTTAGGAAGATCATTCGGGTTGTGAGAAAAATCGGCATCCATTTCGAAAATATAGTCATACTTGTTTTCGATTGCCCATTTAAAACCATGAATGTATGCTTTTCCCAAACCATCTTTCACTTTTCGTACCGAAAGATGAAGATAGTGCGGAAATTTTTTCTGTAAATCCTTCACCAGATCCGCCGTTCCATCAGGAGACGAGTCATCCACTACCAAAATATGAAAGTCATCTTCCAATGCAAAAACTGCGGAAATAATATTTTCAATATTTTCCTTTTCGTTGTAAGTCGGAATTATGACCAGTTTTTTCATTTCAGTTTGCAAAGATAGTTTATTTAACCTTTTTATTTTATACAAAATAATCTATAATTTTGCAAAAAAATTCCGTTGCCGTTATCACAAACATTTATAAATCATGTAAGAATACCTGAAAATAACGATTGGGTAATCTTTATATTGCTGGGCTGTATCTTTTTATACCTTTTTATGATGAACGTTGTAGAAAGAGAAGCCAACCTGAAAGACTTTCTGCTTCAAAAATATTTTGATGCCAGTAACAACCTTCCGAGCTGGGTAATCACTTCCTGTGTTATCACTCTTACGCTTTCGGTTTTAATCTCACAGTATATTCCTGTTGTTCCTAAATTTGTTGCCGATCTTCAGGTTTTAGGATATCAGCTTAATAAATTCGGTTTCTGCTTAATTGCGGTTATTCTTTTTTATGCAGTAAAATCAACTTTAGGATTTTTATTTTTCCAAAGCATTGGTGACGGAAAAAAATGGACTGTTTTTTATTTTACCTCTACAAAATTTTATTTTATCCTGTCTTTTTTGTTAATAATTTTATGTGTAACCCACTATTATTTCCCGATCGACAGAAATAAAATGTTTTTATATTACATTTTATTTTTCTCTTTTGTATTCATTTTCAAGGTGTTTTTCTATTTATTTCATAAGAACAACATCTTACCCGAAAAATGGTATTATAAATTTTTGTATATTTGCACGCTCCAAATCGCACCCATTTTGTTGCTTTGGAAACTATTGTTTTTTTAATAACTGTCAATGATGAGAATAAAGTCTATATTGGTTTCTCAACCAGCGCCAAGTGAGTCGTCTCCGTACCTGGAAATTGCAAAGAAGGAAAAGATAAAGATTGATTTCCGCCCTTTCATCCACGTCGAAGGAGTTGACAATAAAGAGCTTAGAACACAAAAGATCGATCTTACACAATATACCGGAATTATTTTCACGAGTAAAAATGCGATCGACCATTACTTCAGATTAGCTGAAGAGCTTCGTTTTTCGGTTCCTGACACGATGAGATACATCTGTCAGTCGGAAGCCATTGCGAACTATCTTCAAAAGCATATTGTATACAGAAAAAGAAAGATCAGCTTCGGGGAAAAGAATTTCTCGGACCTTCTTCCGCTGTTTAAAAAATTCCCGAGCGAAAAATATCTTTTGCCCTCATCAGATGTTTTAAGTCCGGATATTACCAAAACAATGGAGGCTTCTAATGTAGACTGGAAAAGAGCGATCATGTACAGAACGGTTTGCAGCGATCTTACAGATATCAATGTAAAAGATTATGATATGCTGATCTTCTTCAGTCCGCAGGGAATAAAGTCTTTACAGCAGAATTTTCCGGATTTCAAACAGGAAGAAACAAAAATCGGCGTTTTTGGCGCAACCACTTCAGCAGCAGCAGAAGAAGCAGGGCTGAAAGTAGATTTAATGGCTCCTACAAAGGAAACTCCGTCCATGACGATGGCTTTGGAAAAGTATATTAAAGCACTACACAAGTAAGTTTTAATACAAAAATATACAGGAACCGTCTTTTCTTACCGGAAAGATGGTTTTTTTTTAACTAAATTTGAACAAGAATTAATATTGAATGGAAGCTCCAAAGGCAAAAAAAATAGAAAAAACACTTGAAATACACGGTGATAAAAGGTTAGATCCCTATTTCTGGCTCAATGAAAGAGAAAATCCGGAAGTTATAAAATATCTTGAAGAAGAAAATGCATATGCAGATTTCATCATGAAAGATACAGAGTCTTTTCAGGAGGAACTTTTTGAGGAAATGAAAGCCCGCTATAAAAAAGACGATGAATCTTTACCTCATTTCTTTAACGAATACTGGTATATCGTTCGTTATGAAGAGGGAAAAGAATATCCTATTTTCTGCAGAAAATATCAAAGTCTCGAAAACGAAGAAGAAATTATTCTGGACGTTAATATTTTGGCAGAAGGTGAAAGTTATTTTGAAGTCGGAAATGTTGCTGTTTCTCCAAACAACCAATTGGCTTCATTTTCAACGGACAATGTGAGCCGAAGAATCTACACCATTAAATTTAAAAATTTACAGAACGGAGAAATTCTTCCTGATAAAATTGAAAACACTACAGGAAAAGCAGTCTGGGCAAATGATAACGAACATATTTTCTACATCAGAAAAGATGAAAGTTTAAGAGCTTTTCAGGTGTACAGACACAAACTGGGGACAGATTCTTCAGATGATGTGCTGATTTTCCATGAAAAAGATGATACATTCGACGTTAATGTTTTCAAAACCAAATCTCTGGAATATATTTTCATTGCCAGTTCGAGTACGATTTCGGATGAGCACAGATTTATTCCTTCGGATAATGTTTTCGCAGACTGGACGATTATTCAGCCCAGAATAGATGATCTGGAATATTCGGTTGAACATTACGAAGATGAATTCTACATCATTACCAACGCAGACGATGCTTTTAATTTCAAAATTGTAAAGACAAAGATTAATAACTGCGGAATGGAAAACTGGGTGGATGTTATTCCGCACCGTCCGGAAGTTCTGCTGGAAGGTTTTGAGATCTTTAAAAACTATCTGGTTCTTGAGGAAAGAGAACAAGGTCTGTTACAGATTAAAATTATTGACGAAAAAACGCAGGAATCGCATTATCTGCCGTTTTCAGATCCTACCTATACTGCTTACATTGGAGTAAATCTGGAATTTGATACGGAAGTTCTCCGCTACGGCTATACTTCTCTTACACAGCCAAGTTCCACCTACGAATATAATATGAAGGAAAAAACCACAAAACTTATGAAACAGCAGGAAGTTTTGGGCGGAAAATTCTTTGCCGAAAATTATATTTCCGAAAGAATCTGGGCAGATTCCAGAGACGGAGAAGCGAAAGTTCCCATTTCTCTGGTTTACCATAAAGATACCCCAAAATCTGCGGATACACCTTTACTTTTATATGGTTATGGAAGTTACGGACACACTGTTGATGCAAGTTTTTCAAACGTGAGGCTTTCTATTTTAGACAGAGGTTTTATTTACGCAATTGCCCACATACGAGGCGGAGAATATCTGGGAAGAGAATGGTATGAAGACGGAAAAATGCTGTTCAAGAAAAACACATTTTTTGATTTTATTGATGCCGGAAAATTTTTAATTAAAGAAAATTATACTTCCTCAAAACATTTGTACGCGATGGGCGGAAGCGCAGGAGGACTATTGGTGGGAGCGGTAATGAATTATGAACCTTCCCTATTTAACGGAATTGTAGCACAGGTTCCTTTTGTGGACGTTGTAACGACCATGCTGGACGAAACCATCCCTTTAACAACAGGAGAATACGACGAATGGGGAAATCCGAATGACGAAGAATATTATCATTATATGAAAGAATATTCGCCGTATGATAATGTAGAAGCTAAAGATTACCCAAATCTATTGATTACTACAGGATTACACGATTCTCAGGTACAATATTGGGAACCGGCAAAATGGACGGCAAAACTGAGAGAACTGAAAACGGATGACAATATCCTGATTTTCAAAACAGACATGAGCGCAGGACACGGCGGAGCGAGCGGAAGATTTGAATCTCTGAAAGAAGATGCTTTGGAATATGCTTTCCTGATGAAATTAGAAGATAAATATTAAACCGATTTTATGACACTCCTGATTATTTTCTTTGGTCTTGCGGTGGTATATTACCTTTTTCAGAAAAACAGAATCAACAGAATTGAAAAACAGGAATACCTCCGCGAAAGGAAGAATGAAAAATTCGAACAGCTTCTGGATCTCGCAAGAAAACAGGATACGGCAAGATCTGAAGAGCAGGACAAAAATAATAACACGGAGAATTGATTGATACATTATGATGAACGAAGCGGAATTATGGCAAAAAGTAGAGCAATTTTTCATTGAAAATTTCGATACGGAAAAAAATGCTCCGATAGAAACCTACCTTTTCCTGATCGGACTTCAGGAACTGGGAAGCGGACAGCAGAAATATACAAAAGATGATAAGGTGAATTTAATCCACATTGCAGTGTGCAGATTACTGGAGCCTTTCGGATATTATAAATTTTCGCATTACGACGACGACGGATATCCACACTTTGACAAACTGGAAGATCTTCCGGAACTGAAACCGAATGAGCAGCAGCTTTTAATGAAAAAAGCAATTATTCAGTATTTTCAGGATGAGGAAATACTTTAGTGATAAAAAAAGGAAAGTACATTTTACTTTCCTTTTTTATTTTAATGCACAGCGGTTGTTATAATAAAAAATTAAAAATTTATAAAAAAATGTTAAATAACGTGTTTTTAAGAAAAATTACACAATTTATTGGCGCGTTTTTTGTTTATCAAGTCATAAAATAATTAATTTTAACACTCATTATTTCAAAATCGATTAAAATAAAGTAAATGAATAATAAGTTCATCCCAATAATTTCGGTGTTTATGACAATTTCACTGATTGTCTTTGTTACGCTCCAGTTTTATTGGCTGAAAAATTATTACGGTGCACTGGAACAGGAGTTTTCCAATAAAGTGTATTCCGCATTGGAAAGTACTTCCAAAAACATGGAAGAAATTGAAGTAGATAAATATTTAAATATTGACAATAAAGATTTCAGAAACAATATTTTAGCAAACAGCGATCAGCCTACGTTAACGACGATTCAGCAGGTAGAAGATTCCGGAACGCAGAGACAGATCATTTACTCTAAAAATATTATTGAAAAAAGTCAGCTTCCGATTTCCAAACAGGGAGATTCCATCAAGCTTACAAAATTGTATTCTGACGAAGCGGCATATAAAATAAAAAGAGATACGACCAGTCGTGAAATTCTTACCGCAGACATTAATCAGGATCTGGAGAATGGAGATTATGCGATGAAGGAATATGCGAAGATTATAGGAAATAATTTACCGATCAGCAAAAGAGTTGATGCAAAAATTTTAGATTCAGTTATTACCAAAGAATTAAAAATCAGAGGAATCAGCGCGAAATTCGGCTATGGAATTATTGATAAGAATAATAATCTTACCAAAGTTTTTAATAAAGATTATAAGGAGAAAAAAGACAACAATACGTATAGTTATCCGCTTTTTACAGATCAGAAAGAAAGAACACTTTACAGTCTCGCTCTGGTATTTCCAAAGAAAGATTATTCTTTAGCCATGAACAACTGGCCGATGCTTTTGGGAACTTTTCTTTCGCTTCTTACCATTTTGGGAATTTATATTATTTCCATTAATTATATGATGAGGCAGAAAAAACTGGCGGAAGTGAAAACGGATTTTATCAACAATATGTCTCACGAGTTTAAAACTCCTTTGGCAACAATTTCTGTGGCAACAGATTCTTTGGCGAATGATAAGATTGCAACCAATCCGGAAAAGGTAAAATACTATTCGGAACTGATTAAGCAGGAAAATCTGAGGATGAAAAAGCAGGTGGAAAACGTTCTGAATATGTCTAAACTTGAGCGTAATGAGGTAAAATTATTCCTGAAAGAAACCAATGTAAGAGAACTCATCAGAAGAACGGCGGAATCTTTCAGCCTTATTGTAAAGCAGAGAAACGGTACACTGAGAGAGGAATTCAATGCAACGAATTATAATTTTAAAATTGATGAATTCCACATCTCGAATATGCTGGTAAATCTTTTGGACAACGCCAATAAATATTCGCCGGAAACGCCTGAAATCTCAATTAAAACAAGAAATGAAGGACATTTTTATGTAATTGAAGTTTCGGATAAAGGAATGGGAATGGAAACCCAGAATAAAACGAAAATTTTCGAAAAATTCTTCAGGGAAGAAACCGGAAATATTCATAATGTAAAAGGACAGGGTTTAGGACTTTCCTATGTTAAAAAGATTGTGGAACTCCATAAAGGACAGATTATTGTAGATTCACAAAAAGGAAAAGGAAGTACATTTACAATAAAGCTTCCAATGGCGTAGATAAAAATTTAACCAATAAACAAATATTAGAAAAGAGGAGAATGACTTGTTCATTCAAAATTATTAACGATTAATAGTTAAAACTATGAGCAACAGAATATTATTAGTAGAAGACGACCAGAGTTTTGGGGCAGTGCTGAAGGATTATTTAACGATAAATAACTTCGAAGTTACTCTTGCTACAGACGGAGAACAGGGATTGAAAGAATTTACGGAAAATGAATTCGATATCTGTATTTTCGACGTGATGATGCCTAAAAAAGACGGTTTTTCATTAGCAGAAGACGTAAAAAAAATAGATAAAAATACACCGATCATTTTCTTAACCGCAAGAAATATGAGAGAGGATATCTTAAAAGGATATCAGTTGGGAGCAGATGATTACATTACAAAACCATTTGATACAGAGCTTCTTTTATATAAAATTAAAGCAATTCTGCAGAGAAGTTCCACGTTGGAAAATGAAGAGCAGGAACAGTTCAAGATCAGCAATATTTTCTTTGATTCTATGCTGAGACAACTGAGAGTTGGCGATAACGAATACAAGCTTTCTCCAAAAGAAAATGAACTATTGAAACTTCTTTGCATCCACAGAAACGATTTCATGCCGAGAGACTTGGCGTTGAGAAAGATCTGGAAAAAAGAAAACTATTTTACGGCAAGAAGTATGGACGTTTATATTGCTAAACTTCGTAAACTTCTGAAAGACGACGAAGGACTGGAAATCATCAACGTACACGGAGAAGGATTCAGACTTTTGGTTAAGAATTAATTCTAAAATATCACTATTATTATAAAATTGGCAAAGCATTTAAAAATGTTTTGCTAATTTTGTTTTATATGAAAAATACATTGTTAGGCATACTTGCCATTTCTATATTTGCTGTATCGTGTAAGAAGGATGAGAGAGCTACTTATCTTAAAGAAGAAACCGGAGTTCAGCAGGCTCCTGTAGCGGTTAATCAGGCTCCTAAAGCTTCTATTCTGGATCAGGCGGGAATTAAAACAACAACAGGATCTGGAACTTCCACCGTTACTTCTCCCGGAATGAATCCGCCACACGGTCAACCCGGCCACAGATGCGATATCCCGGTCGGACAGCCATTAAATTCGGCTCCTGCACAACCTCAACAGGGAACTCAGAATGTTGCGGTAAATGCTCCGCAGGGACAGACCATTCAGATAGATCCAAATTCTTTACAACCCGGAAAATTTGCCGTAGACCAAAGCGGAAAAGCAAAAACCGTTAAAACTCCGAAAGGGATGAATCCGCCTCACGGAGAACCGGGACATCGATGCGATATTCCGGTAGGACAACCTTTGAACAGCAAACCGGCTCCGATTCAGCAGCCTGTACAGCAGAATATGGCACAAAACACTCCCGCTCCCGCTCCAACCCCTGCTCCAACAGGTCCGAAACCGGCGGTAAATCCTCCGCATGGAGAACCTTGGCATGACTGTGCGAAGAAAGTTGGAGAAGCCCTGTAAGAATTATGCTTGTTTACGACGTCAGCCAGAACATCAGCGAAACCATTCATGAAGATTTTCTGATGAATAGTCTTGATCGATGTATTAAGCCACATGATCATAACTTTTTTGGTCTTGAATATCATGTCTCCGTAACATTGCGGGACAAGACGTTTCTTCCCTGTGTGACTTTAAGACATCTGGGAAAAGCGATACAGTTACAGTTTGAAAGACTGCACAAAACATATTATTCGGGAGTAACCGCCAGAAACCAATTACCTCAGGATTACGTTCAAAAAGATATTATTGAAGGCTTGATAGTTCAAGACAATACAGTTTCTCTGTCAGATATTGAGAAGATCGAAAAGTGTAAATATTCTTTTCCCGAAGAATTTCAGAAAAAATTCAGTTTTTACCCCACCCATTACTTTCTTGCTCAATTTGGTGACGGAAGTTTTGAAAATTTTCGTGGCTCCGAAACAGGATTTTATGAGGTTCCCGCTAACAGAGATTTGGAAGATATTGTAGAAATATTTAATTCAACTTTAATACTCGAAAACGGAAATATTATTGAATTAAAAAACTATATGGATTGGAAAAAAAACGAGAAAGAGTTTAAAAGAATTCATTTGGGAAAACCTTTTTTCGCCTGCTATTTTGGAGGATATGAAGAAAAAGATTTTGAAGATAAGTTAGCCAAAATCCGAATTAATTTTAGAGAATAACCATCATCATTAACATTTTTCCTACCTTTGTATGGTGAAATTTATTCAGTTTATATTCGTTATCTTTTGTCTGGGAATTTTTTTAGTTCCTAAAGACAGTTTCTATGCACAGAATATGCAGGAAAACTGTTGCAAAAAAGATTCTGAAATGAGCTGCTGTAAAAAAGATCACTCCCAAAATTCCGAAAACAATCATCACGAAAAAGAGCAGAAATCAAATTGTAACGACGATTGCTGTTCAACGTGTTTAGCCTGTTATACTTTTATAGAAACTCCTTTTTCAAAGAGTTTACAGTTAGAATATTCATATTACAAATCGAATAAAAATTCACAGTTCGAATATTCGGATCCTTATCTTTCAAGCCGTTTAAAAGAAATCTGGCAGCCGCCAAAAATAGCTTAATTAAAAATAATGTTACTAAACATCGGTTGACCGGCATCAGAATGACTGGTTATCGACCTGATGTTTATATTGCAGCATTCAAGCTTTAATTAATCTAAATTTTAAACAAAATGAAATTATATATTTCCAGGATTATTCTTGGTGTATTCTTATTATCCGTACAATGTATTTTTGCCCAGAATCTTTCTAAAAACCAGTTCAAAGTAAAAGGAAACTGTGAGATGTGCAAAGAAAGAATCGAAAACACTGCTAAGAATGCAGGCGCAAAAACAGCAACCTATTCAATTGATTTACAGACATTAACTATTGAAACAAACAACAATGCTTCTTCTGATGAAATCTTAAAAAAAGTCGCCGAAGCAGGTCATGACAATGAAAAATTCAAAGCCTCTGCTGAAACGTATGAAGCTCTTCCCGGATGTTGTCATTACGACAGAAATTTACAGCCGCAAATAATTGATAATCATAAAATTCATACTAAAAAAGAGACTGAGTTTTATGTGAAAGGCAATTGCGAATCCTGCAAAGCAAGAATTGAAAAAGCGGCAAAAGATGCAGGAGCAGATTCCGCAGAATGGAATGCTGAAAGACAAATTGTAACGCTGAATTTTGATTCGAAGAAAACATCATCAGACAAAATTTTGAAGAAAATTGCGGAAGTTGGGCATGATAACGAGAAGTATAAATCCAGCGAAAATACCTATAAAAACCTGCCTTCCTGTTGTCTGTATGACAGAGAAACTCCTTTTGGAGAAGCAAATCCGAAAGTTCATGCGGAAGAAGTAAATCCTTCAGAAAACACAGATCACGCTGATCATCATGAAGCGGGTGAAAATCACAGTAGTCATGAAAAAAATATAGAAGGTGTTACTGTAAACGGATCAAAAGCAGCAACGTCTTTAAACAAAAAAGAGGCAGGGCTTATTTTTAATATTGATAAAAAAGAATTGCTGAAAGCAGCCTGCTGTAACCTTTCTGAAAGTTTTGAAACCAACGCAACGGTTGATGTTTCTTTCAGCAATGCCGTTACAGGGACAAAACAACTGAAAATGTTAGGTTTAGATCAAAAATATACGAGCCTGACAAAAGAATTACTTCCCGAAATTCGTGGCTTGGCTTCCGCTTACGGACTGAATTTCATTCCCGGAAGATGGATTGAAAGCATTCAGCTTACCAAGGGCGGAAGCACCGTAACGAACGGTTATGAAAGCATCACAGGACAAATTAATACAGAACTTCTGAAAAATGCAGAAAAGCCGGAAACTTCACTGAATTTATTTTCAGATTTTAACGGAAGAGCAGAAGCGAATATCACCAGTGTTTCGCCCATCAATGAAAAATGGTCACAGACATTTTTGCTGCACGGAAACGGAACTTTTGGAGATACGGATATGAATGATGATGGATTTCTGGACAGACCGAAAGGAACTCAGTTAAATGCAGCTTATTTACTGAATTACAATGATTTGGAAAACTCAGGATTGGGTTCGCATTTTGGAATTAATTTCATCAAAGACGAAAGAACTTCGGGACAGACCGGATTCGATAAAAAAGTGCCACAGGAAAAGCAATCGCTGTACGGAGTTGGAATTGATATCTCCAGATTTCAGGTTTGGAATAAAACTGGATATGTTTTTAAAGGAAAACCCTACCAGAGTCTGGGCTGGATGAACCAGTACACTTTTCATCAGCAGGACAGCTTTTTCGGACTGAGAAATTATTCCGGAAAGCAGCAGACGTATTATTCCAATTTAATTTTTGAAAGTATTTTGGGAAATACCAATCATAAATATAAAGCCGGAGCAAGCTTCATGTATGATGGATATGACGAAAACTATTTAACCTCGACCATCAAAAGAAACGAGATTGTTCCGGGAGCTTTTGCGGAATATACTTTAACAGGTTTAAAATACACCTTAGTTGCCGGAGCGAGAGTAGATTTTCATAATCTTGCCGGAACGCAGTTTACACCGAGACTGAATTTTAAATATGATTTTACCCCGCAGACGATTTTGAGACTTTCCGCAGGAAGAGGGTTCAGAACAGCCAATATTTTTGCCGAAAGTCAGCAGTATTTTGCATCCGGCCGATCTATTCAGGTATTGCAGAACGAAGGGAATATTTACGGTTTAAGACCTGAAATTGCCTGGAATTATGGAGCCAGTTTACAGCAGGAATTCAAGCTTTTCGGAAGAAAATCTACCGTTGTTGCTGATTTTTTCAGAACGGATTTTCAGAATCAGGTGATGGTGGATCTTGACCGGTCTCCTCAACAATTAACTTTCTATAATCTTGACGGAAAGTCTTTCGCCAATTCTTTCCAGACTCAGTGGGATTTCATTCCTTTCAAAAATTTTGAGGTGAGACTGGCTTACAAATATTACGATGTTCAGGCAGATTATCTGGATGGAAGACGTGAAGTTGTTCCTTTCATGGCGAAACACAGAGGTTTTGTGAATTTTGCCTACTCTACCAACAAAAACAGCAAAGGTGGATTCTGGAGTTTCGACACCACACTGAATGCAGTCGGAAAACAGAGGCTTCCCAATACTTCATCGAATCCTGCTGAATTTCAGCTTCCAACCTATTCTGAATCCTATGCGGTTTTAAATGCACAGATTTCAAGGAATTTCAATAAGAAAATCAGGGCGTATTTAGGAGGAGAAAATTTAACTTCCTATTATCAGAAAAACGCCATTGTTGATGTTAAAAATCCTTTCGGAAATTATTTTGACGGCGGAATGGTATATGCTCCGATCATGAAAGCTAATTTTTATGTGGGACTGGATGTTACTTTTTAAGTTTGAGATTTTGAGGGTTCTAGCGTTAGTGAGTTGGAGTAGTAAGCCAAAAACCAGAACTAATATTAGTTGCAATTAGTTTAAACCATTAAGATTTCTGTTAAGGAGTTTAGAATATTAAGATGAGCTTCGCTTTTTTAGTTTTATCCTTATTAAAATCAATTTGATTTTCTAAACTAACTTAACTACTTAAATCCTCTTAATGTTTCAGAAAATTCAGCAATCAAGCTTATATTATTAAGCATGGTTTCAATAATTTAATAGTGTTGGAATCATGCTTTTTTGTACATTTATAGGAAAGCAAAAGGATGTCGCAAACACTTATCTTTGAAGACCAGTACAAGAAACTGGGATTCGAAACTTTTTCCGAAAACAATCTGCACGATTTTAAAGACAACAAGTACAAATCTGAAATTAAAATTTTCTATATTCCTGCAGGATACGACCTGTCTGTGGATTTCAGACATTATAAAACCGAAAATCCGGCTCTATTTTTTCTGACGAATCAGCATCTGCAAATTGAAAAAGGAAGCAACGAATCTCATTTGATCTATTATAACCGGGATTTTTACTGCATTCAGATTCATGATAAGGAAGTCGCCTGCGACGGACTGCTTTTTCATAACGTGTTTGAAATTCCTTTTGTTGAACTCGATGCCGAAGAAAATTCTGCAATTCAACATTTATTTCAAAACATTAAAAACGAACTGGAATGGAAAGATTCTTCCGCAGAGGAAATGATCCGAACCTACGTTAAACAAATCATCATTCGCGCCACCAGAAAATGGAAAAAGCAGAATCTGAATAATGATGAAATAAAAATTCCGGCGCACGAACTGGATATTTTCAGGGATTTCAGCCGTTTGCTTGAAGTTTATTTTCGGGAAAAACATAATGTGGCTGATTATGCAGAACTGCTTCATATTTCTCCAAAGACACTCACGCATAAATTCAAAAATCTGAATCTGGAATCTCCTAACCAGTTTATCATCAGCAGAATTTTATTGGAAGCCAAAAGGCTTTTATTTTATACCGATAAACCCGTAAAAGAAATCGCTTACGATCTGGGCTATGAAGATCCTGCTTATTTCAACCGTCTTTTCACGCAAAAAATCGGAAGTACCCCTGCAAATTTCAAAAAAAATTACAATTCGGGAAAAAAGTACAATAGTTAGTTCTTTTTGTGTATTTATCTGGAACGAAATCTGCAATACCTTTGTCACATCAAAATAACAATATTAAAACAAAAACATTATGAGACGTAACGCAACAGCCGTTTGGAACGGAACTATTAAAGAAGGAAAAGGACATCTTACCACACAAAGCACCACTTTAAACCAGACTCAGTATTCATTTAACAGCCGATTTGAAGACGGAGTGGGAACAAATCCTGAAGAATTACTGGCAGCGGCTCACGCAGGATGTTTTACCATGAAATTAAGTGCAGAGCTTTCTCAGGCAGGCTTTACTCCGGAAGAATTAACGACAAAATCTGTTATTACTTTAGATCCGAGCGCAGGAAAAATTACAAAATCTGAATTGACATTAACAGCTAAAGTTCCCGGAATTTCAGAAGAAGAATTCCAGAAATATGCAAAAATTGCGGAAGAAGGCTGTCCGGTAAGTGCAGCATTCAATTTCGAAATTACTTTGGAAGCTACTTTGGCTAACTAAGAGTTTGAACGATTAAGATTTTAGTTAAGAAATTAAGACTATTAAGCTCTTCACGTAAATTATTTAAAATCTTAATATCAACATGAATAGGAACGGGCTTCAGCCCGTTTTTTCATTAAAAGAACAAATAAAAGACTTTAGCCAAAACTTAAAAAACTGAAGATTCAACTTAATTAACCTCAGTTCAGGATAAGAAATAAAATTTAAACAATTGATTTATAGCATTATATTTATTTATCGCAAAGAAAAACAAAATTTTTTTTTACTTATTGAAAGTTTGTAAGCTAAACAAAGGCACTTCGTTTATTTAAAAAAGACAAAAATGGTATTACTTTGATAAGTTTTACGACTTTGTATATCTTAAAAGCTGAATTCCTGATAATTGAATCTCTTTGTTTAACCTTGCGGTTAAGAAGACTTATCCCGAACTCAGGTTAGTTAAGAAGTTAAGACTATTAAGCTCTTCACATAAATTATTTAAAATCTTAATATCAACATGAACAGGAACGGGCTTCAGCCCGTTTTTTCATTCAAAAAATAAACCATAAGGCTTTAGCCAAAATTTAAAAAAAAATATTCAACTTAATTAATCTAAACTTCTTACAAGAAATCTTAATGGTTTAATATAGACGGATACATTTAATCTTATTATAAAATATACCGATTGGTATATTTTTGTATCTTTGCAGGAATTCAGCAGAAAAATGTCAAAAGCAGAAAAGACAAAACAATTCATCATTGAGCAAACCGCCTCTTTATTTAATACCAAAGGCTATACCTCTACATCCCTTTCGGACATTACAAAAGCGACGGGTTTAACCAAAGGAAGTATTTACGGAAATTTTGAAAACAGAGATAAAGTAGCTCTTGAAGTATATCAGTTCAACGCAGGAATGCTGAAGAAAAATATGCAGAGATCTTTCGGTGAAGAATATCCTACGATGTCTGCCAAACTGTATGCTTTTATTGCATTTTACAGAAAAAACTGGAAAATTGTCTTCCAAAACGGCGGCTGTCCGCTAATGAATGCAGCGACAGAATGTAATGACTCCTTTCCGGAACTGAGAAAAAAAGTAAGACATTCGTTTGAAGACTGGATAAAAAGCATCTTAAATATTATTATTGAAGGACAAAAAAGCGGAGAATTCAAACCTGAAATTAATGCGGAGGAATTTGCATCCTTATTCATCATGATGATTGAAGGCGGTATTCTTTTATCCAAAACCACAGAAGACGAAAAATATCTCAACATCGCCTTAGACAGGATCTTACAGGTTATCGACAAAGAAATTAAACAAAATATCTCATAATTCATATGGATAAATTACAAATCATAAAATCATTCGTCGGAAAAGAGTTTACAGCATCTCCTTCCCCATTTATGAAATGGCTGAATCCTGTTGTCCTTTCGGCAGAGGAAGGACAGTTGGAATTCCAGTACAAGGTAAGGCAGGAATGGCTGAATCCGATGGGAAATCTCCACGGCGGAGTTACCGCAGCTATTTTTGACGATGTTATCGGAGCCACTATGTTCTCTTTAAACGAAAAAAACTTTATCGTAACCATAAATAACAGCATCGATTATTTTTCAACAGCAAAAGAAAATGATAATATTGTAGCTGAAACGAAAATCATCAAAAGAGGAAAGCAGTTTGTGAACGCACAGTGCGAAATCTGGAATGCAGATAAAACGCGCCTTATTGCAAGAGGAACCTCTAATTTATTCAAAATCAGTAACTAAATGAAAAGAGTTGTCATTACAGGACTTGGCGCAGTAACGCCTTTAGGAAATAATGTTGAAGAATTCTGGAACAACAGCATCAACGGCATAAGCGGAGCCAACAAAATCACCCACTTCGATACAGAAAAATTTAAAGTTCACTTTGCCTGTGAGGTTAAAAATTTTGATCCGAAAGTCCATTTAACACATAATGAAATCAAAAGAAGTGATCTTTTTTCCCAATACGCGATGTATTCCACAGCGGAAGCTTTAAAAGATTCCGGATTGGAGCTTGAAAAAATGGATCCTTTCGACACCGGAGTAATCTGGGGAACCGGACAGGGCGGAATGTGGACGTTCGAAAGTGAAGTAATGGAGTTTACCAAAGGAGACGGAACGCCAAGATTCAATCCTTTCTTCGTTCCTAAATTTATCGCCAACATGGCTTCGGGAATGATTTCAATGAAATTCGGACTTCAGGGAATCAATTATACAACCATTTCAGCGTGTGCAACCGGAAATACTGCTTTGATGGATGCTTTTAACTACATCAGATTAGGAAAAGCCAAAGTGATTGTGAGCGGTGGTTCTGAAGCTGCAATTACTCCTGCCTCAGTTGGTGGTTTCTCTATTATGAAAGCCATGTCTACAAGAAATGATGATTTTGCCACCGCAAGTCGTCCTTATGATGCAGACCGAGATGGTTTTGTGATGGGAGAAGGAGCGGGAGCCTTAATTCTTGAGGAATACGAACACGCTAAAGCAAGAGGCGCAAAAATTTACGCAGAATTGGTGGGAGCAGCAATGACAGCCGATGCCTATCACATGACAGCACCTCATCCCGATGGAGTCGGAGCCATTAAAGCGATGCAGTTGGCTCTACATGAAGCAGGAATCAACACCGAAGATATTGATTATATTAATCCTCACGCTACTTCTACTCCAATAGGAGATTTGGTTGAATTAAACGGAATCAATAAATTATTTAAAGGAAGTAAAAATCTTGACATTAGTGCTACAAAATCCATGACGGGACATTTGCTGGGAGCTGCCGGAGCCGCGGAAGCTATTCTTTCAATCAAAGCGATAGAAAAAGGAATTATTCCGCCAACCATTAATCTTCACAGGATTGATGAAAACATCCCGAAAGACCTGAATATTGTTTTTGGAGAAGCGAAAGAAAAGAATATCAATTATGCATTGAGTAATGCTTTTGGTTTCGGAGGACATAATGCCACGTTGATTTTTAAGAAGTTTTCTTAAGCTTTTTGAATAAATCTCTGGAAGATTGAGCAGATAAAACAATTCTATATCATCCGCTCTCAATCAAAGAAAAAATAGTAATTCAGTAGATTCTTCCTTCGTCAGAATGACAAACGTGCAGGAAATTTTTAATTTAATAGAAATAAAAAAAGCAGTCAAACCGACTGCTTTTCTGTTATGCTTTCAACCACTCCGATTTGGAAAGGTAATTCTCATCCGGATAATAAATAAAAAGAAGATTTCTTCCTTTAATGGTATTAATGATCGGTTTTGTTAAATCTCTCGGAACGGCGGGACAACCCCAACTTCTGCCGATTCTTTTGTGCATGGCGGCAAATTCTTCGCTTACATAATCTGCGCCGTGCATAACGATGGCTCTTCTGTACGCTGCATCATTAAATCCTTTGTCCATTCCAAGTAATCTAAGAGAATAGCCGTTGTCGCCGTCGTACGTTGCATCCGTGATATAAAATCCTAAGCTGCTCTGCAACGAACTTTCCGTGTTAGAAAAATTCGTAGCAAATTCTTCGCCTGTATTTTTTCCGTGTGCAACCAATGAATTAAACAATACTTTTTTCTCATTCATGTCAATTACCCAAAGTCTTTTTGTGTTCGAAGACATAGAAAAATCGCATACCGTAAGTAAATGCGAATCTCCGTTAAGCAAACCTGCTTTCTTCATATTTTCAAAACCTGTTACTGCTTTGAAAAAAACTTCCTCATTAAGTTCGTGTCCCTGCTCGAAAACAATAGATCTGTATAATTCTTCTGATGAACTTACTGCTGTTGCCGCAGATTTCTCAGATTTCGTGTCGGCTAATCTTACAATTTTTTTTGTACTGATTTCATTCTTTTCGATTGCCTTTTTTGGAGACAAATAGAATGAAGTAGTAACGATGTAAGCTGCACCTAATAAGCTATACAATGCTTTCATTCACTATTTCACTATTATGTTAAATCCAATTGAGTCAGCAAATGTATAAAACATAATTAGGGTAAGCGCAATAACTCCACAAAGTTTAACGCAATTTAAGAAATTTTAACTACCAGATAATGAGCTACTTCTTATTTTATTATATAGATATTCAATTTCATCCCAATATTCTTCATTGATGTCTTTATATACCATATAAACCCATTCAACAGCCAGTAAATCTAAAGGTTTTTTTGATTCTACCCACTCTATAATACTATTTATAGTTATCTTTTCATCAAACGCAAACCATTCGCCTGCAGGATGCAGCAAATTTGAAAAAAGTACAGGAAAAACTTCATACTTATTAATTTTTTTCACCTCATCAAAAGTATACGAGCTTTGGAATATTGTGGTAGCTATATATTTTAAATGAAAATCCTGTTTTAATTCCGTATCCAAATAAAGATCAGATAATGCAATCCAAATAGGTTTCCGTTCATCAAAATTAATAACTTCTTTCATAGCTCATCATGATATTATTTTTCAGAATCTGCAACAAATTCCAGACTTACGGAATTCATACAGTAGCGCAATCCCGTTGGTTGAGGACCATCATCGAAAACGTGTCCCAAATGCGAATCGCATCTTTTGCAGAGTACTTCTACCCTTTCCATTCCGTAGGTAGTATCTCTTTTGTAATACACTCCTTCTTTATCTGCTTCAAAAAAACTTGGCCAGCCACAACTGCTCGAAAATTTTGAAGTGGATCGGAATAAATGGTTTCCGCACACCGCACAGTAATATTCTCCCAATTCATCAAATTCATTGTATTTTCCGGTGAATGGTCTTTCCGTTGAGGCTTCTCTGGCAATGGCATATAAATCCGGAGACAGGATTTTTCTCCATTCTTCATTTGAAATATCGAGTTTTGAAGTGTCTGTTCTGGAGTAGTATGGATTGTTTTTTGCTTGGTTTTCCATAGAATTTTAAATATTTTTTATCAAAGACAAAATGTAAGCATCAAAACCGGTGCCTTTGAGAAATGAAAATAACGAATTAAAAATTTTTACAACAATATTAACAGATGAAATTTCACAACCAAATTTACTAAATTTGAGGATATGAATGATGAAGCCAAAAGAAAACAGCTCAGAAAATACAAAGCATTTGCCACAGGATTATTTGTGTTGATGGCAGTTCTGTTTATCGGAACAACCCTATTGCAAAAAACCATAGACTCGCACTGGATAGGTTACGTTCGTGCCTTTTCCGAGGCGGCAATGGTGGGAGCTTTGGCAGACTGGTTTGCCGTAACAGCCCTTTTCCGCCATCCGCTCGGATTACCGATTCCGCACACCAATCTTATTGAAAACAGCAAACAGAAACTGGGAGACAATCTGGGAAATTTTGTCGTAACCAATTTTCTTTCTCCGGAAAACATCAGACCTTATATCCAGAAATTAAAAATCTCGAATTTTGTGGGAGAATGGCTCGGAAAAGAAAAGAATCAGGATGTTTTGCTTAAAAATCTTTCGGATATTGTTCTGGATATTTTAAATAAGCTCGATGACTCGGAAGTAAGCCGTTTTATCAGCAAAAAAGTGTCTGAAATGACAGATACCATCAAACTGAACGCCATTTTAGGCAACGGAATCAACTATCTTTTAGACAAAAACGATCATCAGAGGATTATTACCAATCTTTCTTCTCAGATTAAAAATTACATCGCTGAAAATGATGAAATGATTAAAGACCGCGTGAAAAAAGGAAGCTATACTTTTATCCCTGCTTTTGTGGATAATAAAATTGCTGATAAAATTACCTCCGGACTTTCAGATTTTTTCAAAGAGATTGAACAAGATCCGAACCACGAAATACGAAATCTGATCACCCAGAAAATCTATGATTTCTCCAATGAACTCAAACAGGATCCGAAATGGGAAGAGGAATTCAAAAACATTAAAAATGATCTCCTCAAAAACGACAAGCTGAATGAATATTCCAACGACATCTGGATTTCCATTAAAAATACGTTAACGAAAGAACTTCAGGACGATGAATCTTCATTAAAGAAATATTTATCTAAAAATCTGAATGAATTTTCACAGAATTTAAAAAATGACGAAAATTTTCAGAAAAAAATCGACGACTGGGTTCGTGTTACCGCTTACAAATATATTCTAAAAAATACCCATCAATTCGGAAACCTCATCAGTTCTACCGTCGGAAACTGGCAGGGAAAAGAATTAAGCGAAAAGCTGGAGCTGGAAGTAGGGAAAGATCTTCAGTTCATCCGTGTGAACGGAACGATCGTCGGTGGTTTGGTGGGGCTGATTATTTATACGATTGCGCATTTTTTCTTGTGACCATTTTAAATTAAGTTAAAATCAAACCATGAAAAAAACACTCTCACTGTTATTTTCTTTAAGCATAACATTTTTACTTTGCCCAAAAATTGAATTAAAAAAAGTAATAGATTGTTCTCAAATTTTCAAAGGAAAGATTGCCGGAAATCCTGTCACAATGCAGTTGATCTATGATGGAATTATCGATTATCATCAGTATCAGCATTTTGTGAAAGGTTGGTATTATTATGATAAATACAAAAAGAAAATTCCCTTGACGGGAGTTTATGATTTGGCTAATTTACATCTTTATAATTTTGGAAGTCAACATTAAAAAACATCGGACTCATTTTCAATTGACTGTAGACGTGAAAAATGCTTCAATTACAAAGTCAAGATGAAAAATTAACATATTTTATAATTTTTTTTTGTTTTTCTTATTGAAAGAAAAGAGTATTTTCGAGATTGATAAATATCTCATTAATATGAAAAAATTATTAAATGGAGCAACTCCATTATCAAGAAAAGCTCTAAAAGAAATAACAGGTGGATTAACAAATTTAGTAGTATATGATCCTGACAACAATTATTGTCAAAGTGCACTTGAAATTGTTCCTGTAGGATGTCCTTGTAATTCTAAAAGTATTTGCCCACAAAGATTCGGACCAGGTGCTATAGGAAATAATTCAGGACCAGCTACATTAGCGGGCGCATGCATTAATGGTGTTTGTGCAGGTTCTGTGAATCCTTAAGTAAAACTTTCAACTACTAAACAGTAGTTTTTGAATTACTGTTTAGTAAAAAAGTTTATTATACTTCTATATTTTTATCGTTTCAACTTATCTTGGTAAACGACTAGCTCTCGTCAAAATCGCCTTATTAATATCATTAATCAGTTGCGGACCTTCGTAGATAAATCCTGTGTACAACTGAACCAACGTTGCTCCTGCATCCAGCTTTTCGAGTGCATCTTTTGCAGAATGAATTCCGCCAACTCCAATAATTGGGAATGCTCTGTTACTCTTATCAGACAGATATTTAATCATTTTTGTGCTTCTTTCACGAATCGGTTTTCCGCTAAGACCGCCATTTCCAATTTCTGCTAAAACTTCAGGTGACGTTTTCAGACCTTCCCGGTTCACGGAAGTATTGGAAACTACAATTCCGTCGATCTTTGTTTCTGCAATCAGCTCAATAATTTCATCTAATTGATTGGTATTCAGATCCGGAGCAATTTTCAGCAGAATTGGTTTCTGTACAGATTTCGACTGGTTGATTTTTTTCACTTCCGTAATCAGTTCACGAAGGTATTCTACATCTTCCAGTTTGGCATGGCTTCCTACGTTCGGACAGCTTACATTCAGCACAAAATAATCTACGTAAGGATGAAGCCCTTCAAAACATTCCAGATAATCCTGCGTGTAATTTTCGGGAGAAGTATTTGTATTTTTTCCGATGTTTCCACCGATGATAATTTTTCCCTTGTTGCCTTTCAGTTTTTCAATCGCTGCTTCTAAACCGTCGTTATTAAAGCCCATTCGGTTGATAATTCCGCCATCTTCAATTAAACGGAACAGTCTTTTTTTAGGATTTCCCGCCTGAGCTTTCGGCGTTACGGTTCCGATTTCTACAAATCCAAAGCCTAAATCTCCCAGTTCATTAAATAAAACCGCATTTTTATCGAAACCTGCCGCTAAACCCACAGGATTTTTAAATTTCAAGCCAAAAACTTCTCTTTCCAGACGTTTGTCTTCAATAGGTTTTGGAAAAAATAATTTGGTAAGAAATCCGAAATTTTTAAGCATCGAAAAAGTAAAATGGTGTACTTCTTCAGGATCAAATTTGAAAAGAATCGGACGAATGAGCGATTTGTACATTGAAAAAAAGTTTTACAAAAGTACTCATTTTAAAATTAATGTTCGGTTAATGTATGATATTTTATGGAAAAAGATATTATCAATGGTATCTATAAAACATAAGATCTGTGTAATGTGCTAAAGCTACGATCGTTTGTTAAATTGCTTTCAGGAGCTATTTCCCGCTTTCCATTACAATCTTTTTTTGCAAAAAAGGATTTTCATTACAATCGGGGCTAAACCTCGGTCATTAATTTAAATGTGAGAAGTCTTCACAAAGTTGATGGAAGTTTAAGAAATTAAGAATATGCGCTCAAATCCAGTTTCAAAATATCCCCTACTTTTTTGAAATCCTCATCAATAGTCGCATTTACCGTAATTCTTTCGTTGGAAAAAGGATGATTAAATGTCAGTTGATGAGCGTGAAGCGTCATTTTATTAATGTCAAATGTCTGAAGCCATAATTTATTCTGTTTATTACAGCCATGTTTCCGACAGCCTAAAATGGGGTGTAAAATGTGTTTAAAATGTTTTCTCAACTGATGAAATCGTCCCGTTTCGGGGATGGCTTCTACCAGACAATATCTGGAAGTCTGATGCTTTAAAAAGGGCAAATCGATCTCCGAAGTCTGCAGACGGCGATAGGATGTTATTGCATTTTGCGTAATTTCGTTTTCGTTAACCAGATCATAATCAATCGTTTCCTCTTCTTTTGTCCAACCCCTAAGAATGGCAATGTATTTCTTTTCAACCAGTTTATTCTCAAATTGGGTACTCATCATTCTCAGCGTTTCTTTATCTAAAGTAAACAGCAAAACACCCGAAGTTTTCCGGTCTAAACGATGGACAGGATACACTTTTTGCCCGATCTGCTTTCTCAGCTCCTGAATCGCATACGTATCCGCTTCTCCGGAATAAAAAGATTTATGAACCAACAATCCGCTCGGTTTGTTGATGGCAATAAGATGTTCGTCGCGATAAAGAATTTCTAACATCCGGCAAAAGTAGAAGTTTTATATTATTCTTCAAACTTAAGATGTGTATTAAAAAACGGCAGCATCTGATTTTCAATTCTTCCGTTTTCCTTGCTTACTTCGCTTCCGTGCGTTCCGATGTATTCCTCAGCTTCATGTTTTATACCGAGTAATTCCAGTGTTTTGCTGAAATTCAGGCAGCTTGGCGGAATGTGTTTCAGCTCGTCGTTTCTACCCCAGTCGAATTTTATGGCTTTTAATTTTTTCAGATTTTCATATTGTGAAAAAGGCAGTTCTGAAGTGGAATTCCTGTTCATTTCGTCTAAAATGGCTGAATTAATCCTTACATTTTCACCTTCAAAAGAAAATGGAAGATCTGCAAAAAAGGGAGCTTTATTTTTATTTCCGTTGTAAGCTCTTGCGATGGCAAAGACAATATTTAACCTTGCATTTTCCGGTTTGGATACATCCTGAATGTTTTTAATTTGATCAGCATTTTTATAGAGTTCCATTTCTGAAAGTGCAAAGAAACGCGCGTCTAAAATTCCGGGTGACAGTGCATACACAGAAGAAAAAACTTCGGGATGAAGAATTGCATTTCTCAGCGCTCCGTTTCCACCCATAGAATGTCCTGAAATTCCGCGGCTGTCTTTGTTTGCTATTGTTCTGTAATTTTTATCAATAAAATCGACCAGCTCAACAGAAGTGAAATCTGACCAGTTTCCTGAAGATTTTGAGTTGGCGTAAAAACTTCCTTTGAAAATGGTACTTTCATCGGGCATAACAACGATAACGGGGTTTATCTTTTTTGAATAAATCGCCCGATCAAAAAGATGATTGATCTTATCGTTGTTCACCAGCAAACTGTCGCTCCAGAAAAAACCGTGTAAAAAATAAATAACGGGATATCTTTTGGAGGATTTTTCATAATCCGGCGGAAGATAAACGGTTACTCTTCGCTTAGGATTTTCTTCTGCATTATTCTGTAATGTTTTAGCGGTAATATAGGTTGTAACGATCTTTCCCCCAGAAATTTTCTGTGCAGATAACAAATGGTTCACCAAAAGGAAAACAATAATTAATAATCCTGATTTTTTCATGACTCAATTTTGATAAAGCAAATTACGACAAATTGTCTCAAATTAAGACAATAACAATTAAAATGATTTCATACCTCTGATATTGAAAAAAATTAACATTTTAAATTCTTTTGATAAAAGAGAGAATCTTTATTTTCGCGCAAATTTTTAACTATGAAAAAGCTATTTTTTACTTTACTGGTGAGCATTTTTCCATTAATTTCTTTTGCCCAGAATTCAGATTCACTGAAGTTGGGAAAATCCAACAGAGAGTTTTTTATCAAAGGAGATCAGAAATTTAAATTTTCCGAGTATAAAAAAGTGTTCACCAATCCTGAAGCGCTGAGCTATATGAAGAAAGCAAACACGAACAGTACGGTTTCTCAGATTTTCGGAGCGATTGGCGGTGGTTTTATCGGTTTCGGATTAGCAAAACAGATATTACGTACCAAAACGGCTTATCACAATGGTGTAGCCTACAAAGTAAAAGATAAAAGCGGTTGGGGATTGGTAGGAATCGGAGCCGGATTTGTGGGAATCGGGATTCCTTTTGCGATCAGTTCCGGAAAAAATCTGAAGAAAGCTGTGGATACGCAAAACCAAAATCCGGAAGGAGGAGAGGCAAAAACCGCTTCTTACAGGTTAGACATCACAGGAAACAGCATCGGATTATCCTACAATTTCTAAAATATACAAGAGCAGTTTTTACAACTGCTTTTTAAATGCTGTTCTTAGTAGTCCTGATTGAACGGCATGTCTGAGCTCTTTTTCTGTTTTCAGCGCGGCGGCTCCGCCGCGCTGAAAACAGAAAAAAGCGAGTAGTGAAAGCAGATTCCCGACTCCTGAAATTTAAAAATGTAAATATTTGCTGTCTATTGACGGCTTTTTTTATTGAATTTCATGGAATTGGGATTCAAATTCATATTTTTGCACTTTCAGACGTTAAAAAATTATGGCAAAGCAAGAAGATGTTTTCAAGAAAGTGATTTCTCACGCTAAAGAATATGGTTTTATTTTCCCTTCGAGTGAGATCTACGATGGTTTATCCGCTGTTTATGATTATGGACAAAACGGAGCCGAGTTAAAAAATAATATCAAGCAATATTGGTGGAAAGCGATGGTACAGCTTAACGAAAATATTGTGGGTATTGATTCGGCGATCCTGATGCACCCAACTACATGGAAGGCTTCGGGGCACGTAGACGCTTTCAACGATCCATTGATTGATAATAAGGATTCTAAGAAACGTTTCAGAGCAGATGTTTTGGTGGAAGATTACTGTGCTAAAATTGAAGATAAGGAGAACAAGGAGATTGAAAAAGCAGCGAAAAGATTCGGTGATGCTTTTGATAAAGAACAGTTTGTGGCAACAAATCCAAAAGTTTTGGAATACAGAGCCAAAAGGGAAGCAATCCTTTCCAGACTGGCAAAATCTTTAGAAAATGAAGATCTTGCTGATGTAAAAGCGTTAATTGAAGAGCTGGAAATTGCTGATCCTGACACGGGTTCTAAAAACTGGACGGAGGTAAGACAGTTCAACCTGATGTTCGGAACTAAATTAGGGGCTTCTGCAGATTCTGCAATGGATCTTTATTTAAGACCGGAAACTGCGCAGGGAATTTTCGTTAATTTCCTGAATGTACAGAAAACCTCCCGTCATAAGCTTCCTTTCGGTATTGCACAGATCGGAAAAGCGTTCAGAAACGAGATTGTTGCAAGACAGTTTATCTTCAGAATGCGTGAATTCGAACAGATGGAAATGCAGTTTTTTGTTGCTCCGGGAACAGAGCTTGAGTTCTACGAACAGTGGAAGCAAAAGCGTCTGAACTGGCACAAAGCTTTAGGTTTGGGTGACGAAAATTACAGATTTCATGATCATGAAAAACTGGCTCATTATGCAAATGCTGCAGCAGATATTGAATTTAATTTCCCTTTCGGTTTCAAAGAACTGGAAGGTATTCACTCAAGAACGGATTTCGATTTAAAAGCGCATGAAGAATTCTCAGGCAGAAAACTTCAGTTCTTCGATCCGGAAAGAAACGAAAACTATGTTCCGTATGTGGTGGAAACTTCGGTTGGTTTAGACAGATTATTCCTTTCTATTTTTTCTCACTGCTTAAGAGATGAAGTTTTGGAAGATGGTTCCGAAAGAACGGTTTTATCTTTACCTCCGGCTTTAGCACCAATTAAAGCAGCGATTCTTCCGTTAATGAAGAAAGACGGATTAGCAGAATATGCAGAAAAAGTTTTTAATGATTTAAAATACGATTTCAATTTATTCTACGAAGAAAAAGATGCGATCGGAAAACGTTACAGAAGACAAGACGCTATTGGTACACCTTACTGTATCACGATCGACCACGATTCTTTAACCGATCATACGGTGACGATAAGAGACAGAGATACGATGGTTCAGGAAAGAGTTCCGGTTTCAGAGTTGAGAAGAATTATCGACGAAAAGACAAGTTTCAGAAATTTACTTTCTAAAATATAGACCGAAAGCCTTGAGAAATCAGGGCTTTTATTTTTTTAAGAACATATCCCCGAATTTGCTATTTTTGAAATTCAAATTTTAACCATGAAAAAATTAACACTTTTGGTTTTTGGTCTTATTCAGACAATTGCTTATTCTCAGACTCAGGATCTGGCTTCTTTAGCCTCAGGCAAAAATGTAGGGATGAATGCGCTGTTTGATACCAAAGACAATCTTTACGGCTATGTTTCTATCTATTCCTACGGAAAAACTGACAATAAAAAACAGAAATTCGAATACGTCATATTAGATAAAAACCTGAATCCGGTTGCCAATAAAGAATTTGAAGCGGGACTTCTGGTTTCCAATTATTTCGGATATGTGGATTTTAAAGGGCAGATTATTCTTCAGCCTTCGGACATCAATTATCTTCAGGCTTTTTCCAAAGATGCAGCGGCTCCGGTTTCTATGGTTATTGATCCTAAAACCAATACAGTAAAGCCCAAAGTGTATTACGATTATCAGGAAGACGGAACGTTTAAAGAAATCTCACAGCCCAAAACTTTTAAAGAAGAAAGAAAAGAAAACCGCGCCGAGAAGAAAGAGAAAGGCTACAATTATGTTTCCGTGGTCGGAGAAATTAAAGAAGGTGGTTATCTGGCTTTAGAATACAACGATTACGGAAAATACATCAATAAAAACAGCCTGATAAAATTTGATGATAATAAGAAAGAAATCTGGCGATACAGCTACAATACAAACGGAGATAAAAAAGTATTTTCCGACCTTTCCATTTTGGAAAAGGACGAAAACCGCATCTACGGAATCCTGAGAAAGGTGAACGATGACGACAAAACATTCTCTCTTGTAGTGATTGATATGAAGACAGGAAAAGAACTTTCCAACAAACCGATAACGGGACTTTCTCCGGAAACCATTTATAATATTGATGCTTTAAGCGGAATTGATAATGATAAAACTTTTGATGATAAAGTAGTTTTGCTGGGAAGAAATTATATTTCCAAAGAAAACAGAGGCTTTGCAAGATTTATCCTTGATAAAAACAATTATAATGTAGATCTGAAAACCATCAGCTACAAACCGGATCTTTCCAACCACATTCCAAAGCTGAGCGCAGACGGAGGCGTAGAAAACGGCTATTATCTTCAGACAAAGGATGCGTATTTTATGAGCGACGGCAGTGTGGGAATTCTTTCGGAGAAATTCAAACCAGCGGGACAGTACAATGCTCCGAAAACAACTGATCTGGTTTACATTAACACCGATAAAGATTTTAGGGTAAAAGATGTACAGGTTTTTGAAAAAGAAAAATCGAAGTGGGTAAACAGCGATTATCTTTTTTCTCAATATCTGAATGACGGAAAAGATGTTGTCTTTTTCTTCCGCGATTATCAGAAAGATCAGGTAACCAAAGAAAAGAAGTGGAATCTTTTTATCAATACGATTATTGACGGGAAATTCAAGCAGGAAGTTGTTCCTATTTCAGAAAAAGATAATTATGTGGTAACGCCGTATGTTGCGAAAGAAGGCTACATTCTGCTTCGCGAGTTCAACGAAAAAGAAAAATTCAATAAAATCCGCCTGGAAAGACTGAATTATTAAGAGTTGATTTAAATTTTATACTCAATAAGAATCCTGACCTTCGGTCAGGATTCTGTCGTTTGATAATAATCTGCAATATTTTTAATTTCATCAAGACTCAGGTTCCACATAAAGTTCAGGAACTGCTGATAACTTTCACTTTGATTTTTGGGATCTACCCGATCTAAATATCGATTTAAATTGTAGTTTTTTCTCGCTTCATAAATCTTGGCAAAACATTTTCCGAGCCAGTTTTTATAATACTTTTCCTCTTCATTATCCTGCAAAAACTGAAGACTCGCATAAATTCCGACTCCGTAATCTTCCGAATGATAAAAATTAGGCAAAGTTTCCATTCTTGCGATTTTTTCTACCGTAGAATAAGAATCGGAAGGTTTTTCATCCGGAACATCATTTTTAAGTTCAGGAAATACTTTTTTGAGGTTATTGATTCTTAAAACCATTTCAGGATGCGATTTCAAGGAATCTTTATTCAGTTTTTCTTTGAAATGATTGTAATTATACAGAGAAAAATCTTCTTTTTTCAGCCATTTGTCTTTAAATTCCTGCTTCGGAAGATTAAAATATTTTTTATAGGTTTCCACTTTCAGCTCTCTTGGCGAAATGGTATCAAAATCTTCCAGTCTTTTCAGGGCATTAACGTATTCAGCTTTTTTAAAATCGCTGTTTTTAAAAACCACATATCCTAGAGAATCTGCCTGCATTTCCTGCTTTCTGTTTTCCGCCCCTTTTCTGTAGATTCTGTTTTTCATCACATCAAAAGCCCTCTGATTACGGTTTTCCTTCGTCGATTTTATATCCTGAACCACCATTTTGTCCATTTTATCCTGTTCGATCATGCTCAGAAAAGTTTTCAGCGTATGCTCGGAAATTTTATGTCCTAATTCATGGGAAATTACGGCAGCAAGCTGATCGTCATTATTCAGCCAGTTGAAAAGCCCCATATTGATGACAAAAGTGCCGTCTGCAAAACAGTATGCATTCGGAGTGTTGTCTTTGGCGATAAGAATTTTTAAATTTTGCGGAATCTGGGAATTGTTTTTTCTTAACCGTTCGATAAGATTTTTAACCTTTGCATCAAACACAGAATTGAAAGCAAAATCTTTTTCCTTTACTTTTTTTTCAAACTCTTTGTCGAATTCTTTATAAATTTTAGAAAGCTCATTGCCCGTCTTTCCGGGATAATCGGATCTGCTTTTTTTACTTAAACTTTCGGTATTCGCCGTGAAATTTCTCAGAAATTCTTTTCTCTGGGCATAATCTGCCGTATCGAGAGGTTTATACATCTGTCCGAAAGCGGTGATAACGAAATGGATAAGCAATAAGGAAATTAGTTTTTTCATCATCTTTTACATCAATAATCACAAAAATAAATCATTTCGTTTCATGTTTTCAAATTTATTTTAAATTTGTTTAAGATCAATTGCTATGACAATTCTTATTTATTTTGTGACATTTATTGTCATTGCCGTACTTCTCTTTTATGTTTTGGGATATGGTTATATTTTCAACGGAATATCCAAAACCTATTTAAGGGGAAAACTCAGCGCCAATATTGATGACGGTACCTTGTTTTCCGGCAACCTCATCGCTACAGAATCTCCTGAACTTTGGGAGGAATCTCCCGAATACAACAAAAAACAATTACCGAAAAATATCGTTGAAGATTTAACACATTCCAATAGCGCATCTTTTATTGTGGTGAAAAACGGAAAGCTGCTTCACGAAGAGTATTGGAACGGCTACAATCAGCTATCGAAAACCAATTCTTTCTCTATGGCAAAAGCAGTTACGGTAATGCTTTTGGGCAAAGCACTGGAAGAGGGAAAAATTAAAAGTCTTGATGATAAGTTTTCGGATTATTTTGAGGAATTTAAAAATAAAGATTTTGCTAAAAATTTAACGTTAAAAAATCTGGCTCAGATGGAATCGGGACTGGACTGGGATGAAAATTACAAAAATCCTTTTCTGCCCAATGCGAAAGCTTATTACGGAAAAAATTTAATGAACGCCACTTTTTCAAGGAAATTTAAAGAAAATCCGGGAGAAAGATTTGAATATCAGAGCGGTTCTACGCAGCTTTTAGGGTTTGCCATTAAAAAAGCTGTCGGACAGTCCTTGGCAAGTTATTTATCCGAAAAATTCTGGATTCCGATGGGGATGGAACAAAATGCAACATGGAGCACGGATGAAAACGGAATGGAAAAAACATACTGCTGCATTCATTCCAACTCCAGAGATTTTGCAAAACTGGGGCAGTTATTTCTTAACGACGGAAAAGTTGAGGATAAGCAAATTTTAAATCCGGATTTCATCCAGACAATGCGTACTCCGACTAAAAATTCTGAGGAAATTTACGGAATGGGATTCTGGATCAATCATGACAATCCTATAAAGCATTATTATTTTTTGGGACTTCAGGGACAATACATCATTATGATTCCGGAACATGATATGGTGATTGTAAGGACAGGAAGCTATAATAATCTTCCGAAAAACGATAGAGGAAGACCGGATCAGGTGAAATTTCTGGTGAATGAAACGGTAAAAGTATTTCAATAAAAATATGGAAAAATACAGCCCAAAAGTTGATGAATACATTGAAAAATCTCAGGATTTTGCAAAACCTATTCTGAATTATATCCGAGAAACCATTCACGAATTCTGTCCTGATGCAGAAGAAGCAATCAAGTGGAAGTTTCCCACATTCCTGTATAAAGGGAAGATTCTTTGTTCAATGGTTGCTTTTAAACAATACTGCAGTATGGGATTCTGGCTTCATGATGAGATGACATCGCTGAAAGAGTTTGAAACGGAGGCTGAAAAAACGAATATGTTCAGCCTGGGTAAAATTACAGAAACAGAAAATCTTCCTTCAAAACCTCAGCTTAAAAAGATGATTACTGAAGCGATGGAACTGACAGATATGGGCGTTACTTTGAAAAAAGCAGCTCCATCGAAAACAGAAACAGAGGTTCCTGATTATTTTCAAAATGCTTTGAATGAAAATGAAAAAGCTCTGGAAATTTTTAAAAAAGCTTCGCCCTCTTTCCGTAAAGAATATATCAACTGGATCACAGAAGCTAAAACGGAATCAACCAGAAACAAAAGAATGGATCAGGCTTTAGAGTGGATCTCTGAAGGAAAAGGCAGAAACTGGAAGTATGAAAAAAGGTAGTTTTACATCTAATGAAATCTGAAATTTGCCTCTTTGAGCGTATTGTTTTTTAAAAAAGCTTCATATTCGGGAGACATCTGTTTTCGTCCGAAAGTATTTTCGCCGCTCATGCTTCCGAGACGTACTTTATCTTTGCCGTATTTTCTGTTCATGGCATCCATTGCTTTCATCACCGGCAAATGCAGATTCTGGGTATCTTCTTCAAAAAGATTAATCAATCTTTGATCTTCCGGCACAAAATCGTTAACAATAACGCCAGCTTTTTTATAATGAAATCCTTCTTTGAAAATATCTTCAAACAATTCATTTACGACTCTGCCAATTAAAATTGATGAATTGGTAGGATTGGGAAGAATTCGGGTTGCGGCATTCCGATATTCAGGAAGATCCTTCCTGAATCGGTTGGTCTGTACAAAAACCGTTACCATTTTGCAGCAGGTATTTTGTTTTCTGAGTCTTTCTGAACAATACATCCCGAAAGTTTCCACACGCTCGCGAACATCTTCTTTTTTGGTAAGCATTTCCATGAAACTTCTGGTGACGGCAATGGATTTTTTGGGAGACGGAGCATCCAGTTCTAGCTGACGGATTCCTTTCAGTTCGTTCACCATTCTTACTCCGTGAATTCCCATGATCTTCCGAACCCACATTTCAGGCTTTTGAAGAAGATCCCATGCTTTATGCACTCCATTGTCATGCATTTTTACGGCAAGACGTCTTCCGATTCCCCAAACGTCATCAATTTTTAACCATTTTAAGGCTTTTTCTATTTTTTCAGGGGTATCTAAAATATAAATTCCGTTAAACTTTTCGGGAAATTGTTTGACAATGCGGTTTGCCACCTTACAAAGTGTTTTGGTAGGGGCAACTCCTATACTTACCGGAATTTTTTCCTGCTCATCAATCTCATTTTTGATTTTGAGACAGTAGTCGTAAATATCGATATATTTGAAGCTTTTCAGATCCAGAAAAAGCTCATCAATCGAATAGACCTCATAATCAGACTTATCCACATACGCTGTGGATATCTCTATAACGCGCTGACTTTTAAAATTATACAATTCGAATTTTGCGGAAAAACATTGTACATCATTCTCTTTAAATAATTCCTTATACTTAAAAGCCGGAGCTGCCATCGGAATTCCCAGATCTTTAGCTTCTTTACTTCTGGACACTACACAGCCATCGTTGTTGGAAAGTACCACAACGGGTTTATTTTCTAGTTTCGGATCAAGCGTTCTTTCGCAGGAAACAAAGAAATTATTGCAATCTACCAAAGCATACATAATAGTTGATTCTGTAGAACAAAATTAGATACTATTTGTATCATTTTTAATATATTTGCAGATACAATTTGTATCAATGTCAATTTTTTCAGATAACATCAGGTTTTTAAGAACCCAGAAAAATTTATCGCAACAGGAACTTGCGGACAAAACATCAATGAGCCGTGTCCGGTATTCCAAATACGAGGATGGGCGTTCTGAACCGCCTTATGAACTGCTCATCAGAATTTCGAAGTATTTCAATATAAGTATCGATTTGCTTCTTACGGTAGATATCCGCAAATATCCGCTGGAAGATGTATTAAAGCTTCCGGATAACAGAATTGTTCTTCCGGTTGTCGTTGATAAATTAGGCAACAACAGCATTGAAATTGTTCCTCAAAAAGCATCAATGGGTTATTTATCCGGTTACAGTGATCCGGAATATATTGAGAGTTTACAAAGGATTTCCTTACCTTTTTTAATTAACGGAAAGTACAGGGCATTTCCCGCAAAAGGAGATTCAATGCCTCCTTTTAAAGACGGTTCTTATATCATCGGAAAATATGTTGAAAATATTGAAGATCTAAAACCGAATAAAAGTTATGTTTTCGTGACTTTGAATGACGGTATTTCTTACAAAAGATTTAAATCGAAAAAGAAAAAAGCAATAACAGTAGCCTCAGACAATTCATTTTATAAATCTTACGACATTTCTCTAGGAGAAATTGTTGAAATCTGGCAATATGCCTCAGGAATTTTTCCGGAAGATTTTGAACCTGATCATTTTGATAATTATAATTTAAAAGAGATGTTTCTGGAGTTAAGAAGAGATATCAAAGAAGTGAATGATAAACTCATATGAACTCAGCATATTTAATAATAAAAAATATACAATCCTTATACAAAAGAGATAAGAACACATAAATCTCTATCCTACAATTTACAGATTTTTCAGCAAGACTATGAAAAGTAAATACGATTCGGAAGCAGCTTTACAGATTTTATCTGTTCGGCTTCCTAAATGTTATTTTATAAATGTTCAAAGGAATTATATAAGTCTCAAAAGTATATTTTTCTATCATTTGTCTATTTTTTGAATCATTTAATTTTCTCTTTATAAACTAAACAACACTTTTTGCCAATTCTACGGAGTTTTTTATTACTTGCAATTATCATAAGTTAACAGATCTGTATTATTTTTTTTGACCAAAAATTTCACTAAGATTAAAAGCAGGCTTTTAATTAAGATTTTCCAGAATCTGTATCGTTAATTTTGGATGATTTTTCATGTATTCGGCAATCTTCAGCCAGTTGCTCTGTTTGGGTTCGTAGTATTCCAAAACATTATTTTGAGCGTATCTCATTTTGGGAGGATACCATTCATTCTTTTTTACAAACTTCAGTAATTCTGTTGCTTTTTTAGTTACTGAATTTTCTCCTTGTTTATAAGAATGTAAAGACACTCTGTCGTACCAGCTTAAGACATGATAGATACTGTCTAAAGCAAGTGCTGAATTTTCATAGCTGATTATATTTTCCATATTTTTTGATTTTGCATATGATGTTTGAAAGTTTTTAAAAAAAGTAAATCAGAATTTTTAAGTTTTCTAATGATTAAATTTCATTCCTAAAAACGGTACTTTTCATATCACAAAAATGGATATGCAAAACGCCAAAACTCGACGTATTAAAATTTAATTTTCTAATACAAAGAGCAGAAGTTTAAATTTTAAAGCTAAAAATCAATAATCTTCTGGTTAACAATAATATTCTGATTCATCTCAAAACAATATTTATTTTCATTAAAATTCATAAAAAATACGTCACCTTTTGGCGTTTCCTATGTATAGCTTTGTATTTCAAAATCATAAAATTTTAAATAATGGATAAAGTAAGTTTACAGAGAATTGAAAAGCTTCATCCCTACGTAAGGGAAGAGGTAAAACAGATTGTGAAGGAATGCGATGAAGCATTAACCGGAAAAGCAAAAATAAGAATTACACAGGGCTTAAGAAGTTTTGAAGAACAGGAAAAACTTTACGCCATCGGAAGAATTACTTCAGGAAAAAAAGTAACTAATGCAAAAGCAGGACAAAGCATCCATAATTACGGATTGGCTGTTGATATCTGCTTAATGATCGATGGAAAAACCGCAAGCTGGGACACCGCAAAAGATTGGGATAACGATCAGGTTGCCGATTGGTACGAATGTGTAAAGATTTTCGCAAAATACGGCTGGGACTGGGGTGGAAACTGGAAGACCTTTAAAGACCTTCCCCATTTTGAGAAAAAGAATATTCCTACAAAAAAAGGGTTGGCAAAAACAAGCTGGAGAACGCTCTATAAAATGCCCAGAGACAAAGACAATTATCCTGTATTTTAATTCTCTTTTATTTGAAAATTAAATTTTAATACGTCGAGTTTTGTCGCTGCCCCCATTTATCTTTGCTTCAGTAAGATAACATCAAAGCAATTATTATATCAAGCTAAAACCAATAGTCATTTCCCGGAAATCTATTGGTTTTACTTGTCTAAAGTTGTTAAATGTTTCTTTAAAAAAAGTGAAAATCATATGAAAAAGACAACCATTCTTTCTTTGGACGGGGGCGGAATAAGGGGAATTATCACCTGCATTATTCTGCGTTACATCGAAGAGCAGCTTCAGTTTTATGATAAGCCAAGTGCCAGACTTGGTGATTATTTCGACTTTGTTGCGGGAAGCAGCACCGGCGGACTGATTGCTTCTATTATTCTTTGTCCCGACGAACACCGAAAAGCAAAATATTCTATCCAGAAAGGATTAGAATTGTACGCTGAAAAAGGTGGCGACATATTTCAGGTTTCTTTTTGGGAACGTTTGGTAAATCCTTTCGGACTTCTAAACGAAAAGATCTCTCAGGAAGCTCTTGAAAAAAATCTGAATGATTTTTTTGGAAATTTAGAATTAAAAGAACTCATAAAACCATGCCTTATAACAAGTTACGATATAGAAAACAGAAGAGCAAAGCTTTTCAATTCCTGGAAAGCGAACTTAAGTACAGATAATTTTTATGTAAAAGACGTTTGCAGAGCGACTTCTGCAGCTCCTACATATTTTAGCCCGGTTCAGATAAAATCCATGTACGGACAGATTTTCAGCTTAATTGACGGCGGAATGTTTGCGAATAATCCGGCTTTGTGCGCGTACGCAGAAGCAAGAAAAATTCCTTTTGCAGAAGTTTTGAAAAATCATCAGAAAGCCAATCATCCAAGTGTAAATGATATGATTATTGTATCCATAGGAACAGGAATTGAAGCAAGACCTTATTCATTCAAAAAACTGGAGAAATCCGGAAAAATAGGCTGGGTAAATCCGATCATTGATATTCTGATGTCTGCCAATGCAGAAACGGTTGATTATCAGTTGGGTCAGATGTTTCAGACTTTAGGACTGAGAAATCAGAAAAATTATTACCGGCTTAATCCTTCATTAAAAAATGCTTCCCCTGCAATGGATAATGTAAAAAGATCAAATATTGAAAATCTTATACAGGCAGGATTATGTTATATTGATGAAAACCGAGAAATGCTGAACCAGATCGTTCAGAAACTCATTAAAAACAAAATATAAGCTATAAGACTTATAATAAATCAATATAAGCTTTTTTAATTATATTTAAATAACAACTAATCATTACCAATCATGAAGACAATATTTACATTTCTTATACTCAACATTCTATCCTTTATTGCCGGCTGCTTCATTTTTTATTTCTTGTTCGATTGCTTTAATCCTCCGATTACAGAAGAAGGGCATCCATATATGCCGATTGAAAATGTATTATGTTCGGTAATCGCAGCTTTTGTCTCTACCATTCTATTTTTCATCTTCATCAGAAAATATATTGCAGAAAATTTTTAATTTTTTTTGAAAATAATAAATAATACGTCAAGTTTTGACGTTTGCTGCTCCTACATTTGAAATATAAAATAAAACAGAGCAGAAGAACAATTAAAATAAATTTTGAATTCAACATTTACGATAAATACATATTCAATTTTTAACACCAAATAAAAAAACAAAATGAAAACACAACATCATCATTCTGACATTATCTTCGACAGAACCCGTTACACCATTGAATGGAGCGATATTGAAAATGCCGAAACAGATTACGACAATTATCTTAATGACATCCAAACCTCTTACGACGGATTTTTAAAAATGATGACCTTTAAGAAAATATATATCAATTAATTTTTAAACACATCAAGTTCTGCCGCTGTTCAGCAGTCTGGTATACTACTATCCTTGTTTCGTTTTTCTAAATTCTTCATTTTTCAAATGTTGAACAGCCGGAACTGTGTTTAAAAATCATCATCAAAACATCTATAAATCAATAAACAAAAATTACATATATTATGATAACAAAAGAAGAACTAAAACTTTACTTTGAAAAAGGGGATCAGCCCACACAAAATCAATTTTGGGAATGGATGGATTCTTACTGGCATAAAGAAGAGAAAATTCCGCAGGATTCTGTTGAAGCATTTGAAAAAGTAATTCCGCTTTTTGACGGAAATAATTTAATAGGATCCGGGATTAAACTGACAATACCGTCCAATACAAAGAAGATCTTTGCGGCTGCATACTCGTATGAAGGATTTAACTATCAAATAAGAGAGGTCCTTTTTAATGAAGGTTTAGAAGAAATCGGGCAATATGCATTTAGCAATCAGAACATCAAAGTTATTAAAACTCCCTCTACATTAAAACTCATTGGATCTAATGCTTTTGATAGTCAATCCAATACAAGAGGAACAGGTGTTTTAGAAAAAATCATACTCAATGAAGGTCTTATAAGGATTGAAGATTCTGTTTTCTTGAATTATAAAGCGGCAGTTAATGATCTATATATTCCAAACACAGTACAATCAGTAGGAAAAAATGCTTTTTTAATTCCTTCATTACAAGCGGTGTCTGCTCCTGCAGGATTAGATCTTAGTGCTTCGGGAATTCCTGCAACAGCAGTAATTACGTACAGATAAAAATCATCATCGAACAAAGATCACAAAACTCATATCGATTCTAAAAAATAATCTTCAAAAAAATTAAAATACGACAAGTTTTGTCGCTTTAACCTCATATATTTGTGGTAGAAACTTTTAACAATGAAAAAAGATTTTTATCTCACAAGGTACGCCTTAATTATTAAAAGACTGGAAGGTTCTCCGGCTACTTATTCTCAATTGGAAGAATACCTTCTTAATTCCTTCGAATTTCAGGATGCGGGGATTAAAAGCTACTCTATCCGTACACTGCAAAGAGATATCCGAGAAATTTCAGATCTTTTCAATCTTTCTATTCATAACAAAAAGAAGGGAGACAACCGATATTATATCGAAAGCCGTCCGATTATGGAAGTGGATGAATACAACCAGAAGTTACTGGAATCTTTTCAGGTAAGCAATGCGCTAAATCTTCATCCTGATTTTTCTAATCTTATCTTTTTCGAAAGCAGAAAGCCGACAGGTGTTGAACATTTTTATGATCTTTTCTTTGCCATCCGTAACAAAAGAATTGTTTCTTTTGAGCATTACAACTATAAAAATAAGCTGATGACTTCCAGAAAAGTTCATCCGTTGGCTTTGAAGGAATCTAAAGACAGATGGTATCTTATTGCTATTGATACGAAAGACAAAATGCTGAAATCTTTCGGACTAGACAGAATTAATTATCTGGATGTTTCTAAAAATAATTTCAGGGAGAAATACAAATACAATTTCCGCGAACATTTTAAAAATGCTTTTGGGGTAATGAATCTTGCGGAGCAAAATCCACAGAAAATTGTTCTGAAATGCAGCAGACATCAGGGAGAATACATCAGAAGTTTTCCGCTTCATCAGTCTCAGAAAGAAACCAAAGAAACACCGGAAGAAATATTTTTTGAATTTTTCCTGCATCCTACTTACGATTTTATGCAGGAAATCCTTTCCTTTGGAAAAGAAGTTCAGGTACTCGAACCTAAAGTTTTAGTTGATGATATCCGCAAAAATCTTCAGGAGTCTTTAAACAGGTATCTTGAAAGCTGAAAAACTTATCATTTCGATACGTTTTTTTGATTACTTTTACATAAATATACCAAAGTGAAATATTTTTTTGTGCTTCTTTTTTGCGGTGTTTTTTCTTTCTGCTTTTCGCAGCAGACAGAGGAATTTAAACTCATTAAGAATTATTATAATCAGCACCGTTCCATGCTCGGCAAAGAGTTTAAGAAAAAATTTGATGCGGAGACCGATAATTATCATAAAGCATCCATAAAGCTAGATTATATGCTTTTCATGCAGAAAATGGACAGTGTAGAAAATGTCGCGCTTACAGGAGCTTTGTTAAAAACCAAAAATCTTGAAGATCTCAGCAAATTAAAATTACTGAAAACTCTGTCTCCCGAAGCTCCTGCGGCTCCTTCGGTAGTTACAGATAAAATGGCAGATTATCCGGGGGGAATAAATCAGCTTCGAAAAGAAGTGGCTGATCTTTTTTACCTCGGTGGTGTATATTCCGAAGTAAAAACCGTAAAAACTAATGTGGCTTTTATTGTAGAGAAAGATGGCAGCATCAGCAACGTTCAGGCGGAGGGAGATAATTTCACGTTCAACAGACAGGCAGAAATCGCTCTTTATTCTGTTTCACAAAAGTTTTCGCCTGCGATCATCAACGGTGGTCCGGTACGATATCGTTTCCGGCTTCCTTTAACCATGAATATTGAACAATAAATGTTTACCGACGAATATTTCATGAAAATGGCTCTTCATGAAGCTGAAACCGCGTTAGAAAAAGATGAAGTTCCTATCGGATGCGTAATAGTTTCCAATAACAGAGTGATTGCAAGAGCCCATAATCTTACTGAAACCTTAAACGATGTAACGGCTCACGCAGAAATGCAGGCAATAACTTCTGCTGCCAATTTTCTGGGCGGAAAATATTTAAGAGACTGTACTCTCTATGTCACAATGGAACCTTGTGTAATGTGCTCCGGCGCATTGTCCTGGTCACAAATTTCAAAAGTTGTCATCGGGGCAAGAGATGAACAACGGGGGTTCATCAATAAGAACCTTTCTCTTCACCCCAAAACAGAAATAATTACCGGAATTTTAGAAAATGAATGTTCTTTAATTGTGAAAGAATTCTTTAAATCTAAAAGATGATATAAAAGTTGAGGTTGAGGATAATATTATCAATCGTTTTTTTAATCTGAACCTCAACCTTTTACTATAAATTTTTCCCCAGAAAATATAACCCTTTCAAAGTATGCAATCTGTCCATCACGTGAATCTTATCCGTTAGAGGTTTGTAGACATGAGAGACTCCGCCGGTTGCCACCACAAAACAATCATCGTTTACCTCATCGTTTATTCTGTCTATGAATCCTTCCACCATTCCCAGAAATCCATAGACCATTCCGCTCTGCATACAGGTTACGGTATCTAAACCCAAAACGGTTTTTGGCTTTACCAGCTCTATCTCAGGAAGCTGAGCGGTCTGACTAATCAGAGAATTAAGTGCAGTAACGATTCCCGGGGCGATAATTACTCCCAAAGTTTCTCCGCTTTCTGCAACACAGCTCGCCGTGAGTGCAGTTCCGAAATCCAGTACAATTTTTTTTCTGTCGGGATACATATTATGAGCCGCAACAAGATTTGCATAAATATCTGTTCCCATCTGTTTAGATTTTGCCTGAACTTCGGAAGGCGTATTTCTGTCAACAATCACAGGATGAATATTGTGGATCTTTTTTATTGCTGCACTCATCACTTTTGTAAGCTGAGGTACAACAGATCCGATAATGACTTTACTGATTTCTGCAGGCTCAATTTTATAGGTCTGATACAGCATCAGCATTTGTACGTATAATTCGTCTGCCGTTCTGTATGGTTTTGTATTAATTACCCAGGAAATATCACAGTTGTCTTCGTTAAAAAGTCCGAATCTGATATTGCTGTTTCCTATGTTTATTACAATTGACTTCATTTATTTATTTTCAAAAAGATGGAAATCTCCGATTAATTTTAAGGCACTAAATTTACTGATTTTAGTAAAACTACGGTTTAGATTTTCTTGTATTTAAGAAACTATTATTTATATTTAAACCTAAAATCACTTCAACTCAAATTTTCATGAAAAAACTGATTCTGCTATTTTTATTTCTTTCGGGAATTAACGCTTTCTCACAAACTGCCGCCGGCGCAAAAGAAGTATTTGAAAAGCTTAAAAAAGAATCAAAAACCGATGGAACCGACAAAACGGTGTATAATATTCTGGATGAGTTTTACAATAAAACTTTGCAGGCGGAAAATGATGAAATGACGGATGAAACTATAGGAAACATCCAGAATTTAATGTCCGATCCCGATACTAAAAATATCCACATTCTTATGCTTTTTTTGATGTATCAGCAGCACATCAGCCAGACTGCCGCTGTCGGGAAAAAATCTAATCCCGAATTTCAGATCGAAACAATGAGGCTGCTGGAAGAAGAAACAAAAAAAATCTATGGAAAAATCCCTGCCATCATTTATATCTACAAATACGAATCATTCGACAGTGGCGATAAAAAAGAAGAAGCCAAAGCTGCAGTTTTTCAGGGATTAAAAGAATATCCTGATTCTGTTCCTTTAAAAGTTTATAGTTATCTCAATACCAATGATGAAGCCCTAAAAAATGATTTGGTTAAAAATCATTCTAACCACTGGATGGTAAAGCAATTTGGAATTCAATAAAAATTCACTTTCAATTATCACGTAATATCATATAAAAAAATCCCTGAAAAAACTCTTCAGGGATTTATTATGCTTCATTAAATTTAATTTTATTTCACCTCAACGAAATTATCCGCCATATTCACATCAGCAAGTCTTTGGCTGAAATCTATTCCTAAAACCGATAACTGTGATTTTGTATAAGGAATGGTGATGGAGTATTCTTTCTGCGTCCAAGGCCAGTAAGGCATTGTTTTGAATTCTCCGTAAGCGTCTTTTTCCTTCCACGTACGAGTCATGTTCATAGGAATCTGATAATTGATTACTTTCTTATCGGTCGTCATTACACTGAAATCAATCGGCATCGGAACTTGTCCGTTATTCACCAAAGTAATGGTAGTGGATTTTGCATCATATTTTACGTCTTTGATTCCGTAATCTATTGTTTTTGTGGTATTGATCCAATAATTCTGAAACCATTTCAGATCCATTCCGGATACTTTCTGGGCAATGTGTAAAAAGTCTCTGTCTGAAGGATGTTTCAGCGCCCATTGATCGTAATACTGCTTCAATGTTTCCGCAAGATTCTGTTCGCCCATAATGTAGCCTAACTCAACCAGATACAATTCTCCTTTTACATAAGAAGCGTATGTATAGGAAGTTCCGTTATCATGATGATCTCCTAACCAGATTGCCGGTTCTTCGATACCTTTTTTTACAAAATTTCTGTAAGCATTCAAAGAATTGGCAAAAGGATTCGGAAGTTCTTTTGCAGGAGGAAATAACTGATTCATTACATATCCTTCCGCATAACTTGTAAATCCTTCATCCATCCACGGACGCATCGGTTCATTGGTCGCAAGAATTTGCTGATACCACGAATGCGCTCCTTCGTGAGCCATTAATCCCATCAATCCTTCAATATCATTTGCTTCACCTAAAATCATGGTACACATTCCGTATTCCATGCCTCCATCTCCTCCCTGAATGAAAGAATATGTCGGATACACATATTTCCCGAAATGGGAATTCATCAACTGATAATATTTTGTGATGTAAGGCTGTGCTTCTTCCCAGACTTTTGTTTTATCGTTATTCTGATATACTAAGAAAACTTTCGGACCTTGCGGAACGTCAAAACTTTTTACGATATAGTCTTTATCTGCAGCCCATGCAAAATCGAGGATATTTTTAGCGCTCCATTTCCATGTTGCTTTATTTTTATCTGCTTTAATTTTAGCATTAGCATCATACCCTTTTACTTCAGAAGGATTTTCCAGAATTCCTCCCGCTCCGATGACATACTCTTTATTGATTTTAATGGTTACATCAAAATCCGAGAACGGCGCGTGAAATTCTCTTCCGATATAATCAAATGTTGCCCAACCATCGTAATCGTATTCTGCGATTTTCGGATACCATTGCGTCATCGTCATATCAACTCCTTCCCTGTTATTTCTTCCGCTTCTTCTGATTTGCTGCGGAATTACCGCATCCCATTCTAAAGTAAATGTAGTGGACGAATTAGGTTTAATCGGTTCTGCAAGGTAAACTTTCATTACCGTCTCCTGAATCTCAAACTTCAGTATTTTCCCGTTCTGTTTGATCCAATGGATATTTTGCGCTCCTTCCTGATCTTTCGGGATCGAAGCTAATCTTGAAACACCGTCTTTCTGCAGTCTGGAATCTCCGTTTTTCCCTTGTCCTGCAACTCTCTGATCCATCATCGAATTGGGTTTAAAAGCATTCCAGTACAAATGGAAATAGACAACATTCAGTTCGTCCGGAGAATTATTCTTGTAATCTAAGGTCTGTTTTCCTTCGTAGGTAAACTTTTCAGCATTTACATCAATATCCATCTTGTATTTCGCACTCTGCTGATAATAAGCTCCCTGCTGAGCATGAAACTGTGAAATGATAAATGCAAACAGGATTGCAACCGATTTTTTCATTTAAAATTTTATTTTTTCTAAAGATAAGTATTTAAAAATAATAATCTATTTAAACACGAATATCACTAATATTCACACAATTTTAAACACAAATAAAATTCGTGTGATTCGTGAAAAATTAGCGTCATTTGTGTTTAATTCAAAAGTTTTTTAATCAAAGTAATCTGTCCCAGATGATAATAGCAATGCTCAATCATGCCATCTATATTTCTGAGATAGGTTCCGTACTTTTCGTCTACAAAACCCTCGTTCATTTTCGAATCGGGCATTTTTTCCAATAAATCTGCGAACTTTTTGGCATCGCTTAAAAATTTACTTTTCAGGTTCTCCCACTGTTCCGGAGATTCAATCGGAGGTAGGTCGAAGCTGAATTGATCCCTGATTTCTAAATCGCCACCTTCAAAAACGTTAATTAAACCGGCAATATAATAATCAATATGAAAAGTAAGCATTGCGATGGTATTTAAGGAACCTACTTTAGCTGTTGCCTTTTCCCAAGAAACATTGGAAAGCTGATCTTTAAAGTTGGTATTGGCAATCCATAAACCATCTAATGTAACCTCCCGGAATCTTTTGGCTAATTGTGCTGCTGAACTCATTTGTTTTAATTTTTCTTAAAGATATGTTCTTAACCACAAATTTCACAAATAAAAAACACAATTTTAGGCACAAATAAACTTAGTAAAATTCGTGTGCAAAATTCGCGCGGCTGAGTTTAGTTTCTTTAAAGCAAATGTCTTAAACACAAATTCCACAAATAAAAAACACAATTTTAGACACAAATAAACTTAGTGAAATTTCTGTAGAAAATTCGCGACGTTGAGTTTACTTTCTTTAGACAAATGTTCTTAAACACAAATTCCACAAATAAAAACCACAATTTTAGGCACAAATAAATTTAGTGAAATTCGTATGGAAAATTTGCGAGACTGAGTTTACTTTCTTTAAAGTAAATTTTCTTAAACACAAATTCCACAAATAATAAGCACAATTTCAGGCACAAATAAACTTAGTGAAATTTGCGACGTTGATTTTACTTTCTTTATAATAATGTCTTAAACACAAATTCCACAAACAACAAGCATAATTTTAGACACCAATAAATTTAGTGAAATTCGTGTAGAAAATTTGCGTCATTCGTGTTTGAATAAGCTGAATTCATGTTCCAACAAAAAACCTCAAATGAAAACATCCGAGGTTTATATTTACTTGAAATTAATCAAATTATTTTTTCGCTGAAGATTCTTTCTTTCCGCTCTGTAAGATCTTTTCTAAGATTCTTAAGGTGATAAGATACGTCGGTTTTACTCCTGTTAATCCTAAACCTCCCGAAGAAAGTGTACTTCCGGTTTCCAAAGGATTATCGGATGCGTAATAGGCATACATCACGAATAAATCCGGAGTAATGTGATGTCTGATCTTCGAAGCCACCTGAATGGCTTTCTGGTAATGCGCCCCTTCCATCTCAAGACCGATCGCTTTCCATGAAGTATTCATAAAATATGAAAGAATATCCCTGTTCTGAAGCGAAGTTCCCAAAACGGTAATCATCGGACCTTCGAAAGCTTTTAATTCATCATCTTTGAAATCGTCTAGTTTCAGGGCATTTTCGAACGGATAATTGTCTGCTGTTCCTTCAAAAATATGTGAAGTCGGGATCATGATGTCTCCTTTTCCACCGGCAAGAATTCCCGCTTTACCCATGATGGAAACAGATTTTACCTTCATCATGTACACTTCCCCTTTATGTTCGTAAGGTCTCAGCAATTCGTCCATTATTTCGTAAGCCTGTTCTCCGAATGCATAATCAAAAACCATTACGACATCATCTCCTGCAAATTTAATATCCTGAAAAGGCGTATTTCTGAGATCTGTTTTGCTGAGGTCGATGATCTGCACATCGATATTACTTCCGCTTTTGTCATTAATGTAGATCATTCCCTGTTCCAAAGCGTATTTGGAAACTTTATCGCGAAGTTCTTTTTTGTCGGAAATTTCTCCGTACATTTTGTAATCTACTTCTTTATGATCTTTTTTCTTCAATGCTTCGTTGGCATACAGCATATTTTTCACAGAGTGCATATTGGCAGAAATGATGTGAAGCGGTCTCATGTGAAGATTATTTTCAAACAAAACTTCTTTTACTTTATTCGCCCACTTTTCACCAAAATAGTGATGTCCTACCCTTTCCTTTAAGATAGCACTGAAATGAATTTCCCTTTCTCTGGTCTGTTTTGCATCTTCCAGACTTACTTTCGCAAGGTTGTAGATGATTTTGAATAAACGGTCAGGATTTTCATCATCCCCGAAAGTATTATAAGCCTTTAAAGTTTCATCAAACGTTCTTCCTATTAAAGAAGATAAATGAATAAGGGCAACTTCTTTTTCTCTTCTGCTGAATTTTTTCTCTCCTTTCACCACTTCTTCAATAATTTTGAAGGCTCTTGTCGGTTTCCAGTTTTCATCCTGAATGAAAGCCAGATTGCGAACTTTATCTGCCTCAATGAATAAAAAGGTAAGGTGGGTAAGAATATCATAAATTTCCGAACGCCCCAAAAGAACTTCAATGTTCATCTGGTGTTCATCGATTCTGTAACAGTTTCTTCTTCTTTTTTTAGGAACGATCGGTTCGAAACTTCCTTTATCAAAACCTTCGTCTGATGTAAGATGAATGAAAGCGCATTCTTCGATTCCTTCTGGAAGTCTGTCTAAAACATACATCAAACCATCGAGTTCCACTTTACTGGGTATACTCATGGTACCGTAAATTTCCGGATTGATCGTCTTCAACAAACTTCTAATGCTTTCTCCTGAAACTCCGCTCGGCTTGAAAAAACCTCTATAAAACAGGTGTCTCATAGATATGTATAGTCTTTCAATTGCCTCGGTGGTTTCTCTTGCTCTAGAATTTGTCATATATTTAAAATTTTTATAAAAAGTCTGCTAAGTTACGAAAAATATTTTAAATGATATTATTAATTTGCTAACCAGCATTTTAACACAATTGACGTAACAAACAAAAATTATTTTTCTGTCTTAAAATTAAGATTTTTGAGGTGTTCTTTTTTAAAGTATCAGCAATAAATTTTCTTAATATTAAAAGTTACAGTTTAAAGTTCGATTCATTTTCTCATATATTAATAGGTATAAAAATTTCAATTTGGGAATTCAAGCCCCTTTAAAAACTCATTATATTTTAAAATTATATTAAATTTCAAAAGCACCCCTTAAATTTTTAGGGTAAAATATTTTTCAATTCAATTTTTTTGTAAATTTGCCCCGTAAAAATTAACCTAATATGTCAACTTTAAGATTCAAAGCGTTAGAAACTTTACCATTCAAGGACTTCAGAAGAGATAATTCTGTAGAAGTTCCTGTAAAATTATCAGAATTATTCTGTCAGAATGTTTTCTCTGAGGAAACAATGAGAGAATATTTAACGAAAGAAGCATTCCAGTCTATTATGGATGCAGTAAAAAAAGGAAGCAAAATCCAGAGACACATTGCAGATCAGGTTGCGGTAGCCATGAAAGACTGGGCAATGAGCAAAGGTGTAACACACTACACACACTGGTTTCAGCCTTTAACAGGTTCTACAGCAGAAAAGCACGATTCTTTCTTCACTCCGATTGAAGGAGGAAGAGCGATCGAAAGATTCAGCGGAAATTTATTGATACAGCAGGAACCGGATGCATCTTCTTTCCCGAATGGAGGTATCAGAAACACTTTTGAAGCGAGAGGTTATACCGCATGGGATCCTACATCTCCTGCGTTCATCATGGGAACTACTCTATGTATTCCTTCGATCTTCATTTCTTACACAGGAGAAACTTTAGATTACAAAGCTCCTCTTCTAAGAGCTTTGAACGCGGTAGACGAAGCTGCAACCAATGTAATGCAGTATTTCGACAAAAATGTAACAAAAGTAACCCCAACTTTAGGTTGGGAGCAGGAATATTTCTTGGTAGATTCTGCTTTATATCAATCTCGTCCTGATTTGGTTTTAACAGGGAAAACTTTGTTAGGACACTCTCCTGCAAAAGGACAGCAGTTGGATGACCACTATTTCGGTTCAATTCCTACAAGAGTCATGAATTTCATGAAAGAGCTGGAAATCGAATGTATGAAATTAGGAATCCCTGTAACAACGAGACACAACGAGGTAGCTCCGAATCAATTCGAGCTTGCTCCGATGTTTGAAGAAGTAAACGTTGCTGTTGACCACAACTCTTTGTTGATGGACGTTATGGCAAGAATCGCTCACAGACATCATTTCCATATTTTATTCCACGAAAAGCCTTTCGCTGGCGTAAACGGAAGCGGAAAGCACAATAACTGGTCTTTGGCAACCGATACAGGTGAAAACCTTTTAAGCCCGGGAAAAAACCCTAAGAAAAACCTACAGTTCTTAACGTTCTTCGTCAACACAATTAAAGCAGTTCACGAATATGCAGATCTTTTAAGAGCAAGTATTGCTTCTGCAAGCAACGACCACAGATTGGGTGCAAACGAGGCTCCGCCGGCAATTATTTCCGTATTCATCGGAAGCCAGTTGTTCAGAGTTTTGGAAGAGCTTGAAAAAGTAACGGAAGGAAAACTTTCTCCGGACGAAAAAACAGATTTAAAACTAAATGTAGTTGGAAAAATTCCTGAAATCCTGTTGGATAACACAGACAGAAACAGAACTTCTCCATTTGCATTTACAGGAAATAAATTCGAGATCAGAGCGGTAGGTTCTTCTGCAAACTGTGCAGAATCTATGACGGTAATGAACACGATTGCCGCAAAACAATTAAACGACTTTAAAAAAGAAGTAGATGCTTTAATTGAAACAGGTCTTAAGAAAGATGAAGCAATCTTCAATGTATTAAGAGAATACATCAAGCAGTGTAAAAACATTATGTTTGAAGGAGATGGATATTCTGATGACTGGGCTAAAGAAGCGGAAAAGAGAGGTTTAAACAACTTAAAAACAACTCCGGAAGCTCTTAAGCAGGAAATGGATGAGAAATTCTTAGCGCTTTACGAAGAGATGGGAATTTTCACGCACAGAGAAGTTGAAGCAAGAAACGAAATCAAATTAGAAAAATATTCTACGGTTATTGATATCGAAGCAAGAGTGTTAAGTGACATCGCAAGAAACCACATTATCCCTTCCGCGTTAAATTATCAGAACAGACTGATCGAGAACGTAAAAGGGTTAAAAGAAATCTTCGGAGACAAAGAATTCAAATCTTTGGCAAAAGAACAGATGAGCTTAATTACAAGCATTTCCGAGAATGTTTCTAAAATTAAAGTAGGCGTTGAAGATCTTATTAAAGCAAGAGAAGCGGCAAAAGCAGTTACCGAGAGCCAAAAACAGGCTGAAGAATACTGTAATAAGGTAAAACCTTTATTCGACACCATCAGAGATGCATCAGACGATCTTGAAATGATGGTAGACGATGAGCTTTGGCCAATGACGAAATACAGAGAAATGTTATTTACAAAGTAACATTTGTAAAGTTCCATATTAGTGAAACTCTCCGATTGATCGGGGAGTTTTTTTATGAGGTATGAATGCTTTGTTAAAACGAAAACAACAGCCGTTATAAAAGCATTAAAAAGTAGAGTTAAAAACCTGAAACAACCGAAAAACCAATCATTTATTAACAAAATTTATAATGGGGTATTTTGAATTAATTTGATTGCCTATCCTTTATTTTACAATAATCCGCAATATTTTTGTTAAAGAATCTTAATAAAAAAAACCGCACACCTACCCAAAACAGGCGGTTGCGGTTTATTTTTTTTTAACATACGTAAAAATTATGTTAAAATGTGTTAAATAAAGAACCTGACAATTGTCATATCGGGGCTCTTTTACTTGGATTCTATATTTTTGTATTGCTTTTGAAAATATACTATCCTTTTTTAACACGGTAATCAAATATATATGAAGAAAAGAGTTTTGTTTTATCTAGTTGCTTTCGTCTCTACTGTATCGTTACAATCGTGTGTTACAAACTACGTAGTTTCAAAACCAGCAACTTACGCTAAAGAATACAAAACAGATGCCAAACTTGCCTCTCTTGAAACAAACAAAATGGAGCAGGATAAGCAGAAATTAATCAACTCATTTCTTGCAGAAAAGGCAGCTACTTTAGCCAACGCAAAAAATTCTATCAAAAATTCTGAGATTGCAAAAGCAATCAAACATAGCGCAACAATCGATAACATCTTAAACGAAGCACAGACTTATCTTGGAACGCCTTACCGTTACGGAGGAATGACAAGAAACGGGATTGACTGTTCAGCTTTTGTACTTTCAGTTTTCGGTGCTGCAGCAGGTCTTAGCTTACCAAGAGTAGCTGCTTCACAATCTGAAGAAGGTGAAAGAATAGAAAAAGAAAACCTTCAGAAAGGAGATTTGATTTTCTTTTCTCACGGAAGAAGAATTTCTCACGTAGGAATCGTAGAAAGCGTAACAGAAGACGGAGAAGTGAAGTTTATTCACGCCGCAACTTCAAAAGGAGTCATGATTTCTTCATTAAATGATTCTTATTGGGGTCCAAAATACAGATTCGGAAAGAGAATCATCAACGAAAACGGAGAAGCTTACAATAATCTTGCAACAACAACTCCGGCAGCAAACGCAGCAAGTTTTTAATTTTAAATAATTGATTTAAATAATGAAACCATCAAAAATTTTGATGGTTTTTTTATTGTTCCGTTTTTGACTACACCGTCTTTTGCTTCGCAAAATCCACCCCTTCAGAGAAGGGGAATTGCTTTTTTCTAATACTAAGATAAATAATTTGCTTTTAGTTTCACAGAGCCGTTTCACTCATAAAAGAGCTTAGATAATTTTTATCTCATTTTGTTATTAAAATTACTGTGAAATTGAACTCCTGCGGAGTTCTGATTCTACATTCTTCATTTATACTACACAGATACAATTCCTACGGAATATTTATGTACAGAAAATCCAAAGATAAAATGGTATTAGACAGCAAAACGATCAACGATTAACCATCAACAGTAACCTATCCGTTTTTATCAATTTCAATATCGAATTGATGAAGGAGTCCATGAATTTCAGAAAGCGAAAATTTAGCCTGTTTAAGCCTGTTTAAAGCCGGATTGATGGAATAACTGAACGATGTACGGAAATCCGCTTTTTCGAGGTTGGTATGGTCGAAAACAGCTCCTGAGAGATCGCATCCGGCAAATATTGCGTTCGATAAATCACATTCGGAAAAATCGACCTCAATTAATTTTGAATTTCTGAATAGTGTTTTTTTGATTGATGTTTTATAAAATATGGAATTGTTGAGAAGACAGCTTTCAAATGTAAACGATAATCCGAATTCATTGCAGTCGTTGAAATGCAGTCCAAACATTTTACACTCTTTAAAAACCACCTCGCGAAAAGCTGTTGAAACCAGATTCATCATGCTGAGGTTGCAGTCAATAAATTCGCAGTCGTTAAAATTGAATCCTGAAAGATTCGCGTATTCTAAATTACAGTTTCGGAAAGTACAGTTTTCGTATTCGCCTTTGTCTAAAGGCTGTGTGAAATTTCTGTTCTCGAAATGCTGATCGGAAAAATAGGATTCTTTCATAAACTTTGTTGAGAGTTATTTTATCTCACGAATTTGGCAGGTTACGCAGATCTCAATTATGAAAATTAAAACATACTATTTTGAACTTCCATCATCCAACTTCTATCCTCCAGCTTTTAAACCAGACTATTCTTATCCGAATAATTTAATTTAAAGAAAATAAAAGTCATCATTGAGAACGCCAGTAAAGAACTTCCTCCATAACTGAAATACGGCAACGGAATACCAACGGTTGGGAATAGCCCCATTACCATTCCTAAATTGATGGTAAAGTGCATTAAAAGAATCGAGGCAAAGCAATATCCGAAAACGCGGTTAAAGCCCGATTTCTGCTGCTCGGCGAGATAATAAATCCTTCCGATATACACCATATAACAGAGAATAAGAACAGCGCTTCCTACAAATCCCCATTCTTCACCTACCGTACAAAAAATATAGTCGGTTTCCTGCTCCGGAACAAATTTCCCCTGCGTAACGGAACCTTCACGGTATCCTTTTCCCCAAAGACCTCCGGAACCGATAGCCGTTTTAGAATACAACAAATTATATCCGGAAGTATCCCTGAATGCTTTTTCACCTTTAAAAAGAACCTCAATTCTTTCTCTCTGGTGTTTCGGAAGTTTTTCTAAAATATAAGGCGCACCGAAAGCCAGACCACATAAAAGCAGCACCGAACCTGCAATACTTGAAATGGAAATAATATTCCACGACATTTTGTAATAATTCATTGCAATGTACCCTCCGATAATCAGGATGATGGTAATCGCAACCCAGATCGGATCTATCGCCAAAGAGACGAGGAAAACCCCTGCAAAAAGAAATCCTACTCCAAACAGAACTCCGCTCAATCCTTCACGATACAAGGCAATAAAAAAGGCGATAAAAACCAACATGGAACCAACATCGGGAATGGCGAGAACCACAACAGCCGGAATTCCGACAATAGCCAAAGTGGTTAGTAATGACTTTCTGTTTTTCAGATTAAATTCCGGTCCGGAGACATAATTTGCGAGCATTAAAGCGGTTCCAATCTTTGCAAACTCAACGGGCTGCATGGTAAAACTTCCGAATTTATACCAGTTTTTCTGCCCGAGGATTTCTTTACCAAAAGGGAAAAGTCCTACGAGAAGCAATACTCCACCGATGTAAATAATTCCTGACATATTTTCGAAGAACTTGCTTCGTCCCACGAAAATCACCAATCCGACGAACAGGGAAATGCAGAAGAAAATAAGCTGTTTTTCTCCTAACTTTTGGTCTACACTATAAATATTTGCGATGGCAAAAGCACAAAGCAGGAAATATAAGCCAAGACCTAATTTATCTATTCCTTCTGCCCATTTCATTGTTTAGCAGGTTTTGTTTTATTATTTTTCGTTTCGATGTCTATCTGTTTCTGCAGTTTTGCTTTCTGCTCTTTTACAAATTTCAGGCTGTCCTGTATTCTTTTCTGCTTGAGAGAATCTACCGGTTCTTTGTACAATCCTTTACGCTTCAGATCGGCAATCCACTGTCTTTTATATTCAGGCATAAAGCTTGAGGAAGTCATTTTTTTGTAGAGATTTTCACGCTTCAGATCACCTGTAATAAATTTTTCGGCGATTACCGTTGAGGCTGGACCAGCCCAAGTCGCTCCAAATCCGGCGTGTTCCATTACCGCCGCAACTACAATCTTAGGTTTATCAGCCGGAGCAATCAAAACAAAAATGGAATTATCTTTTCCCTGCGGAACCTGTGCAGTCCCTGTTTTTGCCAACTGGGTAAAATCGTTGGATTTTAAGCCATGTGCCGTACCTCTTAAAACCACCGCTTCCATTCCTTTCAGCACCGGTTCAAAATGTTTTTTATCAACTAAAGTCTGATGCTTCTTTTTGAATCTCGGATCCGGATTGGGCTTTCCGTCGATCGATTTTACGATATGCGGAGTGTAATACCATCCTTTATTGGCAATTGCAGCCACATAATTGGCAAGCTGAAGCGGAGTTACCAATACGTCTCCCTGTCCCATTCCGTTGAAAACAGCCCCGGTTGCCAAAGGATCCCAATTTTTAGGATCTTTTTTAGAACCACTTGCTTTATAAATAGAAGCCATTCTTTTCTCATAAAATTCTCCGGTTGGAATTCTTCCTTTTGCACCTACCGCAAAATCATTATTTAAAAATTCCCCTACTCCGAAACTGCTCATGATCTTTTTCCATTCGTCAACCCCTTTCGAAGGATTTCCGGGATATTTATTAACGATCGCCAAATACGCGTAGGAAAAGTAACAGTTACTCGAAACCTGAATAGCAGGAATCAGCGGATCTGCGCCACCGTGACCTTTAATTCTCAACCCTCTGTAATTAAATCCGCCTCCACAAGGAAACACTGTATTTTCGTCCATTACACCCATCTGCATCGCAGACAAAGCGGTTAACAATTTAAATGTGGAACCGGGAGGATAAGCTGCCTGTAAAGACCGGTCGAAAGTCGGTTTGTTCTCGTAGATTGTATCTTTGGATAAAGCGTAGAGGTTTTTAGATTTATTTGGTCCGGTAAAAAGATTCGGATCGATATCCGGTCCGGTTGCAGCCACCAGAACTTCTCCGTTATTGGGATCAATCGCCACAATCGCACCGTGCTTATTAACAAGCATTTCTTCAGCAATTCTCTGCAGATCGTAGTCTATGGTAAGTGTAATGTCTTTTCCTGTGATAACGTCTTTGTCTAAAGATCCGTTTTTGTAAGGTCCTACATTTCTCAGTTTGATGTCCTTCTGAATGTATTTCATTCCTTTCACTCCTCGAAGTTCTTTTTCGTAGGCTTTTTCAACTCCTGTTTTTCCGATGAAATCGCCCGGTAAATAATAGGCAGAGTCTTTTTTAATTTCTCTTTCGTTAACTTCACTGGTATATCCCAAAAGATTTCCCGACGTAGAAACTTCATATTGTCGCTGAGGTCTTGAAACGATGCTGAAAGCGGGATATTTGAATATGATTTCCTGAACTCTCGCAATGTCTTCACGGCTTAGATTTTTCATGAAGGTCATGGGAGTCAGCTTGGAATAATATTTTTCTTTTTTAATATTTTCAATGGTTCTTACGAAATCATTTTTGGAAATCTTCATCAGGTTGCAGAATCCCACCGTATCAAAGTCAGGACGCATTAAAGCCTGAGTGAAGGAAATTTCATAAGCAGGCTGGTTTCCCACCAGAATTTTGCCGTTGCGGTCAAAAATGACTCCTCTTTGCGGAATAACGTATTCAATTTTAATGGAAGTATTCGCTGCATTTAAAGCATAACGATCCGTAAACAACTGTAAATAAGCAATTCTCGCCACAAAAATCAGAGCGATAACGATAAGAACGGAAAAGATTTTTAAATAACGTGTGTTCAAACTTTTTGTTTGATTTTAAAGATTAATGCGTAAATAACTATAAATATAAATGAAATTAAACTAGTTACCAATACATTAAGCAATATTTCAAAAAATCTGCTCAACTTGAAGAATTCAATGTACTGTACTAAAAGCTGATGCAAAAAGATACTTGAAAATAAAAACAGTAAAAACTGCGCCCACTGCAGGGACTGAAAAGAGAAAAAATCTGTAGAAGTATCTGTAGAAGTTCTGAAAATCAAAGTCCTGAAATAAGCAATCAAAGTGGTTGCAAATGCATTCATTCCCCAGGTTCCGAGAAATGCATCTACGGAAAGCCCGATAAGAAAACTTAGTGCTAAAAACTGAAATTTATTTCTGAAAAAAGGATAAAACATCACGAATACCGGATAGAGCACCGGAGTGTACTTTCCGAAAATGGTGATCCTGTTCAGTACAAAAACCTGTAATGCAACCAGAAAAATCATAATCAATATATCCGTAAATAATGTTCTGCTAATCATTTTCCTTTTTTATTACAGCCTGCATGGTGTCCTGAATCTTCTGAACTTCAGCTTTCTTGAGGTTTTTCACCACATAAACTTTGCTTAAAGCTCCCATTTTTTCACTTAGTTCCACCGAAATATCCCAGAATCCGGTTTTATTATCCACAGAATATCCTGCAATGGTTCCGATCTGTACGCCTTTAGGGAAAATCGCTGATTTTCCGTCGGTAACCACAGTATCGCCAATTTTCAGGGCAACATATTTTGGAATATCCGCCAAATGCATTACTCTGGAGTTGTCTCCGTTCCATGTTAAGGTTCCGAAATATCCTGAGTTTTTTAAAGCAGCATTGATTCTGATTTTATTAACACTTAAAACCGACTGAACCAAAGCATAGCTGTCTGTAGAGTTAATAACGATTCCGGCGATTCCTTTCGGAGCCATCACGCCCATTTGCGGAAAAACACCGTCTCTGCGACCTCTGTTGATGGTAAAGTAGTTATTTCTTCTGTTGATGCTGTTGAAAACAATCTCTCCGTCTACAAAAGTATAAATTTGTCCGCCTCCGATCGTATCATGAACTTTTCTGAACATTGGATTTTTCGCTCCCTGTTTTCCGTAAAGTTCAACCATCAAGGCTTTATTTTGTGCCACAAGATCTTCGTTGATCTGTTTCAGCTTAAGATACGAAACTCCTTCATCAATATATCCCGAAACCCAGGAATTGAAAGCAGCAGACTGCCCTGCAATCCATGATTGCTGCATGGCGTTTTTAGAGAATATCAGAACAAGAGCAATGATTTGCAGAAATATAAAGAAGACAAATAGCGCATTCTTTGAAAATAATCTCAGCAAAAATCCCATTCAGATGTGTTTCGTAAAAAGTTAGAATTATTTAATTAAGAAATTGAATTTATCCATATTCTTAAGAGCAATACCAGTTCCGCGAACAACCGCTCTCAACGGATCTTCTGCTACAAATACAGGAAGACCTGTCTTTTTGTGCAATCTGTCTGCAAGACCTCTTAATAATGCACCGCCACCGGCAAGATAAATTCCTGTCTTATAAATATCTGCCGCCAATTCCGGAGGAGTAAGAGAAAGAGTTTCCATTACCGCATCTTCAATTCTGATGATTGATTTGTCCAATGCTCTTGCAATCTCTTTGTAACCCACCATAATTTCTTTAGGCTTTCCTGTAATAAGGTCTCTTCCCTGTACCGGAATATCTTCGATATCTACGTCTAAGTCTTCAACGGCAGAACCAACTTCGATTTTAATTCTCTCCGCTGTTCTTTCTCCGATATATAAGTTGTGATGCGTTCTTAAGTAATAGGCAATGTCATTCGTAAATACATCTCCCGCAATTTTTACAGATTTATCGCAAACGATACCTCCTAAAGCTACAACAGCAATTTCTGTAGTACCGCCACCTATGTCGATGATCATGTTTCCTTCAGGTTTCTGTACGTCGATTCCAACCCCTATTGCTGCAGCCATTGGTTCGTATATTAAACGAACTTCTTTAGCGTTTACTTTCTGGGCAGAATCTCTTACCGCTCTTTTTTCAACCTCCGTAATTCCGGAAGGAATACAGATAACGATTCTTAACGCAGGCTGAATAAATTTCCCTTTAATTCCAGGAATTTTTTTGATGAATTCCTTAATCATGTGTTCAGAAGCGTGGAAATCGGCAATTACCCCGTCTTTCAACGGACGGATTGTTTTGATGTCCTCATGAGTTTTCCCCTGCATGTGTTTCGCCTGTTCACCCACGGCAATCGGTCTGCCTGTCGAACGCTCGATCGCGACAATAGACGGCTGGTCTATAACAATTTTATTATTATGGATGATAAGGGTGTTGGCAGTACCAAGGTCTATCGCAATTTCTTGCGTAAACATATCGAATAAACTCATACTTTTACTTCTGATTTTTTAAAGAGTTACAAAGATATAAATTTAAGACTATCAAAGAAATTCCGCGGGCATATAATTTGGTTAAATTTTTATTAAAATTTGCAATCGCCTATTAACTTTTGCCCTAAGCATTTACATAATTTATTTTAAGCTGGATTTAAGAGAAACACAGGCGCAATGCAGGTAAATGGACTGTCTTCACTTTTTCATTTTTTGTGAAATATTTTTGTGAAATAATTAAATGAAGAAAATCTGTGTTTTTCAACAATTATTTTTAACGTTTATTAACAACAAAACATTGTCATTGGTCATCTCCGAAATAGTTTTTTACGATAATTATCATATACATTATCAAGGAATGTTTTGCTAAAAAAAACGTAAATTTGCCACGCTTATGTTACAATATTCAAACATACATCAGACGTCTAATTTTGCTGTGCTTTCCGTTAGTTTCGAAAAAGCTGACGCAGAAACAAGGGGTAAATTTGCATTTTTTGATGAAAACATTAAGAATTTTGTTACCCGAATCCATAATGAAGATTTAGGGGATTCCTTTGTCGTTTCGACTTGTAACAGAACCGAAATTTACACCACTTCTCCCAACTATCTTTTGGTTGCGGAAGAATATTGTAAAACAATTGGGGTTAATCTGATGGATTTTCTTCAATTTGCCAATATTTTAACGAAGGAAGAAGCTTTAACTCACCTTTTCAGAGTTGCAGCCGGACTTGAAAGCCAGATTATCGGGGATTTTGAGATCATCGGACAGATTAAAAAAGCCTACAACCGTTTCAAAAAAGAAAGACAGAACTCCAATCCTTATCTGGAAAGAGCCATCAATTCCGCCATTCAGATTTCGAAAAGAATAAAAAATGAGACCGGAATTTCCAACGGAGCAGCTTCTGTTTCTTATGCGGCGGTTCATTATATTTTAAACAGCCAGAAAAGAATTACCGAAAAAAATATTCTTCTGCTTGGTGTAGGAGAAATCGGGCAGAATACAGTTGAAAATCTGGTAAAACACGTTTACCAGCCGAAAATAAAAATTGCCAACAGAACTCAGGAAACGGCAGCTAAGATTTCCGAGAAGTATAATATTCCGCATATTGATTACGCCGATTTTGATAAAGAATTGGGCAATACAGATATTCTTATCGTTGCTACCGGCGCAAGACATCCCATCGTGAACAGGTCTCATTTCCCGAACGGAAAAGAAACTTTGGTAATCGATTTATCCATCCCGAATAATGTGGATAAAAACGTAAAGGAGAATGAAAATGTAACGCTGATTGACGTGGATGAACTTTCCAAACAGATTCAGGAAACTATTCAGCAGAGAGAAAAAGAGATCCCGAAAGCCGAAAAAATCATCAAGGAAATGACGAAAGACTTCCTTGAGTGGGAAAAAAAGAGAAAACTCGCACCCAATATCCATCATTTCAAAGCGGTTCTTAAGAACATGGAACGCAATGAAATGCATAATTTTTACAAAAAAAATAAATACATAAACATCACGGATATGGAACTTTCTGATAAAATGATCCAGAAAATTACCAACCGTTTTGCAAAATATATCATCGATAATCCTTTAAAAGCCGAAGAAATTAGTAAATTAATGCACGAAATATTAGTTGAACAACCAAACAACGAATTCAATGAAAAGCATTAGAATCGGAACCAGAAATTCTGCACTGGCACTTTGGCAGGCTAGAGAAGTTGCGAGGCATCTTCAGAACAACAATTATTTAACGGAAATTGTTCCTATCGTCTCTTCGGGCGATAAAAACCTTACACAGCCTCTTTATTCATTAGGGATTACAGGCGTTTTCACCAGAGATCTTGATATTGCCTTATTAAATGACGAAATTGATATTGCCGTACATTCTTTAAAAGATGTTCCTACAAAACTTCCCGAAAACCTTGAGATCGTTTCTTATCTGGAAAGAGATTTTCCGCAGGATGTTTTGATTCGAAAGGAATCTGCAAAAAACAAAGAACTTCACGAGCTTAAACTCGCAACCAGCAGTTTAAGAAGAAGAGCATTCTGGCTGAAAAACTTCCCCAATGCTGAATTTTCGGACATTCGTGGAAATATTCAGACAAGGCTTCAGAAGCTGGAAGAAGGAGATTTTGATGCGACCATTCTGTCTCTGGCAGGAATTAAGAGAATGAAAATGGACATTGATTATGAAATGATTCCGTTTTTAATTCCGGCTCCTTCGCAGGGAGTGATTGCTGTCGCAGGACATTCAGACAAAACTGAGATCAATGATATCATCAGACAGTTTACCAATCATAAAAATACGCAGATCTGTGTGGAAATGGAAAGAAATTTCCTGAGCACTCTGGAAGGAGGCTGTACAGCACCTATCGGAGCATTTGCCGAGCTTTTTGAAGACCAGATCCGTTTCAAGGCAGCGCTTTGTTCTCTGGATGGTAAGAATAGCATCGCAACCGATGAAAGCTTCATGTATAATAATGAAGAAAATTTCGGGGAAAAATTTGCAAAAACTGTTCTTGAAAACGGCGGAAAAGAATTGATGGTGGAAATTAAAAGCCAGATCTAAAATTCACTTTTTACATTTTAACTTTTAAGGTTCCGGACTTCTATGAAGAAATATTTCTCAATATTTATTGTAGTTCTTTGCGTGTTTTTTGGAAAAGCACAGAATCAGTTTGCCCAAAAACTTTCTAATGCGGCTTTAAGCCTTACAAAAGACCGTGTAAGTTATGATCCCGCCTATTTCAACATCAAATATCCGAACGGAGACGTTCCTGCGGACAAAGGCGTTTGTACCGATGTTGTGATCAGAGCTTACCGAAAACTGGGGATTGATCTTCAGAAAGAAGTGCATGAAGATATGGCGAAAAATTTTTCAAAATATCCTAAAAAATGGGGACTGAAGAGGCCCGACACGAATATCGACCACCGCAGAGTTCCCAACCTGAGAGTGTTCTTTGCCAAATTTGGAAAATCAAAATCCATTGAAACCAAACCGGAATTATATGTTCCCGGAGATATTGTAACCTGGGATCTTCCGGGAAATTTAACGCACATCGGAATTGTAGTGAACAGAAAATCGGCGGACGGGAAAAGGTATTTAATTGTACACAATATCGGAGGCGGACAGGTTTTGGAAGATTGTTTGTTTAAGTTTACCATTACAGGACATTATCAATATCAGAAATAATGACGAGAAATGTAATATGCTTATTGGTTTTTATGTTGATGGGTTTTGCATCAGCTCAAAAAAATGAACTGAAAATCATCAATAAGCCCATTAATTATTCTGAAGAAAGAATTCGTTTAAGTTTGGAATATCTGAAAGAGCATCACGGTTTGGTTCAGAAAACACCGACGATTGTTCCGAAAATGATTGTTCTTCATTATACGGCAGGCGGAAATGTGGAGAGCAATTTTAAATATTTCAACAAAACGCATCTTGAAAACGCAAGAAATACCCTGAAAAAGCAAAGTACGCTGAATGTTTCTTCACAATTCATCATTGACAGAGACGGAACGGTTTATCAGTTGATGGAACCGAATCAGTTTGCCAGACATACGATTGGTTTGAATTACTGTGCCATCGGGATTGAAAATATCGGAAGTAAAAAAGAACCGCTTACGGACAAACAGGTTTCTGCGAATGCACAACTGATACGGTATTTAACCCAAAAATATAAAATAGAATACCTCATCGGACATTCGGAATACGGAATCTTCAGAAATTCAAAACTCTGGAGAGAATCTGATCCGAATTATTTCACAGGAAAAGAAGATCCGGGAAAGGATTTTATGAACAAAGTAAGGCTTCAGACTGCCGATTTACATTTAAAAGACCAACCGTAATGAATATTTTATTTACCAAAAACCTAGATCCGGCGATTGTAACCAAAGAATTGGGAGACGATGTTTCGTTTGACTGTGTTGAGGTAATTAAAACAAGTTCTATAAACACTGATGCTTTTGATCTCAAAGATTATTCATTGATTTTTACCAGCGCAAAAGGAGTAAGTTCATTTTTTAAAAACGGATTTAAACCTAACGAAGATTTTACGGCGAAAAACTACAATAAAATCTACTGCGTCGGTGAAAAGACAAAAAAAGAGCTGAGAAAAAACGGATTCGGAACGTTTAAAGTCCTGAAAAATGCCGAAGAACTTTCACGGTTTATCATTATGCTCTGTCAGCAGGAAAAATTCCTTCATTTCTGCGGAAATATCGCATTAGACGTGCTTGACAAAAATCTTCCCCTTCAAAACATCAGCTACAGAAAAATAACGGTCTACAATACGGAGGAAATCAATCCGCTGATTAATGAAAAATATCATGTCGCAGTGTTTTTTAGTCCGAGCGGAGTTCGTAGTTTTGCAAATCGAAATTCTTTTGGGGATATGATTCTGGTTTCCATTGGAGAAACGACAGCCAATGAACTCAGAAAGCATACTTCAAAGCCTGTTTTGGTTTCGGAAGGAAGCACATTACTTTCTGTTCTGAAGCTGATCCGAAAAGAGATTTTAAATAAAAATTGATATTTTAATTGTCATTCTTGGCAATAAAGTCTAGTATATTATGATTAAAAACGACCTATACTTAAAAGCACTTCGCGGAGAAACCGTAGAAAGACCGCCGGTTTGGATGATGAGACAGGCTGGAAGATATTTGCCGGAATTTATTTCATTACGCGACAAATACGACTTCTTCACAAGATGTCAGACGCCGGAACTGGCTTCCGAAATTACCGTACAGCCGATCAGAAGATTTCCTTTGGATGCAGCGATTTTATTCTCTGATATCCTTGTTGTTCCGCAGGCAATGGGAATTGATTTCAAAATGAAGGAATCTGTGGGTCCATGGCTGGATAATCCCATCAGAACGATGGAAGATGTGCAGAATGTGGTGGTTCCCGATGTGAATGATACTTTAGGTTATGTTTTTGATGCTATTGAACTGACTTTACAGAAATTGGATAATGAAATTCCGTTGATCGGTTTTGCGGGTTCTCCTTGGACGATACTTTGCTATTGTGTGGAAGGAAAAGGAAGCAAGGCTTTTGATATTGCAAAATCTTTCTGCTTTACACAACCGGAAGCGGCGCATTTATTACTTCAAAAGATTACTGATACAACGATCGCTTATCTTAAAAGAAAGGTTGAAAAAGGGGTTTCTGCGGTTCAGGTTTTCGATTCCTGGGGCGGAATGCTTTCTCCGGCAGATTATCAGGAATTTTCATGGAAATACATCAACCAGATCGTTGAAGCTTTAAGCCCTTTAACGCACGTTGTGGTTTTCGGAAAAGGATGCTGGTTTGCTCTGGAAGATATGGCGCAGTCTCCGGTTTCTGCTTTGGGTGTCGACTGGACGATTAAGCCTGAGTTTGCAAGAACTTTAACCAATCATACCATGACGCTTCAGGGAAATTTTGATCCTGCAAGACTGCATTCAACTCCTGAAACAATTAAAAAAATGGTTACTGAAATGATCAACCGTTTCGGAAAAGACCGTTACATTGCCAATTTAGGACACGGAATTTTACCGAATATTCCTGTGGAAAATGCTGAAGCGTTCATCAGAGCTGTCGTGGATTGGAAACCGAATGCTGAGTTTTAGTATTTAAATACATATAGAATAAAAATCCCTTTCAAAAAACCAATTGAAAGGGATTTTAATTTTAAAATAATTTTTATACATTTGATTATCAAATATTTCTAAAAATGGATATCCAAAGCAGAAAATTAGCTTTTATACAGGCTTTCCTCAACCTTCAGAGTGAGGAAATGATTGTTCAGTTTGAAAAACTCATGAAGAAAGCTAAAAATATGGATGAAGAAAATCAATTTAAACCTTTCTCCACAGAAGAAATGAATGAAAGAATTTCAAGATCTGAAGATGACTTCAACAATAAAAAATTCAAAACCACTTCTGAACTTCTGTCAAAATACGAAAGGTGAAATATAAAATCATTTGGTCGGAATTTTCAGAAAAGCAGATTGATGATATTTTTAACTACCATGAGTTGACATCAGGAAGCTACAAAGTTGCTTTGAAAATTGTTACGAGAATTCTAAAAGCTCCGGATAAATTAATTGACAACCCCAAAATGGGTCAGACAGAATTTTTACTTGAAAACAGAATCATCAAATATCATTATCTTGTAGAATCGAACTATAAAATTATTTACTCTGTAGACGAGGAAAATCAGTTGATTAAAATTGCAGATGTTTTTGATACAAGACAAAATCCTAAAAAGATAGATCGCGAAAAATAAATAAAACACCCTTTCAGCAATTGAAAGGGTGTTTCTATGAGTAAAATAATCAATAATTACTTGATTTCTGTAATGAATTCTTCTTTTGGTTTTCTTACTTTGGTTAAATTCACTAACCAGTCATTGGAAGCATCTCTGTACCCGATTGGTAACAAAAGAACGCTTTTTAAACCTTTTTCCTGCAGGTTTAAAACCTTATCAACTTCTTCCGGAACAAAGCCTTCCATCGGGGTAGAATCTACCTCTTCGAAAGCGGCTGCAATAATCGCTGCTCCAAAACCGATATAAGCCTGTTTTGCGGCATGAGTGAAGTTTTCTTCTGCAGATCTTTGCGGATAAGTATTTAAAAGACTTTGTCTGTAATTTTCCCAACCTTCATTTTTAAATCCTCTTATTTCATTGGTAAGATCAAACATTGCATTGATTCTTTCTTCTGTGTAAGTATCCCACGCTGCAAAAACCAATAGATGCGAACAATCTGTAATCTGCGGCTGATTCCATGCATGAGGCTTGATCTGTTCTTTAACTTCCTGATTGGTAATCACTATAATTTCAAAAGGCTGTAGACCGCTTGATGTAGGAGCCAGTCTTGCTGCTTCTAATATTCTATCCACTTTTTCCTGTGGTACTTTCTGACCGTTCATAGCTTTGGTAGCGTATCTCCAGTTCAGTTTTTCAATTAATTCCATAGATTAAATTTTAACTTTCACAAAATTAAATGATGTACCACAATTTTTGATGCATGATTTTCAAATTTGATGTATTGGTATTATCTATAATGCAGAATTCTCTTCTGCCGGACTTGAAATCTGATCGGCAAAATACTGTTCCAGATCTTTCAGAGTTTCAGGATTGGTCTGAATATCTTTTACCAATTGCCCTTTGTTTACGACTACAATTCTGTTGCAGACTTCTGTGGTATGCGAAAGATCGTGGCTGGAAATAAGGAAAGTCACCCCATCTTGTTTAGACAGTTCTTTAATTAAATTTTTAAGCTTGATCTGTGTGGAAGGATCCAGATTGGCAAAAGGTTCATCCAGAATAATGATTTCGGGATTTCCGATGATGGCTCCTACAATTCCAACTTTTTTCTGGTTTCCTTTGGAAAGATCGCGGACGTATTTTCCGGAGTTTAAAATTTCTCCGCTGAAAAGATCATGAAACTGTTTTAAAAAGGCATCAACAGAAGCTTTGTTCTGTCCTCTCAGTTCCCCGATGAAATAGAAATATTCTTCCGGTGTAAGATATCCGATGAGGAAAGAATCATCTACAAAAGCGGAAACTTTGTTTTTCCATGCTTCAGATTCATTTACTTTTATCCCGTCGATGCTTACAAATCCCGTAGAAGCCTGAATAAGATCAAGCATTAAGCTGAAAAGAGTGGTTTTTCCGGCTCCGTTGTTTCCTACAAGACCGAACGTTTCCCCTTTCGGGATTTCCAGATGTTCTATATTTAAAACGGTTGCTTTACCGTATGTTTTTGTTAAATTATTAATGGTGATCATATTAATCTTTGTTTTTGAATGCTTCTAATGTGCTGTATTTTTCTACCTTGTAATGTTTTACGATAATATCGAATATCTTTTCCCTGATAAAAAATCCGATTACTCCCAGAACTCCGATACTGATAACTCCCGCTGTAATACTGAAAAATTTCTGCATCAATGCGAAAACAAGCATCGGAAGAAACATCTTTGGAATTAAAAGTAGAAGCGCTTTCACGTTAAAGCTGTTTTTCTGTCCGAATCTTTTTTCTTTGGCATTAAGATCCATCTGCGTTTTGTTAAAAGCGCCCGACCAAAGTGTAAACTGGGAATTTACCCCGATATTGTAAATTCCGGCAGTTAAGAAGGTAAGATACATTTCCCAGCCGAAATAGGCATAGCAAACCGCCAGAATCATAGAAAAAGCGGTGACAATATTCATCAGCCACCATTTTGCTTTCAGATATTCTTTGTAAGGAACATTCAGCGTCATCATCAAAGGATAATAAGAGCTGTCGAAAGCAGGAACCCTCTGTCCGAACATAAACTGAAATCCTCCGGTTACAAATAATCCCATGAACATCATCATCGCAGGTGTTTTGTAAATCGGTGACGAAAACATCAGCAATCCGTAGAAAAGAAACATAATGCTTCCCCACAAAATTCCTTTCGTTACCTTATTGCGTTTCAGCATTTTAATATCGTTATTGATGAACGTTCCGATTGCACCGTATTTGTTGAGAAAGGTAATATTCTCGGTTTTTCCGATTTCTTTTTTAGCTTCCAGACCTTCATCCAGATAAAATATTTTTCGGATATGATTGTAGCAGATTTTACACAGCCCGAAAAACAACCCGATTGAAATCACTACAAAATAAGGCCTTTCAAAAAAATTATAAAAAAACTGCTCAGAATTATCCAGAACCGGAACAATATTGTAATACGCCAATCCTGCAACCGCTGCAAAAATACATCCGACAACAATGGCAATGGTTTCTTTATCGTTAAAAAGAATGTTGATAAAATTATTGAGGTAAAATAACAGCGAAATCCCGATCAGCCATCCCACAACGCCTAAAACATCATATCCGTTGAATAATGCAATGATGGAAAAAGTAATCAGGAACAGGGAATTGAACCAACTGAAAGCAGACAGAAATGTTTTTCCCAGCATATAATTCACCAATGTCTTTTTGGGAATATTGAGCGTAAGAAACGGCTTTATATTCTGTGTCGGCAATTCCTGCCATATGTATTTGACAATGAGGTCAACCGCCCAGGCTGCAATCATGAATTTTGAAACCACTTTTATGGGATTCTGATGCATTTCTTCCTGAATATAAAAAAATGCGCCGAAAGCTCCTCCCACAAGACAAGCCATAAAATAAAGAATCCCGATAAATCGAAGAATCTTCATTGCCAGATTGATCCCTAAAGAACTGCCCCGAAAAAAGCTTTTGATTTCTAACCTGAGGAATTTTAAAAACATAGCCATCTTTTATTACATTAGTTTGTATAAAGATAGAATTGTTACAGAAATTATATACAGGAGCTTAATTAGTTACAATCTTTGGCTGTATCTAAAAAGATTTTTTCCTTTTTCCAGAAATTTCTGGAATCTTTATATTTTAGCTGCATGGATAGTATTCCTTTTTTAAACTGAAAATTTTCAAACAATTCTTCTGCATACAATATATCCGAGTTTTTCAGCGTATTTTCAATTTTATTTTGAGAAACTTTTATTCTGCAAGATTGATTGGTATTGAGATTAGTAAATAATACTTCATCATTTCCCGACATTGTCAATACATAAGGATTCTTGGAAGAATCATCGCTAAAAATTGCAGTTCCCAGTTCAGCAATCTTTTTCCCTGTTTCTTTGCTGTAAAGAATATATTCATGAGGATCACAACATCCGGAAGCCTTGCTGTTTTCTATCAAAAATGAATTTTTATATTCAGTCCACTGAATGTATCCTAATCTGGTCGTAAATTCCATTGTCTTTTTATCCAGCGAATATATTTTACGCCGAATTTTCCCTTTTTGAAACGTAATCCAGGAAGCATTGCAGTTGTATTCCCAATATATTTTTGCTTTATTTTTAAATACTGTCGGTTGACAGGAAATTAAGCTTTTTAATTCCGGCTTTTTTGAACAGCCACAGTTTTGACTGTACACTAAATGTAAAAAGAGCGAGAATATGACAATTAATAATTGCTTCATGATTATAGATAAAATTCAAATATAAAAAAAGACCTCTGAAATCCAGAAGTCCTATATCTTTTATTTCGTTAAAAATTATCCTATCAATTCTTTCGCCTGCGCCAAAGCCGCTTCGGTAATCTTACTTCCGGAAAGCAACTGGGCAATCTCGTTCAGCTTTTCTTCGTCACTTAATGGAACTATAGTAGACTGGGTTTTTCCGGCGATGTCTTGTTTCAGCACTTTATAATTGTTGTTCCCTTTTGCGGCAACCTGCGCTAAGTGAGAGATGACGATTAGTTGCATATCGGCAGACATTTCACGCATCAGATTTCCGATCTCTTCGGCTACTTTTCCGGAAACTCCGGTATCGATTTCGTCTAAAATTAAGGTTGGAAGTTCATCACTTTCTGCAATGATCTTTTTTACCGCCAACATTACCCTTGATCTTTCACCACCGGAAATTGCCGTTTGAATAGGCTTTAACGGAAATCCTGAGTTTGCCTGAAACAAAAGCTGGATATTTTCTTTTCCAAATGGGTTGAAATCCGAAGAATCGTGCAGTTCAATATCAACTCTGGCTTTTTCAAGACCTAGTTTTTTCAGTAAAGATTCTGCTTTTTTGATGAAAACAGGAATGCTTTTCTTTCTGTTTTTCGAAAGCTTTTCAGCCAAAGACTGAAGTGTTTTTTCCTTTTTGGAAATATTTTCTTCTACCTCCTCAATCTGAGCCTCCAGTTCGGACGCACCTTGTTGTTCTCCGGCTAACTGATCTCTGATTTCTTTGAGTTCTGTAAGATCGGAAACGTTATGTTTTACAAAAAGATTATTGATTCTGTTATTTAATTCAACCAGTAATGCTAAATTTTCAGGATTTACTTCTATGCTTTCCGCTTCATCTTCCAGCTCGGAGATAATGTCTTTTAATTCCACAAAAGACATTTCAAGCCTTTCATCAAGTTCCGCAAAACTCTGGGAAACTTCAGCAATTTTGGCAAGTTTGTTCTTCGCTTCATTAAAAAAGGATAAAATTCCTACTTCTTCCTGATGAAATCTTGATAAAACCTGAGCCAGATTATCGGAGATCATTTCCGCATTTTCCTGAATGGAAAGCTGATTCTGAAGTTCTTCATAATCTACATTATCCAGATGAAGTTCCTCAAGTTCGTTCAGAAGAAATGCTTTATAGTCACTTTCTTTATTGGAATCCGAAAGCTGCGTCTGCAATTTTTTAAGCTGTGTTTTAAGACTTTGAAAATCTGAAAATTCATTCTGATACTCATGAATGATCTGCTTGTTTTCAGAAAGTCCGTCGATGATTTTAAACTGATATTCTGCCGTAAAAAGATTCGACGTTTCAAACTGGGAGTGAATGTCGATCAACTGAGAAGACAGTTCCTTTAAAATATCCAGCGTCACAGGAACATCATTAATAAATGCCCTCGATTTTCCGGAAGGTAAAATTTCACGACGGATGATCGTTTGATGTTCATAATCAAGATCATTTTCGATAAAGAATTTTTTGAACTGGTTATTCAGGGAAAATTCTGTTTCTACGATGCTTTTTTCTTCTGCTTTTGAGATTGATTTTACATCAGCTCTTTCGCCCAAAATCAGTCGGAGCGCACCTAAAATAATAGATTTTCCCGCACCGGTTTCTCCGGTAATCACCTGTAAACCGTTGTGTAATGATACTTCAAGGGTATCAATAAGGGCAAAGTTTTTAATGTAAATTCTCGAAAGCATTGATAATAGCGATTATTTGGCTATTGCAAATATAGAACTTTAGATTTCAGAATTCAAGAGAATTACTGTTTCCATTTATTCCATCTTGCTTCGGTATTTTTCGGCGAAAGGATGATCATTTCATTCTTAAGATCTCCCAGAACAATTCCTCCGTTATTTCCGGTATTGAAGATATTGAAAATCTCATCTGCTTTGGAATCCATGAAAAGATTGAAGAAATAAGCCTGCTGAAAAGAGTTTTCGTATTGTTTAAGCTGCATTAAAGTATCAAAAATCACTTTTTTCCCCTGACTCTGATCCTGATTGAACAGATTATCCAGTCCCGCTCTGTGATAAGAATAAATGGTTGCGCGAAGCTGGCTCCAGTTCGGGCTCATGATTTCTTTGATGAGGATAGAACGGCTTCTCGGTTCATTGATCTGCTTCCAGCCATCATAGGTATTCTGAGATTCTCCGTTCTGCGCAATCTGCTGTGCTTTCTGATACCATTGTGTTCCCGCCATCGACTGAAAACTGTCTGCATCCATTCCCAAAATGACATAAACGTAAAAACTGATGACATCAATCAAATTTTTTCCGGAAAACTGTCTTTCGTTGAAGATAAGGTTTTCATTTTCCACATAATCAAAAGAAAATCTTGTATCCTGAAGGTTAAGCAAAGGAGATTCATACGTGGTGTTGAAAACCGGACGAACTGCCTGTACCACAATACTTCCTCTGAAACGGTTTCCGTCTCTTTCGCTGATCACAATCGCGAAATTCGATTTTATTTTTTCAAAATTCTGAAGTCTTTTTCCTGTCCAGCTTGTATTGTTGATGAAATCTCTCAGACTTTTCTCCAGAGCTTTGTAGGCAGACTGGTTACTTCCACCCAATTGCTGGGAATTTACCTGTACGGTTGCCAGTAACTCCTGAGAAAAACTCTGACTGAATAAAAACAGAAGTAAAAATATGCTTAAAAATTTTTTCATTATCTACTAAAAATTGAGAACGGAAATTTATTAAAATTATTTTAAAAGTTGAGACTCAACAAAATCCAAAATGTCTTTTGCCACTTCATCTTTAGATTTCAGATCAAATTCTGTTTTTCCCGTTTTGGTAAATATTTTTATTTTATTGGTATCATTTTTAAAACCGGCACCTTCATCACGAAGCGAATTAAGAACAATCATATCCAGATTTTTCTTTTCCAGCTTTCCTTTGGCATTTTCCTCTTCGTTCTGAGTTTCCAATGCAAAACCGACTAAAAACTGATGGGTTTTCTTTTCGCCCATCGTTTTAAGAATGTCCGGATTTTTAACCAGTTCAATCGTTAAATTTTCGTCATTCTTTTTAATTTTTTCTTTGGCAATTTCTTTCGGAGCGTAATCTGCAACGGCTGCACTCGCAATTCCGATGTCTGTTGTATCGTAAAACTCCAGAACTTTGGATAACATTTCTTTTGCTGAGGTTACCTTATGCAGCTCAATATTTTCGTTATTGATTTTCTGAGCACTCGGTCCGGAAATTAAAATTACTTTTGCGCCTCTTTTAGCAGCTTGTTCCGCCAGAGAAAACCCCATCTTTCCAGAGGAATGATTTCCGATGAATCTTACAGGATCAATGGCTTCATACGTTGGACCGGCTGTAATTAAAACCGTTTTCCCTGCTAATGTTTTTTTAGTTTTGGAGTCAAAAAAATCTTCGATTGAATGTACTATCGTTTCCGGTTCTGCCATTCTTCCCTGCCCGATTAATCCGCTTGCCAGTTCACCGCTTTCCGCCGGAATAATATGGTGTCCGAAACTTTCTGCCAATTCCAGATTTTTTGTTGTGGACGGATGCGCATACATGTCCAGATCCATTGCAGGAGCAATAAAAACAGGACATTTTGCAGACATATACGTTGCAATTACAAGATTATCGCATAACCCATGAACCATTTTAGACAATGTACTTGCCGTGCATGGCGCAACAATCATTACGTCTGCCCACAAAGCCATTTCCACATGGCTGTTCCACGTCCCGTTATCACTGTAAAAGTCTGAATAAACGGGCTTTTTAGACAAAGTGGAAATACTGAGTTTCGTAACAAAATTTTCTGCATCAGGCGTCATAATCACCTGAATTTCGGCTCCTTTTTTTACAAAATCACGGATCAGAAAATGAATTTTATAGGCTGCAATTCCTCCGGAAATCGCGATGAGAATTTTTTTACCGGAAAGACTCATTCAATTTTAATTTTTTAAGAATACTAAATTACTTATTTTTTCTCACAAAGCCGTCTAAACAACAAAGGTCATAAAGAAAAAGATTTCCTTATGACCTTCATATATAAAAAATACACTGATTTTTATTTTCTCTCTTCAGTTTTTCTGAAGTACACATCTTCGTTCAGCCATTCTTCGATTGCAATAGAAGTTGGCTTTGGAAGTTTTTCGTAATGTTTAGAGATCTCGATCTGTTCTCTGTTTTCGAAAACTTCTTCCAATGTAGAATTATGAACAGCAAACTCGTCTAGCTTATTGTGAAGTTCTGTACGAATTTCAGCGTTGATCTGCTCTGCTCTTTTTCCCATGATAACAATCGCTTCGTAGATTGAGCCTACCTTGTCTTCAATCTTATCCTTATCGTAAGTAATGGTATTTACTTCTGCTTTTGTATCTTTTACACTCATTTTGAGAATATTAATTTTATTTAAGTTCGCAAATTTACGAATTATCTTTTAATTTTGAAAGTCGCCGCCGGCGGAGGTGTGCTAATTGCTGCACTGTCCCTCTGGATCTGCATTGCTTTCTTTTCTGCTTCTACCTGATCTTTCTCCTGCTGAACGGTTTTTGCCTGTTCCGCATTCTTCGCTTCAAGCTTTTTCTGTCTTTCCGTTAAAACGGCAATTCTTGCTTCTGTATTTTTCTTAACTACAGCAAATTCTTTCTTTTCTTTTTCAAGCTTACTTCTGATCTCCAAAGCAGTTTTAGAAACTTCGGTGTTCGGCATTTCCTTTTCGATCTGTCTTGTGAAGGCCAATGCGCTTTCTATACGTTCATCTTTAAGATCATACACCGATTTTGTAGCCAGTTCGTAACGGGACTTTACGATATAATCATAAATCTGCGGACGAAGTTTTGTACTCGGGAAATCTTCCAGAACGTTTTCAAATGCTACATTGGCAGCTTTGTATTCTGCCATTTTGTAGTATTGTCTTGCATTTTCGTACGCTTTGAACTCAAGCTTATAAGACAGTTCGTCAATAAGCGTATTGATATTTTTAGATCTTTCGGAGTTCGGATAATTATTTAAGAAATCCTGAAGTTCGTTAATTGCTGTTTGTGTGGTAGACTGATCCAGATTATAATCCATTGAACCTTCGTAGTAACACAGAGCAGACATATATGCCGCCTCTTCCCTTCTTTTATCCTGAGGAAAGCTGATTGCAAAATTTTTAAACTGATTTCCCGCTAATCTGTAATTTTTGTCATAATAATTCGCATACGCCGAATTAAAAACCACATTGGGAGCATCATCTGTACCTGCAACAAGGTTTGGAAGCCTGTCGTAAAGTGCTAAAGCGTTTTTCCACTTCTTTTTAGCAAAGTTTTCATTGGCAGTTTTTAAGATAAGATTTTTATCCGCACTTTTCATTGCTCTTTCCTGCTTACTTACGCACGAAGCTACTACTGCTACAGTAAAAATACCTAAAATATATTTTTTCATATAAAAAGTTCAACAGTTTTCGGATTATTCAGCCGATTTACTAATTTGCAAAAATATAACTTTTTTGCCAATAGATTTTTTTTTATGATTATTTAACGTAAATTTAGTCTGCAGCGTATCCCAAAATGGCAAAAACGGTCATTAAAAGATTCATTCTCACTTTTTTCTCAGCTTCCTTTGTGTAGGTTTCCTCGCTTTTGTTAGGAACATACAATTCATAAAAATTCCGGTTGCGAATTACGAATAAAGTGGAACCGATAATGGTTGTTAAAATATCTTCAGGTTTGGGAGTGAAGGTAAAAACACCTGAAGCCACTCCTTTTTTAATGACTTCGTCTAATTTTTTAACGAAAAGCTGATAAAAATCCAGCAGTTCATCTTTTAAATTTTCTGTATGGCGAAGTTCCTGTGTAACAAACCCATGGAAATAATTATATTTAAATAACTGGGAAACAATATATTTAATAATTTCTTTGAGCTGCATTTCCGGTTTCCCATCTTTAATGGTATCTGCAAATTCTGAAAAAGTCTCTCTTGTTTTTAAAACCCTGTACTGATAAAGATACGACATCATCTTTTCTTTCGAGCCAAAATAATAGGAGATCATAGCCACATTAATATTCGCCTTCGAACAAATATCTCTGACGGAGGTTCCCTCATATCCTTTTTTTGCAATAAGTTCTTCCGCGATATCTAAAATATGTATTTGCTTTTCTGTAAATTTTTTCTTCATGAAGTGTAGTTTAAGTAAAGTTATGAAATTTTTAACAGATTTATAAACGTTCGTTTAAGAAATTTACGTTAAATCTAAATTAATACTATTTTTGAGGTATGGATTTTTTTGATTTTCATCATCATAAAAAAAATATACCAAACGGAATTTATAATCTGAATATTGAGCAGATTCCGCCGGATGTTCCGTATTCAATAGGCATTCATCCGAAAGATATTGATGTAAATAATCTTGATAATCAGTTTAAATGGATGAAAAACATGATTTTTGAAAACTGTTTTGCAATTGGTGAATGCGGTCTGGATTCTTTTGCTGAAACTGAAGAGAAAATTCAGGAAGAAGTTTTTTTAAGACAGATAAGGCTTGCAAATGAGGTTAAAAAGCCAATAATCATTCACTGTGTACGGAAGTTTTATGAAGTGGTTTCTTTTAAAAAATATGCAGAACAGCCCATGATTATTCATGGTTTTAATAAAAAGGAAAGGATTGCGGAAGATCTTCTGAAAAATAATTTTTACCTGAGTTTTGGAAAAGCGGTTTTGTATAATTTATCTTTGCAAAATACTTTGAAAATTACTCCTTTAGATAAAATCTTTCTGGAAACCGACAACGACGATTTCAGCATCGAAGAATTGTATGGGAAAGTATCTGAAATAAAGGGAATTTCGCTGGAAAATTTAAACAAACAGATTTCGGAAAATTTAGAGACAATAAAAAATGGATAAATACTGGTTGGAAAGAACGGAGCTTCTCGTAAAGGAGGAAGGTTTGGAAAAGTTGAATAAAGCAACAGTTCTTGTTGTCGGTTTAGGTGGTGTCGGTTCTTTTGCTGCAGAATTTCTTGCAAGAGCCGGAGTCGGAAACATGACGATTGTGGACGGTGACACGGTAGATATTACAAACATTAACAGACAGTTACCCGCCTTGCATTCCACAGTAGGAAAACACAAAGTAGAAGTAGTTGCCGAAAGGTTGCTGGATATTAATCCGAAACTTAACCTCATCAAAATCAACGAATTCCTGAATCCTGAAAGAATGGAAGAAATTCTTGACAACGGAAAGTTTGATTATGTTCTGGACTGTATCGACAGTGTAACGCCTAAACTTTGCCTGATAAAAGCGGCAAAAAAGAGAAAAATAAAACTTGTAAGTGCCATGGGAGCCGGAGGAAAAACCGATCCGAGCAAAGTGATGGTGAAAGACATCAGCAAAACCCAGAACTGCTATCTCGCAAAACAGGTAAGAAAAAGACTTCGAAAAGAAAAAATAAACAAAGGATTTAAATGCGTTTTTTCTGATGAGCTGCAAAAAGACGACAGTTTAAAAATGACGGACGGAACGAATTATAAAAGATCTTTTTACGGAACCATCAGCTTTATTCCTGCAATTTTCGGACTGTATGCCGCAGCGGAAGTCATCAATTATTTAACCAAGAAAAATTAATTTTTTCCCGCAGATTTTACGAAAGTTTCGGATATCTTTGTCTGAATTTTTAAAATCTGTGGGAAAAACATCATACAAATCCTATCTTTACAGTCCGTAAATGACAAACTTCAGATATCCCAGAGCCGAAAAACTCAAGAAAAATACCGAGATCTCTTTACTTTTCGAAAAAGGTAAATGGAGAACGAATGGGAATCTGCGAATCATTATTCTTAAAAACAAACCGACAACTCCTGTTGAAAGCACGAAATTTGCGGTTTCGGTTTCCAAAAAATATTTTAAAAAAGCGGTTCACAGAAACCGTATCAAAAGACTTTTAAGAGAATGTTACCGTCTGAATAAAGATCTTTTTAAAGAAGCTTTCGGCGATAAAACAATGGCAATGATGTTTTGGGCTTCCCCGGAAATGCCTGAAAAATTTCAGGATGTAGAAGCGCAGTTTATCAAACTTTGTCAGGCTCAGAAGAAGTCTTAATTTTTTTTATCCCCTATTTTTGTTGAATTTCTTAGGCTGAATTTATGTAAGGGAATATTTTTATCAGAAAATTTCTCAGAATTTATTTTTTTGTACCTTAGGGAAAACAATCAATCTGAAAATTAATATGTTAGATAACGTTCCCTTCTTACCTTATGTTTTGAGTGCGTTTATTGGCATCGGACTGGCTGCAGCAAGCGGATTCCGGGTATTTCTTCCGATGTTTGCCGTAAGTCTTGCTTCTTATATGCACTGGATTCCCATGAACGAAAATTTTGAATGGCTTTCCGGACTTCCCACTTTAATCACAACCGGAATTGCGACCATTGTAGAAATTTTAGCCTATTACATTCCTTTTATAGACCATTTGCTGGACACGATTTCTGTTCCGATGGCGACGATTGCAGGTTCTGTTCTGTTTGCCAGTCAGTTTGCAGATCTGGGAACTTTTCCACAGTGGGCTTTAGCTTTAATTGCGGGAGGCGGAACCGCAGCCACCATCAGTTCTGGATTTACGGGACTTAGGGCTGCATCTACGGCAACAACGGGAGGTTTGGGAAATTCCGTCGTCGGAACCGCAGAAACAGCCGGAGCGGGAATCATGGCTTTTTTAGCGATGGTCGCTCCAATTATTGCAGGAATCTGCGCTATTATAATCGTTATAGGTGTTATCGTGTTCGGACGAAGATTATGGCGGAAATTCAGGAAAAATAAAGAACTTCCTCAACAGACATAAAAAATAAAGAGCGGAAAATTTTTCCGCTCTTTTATTTATTTTATTTTCCTGTTATAATTTCCAAGAAGAATTCCTAAAGGACCTATGACGGGAAAAAGGATTAACGCCATATAAGGCAGAATTCCAGATTTTGTTCTCAACAGAACAGCAATTGCCGCAATGTATAAGATGATGACCGCAACCGCACCAAAAAGGATATGAAAAGCGTTAACAGACAATAAGCTCATTGTTTCGTTTTTAGGTTATCCTTTGGTTCTGAAATCTTTAATTTCCTGAATTTTACCTTCGTAATATTTTTTCTTTTCAGGGGTTTTCTTGATCAGAATTTCAAATGCTTTTATGGCTTTGGTGTATAATTTCTGTTCAAAATAAAGATTTGCCAGTGTTTCTGTCATCAAGTGAGAAATATCGTCTCCTTTTTCTTTCACGACAAAAGTACTTTCTTCTTTTAACTGACTGATTCTCGGATTGTTTTCGATAAAAGTCTCAATCACTTTTGTTTTCAGATCGGGTTTCTCCTCTTTAGGTTTTTCTTCCGTTCTGTCGATTTTCAGCCAGCTTTGCCATGTATTGATGAATCCCGGAACATTGCTGTCGAAGACATTCGGTTTGGCTGTTTTTGCAGGTTTTTCCACAGGAATTTCAACTGTTTTTTCTTCTTTGCTTTCCTGTTTGGGTTCTTCTGTCATTTTTTCTTTTTCTGGTTGAGGAATTGTCCATCCCGATCCGAAAAACGAAACGTTCATTACCGGAACTTCCTCTTTATTTTCTTCTGAAGTCTCAGAAACATTCTCATCCGTGTTTTTTTCAACGGTATCTTCAGAGATTTCGGAAACTACACTTTCTTCCTCAGAATTCGGCTCAGTTTCTGTTTCTGCTATTTGCTTCTGCTCTCCAATTTCCGGTTGCTGAATTCCCTCTGTTTTATCTGCTTTAAGCCCTTCTGTTTCAGGCTGTACAACTTCAGGAGATTTACTGATCAGAGAATCCGGGAGATTGGAATCAAAAGACATAGGTTTCCATGCCGACTTCGCCTCAGTTTCTTCTTTTAGTGGAATTTCTTCTTTTTCTTCAGTGATTTCAGCTTTTGGTTCTTCAATCTGCTCAGCATTGTTTTCTGCTACCGGATTTTCCTTTGCTGTAGCTTCTTTAGATTCTGTTTCAACAGGTTTTACTTCAAAACTTTGGGTTTCGGCAAAACTGATGTCGTGACCGATATTTTCAGGCTCTTCTTCTTTTTTATGTTCTTCCGCAGCCGCTTTTTCCTTCATTTTCTTCTCCACTTCCTCAATCAGACGGCGCATTTCGTCTTCATGTTTATTGAGGTTAAGCTGAGGAGCTTCCGTAATTTTTTCTTCTGTATTTGCCTGAATTTTCACTTCCGGAAGGAAAGATTCTGTTCCGTGGAAACTTAGCTCAGCATCATTCTGAACAACCTTTTCTTCTTTCTCGGATGAAATTTCATCTTCATCAATAATGGTTTCAGGCGTAAATTCTGCGGACTCTTCTGATGCGTTTATTTCTGAATTTTCAGACTGGCTGCTTTCATTTTTTGGTTCTTCAACAGATTCATTTGCAGAGACCTGTACTTCAGGAAGAAAAGCTTCTGTTTCATGGAAGCTTAATTCTGATAGGTCTTCAACTTCTTCTTTTTCAGTTTCAGCATTTATATTTTCCTCTTCAACAATGGTTTCTGGGGTAAATTCTGAAATTTCTTCTGCCGGTTTTAGATCTTCGTTTTCAGCTTCATCTGAAATATGATCAGACTGCTCTTCTGTTGATTTATTTTCTTCTTCCTGAATCTGAATCTCGGATACAGTTTCCTCTTTAGAAGATTCCGACTCTGAATTATCTGAAATTTCCTCTTGTTGAGCTTCAGAATTTACGTTTTCTTCTTCAACTGTAGTTTCAGGAATGAATTCCTCATTTTCTTTTACAGCCGGAATATTTTCAGCCGGTTTTTCTTCCGAAACAGGCTCTTCTTTTTTCTCAGCTTTCTGGGTTACGATAGAACCGGATTCCAGTGTAGATTCAAGATCAATTGTTTCAAAAGTATTATCTTCCAGGAAATTTTCTTCTCCTTCGAACAGAATTCTGTTTCGCTCTCCGTTTACATACAAATGTTTAATTTCTTCTCTCGGAGGCGGAAGAATACGATCTGTTTCTTTAGTTTCTGCAACGTCTGGTAGAGATTCCTCAACAGTTTCCGGTTGAGGTTCGCTTGCAGGATTTTCCTCTCTTTTAAGTGGAAAACTTCCCGCTTTTTTCTGATATAGAATTTTAAGCGGATTTTCCGAAGGAATATTTTTTTCCTTTACCGTTTCCAGTTTTATTTCAGGTTTTGGCTTCTGCTGAATTTTACCGTTAATCAGCTGATAAAGGATTTTTTTATCTGTGGTATAAGCGGCTGTTGTAGAAAGTACTTTCTGATAATTGTCTTTATCATACAGATGCACCCCATACAAATACAACGCTCTGATATTCTGAATATAGGGAAAAGAATTAATCTCTTCTTTCAGAAGATGGAGATCTTCTGACTGAATGTTTTTCGGGGTCTTTAATAATTCTAAAACTCTATGATTCATCTTACCAGTTCGCTACAATATCGTTAAATATCTTGTTTATAATTCTGTCTGTTGCAATTTTCACCTGAGAAGATTCTATCTCAGACTGGGAAAGATTGCTGTTGAACACCGCTTCATCACTGTATGTTCTGTCGAAACTAAGCTCCGGATGAAGCTTATTCTCGTAATGTACTTTTACAGTAATGGTAAGTTTATTCTGGGATTCCTGTATTACACCTCCTGAATTGGTAGAAACCGTATTGGAACTGATGGTTGTGGGTGTAATAGAATAATCTGTAATTTCACCTTCTACCAAAATGTCCGGATTTTCCTTCGTTCCTTTTAAAGTGGTTCTCTGAAGGAACCTGTTTTGGATATCCGTAGAAAACTGCTGAGACAATGTAGGATTCACCAAAGGAGCGTTGTTGGGAAATTCATTGATCTGAATTGTTTTTTCATCTTTAAGTGATGACCCCGTAAAACTGTAACACGAATTAAGCACTGATAAACACAGCACTAAAAGCCAAAATTTCGGCTTTCCGATTTGACTATTTTTAATTTTAAAATTCATTTTTAATTCCAATTTCCTGAATTTCGTCATAAGTAACCTGCTTTAATGCATCTTCGTATGCAAAATAATGAGAAGCATATGCAAAAGGTATTGTAAAAATCAAGCCAATAAAACATGCTATAACTCCTAACTGAGATAAAAATCCTACCGCCAGTGAATATAAAAAGATGGACCAAAGGTTTCCTTTACTCATCACCGAAGAGATTTTCCATGCCTGTTTAATCTCTGTAACTCCTGCAAGTGAAATTAAAGCGGGCATATAAAAACCTTTCAGGGCTACAAATAAAATCCCAACATACACAAAAAACATATAAATGAAAAAAAATGCGGACGGTCCGGCGGAAGGATCCTGTTCTCCCATTGCGACCATCATAATAAACATGGGAATATAAATAACCATTATTCCTGCGAATAAAATAAGCTGAATCATAAAGTAAGGCGTGAAATTATCAAAATTGAAAATATCTCCTGCGCTTACCTGTCTTCCGGCTCTTAAATCACGGCAATATTTATAAAAATTTCCCACTGCCAAAAGTCCGCAAAAAGGAATGATTGACATTATCATTGCAAGGAAGAAAGCGCCCAACAAATTTCCAAAATTTGCTTTGTAGAATTCGTATCCGTCGCTGATGTAATCTCCTAATTTGAAATTGACAGGTTTTGCATTAATTTTCACCATGATTTAATTTTTAGTTTATTATTCTTCTAAGTTATACTGTTTTATTTTTCTGTACAAAGTTCTTTGGGAAATTCCCAGTTCATCCGCTGCCTTATTTCTTCTTCCTTTATGCTTTTCCAATGCTTTGATAATCAAATCTTTTTCGTTATTCTGAAGCGATAAAGATTCCGGTCTGTTTTCTTCAATTTCAATATCTTCAATATCTTCGTAGCTGTTGTCCGGCTCAGAAATAATTGTCGGATTCTGAACTACCGGATTATGATTATTATTGTTTTCAAAATACAGTAAAGAACCGGGAGCCACATTCTGCTGTGTTTCAGGAGTGTAAATTCTGTTGATTAAATTTTTCTCGTGACTGCTCAGATCAGATGTTCCTCTGTTTTTTATCAATTCCGAAGTTAAGGATTTTAAATCATTAATATCGTTTCTCATGTCAAATAGAATTTTGTATATGATTTCTCTTTCGCTTCCGAAATCGTTCTGCTTTGGCGTATTCGGAGTATTGACAACCATGGGAAGATGTGATTCCATGGGAATATATTCCGCCAGTTTTTCAACTTCTACGTGTCTGTTTCTTTCCACGACCGTCATTTGTTCTACCAAATTTCTCAACTGACGGATATTTCCGGGGAACGTATAATTTTCAATATAATGTACCGCACTTGGCTCAAGTTCAAGTTCCGGCATTCTGTATTTTTCAGCAAAATCGATGGCAAATTTTCTGAAAAGCAAATGAATATCCCCTTTTCTTTCGCGTAAAGGCGGCATATCGATCTGCACTGTATTGAGACGGTAATAAAGATCTTCACGGAATCTTCCGTCCTGAATTGCCTTCATCATGTTCACATTCGTGGCAGCGACAATTCTTACATTGGTTTTCTGAACCTGCGAAGAACCTACTTTCATAAACTCGCCGCTTTCCAAAACACGAAGTAAACGAACCTGCGTCTGTAAAGGAAGTTCTCCCACCTCATCTAAAAAGATCGTTCCGCCATCCGCAACTTCGAAATATCCTTTTCTGGTTGCTGTAGCTCCTGTAAATGCTCCTTTTTCGTGTCCGAACAATTCGGAATCAATGGTTCCTTCGGGAATTGCTCCACAGTTAACGACAATATAAGGCTGATGTTTCCTTTTGGATTCTGAATGGATAATTTTCGGAATAAACTCTTTGCCCACTCCACTTTCCCCGATAACAAGGACTGAAATGTCGGTTGGTGCGACCTGTATGGCTTTTTCCAAAGCACGGTTTAAAGCCGGAAAGTTTCCGATAATTCCGAAACGGTTTTTTATATTTTGAAGCTCGTTGCTCATAAGTAAATTTTTAGATTATTGATTTGAATATGATTTACATTAATTAATTGTAAATCTGCTGTTTAGTTTAAAAATAATTGAGTTTAAATTTAACTTACAACTTCCAAATAATCTTTATTTCTGACTTTTGAAACTCTGGTTTTAAAATATAAAATTTCAGCGAAGAGTGTTTCTCTGCTGTTCTTTTCAAAATTTTTCAGGAGCTGATCATGTTTTTCTTTTTCAGAAAAATCGGTTTCTGTTTTATCGTGATGAAAATTGTTCTTTTGTTTATGGAAGAAAATTTTACCGATAAGATCAATTGCAGGATGCTTTTGATTGATCGTTATATTCTGTACAGGATTTTCTTTTGTACAAGTTTCCTGTAAATCTTCACAACCCTGATTTAAAATCCGGTTATAAAGCTCATAAAGCTGTTTACAGTCTTCACTTTCGGCTGTTCCGTTGGAAATTTGAGCCGAAATATTGCTGCAGATTATTACCAACAATACACTTAGGCAATATTTATGAAATTTTTCCATTGTCTGAGTTTAAAATGTTAATAAAATCTTGTTTACTTGGCAATATGGTAAAATATTTACTTGCAAAAATCTGTTCGTTATCTTCCGGTAAAGTATATCTTACCAAAGCTTCACTTTTATCCTGACAAAGAATAATGCCTATGGTTTTATTTTCACCTTCAAGGCGTTTTTCTCTATCGTAATAGTTGACGTACATCTGCATTTGCCCGATATCCTGATGTTTGAGTTCGCCGATTTTTAAATCAATTAAGACAAAACATCTCAAAACCCTGTTGTAAAACACCAAATCTATACGGAATTGCTTTTCATCAAAGGTTATTCTGTCCTGTCTTGCAACAAAGGTAAATCCGGTTCCTAATTCCAGAAGAAAATGTTCCAGTTTATCAATTAATTCGGACTCTAATTCGTTTTCAGAATAATAAGGTTTTTCAGACAGTCCCAGAAATTCCAAAACATAAGGATCTTTGATGAGGTCTTTGGGCTTTTCTATAATTTGTCCTTTTTCAGCAAGCTGAAGAATTTCTTCTTTATTTTTGCTTAAAGACAGTCTTGCATATAAAGCAGAATCGTACTGCCTCTGTAATTCTCTTAGGCTCCAGTTATTTTTATAACTTTCAATTTCGTAGAACCTTCTCTCATTAATATCATTGATTCTCATTAATTTCAGATAATGAGACCATGAAAGGTTGAATTTTATAGAATCTTGCCGGGTTGGTTTTTGATTTGTTATTACTCCTGATTCGTCAGACAGTGTTTGTCTTTTTTCATTATGCTTATCCAAATCTTGCAAAAAGACAGACGGTGTTTGTCCTTTTGAATAGACAATATAAAATTGCCTAATTTGTTTAAGATTTGAAACAGAAAACCCCTTACCAAATCTTTCTGTAAGATGTAATGACAAATCTTTAAGAACAGCTTTTCCATATTCTGCTCTGTTTTCCCCATTCTGTTCATCTTCCACAATCATTCTTCCTATTTCATAATAGGTAAGAACGATGGTTTGATTAACGGCAACAACAACTTTATTTCTGGCATTTTCCAATAACGCAGAAATATCATTTAAAAGTTGCTTTGTCGTTAAATCGTCAGACATATTTTATTTTGAAACCGTTTCCCCTAAAAGTGTGCCCTGTGTATTGTCAAAAACAAAAACGTCCACAATGTCACCAATTTTCTGACCTTCCAGTTTATCGAAAACGCAAACCGCATTCTGGGAGTTTCTTCCTTTCCACTGGTTTTCGTTCTTTTTGGAAGTTCCTTCAATTAAAATCTGGTGAACTCTTCCTACATAAGATTTCATTCTTTTTCTGGACAGTTCTCCCTGTAAGGCAATGACTTCTGCCAAACGTCTCTGTTTAACGTCTGCCGGAATATTGTCCTCCATCTTTTTGTGAGCGGGAGTTCCCGGTCTTTCTGAATAAGCGAACATATAACCGTAGTCGTATTCCACTTCTCTCATTAAGCTTAATGTATCTTGGTGATCTTCTTCTGTTTCGCTGCAGAAACCGACGATCATATCCTGAGAAAAAGCAACTTCGGGAACGATTTCTTTTGCTTTTTTAATTAAATCTAAATATTCTTCGCGGGTGTGCTGTCTGTTCATGGCTTCCAGCATATTGTTGCTTCCGCTCTGAACCGGAAGGTGAACATATTTACAGATGTTATCGTGTTTTGCCATCATTCTGAATACATCCAGACTCATATCCTGCGGATTGGAAGTAGAGAAACGGATTCTCATTTCAGGAACGGCTTTTGCAACCAAATCAAGCAACTGGGCAAAATTTACTGCTGTAGCTTTCTGCATTTCAGATGCTTTGGCGAAATCTTTTTTAGGACCGCCTCCATACCAAAGGTAAGAATCTACGTTTTGTCCTAATAAGGTAATTTCTTTATACCCGCTTTCCCAAAGGCTTTTACATTCATCCAGAATAGAGTGCGGATCACGGCTTCTTTCTCTTCCTCTCGTGAAAGGAACAACGCAGAACGTACACATATTATCGCAGCCTCTTGTAATCGTTACAAAAGCTGTAACCCCATTTCCGCCTAAACGAACCGGATTGATATCTGCATATGTTTCTTCTTTGGAAAGGATTACGTTAATCGCATCTCTTCCGTCTTCTGTTTCTTTTAAAAGATTGGGTAAATCTCTATACGCATCGGGACCAACCACAAGATCCACCAACTGTTCTTCTTCTAAGAATTTGGTTTTCAGTCTTTCTGCCATACAACCCAAAACGCCAACCGTCATGTTCGGTTTTTCTTTCTTCAGGTTTTTGAACTGTGAAAGACGCATTCTTACGGTCTGCTCGGCTTTTTCACGGATGGAACAGGTGTTTAAAAGAATTAAATCTGCTTCTTCCGCTTTTAAAGTGGTATTATACCCCTGTTCATTAAGTATGGATGCCACAATCTCAGAGTCAGAGAAATTCATCTGACAACCGTAGCTCTCCAAGAATAATTTCTTTGAGTTTTCTGCTTTTTCCGCAATGGCAAAAGCTTCTCCCTGTTTTGTTTCGTCTATATATTTTTCCTGCACGATAATCGAATTTGAGGTTTAAAATTTAACGTCTAAGGTTCTACACATACAGGTTTGAACTCAAAACATTAAATTCTGAACTTATTGAATTTGCAAAGATACAAAATATTGTGACAGAATGTCAGGATTATCTTTCATAGAAATTTATAGAAAAATTCATGGGATAAACTATTTTATCTTTTATAGGGATATTAGAATATAAAGCTGGTTTCCAGACTTTTTTAAGTCGAGACAAAGTTCTCAGAAAATCGATATTAAATTTTGGATCATAAATCTCAGGATAGATTCTGGGATTTGTAATTTCTCCTTTTTGATTGATATAAAACTCCAGATTAACGTTGCCATTAATGTGATAGTCTGTAAACAAACTCATAAACTCATCATGAAAATCCTTTCTAAATCTCTCGTAGCCTTTTGGATACTGTGCAGACAAAACATAATTATTCGCGTTATATCCTTCTTTATAATTTTCCATAACATCATTCGGATACAATATGAATTCTGCCAAAGCACCGAATTTTCCTCCTTTTACTTCCGCGGGTTTCCAGTGTTTCAGATTTTTCAGAAGTTCAAGCGACAGATCGTATGCGCATCTGTTTTTTGCAATATTTGCAGTGTCGTTATCTTTAACCAGTTTCACAACCGCATCTTTTGTTACCACAAATCTTGGCTGATAAATTTCCTGATCACTGCATTTTTTAAAATTACCTTTAGACAAATAATCATGCGCTTCTTTGTAGAAATTTACCATTCCGCCTTCATAAAATTCCTGATTTTTAGGGTATTCATCTAAAACCTGAGCATGAGATACAGAAAATATGACGATTGCAGAAAAACTCAAAAACTTTTTAATCATGGTCGTAAGTATTGGTACTGAAATTCACCTTCATAACAAATTTTGAATCGACCGGAACGCCGTTCTTCTTTGCGGGAGTCCATTTTCCTTTTACTTTTTTCGCCGCATATTTCATATCGTCGATAAACATTTCATTGTTTTTGAATTTCGGAAGAACATCGATCTGGCTGATTTTTCCTCTGGAATCAATATTAAACACAAAGGTAACTTTTCCCTGAATGGCATACAGAGCCATATCGATATAGGCATGGACCATATTCATGAATTCTTTCTGAAAAGCCTGATCGCCTCCCGGAAATTCTGCTTTCTGGTAACTTTCCGCTGTCTGCTGAACCTGAGTTGTATTTTCCTGAGAAAAGCCTTTACCGCCAATAAGCAATAAAGGTAAAATTAAAAGATATTTTTTCATGGTTATTAAAAGTTGTCTTATACATCTGTTGCTATGGAAGACAGATTCATTTTTATTTTGATCTGAGATGTTACAGGCTGTCCGTTGCAGCTTGCAGGAATCCAGTTTTTCTTGATTCTTCTTACGACATATTTCATATCATCAAAAAACACCTGACTGTTTGAAACTTTCGGGCTTCCTTCGATATTGGTGACTTTTCCGTTTTGGTCTACGGTAAGGGTAAATGTGAAATCACCGTTCAGCACATAAAAATCTGTATTCAGGTAATCGTACATATACTTTCTCAGCATTTCTTTGTAAGCCGGAATTCCGCCTTCGAAACTTGCCGCCTTAAAATCGTTACAGTTTTTTACGGCTACCTGCAACAGAGGCTCTTTTATATCTATTTTGAGAATATTTTTATTGTTCTCCGTCATAAAATTATCGTCTCTTTCTTCTACATCATTAAATTGGGCAAAAGCAAAATTTGATGCAAAAAACGTAAGAAGTATTAGTATCGTTCTCATAGGATTTTTCATTAAAATTAAATTTACTTAAACAAAGATAATACTTAAACCAATGAGAGAAAAGCATTATCTGATGATGGATATTACAATAGATCTTTAATGTGTTTGTAATTGCTTTTCACAGTGTCGAGTGCTTCTTCCATTTTTCCTCCCAACATAAGCTGAGCCATGGATTTTGTCATTCCTAAAACCTGCGCGGCTTCAATTTTCGGCGGTAAAGCCAGTGCATTCGGATTGGTAAAAATATTTAAAAGATAAGGACCATTATAATTTAGACATTCTTTAATGGCAGCTTCCACATCTTCAGGTCTGTTTACATTTTTTCCGGGATATCCCATTGCATGAGCAATCATTGCAAAATCCGGATTAATCATATCTGTTTCATTGTCCGGCATTCCTCCAACTTCCATTTCCAGTTTTACCATTCCTAAAGACCGGTTATTGAACACAATAATTTTCACTGGTAGTTTATACTGAAAAATCGTTGCCATATCTCCCAAAAGCATGGATAAACCTCCGTCGCCGCATAAAGCTACAACCTGCCTTTCAGGATACGCTAAAGACGCTCCAATTGCCATCGGCATCGCATTCGCCATAGAACCGTGATTGAAAGAACCGAGCATTTTCCGTTCTCCGGTTCCTGTGATGTATCTCGCGCCCCAAACACAGCACATTCCTGTATCTACGGTAAAAATTGCATCTTTTTTTGCCAGTTTATCCAATGTATGGGTAACAAACTCCGGCTGAATGGCATTTTCAGTTCCAGGATCTTTCACATACGTAAGCTGATTTTCTTTAACCTTTTCATAAAACTCAAGCTGCTGTTTAAGGAAATTGCCGTCTGTTTTTTCTTTCAATAATGGTAAAAGTGCTTTGATGGTTTCTTTTACATCGCCCGTTAATCCCAATTCCAGCTTTGCTCTTCTTCCCAATCGTTCAGGAGCTTCATCAATTTGTACAATTTTGTTTTTGACGGGCATAAATTTCTCGTAAGGGAAATCTGTCCCCAGAAGAATCAGAAGATCGGCTTCGTGCATGGCATGATAAGCAGAAGGAAGTCCCAGAAGTCCGGTTAACCCGACTTCATTGGGATTATTGGGTTGAATAGACATTTTTCCGCGGAAAGAATATCCCACCGGAGCTTTTAAATATTTTGAAAGTTCCACAACTTCCGGATTGGCATTTTCCGCACCGATTCCGCAATAGATCGTTACTTTTTTACTGTCGTTGATTAAATCTGCGAGTTCTTTTAATTCTTCATCTGAAGGACGAATAACAGGATTTGTTCTGAAAATTTTATTGGAAGTCACCGCTTCTTCTGCATCCAGCTCCGAAACGTCTCCCGGAAGACCGATTACCGCAACGCCTTTTTTGGAAATTGCATGCTGAATTGCCGTCTGTACCGTCCGCTGAACCTGTTCCGGTCTTGTAATCATTTGGTTATAATGACTACAATCGTCGAATAACTTAATGGTGTTTGTCTCCTGAAAATAATCCATCCCCATTTCTTCACTTGGAATCGTGGAAGCAATAACCAGCATCGGAACATGAGAACGGTGTGCCTCATAAACACCATTGATTAAATGAACGTGTCCCGGTCCGCAGCTTCCGGCGCAAACTGCAAAACCATCCAGTTCCGCTTCCGCAGCAGTGGCATACGCTCCTGCTTCTTCGTGTCTTACGTGAATCCATTCGATGCTGCTTTTTTTAACGGCTATATTTAAATGGTTTAAACTGTCGCCTGTAACGGCATAAATTCTTTTCACATTGGCGTTTTCGAGCATTTCTACAATTTGCTCTGCAATATTTTTAGCCATATTTTGATGTTTTAGTGTTGATGTTTCAGAAATATTTTGGAATGGACTGATAATGTAGAGATGTAAAGATTATGCCAAGAGTTTAAAATAAATATTAAAAAACAATAAAAAAAGCTCCGCAAAAAATGCGGAGCTTCCATATATCTTCGAGCGGAATTAACTACAACACCTCGATCTGATTTTTCAAAAGATCTTCGAATTCATCTCTTTTTCTGATAAGGTGGGCTTTTCCGTCCAAAAACAGAACTTCGGCAGGTTTTAACCTTGAATTAAAGTTGGAACTCATCTCAAAACCGTAAGCTCCTGCATTGTGGAACGCCAGAATATCGCCTTCTCTTACTTCATTAAGCTTTCTGTCCCATGCAAAAGTGTCTGTTTCGCAAATGTTTCCTACCACGGTATAAATTCTTTCCGCTCCTTTCGGGTTCGATAAATTTTCGATCACATGGTAAGAATCGTAGAACATCGGACGGATCAGATGGTTGAATCCTGAATTCACCCCGACAAAAACAGTTGCCGTTGTTTGTTTAATCACGTTGGCTTTCACCAGTAAATATCCGCTTTTTCCGACAAGGAATTTCCCCGGTTCGAACCATAATTCGAATTTTTTTCCGGTTGATTTTGAAAATTCGGAGATTACTTTTTCCACTTTTTTTCCTAATGTTTTTACGTCGGTTTCTTCTTCGGTGTCCTGATAAGGAATTTTGAAACCACTTCCCATATCCAGATATTTCAGATTCGGGAAATGTTCGGATAATTCCAGCATGATCTCCAAAGCCTGAAGAAAAACATCCGGATCTTTGATCTCGCTTCCGGTGTGCATATGAAGACCTTCCACATTAAGGTTGGTAGATTTCATCACTCTTTCGATATGACGAACCTGATGGATGGAAATCCCGAATTTACTGTCGATATGTCCTGTAGAAATTTTATAGTTTCCGCCGGCAAAAATATGCGGGTTGATTCTTACTAAAATCGGGTAAGAGTTTCCGTATTTGTTCCCGAACTGCTCCAGAATAGAAATATTATCGATATTGATGTGCACCCCGAAAGTCATCGCTTCTTCGATCTCGGCGAGATCCACACAATTGGGTGTAAAAAGTATTTTTTCTTTTGGAAAACCTGCTTTTAAACCTAGTTTTACTTCATTGATGGATACACAATCTAATGAAGCTCCCAGATTTTTCACATACTTCAGGATGTTGATATTGGTAAGCGCTTTCGCTGCGTAGAAAAACTTTGTGTGTTTTAGGAAAGAAGAGGTAAGTTTCTCGTATTGTGTTTTAATGGATTCGGCATCATAAACATACACCGGGGTGCCAAACTCATTGGCAATCTTTAATAATTCTTTTGAATTCATAATTTCTTTTTAGCATAAAAAAGGCAGATTCTTCGAAAAAAGAGTCTGCCATTCATAATTATTTTTTATGCAATACAACTCTTTTATACATTCCAAACCTTAGAGAACTTTACAGTTCCCTTTTTACCGGTTTTATGTTGTTTAAAATTTAGCATTGCTTTCTTTAATTTTTTACAAAAATACTAATTCTTTTTTACTTTTAAAAAACTGATTTTAAAATGATTCCTTTCAGATTCAGCAGGGTTCTACTATTTCGGTAAAGGCAGGGTTTCAAAATCCCCCCTGAGCAAAGCCAACTGCAGCTCATTAACGAGGTCTGCAGATTGTGAAAGCAGATCGATCTTTAATTTATTAAGCTTGCTTAAGGTTTGAATCTGCGTGAAAAGTTCATAAAAACCGTAAGAAACCACTTTTCCGTTTTCGATAATCAAAAACAGTTTTTCGCCCAGTTTTCGGCCTTGTCCTAACCAGAGTTCATTTCGTTTTCTAAATTCGATTTTCTTTTTAAAAACTTCTATATCATTATATTCTTCGAACTTTCCGATGAACTGTACCGCTTTCGAGCCTTGTGTAAAAGACCTGAATTTTAAAATCGGTTTTTCCAGTTTATTCAGCTTGTTTTTTTCCACGACGTATTTTCCGTTTCTGCAATACAGACCGAAAGGAAGGATTTCTCTTTTTTTAATTCCTTTTGAATTCAGAATCAGCTTGGCAATGATATCCGTTCCGGTAAGTTCGTAGTTGATCTGTTCAACGTCTTTCTGAATGGTTTCCCACTTTTTAGATTTGGAATTAAAAACTTTTTTTGAAAATTTATTAATATCCTGAACATGATCGGAAAAAATGATCTTTCCCGCTTCATTCTGAAAATACACAAAGCCTTTTTCATTCGGAAGATCCTGCGTTAATTCCTTGATTTTGTTGATGTAAGTCTTGGAATTGGTTTCATCATGCTGTTTCTGAATGATTTCATTTTCCGTGTCTTTTGAAATCAGAAGTTTGAATAATTCCAGCGTCGCTCTTGCATCGCCTTCTGCTCTGTGATGATTGGTTAGAGGAATTCCTAAAGATTTTACCAGTTTTCCGAGAGAATAGCTAACCTCATCCGGAATCAGCTTTTTAGCTAAAGGAATTGTATCTAAAGTATTGATTTTAAATTCATAGCCTAATCTTTGAAACGACTGGCGAAGCATTCTGTAATCAAAATCGATGTTATGACCTACCAAAGTTGTATTTGCAGTAATTTCAACAATTCTACGCGCAATTTCATGGAATTTCGGGGCAGTTTTAACCATTTTCGGGGTAATATTGGTTAATTTCTGCACAAAAGGGGTAATATCACTTTCGGGGTTTACCAATGAAATAAACTGGTCCACAATTTTCTGACCGTCATATCTGTAAACCGCAATATCGATAATGCATTCTTTTCTGTAACCTGCACCATTACTTTCTATGTCTATTATTGAATACATTTAAATTTTTTACAACTTCTTTTGGATTAACGATTCATTTCCTTTACATCTGGAAACATAACTTATGCCAATACATCAATAGGAATAAGGCAATTCTGCTAAAATAATAAAAATATTTATCTTCGTCTTCCTCCCAGACCAAGCATTCCCAGGATTGCTTTTGCTCCTTCACGCATCAGTGTGCTGGTAAACGTTCTTCCCGCCCTGCTCTGTAAAACCTGCTCGAAAATTCCGGGTTCTTCTTTTACAGGCTTTGTCTTCTGGTTAGAACTCTGCGATGCTTCCTGTGCTGCCTGTTCCATTCTGCCCACTAAAATTTCATATGCAGATTCATTATCCACTACTTTATCATATTTGGCAACTAAAGCTGATCTTTTTGTTAAATCTGAAATTTCCGCGTCATTCAGAACGTCCATTCTGGATTCTGGTGAAATTAAATAGGTATGAACCAGCGGTGTAGGAATTCCTTTTTCATCCAGAGCGGTAACGAAAGCTTCCCCGATTCCCAGATTCTGGATCAGCGTTGGAGCATCATAAAATTCTGTAGTCGGATAGTTTTCTACTGCTTTGGAGATTTCCTTTTTATCTTTAGCGGTAAAGCCCCGCAATGCGTGCTGAATTTTCAGACCGAGCTGAGAAAGCACCGATTCGGGAACATCACCCGGAATTTGCGTGATAAAATAAATTCCGACTCCTTTTGAACGGATCAGTTTTACCATGGTTTCAATCTGTGAGACCAAAGCTTTTGAAGATTCATCAAAAATTAAATGCGCTTCATCGATAAACAAAACCAATTTCGGTTTTCCGCTGTCGCCTTCCTCCGGAAAGGTCATGTAAATTTCTGCAAAGAGGGAAAGCATAAATGTTGAAAACAACTGCGGCTTGCTTTGAATGTCTGCAACTCTCAGAATGTTTACCACTCCTTTTCCGTCTCTTGTTTCCAGTAAATCGTGAACGTCAAAACTCAGTTCTCCAAAGAAACCGGAAGCTCCCTGCTGTTCCAATGCAACAATGGATCTTAAAATTGCGCCCAGAGAAGCAGAAGCTATCGAACCGTAATTAGAAGAAAGTTCAGCTTTTCCCTGTGGATTTTCTGTGACGTACTGAAGGACTTTTTTCAGGTCATTCAGATCAATTAAAGGGAGACCTTTATCATCACAATATTTAAATACAATCGACATGATGCTTTGCTGAGTATCATTCAACTGTAAGATTTTACTTAATAAAACCGGACCGAATTCTGTAACAGTGGCTCTTAATTTCACACCTCTTTCGCCGGAAATGGTCATTAATTCTACAGGAAAAGCCTGCGGATTGTACGGAAGCTGCGTTTTGGTATATCTTTCCTGAATGGCAGGATTTTCAGTTCCCGCTTCTGCGATCCCCGAAAAATCTCCTTTAATATCCAAAACCAGAGAAGGAATTCCCTGATGTGAAAGCTGTTCTGCGAAAACCTGTAATGTTTTTGTTTTTCCGGTTCCGGTTGCTCCGGCAATTAATCCGTGGCGGTTGATGGTTTTTAACGGAATGGTAACATTAACTTCCGGAACGACTTCGCCATCCAGCATTCCTTTTCCTAATATAATATGATCTCCTTTGGGAGTGTATCTCGCATTTAATTCTTCAATGAATTGTGTTTTGTCTGCCATTTGCTCTTTTTTAACCTATAAATATAAAGTTTTTTGTAAAATCTGACCATGAAGAACCGTTAAATTAATTTTGGTTCTGAAATATTTCATATAATCAATAAATTCACCAATTCTTTCAGGAATTTTCAGACAGGAAATCGTAAATTAGAACAAATAAAAACTTTATAGATTTATTCTATCAGTATCCATTTTTTATTTTGGTGGTATTTAAAAAAATAAATCCGATTTTTGTATTTCAAATATAAAACATTAAAACGGTTACAATCACATAATGAAAGTCGAACAAATATACACGGGATGTCTGGCTCAGGGTGCGTACTACATCGTATCTGAGAATGAAGCAGCGATTATCGATCCGCTAAGGGAAGTAAAACCTTATCTGGATCGGTTGGAAAAAGACGGTGTAACTTTAAAATATATTTTTGAAACGCATTTCCATGCAGACTTTGTCTCGGGACATTTGGATTTAAGCAAAAAGACAGGAGCGCCTATTGTTTACGGACCTACCGCTCAGCCTGAGTTTGAAGCCATTATTGCAGAAGACAGCCAGGTTTTTGAAATCGGAAAAGTAAAAATAAAAGCTCTTCACACTCCCGGTCACACGATGGAAAGCACCACTTACCTTCTGATCGACGAAAAAGGAGTTGAAACAGCAATTTTCACAGGAGACACTTTATTTTTAGGAGACGTGGGAAGACCGGATCTTGCCCAGAAAGCAGGAAGTATTACTCAGGAAGATCTTGCAGGAATTTTATATGACAGCCTTCACACGAAAATTATGCCTTTGGATGACAGCATTACAGTTTATCCGGCTCATGGAGCGGGTTCTGCGTGTGGAAAAAATATGCAGAAGGAAACAGTTGATATTCTGGGAAATCAAAAAAGAACAAATTATGCTTTAAATCAGCCAGATAAAGAATCTTTTATCCGCGAAGTTTTAGACGGTTTAACGGCTCCACCGAAATATTTCGGGATGAATGTTGCCATGAACAAAGGCGGTTATGAAAGTCTTGATGCGGTAATGGATAAAGGTTTAACAGCGGTTTCCGTTGAAGATTTCGAAGCGTTTGCTGAAGAAACAGGCGCGTTAATTTTAGATACCAGAAGTCCGGGAGAGTTTTATAAAGGATTTGTTCCGAATTCTGTAAATATCGGATTAAAAGGAGATTTTGCACCTTGGGTAGGAACTCTGATTGTGGATGTAAAGCACCCTTTACTGCTTATTGTAGATGAAGGCATGGAAGAAGAAGCCATCACAAGACTGAGCCGTGTTGGATTCGACAATGTTCTTGGCTATCTTAAAGGAGGTTTTGAAGCATGGAAAAACAGCGGAAAAGAAACAGATGAGGTAAAAAGAATTTCTTCTGCAGAATTTGCAGAACTTTATAATGAAAACTCAAAAGTAATTGACGTTCGTAAGATCTCGGAATATTCTGCGGAACATATTGATAATGCTTACAACAAACCTTTGGATGTAATCAGTGACTGGGTTCACACGATTGATGATTCTGAGCATTTTTTCCTTCATTGTGCAGGAGGCTACAGAAGCATGATTGCGGCAAGCATCCTTAACTCTAACGGAATCAGAAACTTTACTGAAATAGAAGGAGGTTTCGGCGCAATTAAGAAAACGGAAAAATTCCCGACTTCGGATTTCGTATGTCAGTCGAAAACGATGTAATTCCAATTTTTTTGGAATTATTATTGTACTCAACATAAAGTCTTGACACTTTAGTTTATTGATAGAAAAGTATTTAACGACACAAAGATTTCGGTAACCTTCGATTTTTTTTTTTAAGTGAATTTAAACTAGTAAGCTTTTCGGATCATTAAACTAAAGTGTTTCTTTTTTTTATTAAAAACCAACAACTATGTCTCAAGCATTTCAGGAAATCATCAACTCCGAAAGACCTGTTCTTATCGACTTTTTTGCAACGTGGTGTCAACCGTGCAAAGTACAGTCATCTGTTTTAAATACGGTAAAGGAAAATATAGGAACTGCAGCTAGAATTATTAAAGTAGATGTGGATCAGTATCCCGCTCTTGCCAATCAGTATGGCGTTCGTGGTGTTCCGACATTAGCTATTTTCAAACAGGGAGAGATGCTGTGGAAAGAAAGCGGTGTGCATGATGTAAATACATTGACTCAGCTTCTAAAGCAGTATGCATAAAAATAAAGATTAAGGCTAAGATTGAGAAAATTTTAGCCTTAATTTTGATATATTTCCTTTAAAATTCAATTAAAAATGAATCGCGATCATTTAAAAACTGAAAATGGCTTCTGAAATCTTTCAGTTCTTCTAAATTTAATTCTGCTGTTACAAGATTTCCGTTTTTCTGTGAAATTTCTTTTCCGTCTGCAAAAAAACAGTGTGAACTTTCCTGATAAAACAGGTTATTTCCATCGGTCCCGATTCTGTTTAATCCAAAAACAAAGGACAGATTTTCAATAGCTCTCGCTTTTAACAGATGTTCCCATGCTCCCACTCTTTTCTCAGGCCAGTTTGCCACATATAAGACCGCATCATAATCGTCATTATTTCTTGCAAAAACCGGAAAACGAAGATCATAGCAAACCTGCAAAAGAATTCTGAACCCCAGATAATTTACAATCACCCTTTCTTTTCCGGGAGTATACACTTTATCTTCCCCCGAAAAAGAAAAAAGATGTCTTTTATCATAAAAATCAATCTGAGAATCGGGCTGCACAAAATACATTCTGTTGTAGAACTTTCCGTTTTCTTCAACCGGAGCACTTCCGCAAAATGCAGCGTTTTTTTCCTTCGCCATTTTTTTTAAAAACTCCAGCGATTCCAGATTTCTATCGGAAACTTCGGAAGCATCCATACAAAAGCCTGTGGAAAACATTTCAGGCAAAAGAAAGAGATCCGCTTCCTGATTCTGTAATTCCTTTTCAATGAGGTTAAAGTTTTCTGCTTTGTTTTTCCAGATGATATCTAAATTAAGTCCCGTAATCTTCATAAACTTTGTTAAAAAACTTCCCTAAAAATACGATTTTTCAATGATTTCGGTTTTATTTTTGTTGCGGATATTTTTCTGTTGGTTAATCGCAGAGACGCAAATTTTTATTCAATTGATGGTTTTAAGGCGCAAGGATTTTATCTTCGATAAAATTTGACACTGTAAACTTGGTGAAAATCTATGATTTTCTTGCGTCTTAAAACGTCATGATAGTCAAAAACTTTGCGTCTTTGCGATTAACCAACAATTAAAGAAAAGGCAAAATCATTTTAATAATTAGTAAAAAGTAAAATTATGAAGAAGTTGTTTTTTATGTTTGTTCTCATGCTTGCGGGAACATTTGTCAATGCTCAGGCGTGGACAGGAAAAGGAGATCAGAAAATCAATGCCGGACTGAGCGCATGGGGTTACGGAACAGGAATTACAGGAACCTATGATTATGGATTGAATAAATTAATTTCTGTAGGAGCCGGATTAAATATCTATTTTGATAATTACAAAGACAATGATGATAAAAACCGTGCTTTTGTGTTCGGAAGAATCAATTTTCATCTGAAAGACGCTCTACAGCTTCCTGAAAAACTTGATATTTATCCGGGTGCAGATGTGGGAGTTGTAGGCAGTAATTTCGGGTTGGGAGCTCACATCGGAGCGAGGTACTTTTTTACTGAAAGAATCGGCGTTTTTGCAGAAGTCGGCAACAATGGCAGTCTCGGAGTTTCGATTAATTTATAATAAATCATCACATTATATGACAAAGCTTCTCGTTTCGGGGAGCTTTTTTATTTGGCATAGTTTTGATAATTGTTACCTTTGCAAATTAAACATAAAAAGCATTAATGGAAATAGCAATCAAACTGTTTCAATTTATATTGAGCATTTCTATCCTGGTTATCCTACACGAACTTGGGCATTTCTTACCCGCCAAATACTTTAAAACCAAAGTTGAAAAATTCTATTTGTTCTTCGATCCGTGGTTTTCTTTAGCCAAGAAAAAAATTGGAGAAACGGAATACGGAATCGGATGGCTTCCTTTCGGAGGATATGTAAAAATTGCCGGAATGGTGGATGAAAGCATGGATACCGAACAGTTGAAACAGCCTGCACAACCATGGGAATTCCGTGCAAAACCGGCTTGGCAAAGACTGATTATCATGTTGGGCGGTGTTACAGTTAACTTTTTCTTAGCCTGGTTAATTTACTCGTGCCTTTCGCTTTTTAACGGTGAAACATACACAGATCTTACCAAATTCAACAACGGAATCGGGGTTACCGAAGCCGGAAAAAAAATGGGATTCCAGAATGGTGATAAGATCATTAATATCGACGGAAAACCCGCTGAAAGGTTAGAAAATGCTTCTATTAACATTCTTTTGGGAGATAACGTAACGGTACTTAGAAACGGAAAAGAAGTAACCTTCCCTGTTAATAAGGATGGGGTTGCAGAAGTTTTAAAACAAAAAGAAGCCAAACTTTATATTACGCCGAGATTTCCAATGATTATCGATTCTCTGGCAACTCCTGCTTCTCAGGCTTCAGGGCTGAAAAAAGGGGATCAAATTGTTGCCATCAATGGAAAACAGACGCCTTATTTTGATGAAGTAAGTTCTTCTTTATCTGAAAATAAAGGAAAAACAGTAAACATAGAAGTTGTAAGAAACGGAAAACCTGAAACAATTGCTGCGTCTGTTGATAAAAACGGGAAATTAGGTGTTGGTGTAGATCAGAAAGCATTAGCGAACGTTATTACGGATAAAAAATATTCTTTCGGAGAATCTATTCCCAGAGGTTTTGAAAGATCTATTGAGTCTTTAACAATGCAGGTGAAGCAGTTTAAAATTATGTTTAACTCTAAAATTCAGGGATACAAAAATGTAGGAGGACCGATTGCTATTGTAAAAAACATGCCGGTAGACAGAAATGCCAATGGCGAAATTTCGATCAACTGGGCTGCATTTTGGGGTTTTACTGCAATGTTCTCGGTTTGGCTGGCATTCCTAAACCTGATCCCTATTCCGGGATTGGATGGAGGACACGTTCTTTTCACGCTTTACGAGATGATCGTGGGTAAACCTGTTCCTCAAAAAGTTTTGGAAAACGCACAGATGATCGGTGTTATCTTCCTGTTAGGCTTGATGTTACTGATTTTCGGAAGCGATATCTTCAAGATCTTTGCCGGAAAACTATAATATTTTTACAAAATTTTAAAAAATATTTGCAGGGTATAAATATTCGTCCTATATTTGCACCACTTAAAACAAAGGACATTCCTCCTTAGCTCAGTTGGTTAGAGCATCTGACTGTTAATCAGAGGGTCGCTGGTTCGAGCCCAGCAGGAGGAGCAGAAAGACTTACAGAAATGTAGGTCTTTTTTTATGTGGTCTCATCAAATATTTTTTTTGCAATTATCATTAAATTTAATTATCTGATAAATAGTCAAATAGCTTTAAAACACCCATTATCAAAGGAAAAATTTAAATATTTTTAAAATAAAAATTTGTTTGATATTAATATTCCTGTTATATTTGCACCACTAAAACAATAGGAAATTCCTCCTTAGCTCAGTTGGTTAGAGCATCTGACTGTTAATCAGAGGGTCGCTGGTTCGAGCCCAGCAGGAGGAGCAAAAAGACTTACAGAAATGTAAGTCTTTTTTATTTATACTTTTTGAGTCCGATCAACTGAAAAGTAATTATTTTAAACGGATCAATCGCAAAACTTGGGGGCTATGCAAAAAGTTTAGTTAATCTGAATAGAAAGAAAGTGGATCAATCGCAAAACTTGGGGGCTATGCAAAAAGTTTAGTTAATCTGAATAGAAAGAAAGTTCTGTCTTTTACCCCTCGAAGTTGTAGTCTGAAGTTTTTAATTTTCGCATTAAAAGATTC
>NZ_MVAG01000146.1 GCF_002177115.1 Chryseobacterium mucoviscidosis | reverse complement strand
GATTAGACTTACTCATCCATTCCACCTCCATGGGTTTTAGTATTCCCAAAGAACAATATTTGTATGCAAAATTAAGAAAGTTTTTGAAGGTTAGATTAGTATATGTAGCCGGGAAGTGTTAGGTGTTTGTATCAATGAGGTTCCAAATAAAAAAGACCAGCTTATATAAGCTGGTCCTCTAAGCGCTTGGCGGCGTCCTACTCTCACAGGGGGAAGCCCCCAACTACCATCGGCGCTGAAGAGCTTAACTTCCGTGTTCGGCATGGGAACGGGTGTGACCTCTTCGCT
>NZ_MVAG01000020.1 GCF_002177115.1 Chryseobacterium mucoviscidosis | reverse complement strand
TAAAGACAATTTCAGTGACTTCGGGCGCACCACGTGTGGATGAGATGGATTTTTAATTTTTAAAATCGATTTATACCGAAATAACAAAGACTAGGAATTTTAAATCCTAGTCTTTTTATGTATAAAAAACTAGATTGTTTGTATAATGAAATAATTTTATGAATTGAAATATAGGAACGAACTCAGAAAATATTGGTTTGATAGAGAAAATAACGCGAATGATAAAATTAAACAAGCAAAATATATACGTAAATATTACATTTTTGTGACAATTCAGATTTTTATGAA
>NZ_MVAG01000028.1 GCF_002177115.1 Chryseobacterium mucoviscidosis | reverse complement strand
AGTAGCGGGAACCGGACTCGAACCGATGACCTTCGGGTTATGAGCCCGACGAGCTACCTACTGCTCCATCCCGCGGTGTATTTTCTGAACGCCACCGAAGCGTTGTCTTAGTAGCGGGGACACGACTCGAACGTGCGACCTTCGGGTTATGAGCCCGACGAGCTACCTACTGCTCCACCCCGCGGTGTATTTTTAGAGTGTTACCGAAACACTTTCTTAGTAGCGGGAACCGGACTCGAACCGATGACCTTCGGGTTATGAGCCCGACGAGCTACCTACTGCTCCATCCCGC
>NZ_MVAG01000041.1 GCF_002177115.1 Chryseobacterium mucoviscidosis | reverse complement strand
ATATACTCAGACTCGCCTGGGAACAAAGAGTTCAGAAAATTTTAAAAAAAATTACCGGAGGTGGCTAAATGCCGTTGTTAGATAGCTTCACAGTCGATCATACCCGGATGGAAGCGCCTGCAGTTCGGGTGGCGAAAACAATGAACACCCCGCATGGCGACGCAATCACCGTGTTCGATCTGCGCTTCTGCGTGCCGAACAAAGAAGTGATGCCAGAAAGAGGGATCCATACCCTGGAGCACCTGTTTGCTGGTTTTATGCGTAACCATCTTAACGGTAATGGCGTAGAGATTATC
>NZ_MVAG01000233.1 GCF_002177115.1 Chryseobacterium mucoviscidosis | reverse complement strand
TCTTCCGATCTGTAATGCACGCTTGCACCTATCTTGGCAAGCGATTTTTCAAGCTCATCTCGCAGTGTCAGATTGGCAGACACGCCTCCTGCGATGACCAGTTTTTTTAGCCCTGCTTGTTTGAGTGCTTTGGTGCATTTTTTGACCAGCGAGTCTATGACTGCGTATTGAAAACTTGCTGCAATGTCCGCCCTAACCACAGGGTCGCTGTCTGAGTGCGGTGTATCTTTAATCAGATTGTGTACGGCTGTTTTCATGCCACTAAAACTAAAATCTAGCCCCCTGCCCATCATCGGACGTGGCAAC
>NZ_MVAG01000049.1 GCF_002177115.1 Chryseobacterium mucoviscidosis | reverse complement strand
CAGGCTTTTGAAAATCAGCAGAAAAATAAGACAGAAAGTAAAAGAAATTACTCTGGATATGGCGGGTTCTATGAAGCTTATCGCGAAACAATGTTTTCCTAATGCCATGCAGGTGGTCGATAGATTTCATGTCCAGAAACTCGCTGCAGAAGCTGTTCAGGAGCTCAGAATTCAGTATCGGTGGGAAGCCATTGATTTTGAAAATGAAATTATAAAACAATCCAGAGACAAGAAAGTAAACCCCGACATTCATATTTTTGAAAACGGAGATACCCGAAAACAACTTCTGGCAAGAAGCCGGTATTTACTTTACAAAAGCAG
>NZ_MVAG01000120.1 GCF_002177115.1 Chryseobacterium mucoviscidosis | reverse complement strand
AGAAAACCGACTCGGTAGCTCAGCTGGTAGAGCAATACACTTTTAATGTATGGGTCCTGGGTTCGAATCCCAGCCGGGTCACAAGTTTACTGAAAAGTAAATTTTTTTCATATTAATATTTTGTGATTTGGTGTTTCAAGGGCTTTCTTAAGAAACCTTTGATTTTGAAAATAAATTTTGCAGGAACAAAATAATTTGTATCTTTGCAGATCTTAAAAAAAGAATATTGCTTTTTAAAAAGTAAATTCAAATTAAGTGACCGACTCGGTAGCTCAGCTGGTAGAGCAATACACTTTTAATGTATGGGTCCTGGGTTCGAATCCCAGCCGG
>NZ_MVAG01000078.1 GCF_002177115.1 Chryseobacterium mucoviscidosis | reverse complement strand
CCTATGGTTATCATGAGCCAATTCTTGAACGCTAGGGCGGTGTTTAATTTCGCTTGCAGACTCTTTTGGTGGTTGATAATAGAGTTTGCGATTGAATGCTCGCTTTCTCTCAATCTCTGCTGTAAGAATTGTTCCAGTTTCTGCAATTCGTTCTGTACGATTTGCTCGGTATTCTCGGCTCGCTCGCTCGTTTTCTGTTGAATAGTTTTGGCTAAATCTGAAAGCGTCTGCATAAATTTCCCCTTTTAGGCGGATATTTCGCCCATTTTCGTTGGTTGGGTCTTTGATACTGATTGAATTAGGGGTAACTCTCGCCA
>NZ_MVAG01000051.1 GCF_002177115.1 Chryseobacterium mucoviscidosis | reverse complement strand
GTATCGAGCAATTTTTGCGGCTGTTCCGTTAAAAGAACAGCGATTGTATCGCTGCTCGGTTCCTCTAAAAACTTTAGAAGGCTGTTCGCCGCATTGACCGTCATTTGATCCGCATGGGAAATAATATACAGCTTTTTATGCGATTCCAAACCGGTCTTAGAAAACTCTTCCTGAAGCGCCTGGATTTGTCCCTTTTTAATGGAAAGGCCGTCCGGATGGACGACGTGTACGTCCGGATGGTTTCCAGATTCAATCCGCTGGCAGTTCCTGCATGACTCACATGGCTCTGCTCCATCTTCAAGGCAAAAAAAGCTTTTTGCCAGAAGGGTTGCCGCGTCTAATTTGCCCGTCCCTTTGCGCCCTTC
>NZ_MVAG01000193.1 GCF_002177115.1 Chryseobacterium mucoviscidosis | reverse complement strand
GATATTTTGGAGAAAAGTTATTTGAAAGGCTGATTATTGCTAATATCACAGCTTTAGGTTAGAAAACGGATATTCAAATTTACTTTTGATTCTTTGTCTGTCTTAATCTTTTTATTAAGTTTTTTAAAAGCTAAAACACAAACTTTTATGGTACGCAATAAAATAGATTGGTTTTCAAGATAATCCAAAGGTTCGATTTTGTCTAAATCCCGCCCATTTTTGTTTAACTCTTGTAGCAAGTCACTATCTTTTATAGTATTCAGTACATACGTTTTAAAGAATTCGTTTATAAGGCTGTTATCTTTAAATTTCTTGTTGCATTGCTTCTTGTATTCTTGAAATACTCTTTCTTTCATGTCTTCGCTGTTAACGATTGCCAAGTTAATCTTTTTTGTTGAGTTTTTTCTAAGTACATTTCAAATCTTTTGTCTGTTCGTAGCTCTTTAGTATTATATCTAAATGTCATTTCATCAAGATATAACTGTAAATGCTTCTTACTTGTCTTGTAATACATACCGATAATAGAACGTTTCAAATGTGACCAAAAACATTCTATTGCATTGGTTGTTGTTCCTTCATCGGCTTATTGCTTCTTTCCGTGGTCAACATAAGTGTGATTGTGGAAATAGTCTCCTATATTTTTGTAAGCCGTCCATTCATCTGTCATTACATGAGAATCTTGTTTTATATGCTCATGTAATAATGGTTGATGTCACTGCCAAAATAATATTGAAGAAGAACCGTTACTTCATCATGAAAACAATAACCTTATTATTAATCTTTTTCAGCGTAATCTTTAATGCTCAAAAGAGACAGTTTTGGACTTACCCCGATCTGGAAAATAAAATAGGAACCCATTTTCCGATTGAAAACTATAAAAATTCTGAAGGAAAAAATTTCAATTCCAATGATTTAAAAGGGAAAATCTCTTTTATCAATTTTTGGTCAACTCACTGCGAACCCTGTCTTGAAGAGCTTCCCTATCTTAATAAACTGAAAGAACTTTCAGGAGAAAAAGTCAATTTTATAGCCATTACATATGACAGTAAAGAAAAAGTTAATCAATTTTTAACCAAAAAACCTTTCAATTTTCAGCACATTACAGATTCCGGACAGGAGCTGAAATCCTACTTTACACTGCTGAGAAATCCAATGACTTTTATGGTTGACAAAAACGGAAATATTCAGGAAATCACTGGAACCATCGAAGAAACAAAGTTTGAAATCCTGCAAAAAATTGTAAAGGAATCATTTTAGCTTTTCCAGCCAGTCACTTTCCAGTCTTTTGATTTTCTGCGTTTCGGCATCTACCAAAACCCACAATGTGGTAGAATCCACAACGAGTTGCCCGTTACAGTAAAACTCCACTTTTCTGGGCTGACGAATTCCTTCAGGAGATTTCGGATAGGTTTTTACGGTAATGATGTCGTTAAGATAGACCTGCTTTTTGTATTGAATATGATGATCCAGAAGCATCCAGATATCTTTCGGATATTCGGTTTTATGTTTTACAAAATCCCAGTGCGCTGCTGCAATTTCTTCCACCCAATGCACATACTGAACGTTATTTACATGATTATTTCCATCAATATGCTGCTCTGTAACCTGTATCTGTTTTTCAAAAATCAAACTCATCTCCTTCAAATATAAATTCAAAATTAGCACATAAAAATTAAAACCTTCCCAAAATCGAGAAGGTTCTAACAATTAAATTTAATTAAAAACGGAACTTTTTAGTGAAATTGTGCGGTCTCGGTAGAATCTTTCATGGCAACCGTTGCAGAAGAGCCGTTGGTAACAATATTCTGTACCTCATCAAAATAGCCAGTTCCTACAAACGACTGATGTTTTACTGCTCTGAAACCTTTTTGCTGCAACGCAAACTCACGCTCCTGCAATTCAGAATATCCTGCCATTCCTTTTTCTTTATAAGCTAAAGCCAGCTCGAACATCGCGGTATTTAACGCATGGAAACCCGCCAAAGTAATAAACTGGAATTTGTACCCTAATTTTGCCAGCTCTTCACGGAAATTCTGCATTTCTTCCACAGAAAGCCTTGCTGCCCAGTTGAAGGATGGAGAACAGTTGTACGCCAACATTTTATCAGGAAATTTCGCATGAATGCCTTCTGCAAATCTTCTTGCCTGTTCCAGATCAGGATTAGAGGTTTCCATCCAGATAAGATCAGCGTATGGCGCATAAGATAAACCTCTGTCGATTCCCTGCTCTACTCCGTTTTTTACGACATAGAAACCTTCTGAAGTTCTTTCGCCTGTTACAAATTTTTTATCTCTGTCGTCAATATCAGAAGTCAGCAAATCTGCTGCATCTGCATCTGTTCTTGCAATAATTAAACTTGGAACTCCCAAAACATCCGCCGCCAAACGAGCAGAAATTAATTTATTGATGGCTTCCTGCGTAGGAACCAAAACTTTTCCGCCCAAATGACCGCATTTTTTAGCAGAAGAAAGCTGGTCTTCAAAATGCACTGCGGCAGCTCCTGCTTCAATCATCTGTTTCATCAGTTCATAGGCATTTAAATTTCCGCCAAAACCGGCTTCTGCATCGGCAATAATCGGAACCAGATATTCTTTTTCTCCGCCTCCGTTCACAGACTGGATCTGATCTGCTCTCAATAAAGCATTGTTAATTTTCTTTACTACAGAAGGAACTGAATTGGCGGGGTATAATGACTGATCCGGATACATTTCTCCCGATAAATTGGCATCTGCTGCAACCTGCCATCCGGAAAGATAAATTGCCTGCAAACCTGCATCCACTTCCTGAACCGCCTGATTTCCGGTTAACGCGCCAAGTCCTGCAACGAAATCCTGAGTGTTGAGTAAATTCCAGAATTTTTTAGACATTTCAGTGGCAATGGTGTAATCCAGTTTGTAAGAACCGCGAAGCTTTAAAACATCTTCCGCTGTATAAGGACGTTTAACTCCTTTCCAGCGTGGGTTTTCCAGCCAGTCTTTTTCGATCTCCTGAATTTGTTCTTGTCTTGTTTTCATACTATTTTTTTTGTTTAGTTAATTGTTGTTTGTTGACGGTTGATAGATAATTGATGATTGATAATTGATAATTGATAATTGATAATTGATAATTGATGGTTGATCGTTGATCGTTGCAATTACATTAAACGCTCAAACCCTAAAACTCTCCCACTCTCCCACTCTCATTACTCTCCCTCTTAAATAAAAGGATACGCTTTCAGAGTTAAAAATTCATCAAATTTCTCACTGAAAATCAGCTCATTAAAAAGTTCTTTAGCAAGATTGAATTTCCCTTTACGGAAACGTTCTTCACCAACATACTTTTCAATTCTTTCCAGTTCTTCAAATTCCCACTGAAGAATCATTTCTCTGGTTAAAGTGCGGTCATCACTTAAAACGGCATCATTTTTCAGCCATTGCCAGATCTGGGTTCTGGAGATTTCTGCGGTTGCCGCATCTTCCATTAAATGATAAATGGCTGCAGCTCCCGTTCCCATTAACCACGATTCGATGTAAAGAATTCCGACATTGATGTTTTTTCGGACCCCTTTTTCAGTGATTTCACCTTTCGGAACTTCCAGTAAATCTTTTTCGGTGATATGGTATTGAACTTTTTTATCGATCTGATTTTTGGAAGGCATATATTTATCAAAAATATCTTTAGCCACAGAAACCAACGCAGGATGAGCCACCCATGTTCCGTCGTGTCCGTTTTTTACTTCCCGTTCTTTATCGCTTCTTACTTTTCCAAAAGCAATACTGTTCGCTTCATAATCATTTTTAACAGGAATCTGTGCCGCCATTCCTCCAATTGCATGAACATTTCTTTTGTGACAAATTTCAATAACACGTTTAGAATACGCACTCATAAAAGGAGAAGTCATGGTTACCTGATCTCTGTCGGGAACAATAAACCGGGGAAGATTTCTGAATTTTTTAATGAAAGAAAAAATATAATCCCATCTTCCGCAGTTGAGTCCGGAACTGTGGTCTTTTAATTCAAATAAAATTTCATCAATCTGAAAAGAAGCGGTAATTGTTTCTATTAAAACCGTTGCTTTAATGGTTCCCTGCGGAATTTCTAAGTAATTCTGTGCAAAAACAAACACTTCGTTCCACCATCTTGCTTCCTGATAATGCTCTAATTTCGGGAGATAAAAATACGGTCCGCTTCCATTTTCAAGTAATTGTTTAGCATTTCTGAAAAAATAAATTCCGAAATCGATTAATGACGCCGAAGCCTGTTCCCCATTAATTTCAATATGTTTTTCATTTAAATGTAAACCTCGCGGACGAACCAATAAAACAGCCGTTTTTTCATTTAGCTGATAAGATTTTCCCTGTTCAGTCGTAAAATCTATTCTTCGGTTCACCGCATCAGAAAGATTTAACTGACCTTCCATACAGTTCTTCCAGGTCGGAGAATTGCTGTCCTCAAAATCTGCCATAAAAGTGGAAGCTCCGGAATTTAATGCGTTGATGATCATTTTCCGGTCTACCGGTCCTGTGATTTCCACTCTCCGATCCAGTAAATCTTTCGGAAGCGGAGCGCAGATCCAGTTTCCGTTTCTTATTTCCTTGGTTTCTTCTAAAAATTCCGGAAGAATTCCTTTATCAAATTCATTTTGCCTGATTTCTCGTTCTTCTAAAAGCTTTATTCTTTTCGGATTAAAATTCTGATGAAGCTCAACCAAAAAATCGATTAAATCATTGGTAAAAACTTCTTCAAAATTTTGTTGTTCCTTGATTTTCAACTGAATCTTGGTTTCCATATTGTTTTAATTTTGTAATTGAACATTGCAAACATAAATAAAAATTTTCACAAATAGCGAACGTTCGCTAAATTATTTTAAAAATTATTATGCGAATAATCGCTTCTAAATATTATATTTGAATTATGAATTCGGACAGTGACTTTATTAAAACGGTTTTCGGGCTGAAACTGAAACAGCAGAGACAGAAGAAAAACTGGTCTTTACAGGATCTTGCGGTAAAGACTGGTTTATCGAAATCCTACCTTAACGAAATTGAAAACGGAAAAAAATATCCGAAGCATGATAAGATCATTCAGCTTTCGGAAGCGCTGAACTGCACTTTTGACGATCTGGTTTCCACGAAGCTGGACAAAAGCCTCACTCCTTTTAATGAAATTCTTCAGTCAGATTTTTTTAAAGAAATTCCTTTGGATCTTTTCGGGATCAATAAAAATAACCTAATCAGTATCATTAGTGATGCGCCAAAGAAAGTCACCGCTTTTATCAATGCCCTGATCGAAATTTCACAAAACTATAATTTAGGAAAGGAAAGATTTTACTTCGCCGTTTTACGTTCTTTTCAGGAGCTTTATGATAATTATTTTCCTGAAATTGAGGAAAAAGTTCAGTTTTTTGCTCAGGAAAACGGATTGCAGATCGACAAAAATTTACAGTCTGATGTTCTGGAGAATATTCTGAATGAAAAATTTAATTACCAGATTCAGTCGGAAGATTTTGAACGATACGGAACGCTGGATAATTTACGCTCGTTGTTTATCCCTGAAAAAAAACTGTTGCTTTTAAACCGGAAATTGGAAAAAGATCAGAAAACCTTTATTCTTGCGAAAGAGATCGGATTTAATGTTCTGGAGCTGAAAAACCGTCCGAATACGTATTCGTGGCTGGATTTCGGAAGTTTTGAAGAAATTTTAAATAATTTTTATGCTTCGTATTTTGCGGGAGCTTTGTTAATTTCAAAACAGAAAACAATTGAAAAAACTTCAGATTTTTTCCTGCAAAACGAATGGAATCCCCAGAATTTTGAAAGTTTAATCGATAATTTCACCAATTCTCCCGAAACATTTTACTATCGCCTGACGAATCTTCTTTCTTCTGAACTGGGAATAAAAGATTTGTTTTATTTATGTTTAGTCAAAAAGAAAAATTCAGATAAAATACAGATTTTAAAAGAGTTACATCTCAATCATCAACAGGCTCCTCATGCGAATGCAACCAACGAGCATTACTGCAGAAGATGGATTGCCGTGAAAAATCTTCATCATTTAAAAGAAAATGAAACATTAACGGAAGCCCAGATTTCTCATTATAAAGATCAGGGAATCAGCTATCTTGTGATTTCCACCTCACAGAAAAATCCTTTCTCAGATGGAAGCAACAGAAGTTATTGTTTGGGAATTTTATTGAATTCTCAGACCATCAAAAAAATCAATTTTATTAAGTCTCCCACCCTGAAAACCATCAATGTAGGAGTAACCTGCGAATCGTGCAGCATTGCGGATTGTGAAGTAAGGCAATCGCCGCCAATCCGTCTGGAGAAGGAATATTTTAATTCGGGGATGAAAAACGCAATTGAAAAAATCAGGAAAGACATTTTGTAATTTTTTATGATTATCCGTTATTGATCATAATGCTTAATTTTCACGCAAAGAATCGCTAAGATTCTTTTATATACCAACTGTTTTTAAGTTCGCAAAGGTACTTCGACAAGCTCAGCATAAAGCGAAGAACTCAAAGGTTTTCTAATTATGACAAGTTACGGACAATCATATTTTTTTCTATTTTTTAATTATTCACTTCATTTTCGGATGAAATGATTATTTTTACACCAATTAGGGATATAAAAAACAATTTAATTATTCGGGTTATTTAATCGAAAGAATTAATAATCTTTTATTCCTGTAAAAAATTAATAATCATTTTAGTTATTCAATCCGCAAATGATGCTCGATATTTTATTTCCGAATCGCTGTATTCGGTGCAGCCGCATTATTGATGCCAATTTCCCGGTCTGTAATCTTTGTTTTGAACAGATCCACTTTACCCACAACGATTATTCTGAAGATAATTTTGTTAAAGAAAAATGCAGTCTCCTTTTTCCTATCGAAAATGCTTTTGCACTCATGCAGTTTGAAAAAGAAAATGTGAGCCGGAAATTAATTCATGAACTGAAGTACAGGAGTCGGTACAAAATCGGGAAAACTTTAGCTGAATGGACGACGGAAAGACTTGATTTTAAAAATCAGAAGCCTGATCTTTTGGTGACGGTTCCGCTTCATCCGAGAAAATTAAAAGAAAGAGGATATAATCAACTGCATTGGTTCGCCGAAACGCTTTCAGAATTTTATGCTATTCCGTTTGATCATGATGTGATGAAGAGAAATCATTATTCCAAAGCTCAGGCTTTGAAAGATAAACAGAACCGGCTGAAAACGGAAAATGTATTTTCAATGACTAAAAATATTTCAGGTAAGCATATTTTGTTAATTGATGATGTTTTTACAACGGGAAATACGCTGGCTTCGATTGCATGGGAGATTCTGAAATCGGGAGATAATAAAGTAAGTGTTTTGGTTATGGCGATTGATGAATAAAAAAAGCTGCTCTACAAAGAACAGCTTTAAGAAATTGTAATTATTTAAAAGGATTACTCCATTTTTTATTGGTATACACATCGGTTCCGGAAAGTGTTTTCAGAAATGCAATCACCGCATTCACTTCCGTTGATGTAAGGTTTAGCTTTTGTCCGTTTCCGTTAGGCGCCAAACGAGGATCGAGATTGGTATTTCCCGGTGCAATATTGATATTTCCGTAATGACCAATCACCTGCTGAAGTGTTGTAAAATTTCCGGTGTGCATAAACTGTCCGTTTTCTATTCCGCTGCTGTTGGTAACGTTTCTTAAACTTGGGGCTTTGGTGTTAAAAACATCGATTCCGGTTCCGCTGATTTTCCCAATAATTCCGTTGTTTCTGGAATTCGGATCAATATCAAATTCCGGAGCGGCGTGACAGGCCGCACAACCCAATCCGCCACCGGTACGGTTTCCTGTGGCATCAAAAACAGGAGGAGCCAGAAATAGATTTTTTCCCTGATTTTCCTGTGCCGTAAAGTTTGCAAACGGCTGCTGATCATTTGCGCTTGCAGCTCTTCCTGCATCATATTTGGAATCAAAAGACTGAATACTTCTGATAAACTGCGCCAATGCATTCTGAATTCTTGTTTGATTAACGGTAGTATCTCCGTAAACAAATTTGAACATTTCCTGATAATATTTAATGTTCTGCAGTTTTGCAATCAGATCCTGAAGTGTTCCATCGCCGTTTGTTCCGCTGAAGCCCATTTCGTTATGATCCTGAATCGGGAACGTAGTCTGTGCTTCCAGATTAGCAGCTCTTTCGTCCCAGAAAAATTTCATTTCATTGCCGAATCTTGCATTTACCAGTCTCATGGAATGTCTGCCTGTTGTTCCGTTCACTCCGGTACTTGCAACTGCATTGTCTCCAAAAGCAAATTCCTGTTTGTGACAGCTTGAACATGAAATGGTGTTGTTTTTCGAAAGATTTTTGTCGTAAAAAAGCATTCTTCCTAAAGTAGCACCTTTATCTGTAATCGGATTTCCGGCTGTGTTATCTCTTGTAATATAAGCCGGTTTAGGCTGATTGGCATAATTTTCAAGACTGCTGAGATTGATATTGGAACCAAAAGCAGCCAGAATTCCGAGATATTCTTCCTGTGTAACCGGAGTTGCTTCATAGGTATCGCTGCCCGAACAGGAATATAAGGCTACTGCTGTGAAGAATGCAGGAACAAGCCATGATGTAAGTTTTTTCATAAGAGGTTTTTAGAATGTTTAGTTTAAAAGTTTTTAGAGGCTATTTTCGGAATAAAAAATTTGATTCTTCATGATTAATCGTAGTTCTTAACATCTGTGCTAATCTTTCAATTTTATAACACATTGTTTTTTAAAGCTGACAAAGACTGTTTTACTTTTTAAGCTTTCCGATTTCATTTTATTTATTCTTTACGCCATCATTATTTTCTTAGACGACAATACATTTATTTTCCTTCGGCTGATAAAACTTTTTTGGGAAATTATTTATCGACAGTCATTGTCTTTCCGAATTATTTTTCACTGACTTGTTTCCGGTAAATATTGTCTGTGAAAGAGAAAACCAAACCCACGAAAACTAAGTAAATCCGAAATATTTTTTTTCATCGTTCGTGTGGAGGTTTCGGTCCGGGAGCAAAAAGAGATTCAAATTCATCAATAAGATGATCGAAATCCTGCAACTGGTCGGGACGGCAAATTTTTCTGATGTCCTGAAAATGTTTAAAGTTAATTTTCTCGGTTTCCATACTTATCTTTCCGATCTGCTGTACCAAAGAATCTCCGTTTTTCTGATCTTTATTTTTTAATAATGAATAATACTGCGTTTTCGCATCCATCATTTCGTGTTCTTTTTCTCTGATCTGCATTCTGTGCTGTTGAATCAGCACGTCATATTGTTGTATCTGTTTTTCATCCAAATGCAGCCGTTCAATAATGAGATTTCTCGGCCCCGAATGATGCGGAGGTTTTCGCATGAGCATGAAGACAACCAACAGTAGATTAGAAATCAACAGACCGATGATGATAAAAATGTAAAACCTGTTTTTAGTCATACGAAAAAGTATTTTGTGATTTCATCATAAATAAGGTATCAAAATCTGATTTTGAATTATCTTTTGTGTTTTGAATAACTTTTACGTTCAAACTGATCAGAATAGCAATCACGGCTGCCGCGGCGAAAATCCATTTTGGGGAAACAATATCTTTCTTCTGATTCTCAATTTTACTGAGAATCTTTCCGTACAATTCTGAAGGAGCCTCCACGCTCTGAATTTTTTCTAATATCTGCAACTGATCTTCCATTACATACTTAGACGATTTATTTTTCATATTCCTTCTGTTGATTTAGTTTTTGGACAAGATTTTTTTTGGCACGTTGAAAAAGTGATTCCACCGCTTTCTGACTGATATTCATGATCTCAGCGGTTTCCTGTTGAGAATTGCCTTCAATTTTCATTAGGATAACCACTGTTTTCTGATCATTCGGAAGCATATTGATAAAGCTGAAAATTTTCATCACTTCTTCTTTCTGCTCAAGAACTACACCGGGATGATTGAAATCTACCGGTTCATTCTGTCTGTTTTCGGCATCCGAATCTCTGAAGAGACCGAAAAGGAATCTTTTCCTGGAATTTTTATGTTTAAGAAAATCTAAGGATGTATTGATTGCGATGCGGTAAATCCATGTTTTTAAGGATGACTCGTTTTTAAAGCCATCTATTTTTTGTGATATTTTTACAAAAACATCCTGAGTTATTTCTTCCGCATCTTCGGTATTCTGGGTATACTGCAAAGCAAGATTATACACCATTTTCTGATGCTGACGGAAGATAAACTCGAAATTCATATTCCGGTTTTCATTACGGTCACTTTTTATATTAGACGAGAAAAAATATTTTTTCCTTCGGCTTTTTCAGTTTCCGTAAAAATAAAAGAAATTCAGATGTAAAAATGATCCTGAGAAAGATTGATCAGATTATTTTATCGCTGTAGTTTTTCTCCGTAGCTTAAATCTCCTGCATCTCCCAATCCGGGAGTGATATATCCTTTTGATGTTAAACTTTCATCAATAGCTCCTACCCAGATTTTGGCATCGGGATAAGCTTTTTCTATGGTTTCAACTCCCTGCCTTGAAGCAATTGCAGCAACAATGTGAAGCTCAGTCGGCTTTCCATGGGTTAACAGATCTTTAATGGCTTCGATAAGAGAAGCTCCGGTTGCCAACATCGGATCGGCAACAATTAAAGGTCTGTCTTCGATATTGGGACACGTTAAATAGTCCTGTTTAATAGAAAAATAATCGTTGGCGTCGTGTTTTCTGTAAGCGGCAACAAATCCGCAGTCTGCTTTATCAAGATAATTCAAAATTCCTTCAAACAGAGGAACTCCGGCTCTCAAAATGGTTGTAATAACAGGCTGAACAGCAATTTCTTTCACTTTAATCGTATCCAGAGGAGTCTGAATTTCAATTTCTTTCTGCTCCAGTGTTTTACTGATCTCGAAAGCAGCAATTTCGCCGATTCTTTCCATATTTCTGCGGAATCTCATACGGTCGTGCTGGATTTCAACATTTCGAAGCTCATTGATCCATGAATTAACTAAAGAAAATTGTTCTGATAAAACGATTGTGTTCATTATTTTGAAAAGCTTTTATCTAAAAATATATATTTAATGAAGAATAAAATCCCTCTCAGAAAAATCTGAAAGGGATTACAATTTATTTTTGTCTGAAATACACTTCGATAGGAACTCCGGTAAACCCGAATTCTTTTCTCAGCTGGTTTTCAGTAAATCTTTTATATGGTTCTTTTACGTATTGCGGTAAGTTACAGAAGAATACAAATTGTGGTGACGGCGTCGGAAGCTGTACACAGTATTTGATTTTAATGTATTTCCCTTTGTTTGCAGGAGGCGGTGTCTGTTCAAAAATAGGAAGCATCACTTCATTAAGTTTTGAAGTTTTGATCTTTTTCTTACGGTCTTCATACACCTGCATTGCCATGTCTACCGCTTTCAGGATTCTCTGCTTCGTTAATGCGGAAACGAATAAAATAGGAATATCCTGAAACTGCCCGATTTTGTCTTTGATCTGTTTTTCGAAATCACGCATGGTATTCGTCTCCTTACCTTCAATCAAATCCCATTTGTTCACCAAAATCACAATTCCTTTTCTGTTTTTCTGAGCCAGACCAAAAATGTTCATATCCTGAGATTCCCATCCCTGAGTAGCATCCACCATGATAATTACCACATCTGAATACTCGATGGAACGGATAGAACGCATTACAGAATAGAATTCCAAGTCTTCGCTTACTTTGGATTTTCTTCTCATTCCGGCTGTATCTACCAATACAAACTCGTGTCCGAATTTGTTATAAAGGGTCTGGATACTGTCTCTTGTTGTTCCTGCCACATCTGTTACGATATTTCTTTCCGTATCCAGCAAAGCATTCGTCATGGTAGATTTTCCTACGTTCGGACGACCTGCGATGGTAATTTTCGGTAAACCTTCAAAAGGATCTTTGTATTCGGTGGTCGGGAAATCTTTCACCACATCGTCAAGCAAATCTCCTGTTCCTGAACCTGTTGCAGAAGACAAAGTGTAATATTTTTCAATTCCCAACTGATAGAATTCTGTAGCAGCGAGTTCTTCTTTGGAAGAATCTACTTTATTGATAACGATATATACCGGCTTGTTTGATCTTCTTAACATCTCGTGGATCTCGTAATCCGTATCTGTAAGCCCTTCTTCTACATTCAGCATGAAAATGATAGAAGTTGCCTCATCAATCGCCAACTGAACCTGCTTAGAAATTTCTCCTTGGAAAACATCATCGTTGTTTACATCATATCCTCCGGTATCAATCACCGTGAAATCTACTCCGTTCCAGTCGGATTTTCCGTAATGACGGTCTCTGGTAACACCGGCGGTAGAGTCTACGATAGCCTCTCTTCTTTCCAGTAAACGATTAAAAAGCGTTGATTTTCCTACGTTGGGACGTCCAACGATTGCGACAATATTCGACATAAAAAATGTTTAATAATCCTTCGACAAAGCTCAGGACACGTTATTAATGGGTTTCTCCAACTTTTGGAGCCCAATTTTTTGCAAAGATACGCTTTTTATTTAATTTGATATTTGTAGCAGAAAAGCTCTGATTTCAAATCATACTTTCTCATAATTAATATGCAAAGAAACTTTCATTCCGAATAAAAAAGTTAAAAAAATAAATCTTTGTAAATCAATTAATAATCGATTGCCACGCACTTTTCTTTTAATATCATTTTTATTTTTAAAATAATTTATATAATTTCGCGTCATAGAAATACAGACCCATGGTGTAGCGGTAACACTACTGATTTTGGTTCAGTCATCTGGGGTTCGAATCCCTGTGGGTCTACAATATCACTTGATAATCAGTGATTTAAATTAATTACAGCCAATTTTACAGCCAAAAGCAATGTAAAATTGGCTTTTTTATTTTTTTGATATTTCAAGATATTTTAGGAAACATAATTAAAAACCCCGTGAGTTTTAACTTACAGGGTTTTGATTTATTTCTTCTTCTAAAATGATTTAGCCCTTATTTTGTATTGATTTATGAATCAAGACGCCATAATTATAAAATCAAGACAGTTTATTCAGCTTCCTAATTCCAATTGATTTTTTACAAGATTATAATATTCACCTTTATTTGCTGTCAATTGTTGATGATTTCCCTGTTCTACAATTTGTCCATTTTTTAGAACAATGATTTGGTCGGCTTTTTTTACAGTTGAAAGGCGATGTGCTATAATCAGGACTGTTTTTCCTTTAAAGAACGATTGTAAGTTGTCATGAATTGTCTTTTCGTTTTCCGCATCCAATGCCGAAGTTGCTTCATCAAAAAAGATGTAATGTGGATTTTTATAAACGGCACGTGCAATCAGAATACGTTGTTTTTGTCCTCCTGAAATTCCATTTCCTGATGCTCCGATTTTGGTGTTATATCCTAAAGGAATACTGTCGATGAATCCTTCTATATTGGCTATTTTTGTAGCATTTTGTAATCTTTCCCTATTAATTTCTTCATCTCCTGTTGCAATATTTCTTTCGATAGTATCCGAAAAAATATACCCGTCCTGCATCACTACGCCACAATTCTCTCTCAAACTTTTCGGTGAGATGATCTCTAAATCATCATAGTTGTAAAAGATACTTCCCTTAACAGGTTTGTAAAATTTAAGAAGCAATTTCATTATGGTGGTTTACAACTTCCGGAAGCTCCTACTAAGGCAGTTACTTTCCCTCACTCTCCGCAAAAAAAGCCTATAAACAACGTGTTTATAGGCTTTTTAATTTTCGGGTGCTAATTTAGGTGCTAATTTTTCTATATGAAATTTCATTTTAAAAGTCAATTCTATAACTTTAAATTGTGCAATTATTTAGTGTGTTTGAAAAACAATAATTATCTCTTCATTATTCCTAAAATTATCTTGACACTTATAATGTAAAAAATTAAGACTGATAATAGTTTGAATAATTCATTAAAGCTTAAATTAAACTTCCATTGAAAGATTGAGATAACTATTTTATAAATTGTTATGGGAAAATTTATAATTGAATACCAATTTAAAAATATTTGATAATAGAAAAACAGAGCTATCATTACAATGTTAAAGCCCCCATATAAAGCAATAAGATAATCCTTTTTCGTTAGTATAGACTTTTCATTTTTAAAAGTAGATAATAGAATCAATTTTAAGTTGTTCATGGCATGGAAATTAAGATTAGGCTTGTTCAACAAGTCTGACAATATCCAATATCCATCAGCTCGCAAAAATGGGATTAGATTGTATAATGCTTTTACTGAAATAGCCAATGCCAAAATTTCCAGTATATGATATTTTGTAAAAAAACCAATAATTAATAGTAATAAGCAAAAAATAATTTCAAAATAAATACCTGCACTATTTACTATAATTCTTTTCCACTTACTTAATCTCCATATATCCGTCACGTCTGCAAAAAATGCTGGTATGAAATACAAGTAAAAACCAAAGCCAATTCCTCCATGTCTTGCCTTGAAAAAATGGGATGCACTTGCATGTCCCAGCTCATGAAAAATAGTACTTATAAAAAGTAGCAATATAAAATATGGCACAAAAGTATTAGAGTTGAGAGTCGGATTATTATAATAATTTGTATAAATACTATATCCAAAAATAATGATTGAAAAAAAAATAACCGAATAAAAAACTTTCCTGACAAACAATAGTTTCAAGAAGGGAACTATTGTTGAAATTACTTCTGGTTTAAGAAAAATGAAACCATATTTTATATAGTCCGGAATTTTTGATTGTTCTTTTATTGAATCATCGTGACCAAAAGTTCCATACTGTTTTAGCTGACCAAAAAGCAATATAATTTGTGAATCTGAAATAGGTACTTTATGGCTTTTTTGAAAATCCATATTAATTTGTGATACTGTTCTGCTCCCATCTGCTAAACTTAATAAATCATAGTATTTCTGATTCAGTTTAGTATATTTATTAAGTTTTACATTATGCAGTAAATATTCACTTTCATTGAATTTTGAAAATTCAATATCTGATGATAGTTTATATACAGGGCTTTCCTCCATTATAGTAAAGCCTTTAATGCGTAAGCAGTAGTAAGCGTCTTACTTTTGTAAGGCTCATGGGCTTTAGGTTTAATAAAATTTTCCGCCTTCCAACTACCATTTTCATGCTGATGTTCTATTAAAAATTGTTGTGCGCTATTTTTCATTTTCTCAAGTTCAGGAAACTCTAATAAATTCATGCAAAAAATAGCAAAAGAAGTTGACAAATTTTTATATTGATTCTCATCAAAACTTCCATCAGCATTTTGGAAACCAATCAAAAAGTCTTTTATTTTCTGCTTGACAGCTCCATATTGTGTAGGAAACTCATTAAGCAACCTCAGACAAACATATGTACCATAAAGTTTACCATAGTACCATCTGCTCTCCCAATACCCTTGCTCTTTTTGCTCTGAAGTAATATACTTGATTGCTTTTTCTATGGTGGACTTGTATTTTTCTGAATCTAATAAGGTTAAAGCATATACAAAGTTGGCTACAACTTCCACATCTGCCCCTTTTCCCCATTTGGTAGAATTGAATAAATCCTGTTTTTTCTGTTTTTCAGTAAGATTTACTTTAGGAAGAATCCAAGTTTCTATTCCACCACTAGGCTGTGTTCTTTCAGATACGGCAATACTAATTGCTTTTATACAATATTTATCTACCAATTTCCCATTTCCTGTTTTGATAAACTGTTGCATAATTTGCCCTAGATCGTCAATATCTGCTGCTATTTCCTGAACAGTTGGAAAATAAGACTAAGCTCCAATATTGTCCTTATTTTGTCTTCCTTCTATATATTGATTTTCTTTTTCAATAAAAACTTGAAGATTAAGATTAAAAGAATGTGCAATTTCCAACAAACAATCATTCAATAATGCTCTTTGAAAAGTATCTGAAGAATGGATATCAATTTCATTCTCGAATCCTTCCATACCTCCTAAATACATAAAATGCTTTAAATCAACATAATTTTGAAGAAAATCACTCTTAATGAATTGCAAGCCTTTAAAAAAAAAGTCTATTGTGACTTTATTAAAATCAAAAAAGTAATCTTCTTGAATTAATTTTCTTTTTGTATTTGCTTTTTCTTCTATTGTTTTGACATAACTGTCGTACTTCATCACTTCGTAGACTTTAAATTTAATTATTTTAGTTTAGATTTTAATATTTCGTAAGGAGTTTTTCCTTTAAAAGATCCATGAGGTCTATTGAAGTTATAAAAATTTTCCCATTCTTCTAATTTCTGATTTAAATCAACATCATCCGTATAGCTTAGAAGTTGATAAAACTCTCTTTTATCAGTTAGATGTGAACGTTCTACCTTCCCATTTAATTGGGGTGTACCAACTTGTATGAACCGATGTGTCATGCCCAGATCTTGAACATGCCAATGAAATTTTGATTGAAATTCATGACCATTATCTGTTTGGATTGTATTAATTCTAAATGGAAATTTTTCAACAACATAGCTTATGAAGTCAATAGAACTAATTTGATTGTGTTTTTCATAGATTTTAAGCGCTCTGATTCGTGTTGCATCATCAATGGCTGTGTACTGGAAACGTTTTATTTTGTTTCCTTTTTCATCATTAAAAATTAGGAATTTGACATCTATTTGAACATGATGGCCTGGTGTTTCCTTCTCGTATCGAATACTATGCATGGCTCTTCTTGTTGTTTTTCTATCAAGAGGACCTATGTTATTACGCTTAAGAATTCTATATACACTTGATTCTGAAATAAAAATATCATGATAACGCTCTAAATACCATTTGATACGCCAAGTACCCAGTTTATGTTCTCTTCGAAGCTGCAATACTTTTTCAATAACTTCTGGTTTAATTTGATTTGGAAAATTGTGAGGTATAGGTTTTTTCTTCAGCAATCCTTCTTCACCATGTGTATCATATGCCTTTTTCCACTTATAAAAAGTACTTTTCTTGATACCAAAGAAATTGTAAGCAATGGCGTTATTTCCATATTCTTTCGCATATTTTAGAACTTGCAGTTTCTTTACAAAAGTTAAATATGCCTTGATTTCTTTTGTCTTTTTCATTTCCATAAGTCTATATTAGTTTTTTACTAATTTAGTCTATGAAGATATGACGTAGTTACAATTAACTGAATCCTTGGTTTGAAGAATTGTTTTTTCAAAGTCGCAGATTGTATCCAGCCACAAACTATCCGGTGGCAATTTTTCAATTACTTTTTTAGCCTTCTCCAAATAATAAATTGATTTTTCAAAAAGAATAACACTTGTTCCATCTATATAAAACAACTTATTTAAAATATTTACATCATATTTATATTTGGAAAAGTCTAATGTTTTGGATAATTCATATACCGCCCAATTAAATTGTTTTTTGTTAAAGTCCTCTGTGAAATCTATAATATCATCATATAATTGAAACCCTATCGAAAAATATTTATGAGATTCGAGCAGTAAATTATAAATTTCGCTATTGTTACTATTTTCTGAAAAAATAAATAAACTATCAATAGCTACTTTTCCAAAGGCAGATTTCATATCTGCAACTTTATTATAATTCTCTTCACTTGGATTATTCCAAAGGTTTTTTTCTAATGATATTGCCTTGCGAAACTCTCTTTTTCTTGTTTCCCAAAGATTCCAAAAATTGTTACCATCTTCATATATTGTGGATAAAATTTTTATTGCATTCTCTTGTAAATCTAAAACATTAAATATTCTATGATTTTCTTGATTATCAATAACAGCATCTAATTGCAAAATAGATTGATAAAAATAAAAGCCTGCTTTTGAAAGCAGGTCTATTGTCACCTTATCTATATCTGGAAAATAATCGTGAAATAGTTTAGGATAATATTCGTAAAATTCTGGAGATTTCTTTTTATGGCTCATCAATAAATTTCTGTTCTTCTTTGGAAAGTAAAGTATTATTTTCTTTAATCTCTTTATTAGCAATATTTTCGGTTAGATTTTTATTTAAATCAATTTTATTTTTCAATCCTTTTTTATCTGATTCTAAAAATTTTTGAAAATTTATTTCTTGAATAAATGAAACGGGATACTTTTTTTCTTTGTATAGCGCATAACCTTTAATTTCGGTATAAACTAAAGCTGGTAGATATTTTCCGTCTTTTTTATAAAAATCATATTTGATATTATTTGAAGTGGCTACACCTTCGTAAGCTTCTCCTCGTTTGTTCTTGTTCTTGAACGACTGAGACATATTTGTTATATAAAGATCAAAACTACTAATGACTTTGTCTGTTTTGCTATATGTAAATTTTCCTTTATATGTATTTATTTCATCTTTTGTTTCAAAATAAATAATTTGAATGTTCTGGTTTTCTGAAAGTATTTTTGAAACAAATACACTATTTTTTGTATCATTTAAAAAACCAATAATTTCACTATTAAAAAATAACTTCTGAATAAAGTTTTTGGGAGTTATTTGAATATCTGTATTAAAGGGATAATCATTAGAAGATACTTTAGTTTTAAAATATTTAATGTTGTTAAAGCCGATTTGGACAAAAGAGTCGACATTATCTTGTGCCTTAAAATTATAGGCATTTGCTAAAGCCCATATGTCAATATTGGCTATTAAAAGGTTAATCATTTTCCCATCAATATAACCTTTTTGCTTTATTGTAGATTGATATAGAGAGGGCTTACTGTAATATATGCTTAGATAATCTTTTAAAGCATTTTGAAACATTTGCCTTATATCTATTTTGGATATTTTCACCTCTTCAATATCTTTATATAATGGCTTTAATTTTATAATAGGAGTTAAAGACTCCAATGTTAACTCTTCATATCCTTGAGCAAAAATATTCAGTGGTTTCTTATCATTTTTTAGTTCTACTTCCCCATCATCGTTACTATACAGCACCACATTATCAGACATAATTCTAACATTTTGAAGAGGTTTGTTTTCTTCAGAATCAATAATTCTTACTTTGATATTTTGAGGAAAATAAAATTGTAATGATAACCCCAAATAGGCTATTAAAAATAATATGGACTTCATTTAGTTGTATTATCTCTTTGATATATTAATGTTCTATCAAATCCATTTTGAAAATAAATCCGATTTGTAAAATTATCTCTGTAAATAACTTCTTTTTCTTTTCCAAGAGAAAAATTAAAACCACTCTTTTTTTGTGGTTTTTTAAAATCTATTACTATTTCTTTTTTGTTGCTTAATCCTAATATTGCAGTATCTTTTTTATATTTAAGAGAATCAGTATACTTTGGAAGTAACTGTGCGTTAATTTGTGAGGATATCAACAAAATTGTTGTAAAAAAAACTACTCTCATAAAAATTGAAATATAAAAACAGCTAATACATAGATTGTATTAGCTGTTACTTTTTAAAATGTCCAAGTGGCACTACCTCCAACGGCAGTAGTATTGGTTTCAATTGTTTCACCAGCATCAAACATTGTAGGTGCAGATACACTTACGTCCCAAGCCTTCATTTCAAATCTTTGTTCCAATTCTTCCATTTGGAAATTTTCTAATAATTCATTTTTTTCAACTTCTTGATCTAGTTGAGTAAAATTTTCTGCATTCCTAATATTTTTTTTTAAAATTTGACTATAGCAAATTTAAAATAAATTTTTAATTGTGCAATTTTTATATAAATTATTATTTGAATATCCGTTTTTAATCATAACCCTGTAATATTAGCAATTATAAGCCTTTCAAAGAGTCTGTCTCCAAAATATCTTCGATTTAGTTTGTAGATAAATTCGTTGAGATAGAGTTGGAGATATTTTCTTTTTATTTTGTGGTAATTACCTAGCAAATTTCTTTTGGCGTTGCTGATGGCTATATGAACCCATTTTAAAGTTTCTTCGGTAGTTTCTTTTGAACTTTTCTCCATAACATGAAGTTCCACGAAATCTGCAATATCCACATAGGAAGTGCTTTTGTCTGTAAAGACGATACTTTGCGATTAAGATAATATAATTCCTGAAATTCAAAGGACAAATCTCACATTTTTATCAATCCTTCAGTCAGAGATTTCCACTGGAATTTTGATCCGGCAATCATTCCGCCAATTGCCACTAAAAGATTTCTCGCTTTTTCCAGAAGATTTAAATTTTCAGTATTAGGTTCTTCATTTCTGCCATGAACTTCGGCGAAAATTTCTTCGCCAACGCGTCTGATCAGAAAGTTGGAAGTCGCCTTTTCATCAAAGAAATGAGCTACTTTTTCTTCTGGTTTTGTGGGATCGGACGATGGACGAACTCGAAGGTAAACACTTTCAAAATTTAAATTTTTCTCTTCCTTAACCTCCTCAATTTTCACCCAGTCGAAACCGTCTCCAGTCGGATTGTGTAGCCCTGGAATTTTAATTTTGATAAAATTTCCAACCGCGGGATGATCCAGAAGAAAGTTTCCGTTAGCATCTGTCAGCGAAAATGATGCTTTCTCTTCACCTGCAAATAGTTCCCAAGAATTCACATCAAGGAACCGTTTTCGCACCACTGTAAAATGTTCAATTGCCTGAGTTTCGTTCTCAAATTTGATGGAGGAAACCGTGTCACTAAATGCGCCTTCTTTCTGTTTTGGAATATCTGATTTCATATCATAAAATAAACTTTGCCAAAACTTTAAAATTTTGGCAAAGTTAAATATGTTTTAGTTTTACGCCGGAACTACTGGATGAAGTTCACGATCCCAATTTCTTCCCGATGCAATGGCTTTTACAAAATCTTTCGGAGTTGTATCCACCAAAAGAGCTTTGTCAGCTTTATCGGCAGGAATATCCGTGTTTTTTAACAATGTTTTCGCATTTCCTTCAATCGCAATTGCTTTGCAATGTTTAAAGGTTTCATTCAGCAAATGTTTTGCAACTTCGTGTTTTACAACTTCATTAGAAATTCCGTTTGGAACGAAAACCGCTTCAAAACAAACCGAAGTTACCGTTAGGAAATTTTCGTCTACTTTTATTTCCGTGCCTTTGTTTCCTTTTATTTTACCGCCTTTCGGTGCAATAATTTTGCAACTTGCACCTTCTTTTTCCAAAACTTTTTTGAACTGGTTGAAAGAATCTTCATCCACATTGTTATCGCATAAAATTCCAATGACTCTTGTTTTAATGTCACCTTTGTTATGCGCTTCCATTGAAAGTTTTTCAGATTTTTCTTTCACGAAATTGGCGTCTTTTGGTTGGTGATTTTTTGGATTTTCATCGGCACCAATCGCTTGATTAATCGGCATTTCTACTTTTCCCGGAATTTTAATACCAATTTCGTCTGCCACTTTTTTCGCGACGTCTTTATCGATCATGCTCAAGTGATGACAAACCCTTTCTTTAATATGGTCGTAATTTACTTTGCTTAATTCAAAAGCGAATGCATTGATCATGTGACGCTTCTCGTGCTCAGAAAGTGAATTCATGAATAATTTCGGCTGTGAAAAATGGTCGCTGAAACTTTCGCTTCGGTTTCGGATTTTTTGGGCATCAATTCTTTCGTTGAAACTTGCAAATCCGCCTTCCGCAATCATCGCCTGATAAGGACAACCACCACCCAAACTGTTTGGATGATAAGCGGTTTTTCCTTTATTCACCGTCATTCTCATGTGAGCATCACGCTGATTGTTATGAACGGGAGCAACGGAACGATTGATTGGAATTTCGTGGAAATTAGGACTTCCCAAACGCGAAAGTTGCGTATCGGTGTAAGAAAAAAGTCTTCCCTGAAGCAAAGGATCGTTGCTAAAATCAATTCCCGGAACTAAATGTCCCGGATGAAATGCAACCTGTTCTGTTTCGGCAAAGAAATTTTCAGGATTTCTGTTAAGCGTCATTTTGCCCACAATTTTTACCGGAACCAATTCTTCGGGAATTAATTTTGTAGGATCCAAAAGATCGAAATCATATTTGAATTCGTCTTCTTCGGGAACGATTTGCAAGCCCAATTCCCATTCCGGAAAGTTGCCTTGGTCGATGTTTTCCCACAAATCTCTTCGATGGAAATCAGGATCTTTCCCGGAAATTTTGGTGGCTTCGTCCCAACAAACAGAATGCACTCCCAATTTCGGTTTCCAGTGAAATTTCACGAAACTTGATTTTCCTTTTTCATTAATCAGTCTAAAAGTATGGATTCCGAACCCTTCCATCATTCTCAAAGATTTTGGAATTCCGCGATCGCTCATCACCCAAGAAACCATGTGCATCGTTTCCGGAACCAAAGAAACAAAGTCCCAGAAAGTGTCGTGTGCAGAAGCAGCTTGAGGCATTTCGTGATCAGGTTCAGGCTTAACGGAATGTATGAAATCAGGAAACTTCATCGCATCCTGAATGGCAAAAACGGGAATGTTGTTTCCAACAAGGTCGAAAATCCCTTCATCGGTGTAAAATTTCACGGCAAAACCGCGAACATCTCTCGCCAAATCCGTAGAACCTTTCGAACCTGCAACAGTTGAAAACCTTACAAAAACAGGAGTTTTTCGGGAAGTGTCATTCAGAAAGCCGGCTTTGGTAAATTCGCTCTGACTTTCATAAAGTTCAAAAATTCCGTGTGCGCCGCTTCCTCTTGCGTGAACAATTCTTTCAGGAATTCTTTCGTGGTCAAAATGGGTAATTTTTTCCCTTAAAATAAAATCTTCGAGCAGGGAAGGTCCGCGTTCTCCGGCTTTCAGGGAATTATTGTTGTCATTGATCTTTAAACCCTGATTAGTGGTTAGAAACTGGTTATCGGACACAGAAATGTTTTTCTCCAAATCCGAAAGCTTTTTGTTGACGTTTTTGTCGTCTTTCTTTTGATCTTTCATAGATGTTAAAATGATATTTATGGGAATAAGCCAAAAAAAGCGGTCATAAAACCGCTTCACATTTATTTCGCTTTAAGGTTGATTTCAGTTTTTGCGAGTTTGGTTAAATCTTTATCGCAGGTTTTTTCCTGTTTTAAAGTTTCCAGGAGGAGTTTCAAAACTTCTTTTTGTCCTAAAAGTTTGGCGTAGGTCGCCATCGTTCCGTAAGATGCAATTTCGTAATGTTCCACTTTTTGTGCTGCCGCTATAATCGCGGCATCGCGAACTGCACCCGGTTCGGTTTCTTCCAAAATTCCTTCAGCTTCTTTCAAAAGTCCGTCCATCGCGTCACATTTCACGGCTTCGGGTTTCAATTTCAATGCTTTGAAGACATCTTCCAGTCTTTTTACCTGACCTTTGGTTTCTTCCAAATGGCCTGCAATGGCAGCTTTTAGATTTTTGGATGTAGCATTTTTGTGCATTTTCGGGAGATTTTTTACCAATGCTTTTTCAGCCCAGTATAAATCTTTCAAACCGTCAATCATAAAGTCTTTAAGCTGATCCGCTGCATCAGCTTTAGGTTTTACCTTACCTGTCTTAGTTGTTTTGGTTGCCATAATTTTTATGTTTTAAATTAATAATTAAATGTAAATAAAGTAAAAATAATTAAAACATAAAAAAAAAATTTTTAACAAAAAATTAACAAATAGACTATATCTTTTGAAAAGTGAAAATAAAAGTGTGATATTTTATGGGCATCGCTACCATTTCTTCCTCCGAACATATATGAAAGTAAGCAGCGCAATAAATGCCATTAATCCCAAGGTGAAGAAATAACCATATTTTTGGTGAAGTTCGGGCATATTGTCGAAATTCATTCCGTAAATCCCCGCAATAAAAGTAATAGGGAAAAAATACATGGAGTAAATCGCAAGAACTTTCATTACCTGATTCGCTTTTTGGTCGCTTAACGCGAGATACATCGAAATTAAGTTGGTAATCTGCGCATTCAAATGCTCGAAATCTGCGATTACATCTTTATATTTATCTGTCAAATCCGTTACGGCAGCTTCTTCCAGGTTTAAAATTTTGAATTTATCCACCCAAACTGTGGAGATGTTCAATATTCTTGTGTTCAATCCAGATTTTCTTTTCAGCTTGTAAAGACGCCTGATTTGAACCGTATTGTTGGTGTTTTTTAGGAAAATTTCATTTTCTACATTGTCCATCGTTTCCATCAAATTTTGTGATTCGTCGTCGTAGGATTTCATCACTTTTAAGGCGAGATTCAGGGCAATTTTGTCGGGCGTGACTTCTTTATTCTCGGGTAAAAATATTTCTTTTTTCAGCTCATAGATACTGCGGTTTTTCATTCGGTGCGTCGTGATAATAATACCGTTGATAATAAAAACCCCGAGTTTTGTACTGATGTCACTGATTGTGTTGAGATTTTGGCGCTCTAGTTCCGTGTTTTCGCGCATCAGGAAGAACTTCACATTTCCGTCCTCCTCAAATTTTGGAAGGTGGTTCGGATCAATGGTGTCTTCCAGCAAAAGAAGGTTGATTTCATATCTTTGATGAAGAAACTGCAGGTCTTCTTCCGTGGGAGCTTCCACGTCAATCCATTCGCAATGATCGTTTCGGTAAATAATTTCTATCGGCATCCCACAAATTTAGATAATATTTTACATGAAATTTAAAGTTTTTTTGAATATCCGTTTTTAATCATAACCCTGTAATATTAGCAATTATAAGCCTTTCAAAGAGTCTGTCTCCAAAATATCTTCGATTTAGTTTGTAGATAAATTCGTTGAGATAGAGTTGGAGATATTTTCTTTTTATTTTGTGGTAATTACCTAGCAAATTTCTTTTGGCGTTGCTGATGGCTATATGAACCCATTTTAAAGTTTCTTCGGTAGTTTCTTTTGAACTTTTCTCCATAACATGAAGTTCCACGAAATCTGCAATATCCACATAGGAAGTGCTTTTGTCTGTAAAGACGATACTTTGATTGTCAAGTGATTCTTTAATGGTTTCACTGATTTCTTCCCCACCGTGTCCATCCAAAACCTTCGCTTTAAAGAAGCGGACCTGTTTCTCTTTTCTTCCGGTATCGATATCTTCTAACGGCGTTGATTCCGCCATCATTGCGACGTTTTGTTTACCGACTGCACCTTTCCCGCGAATTCCCTTTTCGTGTTCTACTTCGCTGGATGCTACTGTGAAATAGGCTTCGTCAAACTCTATCATTCCTTCCAAAGTGTATTTCGCATCCCTGTTTCCCATGGCTCTTCTCAACTTATGGACCATTGCCCAAACCGGTTCATACCTCTTCAGTCCCAATTGTTTCTGGATTTCTTTAGCAGAAAATCCTTTCTTGGTAACGCTCATCAAAAACATGGTCTTATACCAAATTAAAAAAGGCAAATTTGAATTTTCCATGACTGTGCCACTTTTCAGGGAGGTTCTACTCCTACATTTCTTGCATTCATAACTCAACCTGCTCTTGATCCAAAAATGCTCCCTACTTCCACATTTGCATATTATCCCGATCTTGTCTCTTTCGGATTTGAAATGGTTCCTACAGTCGTCTTCTGTCCCAAAATGTGCTGAAAAACTGAATAAATTCATGCCTAACTATTTGATTTAAACCAAATATACAAAATTTATGATAAATTACGGATATTCAAAAATTATTATGTATGATTTAAGACTATTAAGAATAAATTTTCAAATATTTACCGTTTTAATCTACTCTTTTGGTTCTGTTTATTTTTAATATTTTCCAACCCACTTACTATTTTGTTTTCCAAACTTTAAAAAAAATAAAGACAATAGACCTATTTAGCTTCGTAACCATCTTTGAATCTCAGGAATTTCTCCGCATCTTTCGGGTTTTTATTAATCCATTTTTGTACAAGTTCGGTGTTGTTTTCTAATTTTTGAATGTCGTCTTTAGGATATAGCAGTTTTCCATCCTTTTCAAATTCGGAAAGGATTTCCTCTCTAAGCTCGCTTTTGGAACGGATACTTTCGGAATACCATTTGAATGCAAGATTTCCACTTATTAGAATTGTCGAAAATGACAGTAAAATTGCACCAAAAATACCCCAAACAAGATTCGATTTTCGTAAAGCTTCAATACTTTGCTGAGATAATTCCGCAATAATTATTTTCGGGATTTGACTTACGGTTTTCTTAAATATTTCATTTTCTTTTTGATAAGTTCTTGATGTTTCATCGATTATATTTATCAAAGCCGATACAGATTGTTCAAGTTCTGAAGATACATTCATATAATCTTCAACTGAAGCTTTAGTTTCTGTGTTAGATTCAATATTTGCTTTACAGGATTCTATAACTTGATTCAAAATCTCCATTCCGTCTTTTTGTGTATTGTCCATAATTTTTAACGTTTAAATTTTTTATTGTTCTCTATTTTCATTTCATTATTTCTCAAATCCTCATTCCGTTTATTTTGTCTAAGAAATTCCGAATCATTTGATGTTTTCAATTGTTCCGAGCGTTTTGTTTTATCTTCAAAGATTTTCTTTATTTCCGATATTTTCAGCTTGCTAGTAATTTCCGAAAGCTTGTATCCTGCTTTATACTGACGTGAGGTTTCATCGTTGATATCTGTTTTAAGAACGATTCTCATTCCCGAAATCCCGACCTTGACATTGCTCGACAATGAAACCAAATAACCCCGATTCGACATTTCCAAAACCAGCTCTTCAAAATTTTTAGAATTTCCGATACTGGCAACCAGATTCTCATACATCTCATTTCTTTTATCAATGCCTGTTTCGATGTCTGTCTTTATACCCAAATCTCTACAGATTTCCCTTACAGCCTTACCGAAATTCTCCCCGATATTGTGGGATTTGACCGTACATTTTCCAAAAGTGTCAATCCGGTTTACCACGAAATGAATATGCTTTTGTTTCGTAGAATTGTGGACATCCAAGCGATATTGGTTGTTTTCCGAAACTCCGACTTTTGCAAGAGCCTGTATCGTGATTTTCGCCAGTTCTGCATCAGAAAGTTGGTCGCCTGTTTCTTTTGGTGGTGAGATATAACCTGTCAAAGCCCATTTTTTGACATTGGAATTTCTTTTTGCTATTGCTTTCATTTCCAAAAATTGTTCTTCAGGACTGCTTCCGAGAAGATTGTTTGTTCCAAGCATCTTCGCCGTTCCTTTGTCAGTTCCGTTGTATTCCAAAGCGATTTTGGAAATCAGTCTTGTTGTTGCCGAATTATTCATAATTCTTCATTCATCAGATTCTCCCGTTCGTGAATCTTTTGATAGAGGTATTGTTTTATCAATGTCAAAACGGTTTCGATTTCCAGCAGGATATTTTTTTTATTTTCAAAAGCAGACCATTCGGAATTTCGCAAAAGGTTGGTGATTCGGATAAAGTTATTGCCATATTCCAAAAGGATTTTATCAGTTTCAAATTCCTTGACTTTCAACTCCTCTTTTGTTGCTACCATTCGAAGAAGGGTCGAAATTTTCAAACTGTATTTATTAGCTTCGTCCTCCAGAAACTTAAATTCCTTTTCGGTAAATCGCACGGAAACAACTCGTAAAAGATGGTTCGCACTTTTCTTTTTCAGCCCTCCTTTTTTTCCGAGTTCACGGAAGTATTGTTTCCTTTTTTCCGTCTCTTTTTTTTGTTCCTGCTCACGGGAGACTTTCAGGACAAAACTTTTCAAAAAATCATTCTCCATATTTTTGTGTATTTATTATTTATCAACATTCAGTTTGTTTTTCAAGACGTTTTTGACGATAGGAAAAAACCAAAAAGTTCCAATTTTACAATTAGCGTCCACGCTTTTTGTAAACATTGGGTACTTTTTGCACTCACTATCTGCCATATTTTGGACGACGTTCTTCTTTAATTTCATTATTCATCAAAAACGCATTCAAATCTTTGTGATTTTTGTAGAGCAAACGTTCGTCTGTGATATTTTTATGTAGATTGATTAATTGTTCGGTTGCCAAATTTCCAGCTTCATCATTATCAAAATAGAGTTCAACTTTTTGATGGTTTTCAAGTTCAGTTTTAGCTTTGAAAAGTATAGAAACCGAATTTAAAATCAGGTAATCCGAAGGTTCTTTTTCGAGTGATTTTTCCAAAATTTTGAATGATAAATAATCCGTAAATCCTTCAAAAATTCTCAACGTTTCACTTCCGTTTTTAATCGTAGAAATATCCTTTTTTCCGAGACAGATTTTTGAATATTTATTGCGGATTTCGTAACCGCTTGAATTGTTTTTGAAACCAAGTCCGAAATAATTTTTGTCATGAAGCAAATAATAAATTTCCTTTAAATCCGATTTTTGACTTTCCAGATTTCGGGATTTTAAATAACTCAAAAGTGAAGAACGTTCTACATTTTTAATTTCCAAAATCTCATAATTGGTTTTTGATTTTTTATCAGAATTTTGTTTATTTTTCGAATTGTCATTTCTATCAAAACTTGAAAATTCAAATTGTCTCAGATATTCCAATGCTTCAGAAACCGAACACTTTTTAATGGCTTGAACCAAAGAAACATTATCGTATTGTTTGCCAGTTCCAAAATCGAAAGCTGTATTTTTTCCAAAATTGACGATTACACTTGGTGTCCGTTCTTTTCGGTCAAAAGCAAAATAAAATGCTGATTTCAAATTTTCTTTGCTTGGAAAAAGAGAAAAACTATCCAAAATCTCTCTAATATTAATATTTTCGTTTGCGGTTTTACAGTTCATTTTTTTAATATTTTAAAGTTTTGTAAGTTTTTTCAGAATCTTCTTACCTTTCTACCAAAGTCTTTGTTAGAAAGAGTTTTGGTTAATTTTTGTCAGTTACCTTTTTCTACCTATTTACCTTTTCAAAGTTTATAAATTGGTAACTTAGGTAAGAAGAAATTTTAATGTTACCTTATTAGAAAAACCTTTATTAATAATAGTTTTAAAAGATTTTAGGTAAGTTGGTAATTGAGGTAAGTCGATTTGCTACTATTCGTTTTTTGATTCTTCGATTTTTCGTTTGATTACATAACCATAGACTTGTCTTTTGGAATGTTTTATCCGTTCATAATTTAAAACCGTTAATGCTTTTCCGATTTTTATAATGTTTAACCGAACTCCCAAAGCATTATTCATCGCCAACATAATATCAGTTGCAGTGAGGAATTCATTTTTATTTTCAGATTTTTCAAAATGAGTGATAATAATTTCCTGCTCCAAACTGATTTGTTTGTATTTTTCATTCCGTTTCTCGTTTTCCAGAATGTCTTCAGCAGTGAGTTCCGGATTGTAGTTTTTTCTTTCAAAAGCATTGAAATATGCTTGAGCCCAAACTTGATTAATATTGATTTCCTTAGAATAATTGAAATCAATTTCCAACACTTCAAAAATTTGCCAACGCACACTTCCTGTTTCATCGGTTAAAAAATCAGAACGATTAGTGGAACCACAAAAAGAAGCCGTTCTGTGCATTAATGACGATTTTCTGTCGTAAGGTAATCTTGCATTAATAGTATTTTTGGAAATAAAGGATTTCAGCGTATTCACATCAATTTTAGACATCACCGAAAGTTCATCAATGTTGATAATCAAAGATTTACAAAGAGAAATCAATCCATCTTTATCAATTCCAATATCTTCGGTATAATATTTTTCTAATTCGGTTGGAATCAGGAATCTCAAAAAACTTGTCTTTCCAGAATTTTGTTTGGTATTGAACAAAACGAAACATTGTTTGTTGACGTACCCTTTCTTTAGTGAACACAAAACCGCTCTCGTTAACCATTTTTCAAAATGATTTTGAAACGATGCATTATCGGTTGTCGTGATGTAATTTGCTAACTTTTGAATATGATTCTCACCGTTCCATTTTGGTAGATTTTTAAAGTAATTTTCAATCGGATTGTATTTCTCTATCCAATGACTTTTCAGCAAAATCTCCAACTTATTCAAAGTGATATTAATCCCAAATTGAATCAACTCAATAAACAAGGAATTGATATTGAGTTCGTCCCAATCTTCATTTTCGGTACGGATTTCAAATTCTAAAGCAACTTCATTGTACCGGACTTTGTATTTTTGGTTCAGATATTTGATGACCTTATCAAAGACCGTGACTGAACCTGCTTCTGTTTGATACCGTTTTTGAGCTTTTCCCATCTACTTCAGTTTAACAGCCTGATTTTTTTTAATGAATAACCTGAGTTTTATTTTTTCTCACTGTCATTAAATAATTTGAGGGCTTCGTCTGCATTTACGACTATGGTTCTGTTTCGTTGGAAAATTGCCCCATCAATTACACCACTTTTTTTAATTCGATTTGCAGTTGCAATAGAACAATCAAAAAGATTTGCAATTCCACGAATACCATAAACCAATTTTGGATTTGCTTTCGCTGATGATTCAGACTGAATCTTTTCTGTTTTGTTCTGGTTTTCTGTTTTTGTTAGTGTCAAAAATTCCTCCCCCGTCATTTGCCAAATAGGCTTTGATAATAAATTTTGTGTATCCATTGTTTTAAAATTTTCTGATACAAAATTTGGAAGTTTTTGAAATTCAGAAAAATTCAAAATAAAAATCAGCACAATTATTTGTGCTGATTTTCAATAAATTATAATATTTTAAACTATTTTGAGATTCTATAAAATTCTAAGTGTGTCAAAATGTGATTTTTTGAAATGTTTATTGATTTTAATCAATTTTATGAGATTAAAAGGAGTTCATTTTTGCGAGAGAAATAATGTCGTCAATTTCCTTGTCAATTTCGTTTTTATTTTCTTCAGAAGGATTGATTTTCTTTTCAAAATCTTTTATTTCAAAATAATCTACCATATCTTTTTTCCAATTAGTGGCTGATTCAGGTAAAATAAATTCATTTGCAATGCAATTGATTGCATAAGCGATATTTCTGTCTTTTTTTTGCTCTTTTTCCAATGTCATTATTTTACTTTCTAATAGTTGATTAGAAAATTCCACATAGCCGATATGCTTGATTAATTTTAATTCGACAAAAATTTTATGGATAAAATAAACCAATCTTTCTTCTTTCAACAATTTTTCGGAATATTTCTCGAAATGATCAAGTCTTAAAAGTTGATTTTCAATCTCATTAATTTGATTGGTAATTTCAATAGGATTAATGTTTAAAAGATAAGACAAACCACGTTTTTTAGATTCCCATTTTTGATACAAAGAAGAACTAATATTTTGTTCATTGTTGTATTTTTTCTTAACTATTTCGTATTCATCATTTAATTGCTTAATTTCAATTGAATCATTGGCATATTTGTAAGCCCAACTTTCTAATTTGGAATTCAGTTCTCTTTCTTCTGAACTAATTTCACGTAATTGCTTATAGTGAAAATCATATTCGCTTTTTTCTTTCGCAGATTCTTTATCTATTAGATTTGAAATTTTATTAAATCCTAAAACATCCTTTTTATAATGAATAAGAAATTTCAATCTCTGTATGGAATTTTTGTATTCTTTGTAAATTAAACCAGGTCTTTTGTGTTCAAATAATTCACTAAATTCAATTTCGTTCAAAGATTTTGAATATTCAAATAGATTATCAATCAAAGATTTTGATAGATTATCTCTGTTTAAATTATTTAGTGATTTTTCTAATTTTAGTGTTGTATCAAGGTGTTCAGATATTTTCATATGATGTTAAGTTTTTGCATTTGAACTTCTCTTGTGGAATCTACTACATCAATATAAGGTTTCATCGATTGATAGTCCGAATGTCCTGTCCATTTCATAACGACGTGAATTGGAATTCCTTTTGAAATACAAAGGCAAATAAATGTACGTCTGCCAATATGTGAAGAAAAATATTCAAATTTTGGTTTGGTGTCATCTTTTCTACTATTTCCGATAAAGTAAGTGTGATTTATCGGTTCATCTATTTCGGCTAAACGTCCCAACTCTTTCAAATATTCATTAATTTTTTGATTTGAAATTACTGGCAACGCCATTTCTGTTTCGATTTCTGAATATTTTTCTAATATTTCTTTGGAAATATCATTTAACTCAATTGTGATGGAATCAGACGTTTTCTTGGTAACAATATAAAGTTTATCATTTTTGATGTCTGTCTTTTTTAGTTTTTGAACATCGGAATATCTCAATCCTGTAAAACACGTAAAGAGAAGGACGTCACGTACTCTTTCGAGATATTTTTTGGTTTGAGAGATTTCTAAATTTTTAATTTTAAGAATTTCTTCTTCAGACAAGAAAACCACAACTTTGTCCGCCGTTTTTATTTTTGGTGCAAACTGTTGAAAATATTGATTATCACAATAATTATTTTTCACAGCGAATCTCAAAAACCATTTTAGATTTTTCAAATACTTTTTCGTTGTAACATTGTTTAACTTCAACGTATTAGAAAAATAAGAAAGTAATTTTGGAAGACCTTCGGAATTGAGATTGTCAAAAGTAAGATTTGGGTTGAATGAAAGTAAATGATTTTTTAGTGCGTCAAATTTTTTATACGTATCAATCGTCCAATTATTTACTTTTCCAGAATAATCTGTGAATTTATCAAAGGTATCGAAAAAAGTTTCAATTTCCATTTCCTTTTCATCAGTTTTGATAGCTTTTTTCTCTTTTGTATTGCCTTTATTTTTAACCTGTCCAAAACTAATTTTCAATTCATCTAGATCAGGAATTCTATCTTCAACCTGACATTTAATGAAAAAAGCCTGTAAATCATTCTCAAGATTACTCAGTTTAGTGTTAATCTCTTCAATAGTTTCCCCATTAATATTAGAAATACCTTTCTTAATTTGAGATAATTTCTCGTCCCAATTATTTCTATCAACACGAAAACCTGTAAAAAGATTCACTCTATTTGAATTGAAAGTTACACGGAAGAAAATCGGAACATTATGATTAACTATTACACCGTCTTTTTTTCTTTTCTCCAAAACAATGTTGATTTTTCTTTTTATATTTATCATCTCAATATTAAAATAAATTACAGCCAAAATTACAGCCATTTTTTATGATATCCAAATAGATTTATTGAATATCATAAAATTAATAAAAATAGTAATTCATTGAAAATGTACAATTTATATATTTATTGAGGCTTTAAGCAATGGTAGGTGAAAATCCCTGTGGGTCTACATAAAACCTTGTTAATCGGTTGATTTTCAAGGTTTTTTATTTTTTTACTCCCGACTTTGTTCCCGACTTGAAATATTTTAACTTATTTGAATGTATCTTAATCTAATTATATTCTATGAACGGAAATAATGTCCGTCACTTTCAAAATAATCAAACATTATACTCCGTGCGGTTGCGCTCCAATCAATCACAACCCAATTAGGAATATTAAACGTATCATCTTCATATAAGTATTGTACAAAATCTTCATCACTCGAAAATTCACCGTAATAAAAATTGTTTACATATTCGTACAGGCTTTGAAAATCCATTCGGCCAAGACAATCAATACAAGCTATAAAAACTTCGATATTATGTCCCGAATCATCTATTTGCTGCGCTATTTTGTAAATCTCAGGTGATAAATGGCATTCGCTAATCAATCCGAGTTTTTCAAACAGTTCGCAGTTTTCGTAATCGGAAAGCATGAACTCTGGATCTGATTCGTCTTTGTGTAGTTCCCGCATTGTTTCTAAAAGATCTTCATAATCCGAATAGTCTCCGAGATTTAACCATTTACCGTAAAGGCTTGAATTGTTGTACTTGGCGTACGTTGATACATAGATACTAGCAGTATCAAGACAATTTCGTAAATTTGTCATGTTGATAAGTTTTAAGCGTGATTTAAAATTTATTGATTCGCCTAGTTGTGTTCCCGCACTTCTAGGCATTTTTTGTTTTATATTGAACCTTGTACATAAAGAAACAAGGCTGTTTTAAGTAGTAAAGTACAGCATAAATATACAACAAAAACCCCATAAATACAAGTGTTTACAGCACTTTTCAACCAAAATATCAACACTTGTTAAAATCTTTTTAACCACTCGGAACGCAGGAAAACAAAAACAGGTGTCAAAAAATAACATTATGCAGGCAGGGGCGGATCAAAAAAAGATCTTTTAACCCCATACCAAACGGAATTAGTACCCATCGTCCCGATGCCTATACAAAAATTTTGAGTTTTAGCATAGGGGATACTTTTATATACTAAATTTTGACGGGGTTGGTGTAAATAGTAACCTATGTATTAAACACTTTCTCGGACTACGCAGAAAAAAAACTATCACAGTCACCCGAAAAGTTAATTTAGGGTTGTTAGATGTATTTATAGATATAATGATAGATATGAATGATATATATAGGTACTATGTTGCAGAAACTTCGAGAACACCTCTTTTCATGCTAGTTTACAGATTGCAGATATTAAAAGAATATAATAAAATAGTGTCTGAAAATTTATTTTTTCATCCTCTGTGTTTCTAAAATCCCTCGTTCTTTTAGGGACTTTTTTGTTTTTTTGGGTAAATTGGCAGATATATATTGACAAAAGTATGTCCGTAAAAAAATTATTTTTCTACACCCGCCAAAAACAGTAAAGATTACTTACCTAAGTCACAATAGACTTGTAATAATTTACAAAATGAATCAAATTTTGTAGTTTACAGCGAATGTATAATAAAAAAGGAAATTGTAAATTACTATAAAACTATTGCAGATAGAGTCATATCCTCAGTCGCAGTACAGATATGATATAATTTCCATGTAGTGCGTTTTAATGAAAAATAGTATAAATATGCGCCTACACAAAAAAGCATAAAAAAACTCCATCCGTTATTATTACTGAAGAATCAAATTATTATCTATACTAATTCATAAAGATTAAAAAAATTGCGGAAATATCTATTGTTATTATTGATGCAATACGTAAATTAGAAAGTTGTACGTTATTTTAAAAATGCTCTGCAAATTAAAACAGTTAAAATTACATGACTAACAATACACAAAATATATCAGAAAAATATAAAAGTCTAAGAATAGAAAGAGTGAATTCCTGGAAGCCTAGATTAGAAAATGACAATTATGATTTTCTATTTCCTATTGAATTCTATTTTTTAACACGAATAAGGGAAAAATTATCAAACAACAAATTAAAACTCTTTGCACCCTTAAAATACCCTTATGAACTTGATAAAGATTACCATATATACATTTCTTATTTAATTGAATCATTGGATGTTTTACCCTTGAAAATGGATTTAGCATTTGATTTCTCATGGAAGGGTTTGGAATTTTATATGGGAAAAGCATACGAGTTACATAAAGGACAGAATTGTATAAATGCATCCGATTTGATAAAATATTCTAAATCTAACTATTGGTTCGATGTTATTTCTAATAATCAGAATATTAAAAACTCTGTTGAATCCTTTTTGGAATTAATGCCTTCTCAGTCCTATGAATATTTGGCAAAAAGAATGTTAGATAATTATTCAATTACAAATCCGAAAGCAAATCCTTTATATACTAGAATTGCTATGAGCAATGGTAACCTAGATATAAAACTAGATAACCTTTTAAAAGATTTATATACTAAATATGGTAATCTTACAAATGGAGAAGACACTAGAAAAGTCGGAAGAATTGTGTTTAAATTATTAAACGGAGAAAACATTAATTTAGAAGATAGCTTAAATAGTACACAAATCAATACATATTTCTTTGATTTAAAAGAAAAAATTGATTTGGTAGTAAATGGTCTAATATACACATATCGAAATGAACGATTTCATGGAAATACATTCTCACCATTTAAAAGTAGTAAAGCGTCCCTTCAAACCTATTCACATGCTCAATATCTCTTTTTTTGGACTTACTTCTTAGTAAACATTACCAAGCTTTACATAAATAATATAAATATATCTATTCAAGAGGTTAGTGAAAATATGTCTACCAATATAGAATCTTTCAAAAAATTATATGGAAGACATCTAAAAAAATAAAAATGAACTCGCAACAAGCAGTTTGGCAAAATGGCAGGTTCTCGGTTAATTGAAACTTTCTACACATTATACCACCAAATACTGCGAGCATTGGCTACGTTTCTGCTATTACAGGTTGATCATAGAGATAGAAGAGACTTTGATAAGAGTCTCTTTTTTGTGGGTGATGATGTGCGAACCGTTGCATTTCCATCAAAAAAAACAGACTGTCATATAATTACAAAAATTCTTATATTAGCACCTCAAATTTTATCGAAAAACAGAAGCATAGCTTTTATTTTGTTAGCAGAAATCTGACAGTTTCAAAAAACGATACAAAATAAATGGTTTATGACTCGTGCTATATGGCACGGGTTATTCCTATTTGTGTCGTTTGGCTTTGTCAGAGCCTCTGCTAGCAAGTATGGTTTAATCCCGTGCTTTCTGCATTTATTAACCTTTCACTTTTCGGGATTGAGTGATGTAACAAATCACTTATGATAAAAACATTATTACCACTAATAGCTGTATTATGTGTTATTTCCTGTGAAAAACCTAGACCAAAATTCAAAACTGAGGATGATCCGCACATTGATTCTATGATGGCTAAAATCAAAGCCAATCAGAAAGTACAGTTTGATGAGATTGATCGTAAACTGGAAGCACATTCCAAACCTCAAATGCAATACCTATTTGTAAGATTATCCGTTACGGAAAACAGAATAAGTCAAATGCAGGAATCTAATATCGTGTCTCAGATCCAAGAACTTAATCGTATTGATGATGAAGTAAAAGCCAGAATCGAAGATCAGGTAGTTGGCGAGTATCTTAACTCACCTAGTGCAAAAGTTTATCAAGGCAAAATAACCCAAAAAGAAACTTTTGTATTCAACAGCTATACCGAAGCAAGTGAAAAAAGAAATAGTTTTTTAATCTCTGAAAAATAAAGCGATGAAAATAAAAATTATTGCAGGTTTGATATTGATTTCTGCTGTACAAACCATTTCTGCACAGATAAAAACATTGAATTATAATATGATTCAGGTTGTTGAAAAAGGTAACTTAACCGATCTGATTCCACAAAAAGCAAAAATTACAATTGATAACATCAAGAAAACTGTGAGCATCAAAGATTCAGAACTTCTAAAACCTTATATTTTTAAGATTGACCCTAAAAGCAGATGCGACAATTTCGGCAAATTTGGAGAATCTGTAAGTTGTTTTTTGCGAAGCCGAGAAGACAAGCTATATATTTTCTCTTATAACAAAAATAGATTAGAGATTATGAACCTTGCAGGAGATGGAACAAGATATATAAATATAAAATAAATCTTAAGATAACTATGTAACAATTATAAAATGGAAGCTATATGAAGTAAGTTCGCAATAAATGTTCTCCTTATATTTGGTTCTTTTATTAACAATAAATTTATTTCAAATGGAAACTTGGATCAATACACTTGAATCTGCTTTACTAAAATTATTTTCGGATTATCAGAAAAACAGGAATCTTATTATAACAGAGGGTGATTTAGAATGTCTAATTTTTTCTTATGCTAAATTAAGGGGTTTACCAATCCATTCACAAATATCTTGGTTTAAGGATGATAAAAAAAGTGGTTTTGAGCTCGATCTAACAATTCTTAATGAAGAAAAGTTATCTGTTGAAAAATTTGATGAAATTGACAGATTAATATATGATTTCAATTATCCACATAAGGGGTATTTTTATGATGGTGAAACTATTGGAATTGAACTAAAGTTTATTCGAAATGCCGACAAATTTAACCACAATATTTTATGTGATATAATTAAAATTAATGAATCTATAATACCTAGTAAAGTAAAAAACATCAATAATGGGGTATATAAAATCAGTACTCTAGATACTACCAAATTTTATATTGTTTTAGGTTTTAAGGAAGAAAGATTGCTAAAAATTGCATTGTCAATATTACAAGAGTATATTAAAATCCATTTAAGATATAGAGAAATGATTAAAATATTTTTATTTTGTCCAAACTGCTCAATAGAAATATAAATATAAAAAGCCTTAGATTTAAAGGCTTTTTATTTAAAAAATTCAAACTTATATTGATTATTAAAAATCAATACTCTGTTCTAATATTACTCTATTATAAAATTCAATGGAATTGCTAGTATTATCATTTAAAAATCGAAATGTAGATGCAGCCACATACTCCCTATCTAATTCAAAAGAATACCAACGTCTATTTAATTCTTCACAAACCTCTCCTGTAGTATTACTACCTCCAAAAATATCTACTACCAAATCATTTGGATCAGTAAGAAGATTTATAAAAAATTCTGGTAGCTTCTTTGGAAATCTTGCAGGGTGTGTCTTTAGACCATTTACCTTACAGAATTTCATATACTTTGAATTTGAATCCGAGTTAGAAAAATTTAATAAGTTTGATGGTATAGCTCCCCCATTATCATTTCCAAAACTCTTACCTATATCGTGACCTGATGGACGCTTTGCAGGTTTGTAAAATCCTTCAGGGTTTTCAATGAGCTTTTTCATCCTGTCACTATATGGAGTTAAAACCTTTTTAACATCTGATTTAGGAAATTTACTTTTGGAAAACCACCACACAGTATTTACAGAATCCTTTACTCTAATTTTTCGTTTGTTCACCCATTCTATTGGACTTGGTAATTTTGAAGGATTATTCCAAAAAAACTCTTCAGCCAAATTGAAGCCAACTTCTTCACAAAATTTTATTAAGACTTTATAGTTATACAAGCTTCTAACGGGAAAACCCCTTTCATAAGCTCCTCCTAAATCAACTACAAAACTACCTGTCTCCTTTAATTTAGGGAGTATTTTATATGCAAATTGAGTCAACCACTCAACGTATTCATCTTGTTCTTTGTTTCCGTAATCTTTTTTTCTTAACAAAGCAAAAGGAGGACTTGTAAAGCATAAATCTACACTATCATCATCTAAATGGTCAATTAATTCTAAAGAATCCCCAACAAAACATTTACCTAGGTTTGTTGAATAAGCATATTGTAAGTTCCGCATCTCCGTATATATTAAGAGTAAAGTATTTAGCAAATATTAAAATTCCGAATATATTCGGAGAGATTTTTTACTAAATATTTTGATTTTTATAGGCAGCAAATATAATAAAAATGAGTGATGCAAATGAAGACATTTTACCTCTATTAACTACAATAGCGAAAAATGTCTTATATTATAGAAAGAAAAAAGGTTTCACACAAGAAGATTTAGCAAATGAAGCCGATATTGATCGAACATACATTGGGTATATTGAAAACGCTAGGCACAATGTTACTCTAGGAATGCTACAAAAAATAGCCACTGCACTTGAAATTCCTATTCAATTTTTATTATCAACTAATGAGCTTAACACTCCAATAGAAAGACTTAATCATTTAATACCATTTATTAGGGAGTATCAAAAACTAGCTACAGAAACTAATAATATAAACGACATATTTCAAGATAATGGAGGCAAGCTCTTACAGGTATTACTAGTTACAGGTCTTGAAGATCTTCCAGGAAGAGAAGGAAATGATGCGGTAGATAAATATGGTAATGAATACGAATTAAAATCTCTAAATGTTTTACTTACAAAAGGATTTTCAACACATCACCATATGAATCCCACTATTATTGCAAAATACAGATTAGTAGACTGGATATTTGCAGTATATGAAGGCGTAGAGCTAAAAGAGATTTATAAATTAACTCCATCCGATTTAGAACCTTACTATTCTACGTGGCAACAAAAGTGGTATGATACAGGAGGAAAAGATATTAATAATCCAAAAATTCCATTGAAGTATGTCAGAAGTATTGGAAAGCTTTTATATAAGGCTGACGAAACAGGAGTATTTAAAAAAGCAGAATTGGAGTAAGAACTAATAATTAATTACTACATTTTCGGGAAGAATGATAATAAATAATCTTACAAGAAAAAATCATTTAAGCTATCTTACTGATATTTTTAAATCAGCAAAAGAAATAGTTATAATTAGTCCATTCATTACAAAAAATATAGATCTCTTTAATTTTAGTAATTTATTTAATTTGCAAAAGGTTACAATAATTACAACGCTAAAACCTTACGATTTAGATCAGTATTCAAAAATAATATACTTTAAACAATTATACAATATTTTCAATCTTAAAAATATTGAATTTGAAATATTAATTGATAATTCACTTCATGGAAAAATTTTCATTGCTGAAGAAGACTATCAAGCAAAAGCAATCATTACCTCTGCCAATTTTACTGACAATGGATTAAGAATTAATAATGAGTGGGGAATCATAATTGATAATTACAATGAAATTAAGGAAATTAAAAATAGCATCATAAATAGTATAAAATATAAAAGTTTAAATGAACTAAATATTGATCTTTTTCTTAGCCATATCCAACAAACACCTAAACCGAAAATCGAAAAAAAATCGATAAAATTAAATTTATCTTTGCTCTTTGAGAATAAAGATAATTATTTTAATATTGATTCAAAAACAACTTTTTGGCTTAAACCAATAGGTGTAACTGGTAATATAATCTCTCTAAGCGAAAAATTTGATGAAATTGAAAGCGATTTACATTTTGCTAAACAACCTCATGGTATTAAAAAAAATGATATTATAATCTCATATGCTGTTGGACATTTAAAGATTCTTTCAATATCGAGAGTAAAGTCTTCTATAAAAAGTATTAATAGTAATAGCCGATGGCCCTTTTATCTTATTGGCGAAAACCTAACTCCTAATTATGGTCGAAATTGGGCAAATAACAATATTACTATCTCCAATCAAAAAGCAGAATTTCTCGTAAAAACAATTTTTAACATTACCCCTAGTGGTAAAAATAGTTATGGAAGCCTTATGCGAGGTGCTGACAAATTAAAACTAACGCAAGAATTCGGAAAGTATTTAGTAGATAAAATTTTTAAAATAGATATTGAATTACAAAAAGTCTAACCATCAAATGATTTCTAAGTTTTTGACTAATTCAACTAATTAAAACAAGCTTATCCTTTATATAAATTCCAGCAAATCAATTACATTATCTTTTCCAAACCATTTTTTAATATTTTCGAATGTTGCATCATCAATTTTAGATAACATTAACACAACTAAATTCTCTTTTGCTCTAGAACATTCTACATAAAAAAGGTTTCGTGTGCGTAATTTTCTTTCTGGTTTTTCTTCTGAGTCATTAAAAAAATTATTGAAGTTATATTCTTGTTTCCACTCGGTATCATCGATTACAGTTAAGACGTTTCTATATTCGTCACCTTTGGTTCCGTGCTTGGTAGAAAAGACAGTTTCATTTTGTATATGTTTCCAGAAATTTAAAATTTCTTTATAAGGTAGATTTATAAAGGCATCATAGAACTTTTTATCTTTTTCTATTCTTTCTTTAGCATCTTGATCTAATCCTTCTGAATCTTGATTTATCCTTTTTAAATATTCATTAAAAGAATTTGATGAAATTATTTCTTTATCGAATACAATTTTTAAAACTTCTTTGATTGTTTTTTCACCTCTAGTATTATTTAAGTTATCTAAAGTTTCAGATATTATTTTCTTTTTATAATGCTTAAATTCACTTAATAGAGTACCATTTTTCTTAATAAATCGAATTACTTCGTTATGGTTGTTCTGATTCCAATAAATCAATAAATGCTCTAATCCAACTGGTCTTTCTTGAGAGTTTTTCTTATCAACATAACCTGCAACTAATCTTATAAGGATATGATTTCTGTCTAAAAGCCTTTCCTTAACTGATTGCCCAAATCTTTGGGAAAACAATTTATAAAGATTCGAAAAACCTGCTCTTTCTGCTATACGACTATTTGCTAAAACAAGAATCTTGTCTGATTCTGCGTTAAAAACCCAACCTTGCTCTATTAATTTATTTACAACTTTATCATAGAAATCATTTTTGTGACTTTTTAATGAATTTTCAAATTCAGTTACTTTTTGCTTTCCTCCTTTTTCAGGATGATTTTTCCAATAAAGAAATTTAATTGAACCTTGTATTTCTTTTTGAGGCTTTTGCTCAATATTTGTTCTAAAGCTATTTAATAACTTTACAACTTCTTTTGAAGATCTATAATTTTCTTCTTTTTTAATTAAGACTAAAGTTTTATTCTCTCCTGTGTAATAATTTTCCAGGTTTCCAACACCTGTATCATAAATTTTTTGATGAGAATCCCCATAGAAACCCAATACAATATTTTTTTCATTTCTTTTTAATAAAAAATCTATTAGAGTTTGTACTGTATCTAAAGATGTATCTTGATATTCGTCTATAAAAATATATGGATATTTTTGTGCTACAATTGATGTTAACAAAGAGTAATTTTCAAAAAGCATTTTAGCCAATTCGATAACATCATCATGATGTAACTCTCCATTCTCAAAATCACGAAAAGAGGAATCATTATAAAATACTGTTTCAATATTATTAACTCGGTCTTTTAAGTTTTTAATATACTTAGAAGCTTTATCATTATCAACGTCTTTTTGATACCTTATTTCGTTCAGCTTGCATAATTCAATTTTAAGTTGTTTTTGGAATTGTTTGATAGATTGCCATAAAAATTCGTGAATTGTATATACATTAACCAAATCATTAAATTCAATTCTTTTGATAATTTCATTCTTAGCTACATTGGTATATGTAATACAGATGATACTTTGATTATTCAAGTTTAAATTATCTCCTTGCAATTCAATTAAATGGTTTAATGTTTGGATTAATAAATACGTTTTACCTGAACCAGCACCAGCTTCAACAACAAAACTTGATTTTTTCTCAATACATTCTTTTACTTCGTCAAATGCTGCCATACTAGTCAATTTTTGCAATTTCTATGTGATCATTTTTTGCCAACCATTCCAGGCCTTCTTTAATATATTTAGGGACTATCCATTGTTGCTTAGTTCCTTTTTCGTCAAAAGTCATCAAATCAAATGTAAATATTGTTTTTTCTTTTGAATTTGGTGCTAAATCATAAGGCTCTACAGTAAGATCTTTTCCTTTTAATAGATCAAAATAATCATTTACTTTTAAGTCTTTAGCCGAGTAAGAAAAAAAAGGATTATTACAATTAATAATAGCTTCCTCTAGACTTCGAGCAGTGTAAGAATGACTTTCTTCTGTCACTTGATAGGCTACCCGAATTATTCCAGAATCAATTTTTGAATCTTCAGATGCAGATAATAATTCTGATATTAGCTCTTTTTGAGGTAGCCATTGTTTTAAAGTTTGATTTGAAGTTTTCGAATTTGGAGTACTAACCTTACAAGCCTTTCTATTATCCTCTGGATCTACTGAGTCAAGGTCTGTCACAATAAGAACTTTTGTGTTTAAAAACTTAAAGAATTCTTTAAATTTATGAGTATATGCTCCACCAACTTCAATGATTGAAACATATTCATTTTCTAATTTTTCAGAAACTTTCTTGATAAATATCGGCATTAAAAGTTTTTCTGTGATACCCTCAACCATAATTACTTTGTCGGCAAAAAACAGATCACATTTGTTTAAATTTAAATATTGTTTTAAAAACCTAAAAGTATCTTCTTGTTTCTCTTTATGCTTGAAGTCATTAAAATCTTTAACTTCAATAAAATTCTTCCCATCTTTTTTGAATTTATTGAAATATCTAATTCTTTCAAAACTCCTTTTCACATTTAAACCTGCTTCAGCAATCATATGAGAAGAATGAGTACTGATAATTAATTGTACTTGTACTTTGTCTTCTGATAAAGTTTTTTCAATAGTTTCTCTCACCTGTTCAACAAATACTTGTTGCATCTGTGGATGTAAATGCGCTTCTGGTTCTTCAAGAAGAATAGTTAAGATTTCAGTTTCATGCTTCGCTTTATTTTTTTTGAAATTTTCGATAAAGGAAACAATTTTTAAAACTAAAAAAATTAAATTACTATATCCTAATCCATTATAGTTTTCGGGAAGCTCAATATCACCATTTTTGTAAAAGTATTTTATATTATTTTTTATAATGCTCTCTGGATCGAATTTAGACTTCAATATTATTTCAGGAATATTTATTTCCTTATCGACACCGAATGATTTAAGCTTTTCGAGAATTTTTTCAAGGACTTTTTCATATTTTCCGTCCAATTCAGTAGATACATATTTTAAAGTACTTTTAAGCGCTTCAACATCAGCGTTCTGATCACCATGAACATTTTGATAATAATCAGAAAAACCAACGGCTAATGATCGATTCTTATCTGTCTTAATATCATCTAATTTTCTAGATGCTTGAATACTCTCAAAATATAAAACTTTTGAAATTCTACTTAAAATATTATCTTCTATCAAATTATCTCCTCCAAAAAGACGAGTGGAATAATATCCTGTAATATTTTCATTTAACCATTCAATTAATTTTATGTCTTGATTTGCTCTATTATGAAATGTTTTGAAAAGATTAATTCTATCACTAGGCTCGTGTTTAAAGAGTATTGTTGCTTCTGTTTTTGCATCATCTAAATCAGAGATAAAATCACTTATATTTATTAAAGAATCTTTAATTTTATCATATTCAATCTTTATTTCCAGAGTAATTCTAGGAATATTCAAGATAATTTCTTTTTCCAATCTATCTCGTTCTGTTTCATCTACTTCAAAGAGCAATTCATCTTTAAATTTTTTATAACAATTTTCAAAAATTTCATAACTATTTTGAGAAAAATCATGAAAGGAAATTTTATGCTTTCCTCCTAGAAATAGGTTAATGATCTCAAAAAGAGATGTTTTTCCAGTATTGTTTTTTCCAACAATTAATGTTATATCATTTTCTATATTTACTGAAATATTATCTAATAGACGAAAGTTAGTGACGGAAATTTTAGTTATTTTCATGGTTAAATATTATGGAAATAGTTTTGCTAAATTTATAAATTATAAAAATAATAAAGGAATAAAAACTCCATTATGGTTTTCCGTAAAAATGAAATTTAATAATAATTGTATCCTACTTTTTTTCTTTTTAGACCACAAAACCGACTTTCAATTTACAACCCATGTTTCGATTTTCATTCTTTCTTACTGATTTTCAACTAATAAGAAGTAGATGATATAGCTCACTATTTATAAAATCATAAATTCATTTGTAAACATAGAATTAATCATATTATCACTCAAAAATGCTATAACCACCATGAATAAAGACTTTATATAAAAACCTCGAAGATAATACCATAGTAATCTAAATATTTATATCTTTAATTATTCTCATACAATCCATCCTAAACCACTTTTTAGGGTTCATCAGGCGGATTTATCTTTAGTTATCCAGTCTTCCGATTCAAATTTTGGGTTCATATCCGCAGAATATTCTGAAAATAGTGATTTTGTTACACTTTGCATCGTGGAAAACCATCGCATTGTTGTACATATTGAATCATGTATCGTCCAAAGTGGCATTTCAGGATAATATCTTTCTAACAACAAAACCATAAAATAAGGTTGAGAATTTTTAATATCCAGACTTGCAATCATTTCACCCTCATAACTCAAAAAAGGTCTAAATGATTTTGGAAGGTTGGTAAGATTGGTATGGATTCTATTATCAGAATTATCATCTCTTGTTGCTCTGAAAATCTGATTTTTCATCATTAAAGCACAATGCCAATAATTATAAACATTTGCTATTATTGGATTAGGTTTACTATAAACTGCATCATATTTATTATAACAGAATTTATCTTCCATACTGGCAATTAAATTGTCAAAATCAATAATAAGTCCTTTATTTAGCCATTTTGTAAGATGTGGACAATCATTTGAAAAATTTTCATCCAGAATTTTTTCGTTGAGTTTTTCATCCGAGATTTCAAAAATTGAAAAATCCAGACATTCATTACCTTCTGTTTTAATTGCAGAATAATTGAATCTGTAACCATTACTCGCATTAGTATAAGTTGAATAATTTATCTTTTGAATAATTTCAATATCAAGGAAATAATCAAAGTATCGATTGTATTTATAATATTTTTTCTCTAATACTCTTGAATTTAAAGGGATATACCCCCATTTGTAAGTTTTATCTTTTTTACGGGCGGGAATGCTGATAATCAAACTCAAGTAATACATTGCCAGTGCTAATTTAAACGTTTTGAAAGGTGGTTTTTTCTCAACCATATCTACCAAATAATTATAAACTTTTGTGGGTAATATAACCTTCCATTGAAAATCCTTATGATAAAAAGCTGTTGCATTGATTCTATGGTTTGAACTTTTGGTTTTGTATTGTTGTATTTTCATTTTTTTTGTTGTTAAAAAGGCACAGCAATGGCAATCAATGCAGTTTTTACTGTGCCTTTGGGTTGTTATTATAAAAAGATTTTTAGTTGATTTTTTGAGCGTACGCAGGGCTGTGCGGTTCAGTAGTAAAAAAGGTTCTGCTCCTGCATGGTAGTGATATTAAAAAGGTAACTCGCCAATAATTGGCTTTACAATACAGGGATTGTCGAGATATAGCTTACCGTCAAGCATACAACCTCCTTTTTCATATTGAGAATGACTTTTACTTATGGTTGGATCTTTTGGATCAGGATTAGATTTTATGTCTCCCCACTGCTTAAAGAAAAAAGGGACATTCTGATCTTCGCAATTTTTCTTGATTTTGAGTACCCATTCTTTTTTCATAGGTCTAATATTACCTGATCCACTCTCACCGCCTACAATAACCCAGTCAATTCCTGTCAAGTCGAGGTCTGGTAATTCTTCAATCAATGGTTCAATGGAAAGAAATTTATTTTTTGCGCCGCATTGTCTCAGTCGGTCTATTTTTCGGACGCTCGCAACACTCCCCACAGAAATACCCATCCAGATATTATTAGTCCACGTAAGCTGATCGGATCGTTCAACCAAAATAGCATCTCTTTTAGTCAAAACTTGATAGGTATGTGGAGTATTATTCATTACTTCAAATACTTTTTTAAGAAATCCCAAACTACAATCTTTATGAAAAAGATCTGACATGCTATTAACAAATATTACGGTTGGCTTTTTCCAAGTGATAAAAGGTTGCTTTAATGTGTAATCATGTTCAACAAAATTATCAAAGCCATGTATATACTTTGGATCTAGCTTTTCTTGAAGTTTGTCAGTGAATGTTTTAGCATAACAATTTTCGCATTCTTTAGAAAAAATTGTACATCCCGTGGTAGGATTCCATGTATGTTTTGTCCATTTTATTAATGATTTTTTCATAATATTTTACTTTTGATTCAGACATACCAATAGCCCCCCCTTATGTGTTTATACCAGGGTATTGTCTGATTGTTTAAAATTTGATTTAAGGGGGTAGTTAAGAAATTTTACAGTTGTGGGAATACAACTAATAAGAAAGGATTTAAGGATTTAAACGAGCTAAAACCTCATTTTTAGAGTAATAAACTCTTTTACCGATTTTTATATTTTTCAATGTACCATCATTGTTCCAGTGAAAGAGCGTTGTTAAGCTAACATCTAATAATTTAGCTGTTTCCTCACGAGTATAAAACTCTTTTTCATCTTTTGATACTTGATTAAGTTGCATTTTTTCCAATACTTTATAAACAACCTGCTCAAAATCCTGCATTAGTTCTTCTTTAGTTATTTGGAATAGTAGTGTGTTATTATTATTTGTATTAGTATTCATATTGTAGATTTTTAATTATTAGACATAAAAAAAGGAACCCTTTTGAGGTTCCTGATTGTTTCGCCCAATTTCGGGCATAAAAAAAGACCCAACTTTAAAAGTCAGGTCTGATATATTGTTGATTTAATTTCGTTGATGTTTGGATGTAATTATCCTATGGTATTTAATTCGTTCGCTGTTTTTAATGGTTTGGACTCCATCTATCAAAATTGTATTTGTTGCGAAGACATAATTACTCCAAGAAAAATTAACCCGTCATTTGGTGAGGTTGAGGTTCCGAGGTCTTCAAAAATGTATCCCAGACATAATCCACCTATCTAACATAGTAATTCGCCGTTTGGTAGGTTTGGACTCCTGTCTTCAAAATGTGTCACTATTTACACAGATATAATCATTTTTCTGCGCTTTTGTTTAATTTCGGAGGCTCCCGAAATCATCAAAAAAGTGATAATACAATTTTGGCATCACTGTTATCATTTCACTACTGAAATAAACAGCTACTTAATGAATTGTTAAAGATACCTTTGCTGAATGCGAAAATTAATAAGATTACATCCGATTTCCGATTCAATTGCAAATTTATAAGTTTTTTTCTAACTAACAAAATTTTAACAAAATTTAACTTTTTCTAATTCTTTTTACTTTCTCCTGCTCTGCCCAATATTGCTCTAGTTTTTCCGCATGTTCTCTTTTAGAGGTTTTAACATAGTCCAAGAACTGGCTGTGCGACTTATGCCCTGTAATTGCCATAATCGTTTTATCATCTAATTTGCCGTAATGGTTCGATACAAAAGACCTACGACAGGTATGAGATGCAATGAGCTTATGTTTTGGATAGTAGCCCTTCTCCTTTCGGTTTGTATCAGAATTTTTCAATCCGCCTAGAATCACTTCATCAATTCCCACTAATTCACATAACTCCTTGACATACAAGTTAAACTTTTGGTCGCTGATTTCTGGTAATACACCCTCCCTTTTCTCGATAATCTGTTTTAATTGCGGATGGATGGGAATCTCAATAAAACTGTTTGTTTTCTCTGTTTCTACAATCTTTATTCTGTTATTAGAAATATCAAAACTATTAATACGCTTCAAATCCGAGATTCTTAGTCCCGTCCATAGCCCCGTAATAAACAAATCTCTGACCTTATCTAATCTGTCATTATCCGAAAGGTCATAGTTAAAGATTCGTTCGATTTCGTTCTCATTCAGGTAGGTATCAATCGTTTCATCTTTTTTGATGGTAAAGCGGTCACTGCTCAATTCAGGGTTGATTTTAACGCCTTTTGCTACGGAAGCATTTAAAACCTGCTTTATCTGTTTGATGGATTTATTGATTGTGGTATTGCCATATTTGCTGACTTCCTTGTGATAACGGATGAACTCGTTGCAGAAATTCAAATCTACCTCCGAGATTCGTATTTTTTTGCCCATGTGTTCTTCAACCTGCTTTATATGTGCTTTTGTATACTCAAACCTTGTAATTGTTCTTTCTGCCAACGGTTCACCCGTAACAGTATTGATTTTAGTTTTTGCATCCGCAATATATTGGTCAAAAAGCGGGATGACAAAAAATTTAGGGTCATTCTCTCCGTCTGGTCGCTCGTGAAACTCATTGATAATTTTGAGTAACCAAATCGGAGTGATAGCATGACCTTTCGGAAAATCTTCGATAAACCGTTCATAAACTAGCTTTTTCAGTTTTTCCGTTTTTGCTTTTACAGAATCGTTTGTTACTTCAACGCTCCTTGTGCTTTTTTTTCCTTTTGCTATTTTTTTATATTTGAAATCCGTTTCAAAAACAAAGATGTTCGTTTTTGCATTAATATCAATTTTATTATGATAAAACCGTATATTGATATTTACAGGTACTTTTTTAGTGTAAACTCCGAATTCTATATTTGCCATAAACCGCCTATTTTAGGGTCATACAAAGATAATTAATTTTTCCGATTTACTCCCGAATTTATACTATATTATATTAAACTCAGTTATATTTATTTTAATTAAAATCAATAAAAAAGCCCATTATTAGGGCTCTTAAAGATTCATTCAAATACGGTTAAATTCAATGGTTAGATCCTGTGGGTCTACAAAAACCGTTAATTATTAAATTAACGGTTTTTTGTTTAGATAACTTTCCTCAATTAATATCTTGAAGTAATTACCCAAGCCGATCCCGTACTCTGCACTACAATTCCTCTTCCCAAATCGCTGTTATTTAATCCATAGTTAGAAAAAGTACCTCCGTTGATCCTGAATAATCCATTTACCGTTACATTTCCTGCAGTATCGTTGATGAGTTGATAGACCTTTCCTCTGTTCGACGAAGTTGCAGATGGTAAAGTAACATCTCCCGATATTAAAACGGTATAATCGTCGTCTGCAACGTTTCCGGTTGATAATGTCCTGATTTTTTGTGAAGCTGCAGCAGAGATCAGTTTGATCCATTTCCCAGAATTTCCGTCAAAATAGTAATATCCGGAAGCCGTAACATCTATGGTTTGTCCTGCAGGAGCTGTATCTTCCTGTGTAACGAAAACAATTGCTCCGTTTTGTGATGCAGTATAATTTTTTGCTCTCAATTGATCTCCTGTAATTCTCGGGGCAATTATCCCGTCAAATTTGAATGGATCTCCCGGATTGCCAATAACATCCAATGTGGCATTTGGACTTTCACCGTTGATGCCGATTTGAGCGTAACTAAAAGAACCTACCAATAGTAAGGCAGGAAATAATTTTCTTATCATGTTAGAATTTGTTTTTTTAACAAAAATATATCTTTATTACACAAATCCTAATTTTAAACCAATAAAATTACATTTAAAATACAAAAAGACAACCATATCGACTGTCTTTTCAAATATTATGTTAAATAATTAAATTATTTTAAATCAAATCGATCAAGATTCATCACTTTTACCCATGCTGAAACAAAATCTTTCACAAATTTTTCTTTAGCATCAGAACTTGCGTATACTTCTGCAATAGCTCTTAATTCAGAATTCGATCCAAAAACAAGATCTGCTCTCGTGGCTGTCCATTTTTTATCTCCTGTTTTTCGGTCTGTTCCTTCGTAAAGTTCATTATCTTCCGAAGCCGACTTCCACTGGGTACTCATATCCAATAAATTAACAAAGAAATCATTAGAGAGTACTCCCGGATTCTGTGTAAAAATACCGTGAGAAGATCCGTCGAAATTTGCATTAAGAGATCTCATTCCTCCGATCAGTACGGTAAGTTCAGGAGCTGTAAGATTTAATAATTGTGCTTTATCAATCAGTAATGATTCTGTGGAAACCGAGAATTTTTTCTTTAGATAATTTCTGAATCCATCTGCTGCAGGCTCAAGATATCCCATAGATTCTACATCCGTCTGTTCCTGTGAAGCATCCATTCTTCCCGGCGCAAAAGGAACGATTACTTGATAACCTCCGTCTTTTGCCGCTTTTTCAACAGCAGCACTTCCTGCAAGAACAATAAGGTCTGCTAAAGAAACTTTTTTACCACCTGTCTGATTTTCGTTAAATTCTTTCTGAATATTTTCAAGAGTAGTTAAAACTTTCTGAAGCTGTGCCGGATTATTTACTTTCCAGTCTTTTTGTGGAGCCAGACGAATTCTCGCCCCGTTTGCGCCTCCTCTTTTATCACTTCCTCTGAATGTAGAAGCCGATGCCCAGGCTGTAGAAACCAATTCGGAAACACTTAAACCTGAATCTAAAATTTTTGATTTTAAAGCTTCAACGTCTGAATTATTGATTAACGCGTGATCCACTTCCGGAATCGGATCCTGCCATATTAATTCTTCCGCAGGAACATCCGGCCCTAAATAACGGGCTTTTGGTCCCATATCTCTGTGTGTCAGTTTATACCACGCTCTTGCAAATGCGTCTGCAAAAGCATCCGGATTTTCATAAAATCTTCTTGAAATTTTCTCATAAACAGGATCAAACCTCAACGATAAATCCGTTGTAAGCATTGTCGGTCTGTGTTTTTTATCAGGATCAAAAGCATCCGGAATAATTTCTTCACCATTTTTGGCAACCCACTGATGTGCTCCTGCAGGACTTTTGGTAAGTTCCCATTCATTTTCGAAAAGATTTTTAAAGAAATAATTGCTCCATTCCGTCGGAGTTTCCGTCCAGGTTACTTCCAGTCCGCTGGAAATAGCATCCGGTCCTTTTCCGGATTTATAGGTACTGTTCCACCCGAATCCCTGCGCTTCAATTCCTGCTGCTTCCGGCTCTTCTCCTACATGATCTGCTGGTCCTGCTCCGTGCGTTTTACCAAATGTGTGACCTCCCGCAATTAAAGCAACGGTTTCTTCATCATTCATTGCCATTCTTCCAAACGTATCGCGAATATCTTTTGCTGCTGCAATAGGATCAGGATTTCCGTCCGGACCTTCAGGATTCACATAAATAAGTCCCATTTGTACTGCAGCCAAAGGTTTTTCTAAATTTCTTGTATGGATATCTCCGTCTGCATTATCATCAGTAGGAAGAACTCCTCTGTTTTCTACCACTCCGTCTGAGCCATGTGCATAGCGAAGATCTCCGCCCAACCATGTTTTCTCTGTTCCCCAATACACATCCTGATCCGGTTCCCAAACATCTTCACGACCTCCCGCAAATCCGAACGTTTTGAATCCCATAGATTCTAAGGCAATATTCCCGGTAAGGATCATTAAATCTGCCCAGGAAATTTTCTTCCCGTATTTTTGTTTAATGGGCCAAAGAAGTCTTCTCGCTTTATCCAGACTTACGTTATCCGGCCAACTGTTCAAAGGGGCAAAACGCTGCTGTCCTGCTCCTGCTCCGCCTCGCCCGTCACCTACACGATACGTTCCTGCGCTGTGCCAAGCCATACGGATAAACAAAGGTCCGTAATGTCCGAAATCTGCAGGCCACCAATCCTGAGAATCCGTCATTAGAGCATGAAGATCTTTTTTTACTTCTTCCAGATCCAGACTTTTAAAAGCTTCTGCATAATTGAAATCTTTCTCCATCGGATTAGACAGATCAGAATGCTGACGAAGAATATCTACTCTTAACTGATCCGGCCACCAATCTATATTTTTAGTACCACCTCCTGCTACATTTTCTTTTTTCATCGTTCCGTTGTGAAAAGGGCATTTGCTGATGTCTCCTGAAGTATTTTCCATATTGTTTAAATTTTTATGTTGTTTTACGTTTTACTGAATGAACAATGCAAACTTACCAATGTTACAATATAAATACAATCTATTGAAAAAATTTTTACGATAGTTAAAAACAATAATTTACACCAAATTACTGTTTTGCAGTTATTTAAAATTTGAAATAATTAATCATTCAATTAAGTTAAGCTTTTTTACTTTAATTTAAATAATCTTCAGCCGTTAAAAATCATATTTAGAACAATTCAAGACAGTGGTGAGATTTCCTGAATTTTATCCTTTCTATTTATCAGAATTTTAAGTATCTTTATCTATTAAGAAAACATAAAATTTTAGCAATGAAAAAAATATTGGTTGTCATTCTTGTCGCTTTTATCATCATCCAGTTTTTCCCAATTGATAAAACCAATCCGGCTCCGACTCCCGGAATGGATTTTTTAAAGATCAAAAACACGCAGCCCGAAGTGGCACAACTGATTAATAATTCCTGCTATGACTGCCATTCCAACGAATCCAGATATCCGTGGTATTCTAATATTGCTCCTGCTTCATGGATTCTGAAAAACCATATTGATGAAGGAAGAAAAGAGCTTAATTTCTCTACTTTTGCAACCTATCTTCCCAAACAGCAGGTTCATAAACTTGATGAATGCATAGAGATGGTCGAAAAGAAAGAAATGCCTCTGGAATCGTATTATATCGGACATCAGGATGCGAAACTTACTGATGCGCAAAGAAAAATATTAGTAGATTACTTCAAAAAAGAAAAAGCGGAAACCGAAAGAAAAATGGCTCTTTAAAACCAAAAATCATGGAGGAAAAATGGATGGGGAAACATATTGTATTTTTTGACGGCGATTGCGGAGTCTGCAATTTCTGGGTACAGTGGATTCTTAAAAGGGATCACAACAACAGATTTCTTTTTGCCTCCCTGCAATCGGATTTCGGACAACAATTCTTAACCGAAAGAAAACTAAATACGGAAGTCTTCAACACGCTTTATTTGTGGAAACCAAATCATTATTATCTTGAAAAATCCAACGCAGTTCTGCAAATTGCCAATATTTTAGGCGGAATTTATAAACTTTCAGCCATCGGAAAAATAATTCCCCGATTTTTCAGTGATACAATTTATGATCTGATTTCAAAAAACAGAATGAAACTGGCAAATCAGAAATGTTATCTGCCGACTCCGGATGAAAGAAAAAAATTTATAGAAGTTTGATTTGTATTTAAGTTACTTTTCTCACGAATAAACAAAGACTGCCTTTTCAAAAAAGCAGTCTTTTCATTTTAAATTGTCGAATCCTACTGGTTCAAAGACCATACAGAATAAGACTTCGGAGCACATTGAATTTTCACCCATTTGTCGCCCTGCGTTGTAGGATACCAGCCTGAACTTCCTGTAAAATCTTTAATCTGCTGACTTGCCCAGTTCGTCTGAATCCATCTTTCCTGCCAAGTTGAAGAGTTATTGATGTAAACTACCAATCCCGGATTTCCGTTGTAGCCGTTTCTTCTTGCAATGTATTCGTCGTTATCCGTATACAAAATAGAAGTTGTTCCGGTAGCTTTGTTATTGTGAATCCAGATCAGATTGTTTAATCTTTCTTTATTTAGCCATTCTTCATAATCTCTGTAGAAAATCGTAGGATATCCTTCGTGCGTTAAAATATAAGCATACGCCAACATTTTATTGTAAATGATGTCTGTATCGTGATTGGCAACAAAAGTCACCGCTTTAAAAGGATTTCTTTTCCACATCATATCATCATTCAGAGCATTCAAATTATTGTTATCAAATGCTTCATCCATTTTATAATAGGCTGCAAAATCGAAAACCGAACTGTTGGCATTATTTGCCCACCATTCCAGCGTATTTACATTAGAATCCCAAAGCTCTCCTACAGAAAATCCTCCCACGTTGGCATTCCATTTATTAACTACCCATGGTCCGAAACCTTTTACATAATCGAATCTCCATCCGTCAAACTTCATGACGTTTTTATAGTATTTTGCAACAGAATCGTCTCTTTCCCAAAGCCAGCTCTGAACGTATGGACTTGCATGGCAGAGATCCGGAAAACCGCCAAAAGCACCTTCATCGTTATTTCCGTAAGAATTTTTGTAAAAATCGTTGTAATTTCTTGGAAATTTTCCCGATGCTACTCCCGAAAAATTTGTCCAGGTACTGGTTCCTGTGTAAGGATTCGCTTCCGACTGACCACCACTGTTGTGATTGATGACAATATCGGCGTATACCTGCATATTTTCGTCATGAGCTTTTGTAATCAGAGCTTCCAGTTCCGCTCTTGATCCGAAACGTGTTTCCACACTTCCATTCTGGTTAAAATTTCCGAAATCGTAATAATCCGTGGGATCGTAACCCATAGAATAGGCTCCGTTCTGGGCTTTTGAAGCCGGAGGAAGCCATATCGCTCCAATTCCTGCATTCGACCAGTCGGTTACTTTGGTTTTTACGGTATTCCACCAGTTCCCGCCATCCGGAACATCCCAGTAAAATCCCTGCATAAGGACACTTCCACCCGGTCCGGCAACAAATTTTGAGGTGGAAGAAACTCCCGCTCCTGTACTGAAAGGACGTCCATCATGATTGGTGACATTCACAATTTTATCATGAATTTCTAACTGTTTTGAGCTTTCGCTAATTGTTTCATCATTGTTCTGGCAGGAACTTACAATACCTAAAGCCAGCAATGAAAGTAAAAAGTGTGTTTTTTTCATGTTAAAAATTTAAATTATTAAAGTATCAACTAAATTACACTTTTATTGAAATAAATTCTAAACCAAGTGAAATAATTTTAATTTTATCTAACAAATCCATTCAAATCGTTATTCGGAAGATTCATTAAAAAATCATAAACTTTTAAGATTTTCGGTACAATTTTTCCATTATTCCATATATTTGCAGACTATGGAATACAATACCCAAAAAACTCAGCTTCATTTGCCGGAATACGGCAGAATTATACAACAGTTGGTTGAACGTTGTAAAGAGCTTCCTACAAAAGAAGAGAGAAGCGAAATGGCAATGGCGATCATTGATTTTATGGGTCAGAGAAACCCGCAGCTGCGAGACGAAGAAAATTATAAACATAAACTTTGGGATCATCTCTATATTTTAGCCAATCATGAATTGGATGTAGATTCTCCCTACCCTTTTCCTACGAAAGAAGAACTTGAAGAAAAACCGAAGAGAATGGAATATCCAAAACTTCAGGGTGATTTTAAATTTTACGGGAAAAGTATTCTTCAGTTAATTGAAAAAGCCATCGAACTTGAACAGGGCGACGAAAAAGAAGCTTTGATCGAGGTGATTGCCAACAATATGAAGAAATCTTACAATGTCTATAATAAAGAACACGTAACGGACGATGTAATCTTCCGTCACCTTAAAGAACTTTCGGAAAACAGGCTGGATCTTACCGGAATAGATTCTCTTGAAAAGAGCAAAATCTATTACACGACCAATAACAACAACCGAAATAACAACAATAACAACAGGAATAACAACCGAAACAACCAGAACAACAAAAGAAGGCACAACAATAACAACAACAATCATAATAAAAGAAAGTAGACATGAGTGGAACATTTCAAATAAGAGGAGGAAAAAGACTGCAAGGTGAAATTACTCCACAGGGAGCTAAGAACGAAGCTCTTCAGATTCTTTGTGCTGTTTTGTTGACAGATGAGGAAGTCAGAATTAAAAATATTCCCGATATCCACGACGTTAATCGATTAATTGAGATTCTGGGCGACTTTGGTGTACAGGTTACCAAAAACGGACACGGCGATTATACTTTCAAAGCTGATAAAGTAAATTTTGATTATATAAAATCAAACGAATTTAAAAAAGACGGCGCAAAACTGAGAGGTTCGATCATGTTGATGGGACCAATGTTGGCGAGATACGGTGAAGCGTATATGCCGACTCCGGGAGGCGATAAAATCGGAAGAAGAAGATTAGACACTCACTTTCAGGGACTTGTAGAACTGGGTGCCGAATTTCATTACGATGAGGAAGAATTCTTTTATTCATTAAAAGCGAAAGAACTCAATGGTAAGTTTATCCTGCTTGAAGAGGCTTCTGTAACAGGAACAGCCAACATCGTGATGGCTGCAGCTTTGGCAAAAGGAAAAACCAGAATTTATAACGCGGCGTGCGAACCGTATCTTCAGCAGCTTTGCAAAATGCTGAACAGAATGGGAGCCAATATTTCAGGAATCGGATCCAACCTGTTAACCATCGAAGGGGTTTCGCATCTACACGGAACGGAACATACCATGCTTCCGGATATGGTGGAAATCGGTTCATGGATTGGTCTTGCTGCAATGACGAAATCTGAAATCACCATTAAAAACGTAAACTGGAATCAGCTTGGTGTTATTCCGAATACGTTCAGAAAATTAGGCATTCAGCTTGAGCAGAGCAATGACGATATTTTTATTCCGGCGCAGGAAAATTATAAAATTCAAAAATTTATCGACGGATCTATTTTAACGATTTCCGATGCACCTTGGCCAGGATTTACTCCGGATTTGTTATCGATTATTCTGGTGGTGGCAACTCAGGCAAAAGGAAGTCTGCTGGTTCACCAGAAAATGTTTGAATCCAGATTATTTTTCGTGGATAAACTGATCGATATGGGAGCGCAGATCATTCTTTGCGACCCGCACAGAGCAACGGTAATCGGGCTAAATCAGGAAACTCCGCTGAGAGGAACGACGATGGTTTCTCCTGACATCAGAGCAGGAAATGCTCTTTTAATTGCTGCCCTTTCCGCGGAAGGAAAATCTATTATCCACAATATCGAACAGATCGACAGAGGTTATGAAAATATCGACGGAAGACTGAAAGCAATCGGAGCGGATATTGAGAGAATTTAATTTTTATTTTAAAATACAGAGACCACTTTTTGAGTGGTCTTTTTTTTTCGCAAAGATTGTATTTACATTCCTTGTTATAAAGTGAGTAAAGAATAATCAATAAACTGATTTAATCAAGCTGTAATCTCTGGCTTCGTAAAGCAGATTTTATTTGCCTTTTCTTCTAAAATATCCTCAGTTCAGGATAAGAAATAAATTTAAATAATTAATTTATCGCAAAGAAAAACAAAAGATTTTTTTACTTATTGAAAGTTTGTAAGCTAAACAAAGGCACTTCGTTTATTTAAAAAACACAAAGATGGTATTACTTTGATCAATTTTACGCCTTTGTATATCTTAAAAACTGAATTCCTGATAAATGAATCTCTTTGTTTAACCTTGCGTTTAAAAAAATTTATTCCAAACTCAGGTTTAAAATAAGATGTAAAAAAGAATTATAAAAAATTTAAGAGAATCTTAATTTTTAACGAAAAATAAAAACGACCAGTCACAAAAAATGTAACGGTCGTTTGTTGTAATTAAAACTATATGAATCTCTTAAGTATATTTTCTGCACGTATATTCTACCGTGGTACTCAAAAGCTTATTTTTTTCCAGATAAAATTCTAATTGCTTAAAATCTTCTGAGTTTACATTAATATAAAGCTGAACTGCACCGAAACTTCTTCCGTCTACATATTCTACGTTAGCCGATAACACTTTATGACAAATCCCGAACTGATGGTAAATGGTATTCATTAAATGTTCGAATTTCATTTTACCATTCAGCTCTACTTCCAGTATCCATTCTTTTTTGGGCAGGTTTAATTGATTTTGTAAAACCTGTAGTCCCGGATTTGGTGTTACCATAACTCAACATTTTAGGGTTAAACTTTCAGAGAAAACTTTTTTCAGATTTAATATTCTGTTGCTTTGTGCTAATTGTCAGACAAAAATATAAAAAAATATTAGTCTATCAAATTAGTAGGGTAGTATTTTTTAATTTTAATCAAATTTTTTCTCTGATGTTTATTTTTCGGTTAAAACCATTTGATTTTTTTCATAAAAAAACGGGCTAAGCCCGTTCCTATTGAATCTTAATATAATTTATTTTTTATTTAGTTCCATCACTCTTTCCAGTTTTTGAGAAGCAGCCAGACCATTTGGATTGCAGCCTAACTCACCTTCAGGAACTTTCAAGTTTTTCTTTTGATAGAATTCTTCCCAAAAAACATTTGTTTTTCCTGTTTCCGGATCAATAAACGTCATCGGTTCCAATTTAAAAATATGATCCTGCCGAAAAGCTCTTTCTATGAAATCTGAACAGTAATAGGAATTTTCGTCAAGAATATAATTGAAATTGTAAGGTTTACCTACCATCGATTCTGCCTTTTCAAGCGCAGAAGGAATCGATTTCTGGTATTCGGATTTCAGACGGTATACTATAATCCGCTGTCCTTCTTTGGACTGATCTTTCAGGAAATCTTTTATCTCCTGCTTCTGCGAACCGCCTTTTGGAGCGGCGTGAAGCACGAAAATTCCGTCTTTACTTTTTTCCACAATACCGATGTGGTCGAAAGAAGCATTTTTCTGCTTTTGAGTGACATTATTGATTGCCCCGGAAAGTCCCGTTTCTTTTGCAGTCACAAAAAGCAAATCTCCGTTCTTCAAACCTGAAATCTGTGAGTTTTTACACCCCATTATCAGGACAAAAAGGAAAAAAACCGTAAAAACTTTCAATAAAAAATTATTTCTTTTTAAAATTGGTTTCATAAATATCAATCCATTCTTCAACCGTCATTTTTTTGCTCATTTCTGCCAACAATTCCATCGGAATATCTTCCATTTTTTTGAAGCGGACACAGGATTTCCCCATATCCAGCTTTTTTTTGGAATGTTTCGGAAATTCTTCTACAAACCAGTTCAGCAGTTCGGGTTTCGCATACATTCCCATGTGATACAACGCAACGAAATTTTTCTGGGAAGCAATGCTGATGAAAGGCAAAGGCGATCCGGGTGTACAGTGATAACCGTCGGGATACGTTTCCAGAGGAACCGCCCAACCGATCATTCCGTAGCTTGAACCCTGCGTAAAACCTTCGGGTAAATTATCGTTAATTGTCTGATACATTTTTCTGAATATTTCCTGTCTTTCTTCGGGAATCTGGGAAATATAATCATCAACGGAAACGGATTGAATCTGCATATTTTTCAGTTTTAATAATTCTCCAAATTAACAAAATTTTAGCGGAACAGGATTTTAAATGAATTACTTTGTTTTAACTTTTTTCTGATTCGCAGGTTTTAATCTTGATGCTTAATTGAACACAAAGCTCACGAGGGATTTTTAGTTATGAAATTTGTTTACACATTTTATTTAACCGCAAAAGTCGTAAAAGATGAACTAATTGTTTATTTAAAGCTGGCGATTATAAATAAAAAAGATCACAATAGTTTTTAAAAATCTTTGATTTTTATTCTTTTGAGTGCTTTGATTATTCTGGAAATTCGCTTTATCATTATCTTTTGCATCTTTTGCGGTTAATTCCTAAATTAATGTAAACAAGTCTTATTAACGTTTTTAGGTTCATAAAGCCGTTACACTTAACAAAGAATAAGGGAAAGTTTTCTTAACTTTTTTGATTCACCGGTTTTAATCTTGATGCTTAATTGAACACAAAGCTGAAGAACGATTTTTAACTGAATAAAGGCTATCATTTTGAATAATAGTATAATAAGACAGGATTCCTGTTTTATTATACTAATTTAATTCTATAGGGTTATCTCCCTTTTTCCTTAACTGCATTTCTTTCTGTCTTTCCATGATGATTTTTCTTTGTTCCGGAGTAACACTTGTTCCAAGACTTTCTAATATTCCTAATGAGTTTTCTCTGAAATTTTGTAAAGTTTTTTCTAATTCAGTTTTAGTTGTTTCCGTTGAATTAGTATATCTATTTTCATATATATTTACTAATCTTCCTTTCAACTTAGAGTTAGATACGGATTTTACAAGTTCAAAATCATAATCTCCTTTATTATCAGTTATTTTTATGATTAATCCCGGCAATCCACTGAATTTATACGGACCATAAGGCAATGGAATTTCTGCAGAATACCACGCAGTCCAATTTCTGCCTTTATATGAAACCTCTGCTTTTTTGCAATTAATTGTATTTATTATTTTTGTTTCATCAATAAGTTTCCAATCTTTTATTGCCGATTCTTTATATGACAGTAAAGACATGGCAACTCTTTGAAAATACTGTATATTTTCATTGGTTTGTATGATCGTATAAGAAAACTTTGTTTGTGGCATTGACGTCCCTCTGAAATCAAAAACCCCTCCACCATTATTAATTGCTTTTCTTGAAACAATACCGGCTACAGAATCTCTTTTCAAAGAATTAAGACTACTAAAAAATGTACGATAATCAGCTACCTGAAGTGAGAATAGTTCTTCATCTGTCTGATTAGGATTTAACGTATTTAATTTAGCTTTCAATAAGTAAATGAACTCTCCTCGCAATGAATCTTTAGTATTCAATTGAGAATAAAATAAAATACTGTAAAATAAAACGAATAGTTGAAATAGTTTTTTATGATAAGACATTGATATTGCTTTTTATTATGAAAAATTGCACATATAAAACCATATGTGCAAATGAAGATTTGTTATTTCTTAACTATTAATAACCGTGTCCACAATAAATTGCTTCAACCATATTGGCCCAAATTTGTCCTTGTTCGTTAGTCCAGTCCTGAGTAGTGGTAGCAGCTACACCACAAGAAGTATAAGTAACAAAAGTGCTCTTGAATTTAGCCGTTTTTTTTGTCTTTTTTACCACTTTAGTACTTACTATTGTTTTTGCAGCCTTAAGATTTAATTTTTTTACAGGTGTTCCTTTAGCACTAACAAAACCCGCTACACCAAGCATAGCGACGAAAAATACTTTTTTCATAATTGTATATTTTTTAAAATTGAACAGCGAATATATGGTTATAAATCAAACAAAAGAGAAAAATTTTATTATGTTAAACCCCTGACAAAAGCCATTTTAAAACATTATTTTATTTTACGGCTAACTTTTTATGAGAAGTTTATTTAACCGCAAAAGTCGCAAAAGATGAACTAAATATTTATTTAAAGTTGATCACTATAAATGAAAAAGCTCACAATAGTTTTTAAAAATCTTTGATTTTTATTCTTTTGAGTACTTTGATTATTCTGGATTCGCTTTATCATTATCTTTTGGTACCTTTTGCGGTTAATTCCGAAATTAATTTAAAGAAGTTCCTAAAATATGCTCACTCTGGCGTTTTAGCTTCGGAGGTTTCCGAAATCATATTCCTTTTGGCGAGATGATTTCGGGAGTTCCCGATAGTATATCATCTTGGGCGGAATACCCTCGGAGAGTTCCGAAAATTTACTCCTCTTGGCGAGATGGTTTCGGCAGTTCCCGAAGGCTTCCTCCTTTCGGCGGTGGCTCTGGAAAGGCGATTGCCGGGTTTGAGAATTTTACTCTTTTTACTTTTCCACGAGAATCTGGAAAATATAATCATGTACGGACACGGATTGAATCTGCATATTTTTCAGTTTTTTAATGATGTTTAATTGAACATAAAGCTCACAAAGGATTTTTTAATTATGAAACGTTTTTAGGGTTACAAAGCCGTTATTCTTAACAAAGAATAACGGTTTTAAGAATATTCAACTTTATGTTTTGCAATGATCTCTATTGATCAAATTTGAAACTATTTTAAATAAAAAAAATCAGCCCTAAAAATTTAAGGCTGATTCTTTTAATATTATTTTGATTAAATTATTTTACAAAATTGTAAACGCTGAACATCTGGACGTCTTTCCCGTTTTTGTCCAGAAACAACAATTTATTGTTTGCAGGAACAAACTGTACTAAGTTTCCGTCTGTAAAACCATAATTCTGGAAGAAACTTCTCCCTTTATAATCGAGTGTTAGTTCTTTCGGAGCCAGAGTGCCAAAATCGAAAGATTTCATGGAGAAACCTGTATTTCCGAATGCTCCTTTCGGATAGAATGCAGAAACATAAAGATTGTCTCCGGATTCAATCACCTGAACTCTTCTTCCCGAAGGATTGCTTCCAAGCGGTACAAACTGCTTTACTTCTCCTTCTTTATTGAATTTCATTAAAACACCCACATCAAGCGTATACACTGGATCGGGAAAACGGTTCATCGCAGTCGGCATCGGTCTTGAGATCTTTTCCTGCTGAACCGCCATTAAAACTTCATCGCCTTTTACGATGGTTTTAATTACTTTCACATCGTTCATATCTTTCGCTCCCGCAAGATTGGTATTGCTGATTACGGCTTTTCCGGATTTGATGTCGTAGAACATTACTGTTCCGAATGTACTTCCGCCCATCGTAACTGCCTGATTTTTTCTTCCGAAAGTTACCAGATAATCGCTGTCGTTTTTGCTGATCGCGTATAATTTTTCAGGAATGTATTTATCATCAAAAGGCAGATCTTTATCTTCCGTGTTGGAAACCATCTCTATTTTATAAGATTCTTTCCAGCCCGCAGCTTTACGAAGCAACACAATTTTTCCAGAGTTGGTTAAGGTTAACGATTTTTCCACATAATCGCTGCTTAAAGAAATTTCTTTGTTCCAAAGCGGCGTTAATGTTCTTAAATCGAGAACCAGAGCATCATTGATGTTATCTGTTTTTTTCGTGGCATATCGGTCGTTGAAAACGGCTGCATATTTTCCGTTCTCAGAAAAAACCACGTAGGTCGTTCCCGATTTGTTGGTAGATTCAATCGTATATTTTGCGATACTTTTTGTGGTAAACGTTCCCGATTTTTTGCTGAAGACGTGCTGAAAAACCTCTTTTCTGTTTTCTTTTCCGAAATATTCTTCCGTAAATGCCACAAAACGGTCTTCATCTATCTGCTGAGAACCCAGATAATTGTGAAGAACACCGTTGGTTTTATTCGCGTAATCCTGAATATAAGTATCTACAAGACTTCCGTTCTGATCGAGTTTTCTCATCAGCAGCTTTTTGTGCGGAAATACGTTTCTCATCAATCCGTCGATATTAATCGCGCTGAACATATAAGAATTGTAATCGTCTGCCAACACCAGTTTTTCGTCGGTTTCAAGATTGGCATCGGTTGTAAATTTTGTTCCCTCCACCACTTTTACCTGCGCAAATGCGCATACAGAAGCGGTAATCATTACAGAGGCAATAATCTGTTTAATCATATTATTTTCTTTAGTTATTATAAATTTTTTCTTCTAATCTTTTTAATTCGAGGTTCGCATCGTAAGACAGTTTGATGTCTACCAAATGTTCCTGAAGTTCGTTTAAATATTTTTCCGCTTCTGTGTAATTTCCCAAAGCAAGGTTCAGCCTTATTAAATTGAAATAAAGGTACTCTCCTATTTTCTGGTTGTAAGGGGCTTTTTTATCGTTGTAATTGACTTTGGTAAGTGCTGTTTTCCACATTTCGATTCCCTTCTGCATATTTTCCATGGCAACTTTATTGGGCGCGTAATCGGATTTTGCTTGAAGCTTTTTAAGATTCGTCGTTACATAGATATATGCTTTTTCCAGATCATCGTAGTCTCCTTTATTTTTTACCGTTTCTAAAGTAACCGATGAATTAATGGTCTGATATCCGAAATGATCATTGATGATATTTCTTGTACGGTCCATTGTTCTCTGTAGATATCTTTTTTCGTGGACATTGAGGTTGATTTCATTTGTAGGTACACTTGCGATCTCGGCAAAATCTGAAAAGTACGTTTTGTCTAATTTAACCACTCCGTTCTGTTTTCCGACAATTCGCACCGGCTGATTGGCGAATGTTTTCCCCTGATTGTCCTGAAAATTCGTTCTTTCCATTTCAACAAGCACATCAAGATGATTCCCTCCTTTTGAAAATCCGGCAACATCCATCTGAGAAGCGAGAATTTTATTATCGACAATTAAAGCATCTTTAAGATCGGGCTGTCTGTACACCGGCATCGGCGGAATATTGAGGACAGGTCTTGAAGGCAGCCTTAAAATTGGCGCTCCGTTTACAGCGGCAATTTTTTCGACAGCAGATAATTTATTGTACTCAGCAGATTCAAGCTTGAATTTTTCCTGAAGCTTTTTTACTTCTGCTTCATAATCTTTCAGCCTTTCCTGATGTTCGATTTTCGCTGTTTCTACATTCGTCTGATAATTATTTACCTGATTCTGATGCTCTTCTTTAGACATCCTTAAAACATCATCTTTCGTAATATTATAAGGGGATTTTACCGTGATGGTGTAATTTCTGTTGGCAAGATCTGTTGTAAAAACAGGCTCTTTCAGCAACTGAAAACTGATGGTTTCTTTATCAATTCTCTGCCCGAAAACAGACTGAACCGAAAACAAAACAACAGGAAAAAGTAAATTTAATTTCTTCATATATCTATTTAAGTTCCGGGCAAAAGTAAAATAAATTATTAATAAAACACTTTCTGTATCTATTATTAAGGAAATATTCACTTTAAAGGGGTTCTTAAAGCAAAACATTCAACTCAATCTGTTAAAATTCTTTCTTTACAAGCTTTATTTTATTATTGAGAAATTATATCTTATTTTTGCCATACAAATTTTTTGAACAATGCCGAATATTTCAAACAGAGCACTCCACATGCCGCCATCGCCGGTAAGAAAATTGGTTCCTTTCGCCCTAAAAGCGAAGCAGAAAGGGACAAAAGTTTATCATCTTAATATCGGGCAACCGGATATTGAAACTCCGGAAACGGCACTTAATGCTTTAAAGAATATTGATTTAAAAGTATTGGAATATGCTCTTTCTGAAGGAAATATCGACTACAGAAAAGCACTTACAGAATATTATCATTCATTGGATTTCACAGATCTTACACCAGATAATTTCATTGTAACCAACGGAGGATCAGAAGCTTTAAATTTCGCCATCTCTACTTTGTGTGATGATGGTGATGAAGTAATTATTCCTGAACCTTATTATGCCAATTATAACGGATTTACAAGTACTTTCAATGTAAATGTAGTGGCAATTCCTTCTACCATCGATACTGGTTTTGCACTTCCTCCGGTTGAAGAATTTGAGAAAAAAATCACTGAAAAAACAAGAGCTATCGTTATCTGCAACCCCGGAAATCCTACCGGTTATCTTTACACCCGTGAAGAACTTCAGAAATTAGCAGAGATTGCTTTAAAATATGACATCGTTGTTATTTCAGACGAAGTATACAGAGAGTATGTTTACGATGGAAAACAGCAGGTTTCTATGCTGGCTTTTCCTGAACTGGCAGAAAACTGCATCATTATCGATTCAGAATCAAAACGTTATTCAATGTGCGGCGTAAGAATCGGATGTATGATTACCCGTTCTAAAAAAATCCACGATGCGGCAATGCTTTTTGCACAGGCAAGATTAAGTCCTGTTTTATTGGGACAGATCGCGGCAACGGCGGCTCACCAAAATGACGGAGCGTACATCAGAGCGGTAAGAGAAGAATATACACACAGAAGAAATGTTCTGGTAGATTTACTGAACGCCATTCCGGGAGTAATCTGCCCAAAACCGAAAGGCGCATTCTACTGCGTTGCGGAACTTCCGGTAGACGATACTGAAAAGTTTGCACAATGGCTTCTGGAAAGCTATTCCCACAATAACGAAACCATTATGGTGGCTCCTGCAGGAGGATTCTACAGCAATCCGGAACTGGGGAAAAAGCAGGTAAGAATTGCTTACGTTCTGAAAGAGGAAGATTTAAGAAGAAGCGCAGCAATCCTTAAAGATGCTCTTGAAAAATACAAATCAGAATTCAGTCTTTAATTTAAACTAACATAATATGTCAGCAATAAAATATCATAGTTTGAAATTGTTCTCACTATTTATTTTATTGCTGATATTTTTTTCATGTAACCGCAAAAAGGAAGAAAATTATTCCGGAAACGCCAACGAAATTATTTCAATAAGCTATTCGGATATTGGCGGGGATCTCGGAAATTACAAAATCGTAAAAATTAACAAAGATTCTGTTTTTGCAGAACAGGGAATTTCAGCAAAGAAAATCCACAAAGAATGGAAATCTGCAATAACCCCGCAAATCTGGAAAAGAGTAACGGCGTCTCTTAATGTAAAAACATTAGACAAAATCGAAAGCTCTCCCAGCAAACAGCCGGTTGACGGATTTGATGAAACTTTCCAGATCAGAACACCGAAAAAATACCACGTTTATGTAAATTCGTATTCAGATACTATTTATTATCAACAGCTTCAGAAATTAAAAGACCAGATTAACGCCCTTCTTCCAACAGAATATAACTAAAACAATGCACGAAAATTATTCACTAAAGCCATACAATACTTTCGGGGTAGATGTAAAAGCAAGATATTTCACCGAAATACTTACCGTTGAAGAACTGAAAGAAGCCATTAGTTTCTCCAATTCTCATTCGCTTACTACTTTATTTTTAGGAGGCGGAAGCAATGTTTTATTTACAAAAGATTTTGACGGATTGGTGATTAAATTAAACCTGAAAGGAATTTCTGTGCTGCCTGTAAATGAGAACGAAGTTTTGGTTACCGCAAAAGCAGGCGAAAACTGGCACGAATTCGTGATGTTCTGTCTGGATAAGAATTTTGGAGGACTGGAAAACCTTTCTTTAATTCCTGGGAACGTAGGAACTTCGCCGATGCAGAATATCGGAGCTTACGGAACGGAAATTAAAGATGTTTTTTATGACTGCAAGGTTTTAAATCTTGAAACTCTGGAAATTGAAACTTTTGATCTTGAAAAATGCAGATTCGGGTACAGAGACTCAATTTTTAAGCAGGAAGGAAAAGGAAAATATGTGATTTTAGAAGTTTCGTTCAGACTTACCTTCCGAAATCATAAGATCAAAACAGAGTACGGCGCGATACAGTCTGAACTTGAAAGTTCAGGTATTGAAAATCCTACGATTCAGGATGTTTCCAGAGCGGTTATCAATATCCGGCAAAGCAAATTACCTGATCCGAAAGAAACAGGAAATGCGGGAAGTTTCTTTAAAAATCCCTCGATTCCTTTGGCTCAGTTTGAAGCATTACAGCAGAAATTTGAAAATATTCCGGGATATCCGAACGGAAATTCTGTAAAAGTTCCTGCAGGATGGCTGATTGAACAATCCGGCTGGAAAGGAAAACAAATAGGAAATGTTGCCTCTCACAAGTTGCAGGCTCTGGTCATCGTTAACGCAACCGGAAACGCAACCGGAAAGGAAATTTTTGATTTTTCGACGGAGATTATTAATTCTGTAAAAGAAAAATTCGGGATTGAACTGGAAAGGGAGGTGAATATTATTTAAAAACATTTCCAAAAAGACCTTTCAATTTGTTATAAAAATTAATCACAAAAACTATTTAAAATCCAACCTGTTGTGATTTTCGTGATTTTAAACAATTTTACTAACTTTAGAACTAATTATCAGAATAATAAAAACACACAAATATGAAAATAGCAATTCTCGGAGCCGGAAATATGGGCTTATCCTTTTCAAAGTCTTTTTTGAAATACGAACTGATAAAGCCTGAAAACCTTCATTTAATTACAAGAAACCAGTCTAAATTTTCAAAAATTTCGGAAGAATTCCCAAAGTCTAAGATCTCTACTTTCGATGAAGTGAATGATCTGGACGCAGATTTAATTATCATCGCCGTAAAACCTCAGGATTTTCAGCACGTAGCGGAAAATTTCCGGTTTCAGTTAAAAGAAAACCAGATGGTTTTATCAATTATGGCAGGAATTAAAATCGAGAAAATTCAGAAATTATTAAATCATCCTTTGGTTGTAAGAGCCATGCCCAACTCTCCTACTCTTCTCGGAATGGGAATTACAGGCTACACTTCTGCGGAAGGAATTTCTTTCAGCCAGTTAATTAGTATTGAGAGACTATTAAATTCTACCGGAAGATCTGTTTATCTGGAAAATGAAGAATTGTTGGACAGTGTTACGGCGCTTTCGGGGAGCGGACCTGCTTATTTTTACTACATTATCGATGCGATGATAAAAGCAGGCGTAGAAATGGGAATCGAAGAAAATCTTTCCCAGCTTTTTGTAAAACAGACGATGTTGGGAGCGTATCATTTAATCAACAATTCGGATAAAAGTCTGGAAGAACTCATAAAAGATGTGGCTTCCAAAGGCGGAACCACTGAAGCTGCCCTGAAATCCTTCAATGAAAATAATTTAAAGGAAATTCTGAAGGGCGGAATTCTGAGTGCAGAAAAACGTGCGAAGGAACTGAATGGATAATCAGACTTTTTCAGAGGATAAATAAAAATCGACTTTAGTCAGAATTTATGCTACGTTTTGGCTAAAGCCGATTTTCTTTTTTTAACCTAAGTTCGGGATAAGTCTTCTTAACCGCAAGGTTAAACAAAGAGATTCAATTATCAGGAATTCAGTTTTTAAGATATACAAACACGTAAAACTTATCAAAGTAATACCATTTTTGTCTTTTTTTAAATAAACGAAGTGCCTTTGTTTAGCTTATCAACTTTTAATAATTTAAAAAAATCTTTTGTTTTTTTTGCGATAAATTAATACAATACTACAAATCAATTATTTAAACTTATTTCTTATCCGAACTGAGTTTTTTTCATCATTATAATGAACTAAAAACCCATTCCTGTTGATGTATTCTTAAATATTTCAAACTATCCCGTTTGGAAATCGTTTTTCGATAAAATTCTTCATTAAAAAGCCTAGAAATACACCAAAAGTATTCAGAATAATATCATCCACTTCAAAAATCCCCATTCTGGAAAAGTACTGAATTGCTTCCACAATGGTAATTGCCGAAATAAACGTAAAAAGGAGATTCTGTAAATCCTGAAGTCTGGGAAAAATCCAGCCGAGAAATCCGAAAGGAATAAACATCACCACATTTCCCGCAACAATGGTCACGATTTCTTTCCATGAAATACATCCTTTAATGAAATTGATGGTAGAAAATATCGGCTCTATGGTTAACAGATTATCTTCCATCTGCGTTCTGCCCATCCCGAAAAACATGAGGTACAGCAAAAACAGGGTGTAAGGAACAATAATGATTTTATAAAATTTCTTTAACATCGTTTGCAAATTTATTCATTTCAAAAACATTAAATTTGTATGTTAAATCAATTTAATGAAATACGTTTTACTTACGCTCATTTCAGCGATGCTTTTGTCCGTTTCGTGGCCTACTTACGGCGTTCCGTTTTTTATATTTTTTGCGCTTGTCCCGCTTTTGATGATGGAACACGGCGTGTCTAAATTTTCAGATTACAACAGAAAAAGCTGGGTGGTTTTCGGACTTTCCTACCTCTGTTTTGTGATTTGGAATGTGGTAACAACAGGATGGCTTTATGGTTCAAAAAATCCGGACGGAAGCCATTCTATGATGGCGGTTGTATTTCCGGTATTGGTCAATTCTTTCCTGTATTCATTGGTTTTCCAATGCTATCACTGGTACAAAAATGCACAGGGAACATATTGGGGATTAGGATTTCTGATCGCGATCTGGATGAGTTTTGAAAAGTTCCATTTGGGATGGGAATTAACGTGGCCATGGCTGAATCTGGGAAATGTTTTTTCCGATTATCCTAAACTTATCCAGTGGTACGATACTTTAGGAGCAACCGGCGGAAGTTTCTGGATCCTGCTCATTAATGTATTGATTTTCTACACTGTAAGAATCTGGGAAGCAGGGAGAAAAAGAAAAGAACTCATTAAAAACACATCCATTGTTGCCGCTTTAATCATTATTCCGATGATTATTTCTGTGGTGAAATATAATAATTTTGATGAAAAACCCATCGGAAGCGTTAATGTTCTGATGCTTCAGCCTGATCTGGATCCGTATGCAGAAAAATACACGCAGGACAGCTTAACGATTGAAAACGATCTTCTAAACCTAGCAGAAAGAAATTCCAAAACAAAAATAGACTATTACATCGCGCCCGAAACTGCGCTTCCGGGAAGAGGTTCTATTTCGGAAACCGCTTTTGAAAAGAGTGTTATTTTAAACAATCTTAAAGGGTTTTTAGCCAAACATCCGGGTTCGGTTTTTGCAACAGGAATTTCTTCGCATCGTTTTTTTACAAATGAAAACAATCTGCCAAAAGAAGCGTATCAGATTCACACAGGACTTTGGGTGGAAAGTTTCAATTCGGCGGTGCAGGTTATTCCGAATCAGAAAGTAGAAGTGTATCATAAAGGAAAGCTGGTTCCGGGTGTGGAAATTTTCCCTTATATGAATTATTTGAAGCCACTTCTGGGTGATGCAATGATTAATCTGGGAGGAACAGTTGCTTCTTTGGGAACCGATAAAGAAAGGGTTGCATTTTCAAATCCTTTCAACAAAGGAAAAATTGCCCCTATCATCTGTTATGAAAGTATTTATGGTGAATTTACGGGAGAATATGTAAAAAAAGGGGCGAACTTTTTAGCCATCATGACGAACGATTCATGGTGGGGTGTTACAGAAGGGCATAAACAGCTTCTTTCCTACGCAAAATTAAGAGCTATTGAAACCCGAAGAGAAATCGCAAGAGCTGCAAACAGCGGAATTTCCGCTCATATTAATGCGAAAGGGGAAATCATGGAAGATACTTTTTACGGCGATAAAACCGCTTTATTTTCTAAAATAAACCTTTATGACGGGATGACTTTTTATACAAGATCAGGAGATCTTCTGTCGAGATTCTCCGTTTTTGCTTTAGGATTTCTGCTGTTTTATTTTTTAATCCGCTGGTTTCAGAGAAAGACAAAAAAGGCTTAAAAATTATTATTTCGGGAATATGAAATATATCATTCCTGAAGCCAACACGTACTGAGAGTGAGATTAACATAAAATCTGAACGATTAATGTATAAGTTATTTATAAATAATTTTGTAAAACATTTGTCTATCTGAAAAATTCTTTGTTATTTTGCACACTCAAATATTATAGTACAAATAAGAACATCGAGATATGTCAAGAATTTGCCAAATAACAGGAAAGCGTGCAATGGTTGGTAACAACGTTTCTCACGCTAATAACAAAACGAAGCGTCGTTTTGAAATTAACTTATTAGAGAAGAAATTTTACCTTCCGGAGCAGGATAAGCACGTAACACTGAAAGTATCAGCTCATGGATTGAGAGTGATTAACAAGATTGGAATCGAGGAAGCTATTGAAAGAGCTACTAGAAACGGATTGATAAAAAAGAACTAAATCATGGCAAAAAAAGGAAATAGAGTTCAAGTAATCCTTGAATGTACAGAGCACAAAGAAAGCGGTATGCCAGGAATGTCTAGATACATTTCTACAAAAAATAAAAAGAACACTACAGAGAGATTGGAATTGAAAAAATACAATCCTGTTCTTAAGAAAGTTACAGTTCACAAAGAAATCAAGTAATTTATAAAATATAATTTACCATGGCAAAGAAAGTAGTAGCAACCCTACAAACCGGGTCTAAAAAAATGACCAAAGTGGTGAAAATGGTGAAGTCTCCAAAATCAGGAGCTTACGTTTTCGAAGAAAAAGTAATGAATGCAGACGAAGTTGACGGTTATTTGAAAAAATAATCTCCACTTTATTTACAATATAAAAAACTACTCATATTTTGGGTAGTTTTTTTGTTATCTTTGCTTTTAATCTAATCTGGAAGTTACAAGCTGGATGCCTGAAGTTTATTACGTATTATTGTAAAGTAAGATTGTAAACTTTAATCCTCCATCTCCCGCTTCCATCATTACAACATAAAATTCCATAATTCATAAGATGAGTTGGTTTAAGAATATTTTTAAAAAAGAAGAAAAAGAAACGTTAGATAAAGGATTGGAAAAATCCAGCCAGGGTTTCTTTGAAAAAATGACGAAAGCCGTAGTCGGCAAAAGCAAAGTAGATGATGAAGTTCTTGATGATCTTGAAGAAGTACTCATTGCATCCGACGTCGGCGCATCTACCACCATCAAAATTATAGAAAGAATAGAAGAACGTGTTGCGAGAGACAAATACGTTGGTGTAAACGAACTTGATAAAATCCTTCGTGAAGAAATCTCAGGTCTTCTGCTTGAAAATCCACACGCAGGAACAGGAAATATCGACACTTCCAAAAAGCCTTACGTCATTATGGTTGTTGGTGTAAACGGCGTAGGAAAAACAACCACCATCGGAAAACTGGCACATCAGTTTACTTCAGAAGGAAAAAAAGTGGTTTTAGGCGCGGCAGATACATTCAGAGCCGCTGCGGTGGATCAACTGGTAATCTGGAGCCAGAGAGTCGGAGTTCCTATCGTAAAGCAGGAGATGGGCTCAGATCCGGCTTCCGTTGCTTTTGATACGGTACAGAGTGCCGTTGCCCAAAATGCAGACGTGGTTATTATTGATACGGCAGGAAGACTTCACAACAAGATCAATTTAATGAATGAGCTTTCTAAAATCAAGAGAGTAATGCAGAAGGTTATTCCGGATGCGCCTCATGAGATTTTACTGGTTCTTGACGGTTCTACCGGGCAGAATGCTTTTGAACAGGCAAAACAGTTTACAGCCGCTACGGAAGTAAATGCTTTAGCGGTAACCAAACTTGACGGAACAGCGAAAGGAGGCGTTGTTATCGGAATTTCAGACCAGTTCCAGATTCCTGTAAAATATATAGGCGTTGGAGAGAAGATGCAGGATTTGCAGTTATTTAATGGTACGGAGTTTGTAGATTCTTTTTTCAAGAAAAGATGATGTAAAAAATCATGTTTTCCCAACATTATTAATGAACTAAACATAAATATTAACATTAAAAAATGCAACTATGGGATTTATAACATGGATTATTTTCGGACTGTTAGCCGGAGCACTTGCTAAAGCAATCATGCCTGGAAAACAAGGGGGCGGAATTCTTATTACTATGATTTTAGGAATCGTAGGAGCCTTTATAGGAGGTTCAATAGGGGTTTACCTTCTTCACTGGGGAGATGTAGATTCTTTCTGGAACTTCAGAAGCTGGATCTTGGCTATCGGAGGCGCTTTAATTGTTCTGTGGATTTACGGAATGCTTACGAAAAAAAGCTAAGTTTAATTAGCAATAAAAAATTAAAACGGCGGATTTGAAATTCAAATCCGCCGTTTCTTTGTACAATATATAATTTAGTTAGTTGATTTTGATCTGGTAAGGCATTTCCATTTTAACTTCAGACTGCAGCTTTCTTTCTTCTACGATCTGCTCTAAAAGTTCATAATTTGCTTTTCCGATTTTATTCTTCACCACTCTTGCAGAGATATCCTCTTCATTAAGATCTTTAAAAATCTGCTCGAAAGGCGTCATGCTTTTAGGATAAGAAGAAACTGCGTAAGACTTTAAACCAGCTTTCTGTGCAGCAAATTTCACAGCATCATTCAATGTTCCCAATTCATCTACAAGACCGATTTGTTTGGCTCTGGTTCCGCTCCAAACTCTTCCTCCTCCTACACTGTCGATCTGTTCAAAAGTCTGTTTTCTGTTCTGCGTTACAAAATGCACGAATCTTTTATAAGTACCTTCCACGCTTCTTGTAATTAAGCTTACTCCGTAAGGCGTAACTCCGTTTAAAGAAGAATAATATTGGGAATTGGCATTGGTAGAAACAATATCGGAACGGATTCCGTTTTTATTGGCAATATCTTTGAAATAAGGAATCACTCCGAAAACGCCGATAGATCCTGTAAGCGTGTTTGGTTCAGAATAAATTTTATCTGCCGCCATTGCAATGTAATATCCTCCTGAAGCGGCATAATCTCCAAAGGAAACAATTAACGGTTTTTTCTTTTTCAACTGCTGAAGTTCAAATAAAATCTCATCCGAAGCATTTGCACTTCCTCCCGGAGAATTAATTCTGAAAACAACCGCCTTTACTTTATCGTTATCCTGAAGCTCTTTAATGTATTTAATATATTTCTCGGAATGGATATCGTTATAATCGTCTCCTCCGTTAATAGAACCTGAAGCATACAAAACCGCTACTCTGTCTCCCGATTTTTCATCATCAGAATAAGAAGCAATATATTTTCCTAAAGAAATTTTATTCAGCTTATCGTCTCCTGCTAAATTTAATTTCGATTTAATTAATTGATCGTATTCTGTTTTCTGAATTAATTTGTCCGCCAGTTTATATTTTAAACTTAAATCAGGAATCATTCCGTACAAACTGTCGACCACCGTTCTGAACTGTGCCGTATCTATTTTTCTTGAAACCGCCATTCTTGAAGAAGTGTTTTTCCAGATATCATTTAAAAGTGTGCTTAATTGCTCTTTATTTTCCGGAGAAATATCATTTCTTAAAAAAGGTTCAACCGCAGATTTAAATTTTCCGTGACGGATAACTTCAATCCCGATTCCGTATTTGTCGGCAAAATCTTTATAAAAAGCGACTTCTGTTGCCAAACCTTTAAGCTCGATCATTCCGGAAGGATTAAGATAATACTGATCTGCAACCGATCCTAAATAATAAGCTGCCTGAGAAACCGTATTTCCATAAGCATAAACAAATTTCCCGCTCTTTTTAAAATCCTGAATAGCATTTCTGAGATCATCGATCTGGGTAATTCCTGCATTTAAATAATCGGCTTCAATGCTTATTCCTTTAATATTATCATCGGTTTTTGCTTTTTCGATGGCTTCAATAGCATCATAAATCAACACATTTTTTGTCTGTTCACTAATATTAAAAAGTCCTTTCTGCTCTTCTGTAGGACTGTCTATTATATTGGTTTTTAAATTAATCGTAAGGACAGAATTTTTCTTTACAACCACAGATTTCTCACTTCCCATTGCGCTGAACACCAGCATGATGATAAAAAAGAAGAAAAACACAGCACCTAAAATGACAATAGCCACTATATTTGCCAGTACATTTTTAAAAAAGCTTTTCATAAATCAATCATTTTACAATATGTCGCAACATAAAGTCGTTTTGTTACTCGGAAGTAATCTTGGAGATCAAAAAAAAAATCTTGAAACCGCTATAGAAAAACTGCAAAGCGGTGGAAATGAAATATTAAAATTGAGTGAATTTTTAATATCCGAGCCCGTAGAATTTGCCAGTTCTAATATTTTTTGTAATATTGCACTGATAATGTTTACTCGTCTTTCGCCTATTCAACTACTTGATTTTGTTAAAAGTATTGAAAAAGAAATGGGAAGAGCTAACGATTCTAAAGCTTCAGGAGGATATTCTGATAGAGTAATAGACATAGATATCGTTACCTATAATGAACTAAAATTTGTCTCAGAAAGATTGGAAATCCCTCACAAAAAGCATCTTTTTGAAAGAGAATTTTCAAAAACATTATTAAGAAATTTTATCAAATAAAACATAAAACATATTGTATGAAATTAGGTTTATTATTATTGGCTACGTTGCCTATTGCTGCTTACGCACAAGATAGTATAGCTGTTACTTCAAATGATAAGTATCCCAATACATTTTCTTCAGGTTCTGCCAATGTTCAACCTTTCGACACAAAAGCAAAAAGATTCAACGACTGGTCTGTATCAGTAGGTGGAGGTGCTGCATTTATGGTTCACTCCGATCTGAAGTCTATTACAGATAAAAAAATCAACTGGGGCTACAATTCATATGTGAGTTTAGACAAACAGATTACCCATGTTGTAGGAATCAGTCTTATTTATCAGAGAGGAGAAACAAATCAGAGAGGACAGCTTGAAGGAGCTGCAGGTGTAGCTGCCGGAGTGGCAGAAGCCAAAACGAAATATAACCAGATTGCTTTAATGGGAGATGTTAACTTTTCTAATCTTTTAAGAAGAGTAGACAATCATTCTCCTTACAGATGGGCATTGCATGGTTATGCAGGTGTTGGTTTAATGAATTTCAATACTTCTTTATATGATAATAATGAATTCAGATGGAGCACTACTCCTGCAAGAATTCCGTTATTCATTAACCAAAAGTTAGACATCAACTCAATTTATTATCAGCTTGGTGCAGGTTTGAAATATAAAGTTTCAAAACTTATCGACATTGAAGCAAGAACAATGTATATCATCAGTGGAGACGACGAATTCGACGGTGGTGGTAACGCAGGTCCTGCAGATTATGATGTTACTTCTAAAGTATCAAAGTATAATATGCTTGATAAAAGAAGATCTGATAATGCGTGGACAGTTAACTTAGGTGTTTCTTTCAAACTAGGAAAACACAATTCTCATCTGGCTTGGCACGATCCTTTACAGGAAGCATATTACAGAACCAATGTTCTGGAAAACAAAAGCACAGAACTTGTAGTATGTGAAAAAGGTGATCTTGATAACGACGGTGTTTGCGACGATTGGGACAGACAGCTTGATACTCCTGCAGGAGCAAGAGTAGACGGAGCCGGAGTTGCTTTAGATATGGATCTGGATGGAGTAATCGATTTATACGATAAGTGTGTAACGGTTCCCGGACCGGTAGAAAATCAAGGTTGTCCTACTACAGCCAAATAATTATAACTAAATCATTTAATTAACTAAATAAAAAATACACTATGAAATTAAGTTTAGCAATTGTTGCATTAGCACTTACTGTTCCTACAGTTGCCTTTGCACAGGACTCAACTGCAGTAGTTTCAAACGGGCAATATCCAAATACGTTTTCTTCGGGCTCTGCAAATGTTTCCCCGTTTACCAATAAATCTAAAAGATTTAACGATTGGGCAATCTCTTTCGGTGCTGGTGTACCATTAGTTCAATCTGCAGACTTAACATCTATAAAAAGCGGAAACGGTAAAAACCTTTTTGGTTATTCTGCATATGTAAGTATTGATAAAGCCATTACTCACGCTTTTGGTCTTAATTTACAATACGACAGAGGAGAAACGAGACAGGGATGGTTTAATACAAAAGATTCTGCGCCTTCTGATGCTTCAGCGTATCAACGTGTAGCTGCAAGAACGCAATATGATGCAATCTCATTATTAGGAGACATTAACTTCTCAAACCTATTCAGAAGAGTGGATAACCATTCTCCTTACAGATGGGCTTTGCATGGATATGCAGGTATCGGAACTTTAGCCTACAGAGCTTATCAGAAAGATGATAAAGGGCAAAGACTGGTAACGGAAATTAAGCCGTTTCAACTTGGATCTATGTTTGCTCAGGCAGGTGCCGGTGTGAAATTTAAAGTAAACAGAAGAATCGATATCGAAGGTAGAGTAATGTATGCCGTTACCGGTGATGATGAATTTGACGGTGGAGGAGACAAATACAGCACGATCAACCAACGTGAAGAGCAGGTTTCTGATAACTTCTTCAACGCTACTTTAGGGGTTTCTTTAAAACTTGGAAAACACGAATCTCACTTAATGTGGCACGATCCACTTCAGGAGATCTACTATAAATTAGATGTTTTAGCTAACAAAAACCAGGATATCGAAGTTTGTAAAAAAGGAGATCTTGATAACGATGGTGTTTGCGACGATTGGGACAGACAGCTTGATACTCCTGCAGGTGCAAGAGTGGACGGTGCAGGTGTAGCTCTTGATACTGATCTTGACGGTGTTATTGATCTATACGATAAGTGTGTAACCGTTCCGGGACCAGTGGAAAACCAAGGTTGCCCTACAACAGCTCCTACTCCGGTTGGACCAGTTGATGAAAAAGAGACAAAATTAGATGGAATTGAATTTGATCTGAATTCAGACAGAATTTTACCTTCTAACACTCCAATTCTTAACAACGCTGTAAATTACATTAATTCTTCTAATGGATCTTACACAGTAGTTGGAGCAACAGATACAAGAGCTTCTGATGCATACAACCAAAAACTTTCTGAAAGAAGAGCGAACAACGTAAAAGATTATTTAATTAAAAACGGAGTTCAGTCTGGTAAACTTAACGCAGTAGGTAGAGGTGAAAAAGACCTTAAATATCCTGAATGCGACCCTGCTACGAAATGTCCTGAATGGAAAAACAGAGCAAACAGAAGAGTTTACTTCGAAGCTAAATAATAAAAATTTATTATTAAATATATAAAAGCCATGCATTGCGTGGCTTTTTTTGTCAGAATACTTTTATTACTTTTATCCTATGATTTCTCAGCAAGATTTTCAAAAGCTAAAATTTAAAACCCTGAAACATTTTTGGGGGTATGATGGTTTTCGCGATTCTCAGGAAGCAATTATAGATTCTGTCATTAATGAAAAAGATACTCTTGTCCTGTTGCCTACAGGAGCCGGAAAATCTCTTTGTTATCAGCTTCCCGCCTTGTTAAAGGAAGGAACCTGTCTTATAATTTCCCCTTTACTGGCATTGATGAAAGATCAGGTAAATCAATTAAAATCAAGAGGAATCGAAGCCGAATATCTGTCTTCGGAACTGGATGAATATGATGCTGAAAATATCTATGACCGATGCAAAGAAGGACTGACAAAAATGCTGTATGTCTCTCCTGAAAGAATCACCAATAAACAGTTTTTGCAGAATATTGAAGAAATCGAACTGTCTTTCATCGCGGTCGATGAAGCGCACTGTATCTCAGAATGGGGACAGGATTTCCGACCGAGTTATCAGAATATCAAAGAATTCAGAAAAAATAACCCTAAAATTCCATGTCTGGCTTTAACGGCAACTGCTACGCCAAAAGTTTTGGAGGAAATAAAATTAAAACTGGAACTAAAAAATCCGCAGGTTTTTCAGAAAAGTTTTAAAAGAGACAACATCAAAATTTTCATGGAAGAAGTTTCGGATAAATTTCAGAAAGTATATGATATTTTAAAATTCTCGAATGAAGCAGGAATTGTTTATGTGAGAACAAGAAAAGAAGCCGAACTCCTCAGTGAATTTCTGAAAAAAAATCAGCTTAAAAATGTAGATTATTTTCACGCTGGTTTATCCACAAAAGAAAAAAATACAAAACAGGAAATTTGGAACAGAAGCAATAATCATGTCTTAATTTCCACCAATGCATTCGGGATGGGAATTGATAAAGACAATGTACGCTTTGTACTTCACTACTCTCCTGCTCCTTCCATTGAAAATTATTATCAGGAAATCGGGCGTTCCGGAAGAGACGGAAAAGAAAGTTTCGCATTTCTGCTTTGGAATAAGCAGGAAATTTTAAATTTTGATCAGATTTTAAAAAACCAGATTCCCAATAAAGCTGAATTTCTAAAAATCGTTACCTACCTCTACTCTATTTTTCAGGTTGCCGAATTTGAGCTTCCGGAAAAAGTTTTTCAACTGAATATCAACGGAATTTATAATTTCACGAAACTTTCGAATGCGAAGATCAGAAATGTTCTCAATTTTCTTCACAATCAGGAAATAATTTATTTCAACGAACATAAAAGTCTTTCATCGCTTCAGTTATTGATGGAAGCCCATGAAATTGATCAGTTGCCCAGAAAAGACGCCTATTTTTTAGAACTCATGCTTCGTACGATTTCCGGGATTACTACGCATAAAGTGATGTTCAGCGAACAGCAGGTAAGCGGAAAAATCGGATCCAGTGTCGAATTAATAAAAGAACGATTAAAAGAACTTCAGCAAAAAGGCTATGTGGAATATATTGACGGTGCTTTAACAAGCGTAAAATTTCTGAAACCAAGAGATGAAAGATTAAACAGCTCTGTGTACTGGAAACTTTTTGAACATATTCAGAAAAATAAAATCCAGAAGTGGGAAGAAATGAAATTTTACATCGAAGATGATAAATACTGTAAAATGAAGCTCATTTTGAACTATTTTGGTGAAAAAAATGCTAAAAACTGCGGGCAATGTTCGGTATGTGAACGAAACAAACAGTCGATTTTCGGTAAAAACATTTCCCAGCAGATCCTCAATTTGCTGAGTAAAAGACCGGCAACGATTGAAGAACTTTCTATTCAGCTCAGCTATCATTCCAAAGAGAATATTCTGGAAAATTTAATTTTTCTGCTGGATACCGGAAAAGTAAAAATGCTGAATTTCAGAACGTATGCTTTGGCGTAAGATCTTTTCTCATCTCTTAAAAATAACGGAATTGGCATTTTAACTGAGATACTTCGTTGAGTTCAGTATGACATTTTTCTGATATCAACTCTCAATTTTAAAATCAAATCTTTCAATCCTTCATCAAAGACCTTATCTTTGCACTATGAAATCATTGAAAGTTGTATTTTTAGGAACTCCGGAATTTGCCAAAGCATCTCTGGAAGCCATTCATCATTCTCATCACGAAGTTGTGGGCGTTGTAACGGTTGCGGATAAAGCGAGCGGACGCGGACAGAAAATCAATCAGTCTCCGGTAAAAGTTTTTGCCGTAGAAAATAATCTTCCTGTTTTTCAGCCTGAAAAACTGAGAAATCCCGAATTTTTAGAGGAATTGAGAAAACTGGAAGCCGATGTTTTTGTGGTGGTCGCTTTCAGAATGATGCCGAAAGTTTTGTTTGAAATGCCAAAAATGGGAACTTTCAACCTTCATGCTTCCTTACTTCCTGATTACAGAGGAGCAGCGCCGATCAATTACGCAATTATCAACGGAGAAGAAAAATCCGGAGCTACAACCTTTTTTATCAATGAAAAAATAGATGAAGGAAATATTCTCCTTCAGGAAGAACTCCCTATTTTACCGGATGAAAATGCGGGAAGCCTTCACGACAGACTCATGGAAATGGGCTCTGAGCTTGTGGTAAGAACATTAGACGGATTGGCAGAAAATTCAATCACCGAAAAACCACAGCCGAAAGTTGAGCATCCAAAAAATGCGTTTAAAATTTTTAAAGAAGATACAAGAATCGACTGGACGAAAAATTCGAAAGAAATTCATCAGTTTATTTTGGGTATGTCTCCTTATCCTGCAGCTTTCACCACTTTAAAGATAGGCGAAGAAGAAAAAGGACTTAAAATTTTCGGTGGAAAATTTGAAATTTCAGATCATGGAAAAACAGCCGGAAGTCTGGAAATTTCTAAAAATGAATTTAAAATCTACACCCAAGACGGAGAATATTTTCCATCAGAATTACAGCTTGAAGGAAAAAAGAGAATGAACATCAAAGATTTTCTGAACGGTTTCAGAAATTTCGACGAAATAAAAATGGCTTGATTTCTCAAGCCATTTTTTATGTGAAATGTGAATTGTCGATTTGCTTCGCAAGTGAATTTAAAATGTATCAAAAAATTGACAACAAGGTTAATTCACAATTGACCATTCAAAGTTATAGTTGCACCATTTCCGTTACCTCAACGTCATATCCGCCAACCTGCGGTTTTACATTAGGATTCTGGGTGATTACTTTAAATTTATTAATTCCGAGATTTTTAAGAATCTGTGTTCCGATACCGTAATCTCTGTAATTGAACGCTAAAGTAGGATGCTGCTGTTGTCCGTCCTGATAATTCAGGAACTGCTGAAGCTTTCTTAATGTATTTTCAGAGCTTGAAACATTATTAATGAAAACAATGGCTCCTTTTCCTGCTTCGTTAACCATTGAGGTTACTTTTTCCAACTGAGGTTTTTCGCCGTTATTTAATCTCGTTAACACATCAAAATAAGAATCTGATGACTGAACTCTTACCAAAACAGGCTCATCAACCGTCCAAGAACCTTTGGTTAAAGCAAAATGGATCTGATCGTTGGAAGTTTCTCTGAAAGCGAAGAAATCGTAATCTCCGTAAGCCGTTTTTACTTTTCTTTCTTCAATTCTCTCAATAAGATTTCCTTTTTTAAGCTGATAATGAATTAGATCTTCAATGGAAACAATTTTCATATCGTGTTTCTGTGCAAAAGCATAAAGCTCCGGCAAACGCGACATAGAACCGTCTTCATTCATGATTTCACAGATTACCCCTCCTTCTTTAAGACCGGCAAGACAAGTTAAATCTATCGCAGCTTCTGTGTGTCCTGCTCTTTTCAGAACACCCCCTTTTCTTGCTCTCAATGGGAAAATATGACCGGGACGCATAAAATCTGTCGGCTTGGATTTTTCATCCATCAAAGCCAGAATGGTTTTTGCTCTGTCGCTTGCAGAAATTCCGGTAGAAGTTCCGTTTCCTAAAAGGTCTACAGACACCGTGAAAGCGGTTTCTTTCGGATCGCTGCTTCGGCTTACCATTACTTCAAGACCAAGCTCATCACATCTTTTTTCAGGAAGCGGCATACAGATAAGCCCTCTTCCGTGAAGCGCCATAAAGTTGATAATTTCCGGTGTTGTAAGCTCTGCCGCACAAAGAAAATCGCCTTCATTTTCTCTGTCTTCATCATCCACTACTATGATTATTTTACCATTTTTAAGGTCTTCTATTGCCTCTGGAATAGTATTTAACTTAATATCAGACATTTTTACTTTTTAAATTTGTGCAAAGATACTTATAAAAATATGCATCTCCCAATATTATAAATTCTTTATTATTCGTTAAATACGGAGTTTCTGGCTTTTCTGAAAATACTGTATGATTCCAGTCTTTTCTGATGATCGTAAATGTGGGAATTAATCATCAGTTCATCCACATTAAATTTTTCCTGAAAACTTTTCAGCTTCTCTTCAATTTCACTCTGATTTCCGATAAAAGTATATCTCAGTTTCTGCAAAACCATAGATTTTTCCATGGGCGACCAGATGTCGTCCATATCATCAACCGGCGGTGCAAAAGGTCTTCTGTCGTTTCGTATAATATTAATAAAAGCCTGAAACAATGTTGTTGACATTTTATGAGCTTCTTCCGAAGTTTCTGCTGCAACTCCGTTTACACAGGCAATGATGTAAGGTTTATCTAAATATTTTGACGGTTCAAAATGTTCCCTGTAAATATTGAAAGCCATTTCCATCTGCTCCGGCGCAAAATGCCCCGCAAAAGCATACGGAAGTCCCAATTCTGCTGCCAAAAAAGCACTGTCTGTACTCGAACCTAAAATATACATCGGAATATCCAGTCCCTCTCCCGGAATTGCACGAACCAAAGCATCACGGTTTTCTTTGGAAAAATATTTCTGTAATTCTAAAATCTGTCTTGGAAACTGCTGGTTAATCATTGCAGGATTTCTTCCTAAAGCCTGAGCGGTTAAACCATCTGTGCCAGGAGCTCTTCCCAAACCAAGATCGATTCTTCCGGGAAATAGGGATTCAAGGGTTCCGAATTGTTCGGCAATGACTAATGAACTGTGGTTCGGAAGCATAATTCCTCCGGAACCGACTCTTATTTTTTTTGTTCCGTTGGCGATAAAACCAATCAGAACGGAGGTTGCAGAACTGGCAATGCTTTCCATATTGTGATGTTCGGCAAGCCAGAATCTTTTATAATCTAAATGTTCAGCATGACTGGCTAATGATAAACTGTCCTGAAAAGTATCATGAACAGTTTTTCCCTGCTTTACAGGGGCAAGATCCAATACTGATATTTCAAAATTTTTCATATCGGGATATTCTGTTTAGACAAAAGCATTTCATAAAACTTTTGTCGATTCATTATTTTAAATTTTTACACAACAAAGATAAGACTAATAAACTGCATTAGTTACTTTTTGTAATCGATAAGATTAATGGTGAGGTTCAGGGAAAAACTATGGGGGAAATTTACTTTTTGCAATTGTTTTAGAAACACAATCTGCTCCCGAAAACTTCAGATCCATGAAAGCGTATTATAAAATTACAGCAAGTGAGTATAATTTTCTATTCATATCAATATTAAGTTTAAAATATTTAAAATTTAATTATTTCACAATAAAAAATTAATAAAAACTGTTATTTTTTAAAATTATAATGATTTTGTTAAAAATTAATTGATTTTTAATACATTTGAACAAAAATTTATAAATTATGAAAAACGTTATTCAGACACAACTTACCAACGATTTAAAAACACAAATAGATGCCAAAATTGTTGAATTAGAAGCCTTATTTCAGGGAAAACTGGCTGCTTTAAATGCCGAACAAAGAAAACTTTACGGAACCATAAATGAGCAGAACAAACTTTTTGTGAACAAAGTGAGAGATTATAAAATGAACCAACCTCAGTTGAGTGCAGATGATGTAGACTGGGATGAATTTGAAAGCGATTATCAGGCAAGAACTTTCTTAGAAACTAGAAAAGAAAGATTAGCCAGTTTGGTATATCAAATGGAAAGTACCAAGATTTTACACGATTACGATAATTATAATGATGCATTAGACGATTATGCATACTCTCAATACAAAAAAGGAAGAGAAGTAATTGGCTTTGCAGAAAAAGTAGCAGACCTGAAACAGTTTTTCCCAAGAACAGCAAAAAATAATATGCCTGAAGGCGAAAAATAAAGTAATATAGTATAAGTAAAAACTCAAAACCTAAACGTTAAGGTGAACAAAAGACCTGATTAAGCCTTTCTACGTTCTGTTTAAGTCTTATTACATTCCGTTTAGGTTTTTTAACTAAAGTTTTAAGTATTTCAGGCAAATCTTTAGATAATTTGTTGAAAATTTTAGCTATTTTCATCAAAAATTTAGAAAAAATAAAATCAGGTAGTTTTATTAACTGTCCTGATTTTTTTTATAAACAAAAAAATAACACGTCAAATTTTGGCGCAGCCAAGCTTTAGCTTTGTTTTCAGAAACATTTAAACAAATATTAATTGAAAGAACACAAAGATTATGGAAGATTTTGACGATGAATTTGGGGATCTTTCCCAATTTAAAACGATTACTTTTGAAGAGGCAAATAAAGGAGTTGCTGAAAATAAGAATGCTTTTGAAAATACTCTAATCAATAAGGATGATTCTCCAGAATTTAGGAGCAAGTTTCACGATTACAGAAATACACCTTTAGGGTATTCTTATCTCACAGACGAGCCTGTATCTATTTTCCCTTCAACCGGGATAGATGAAACCGGAAAGAAAGGATACGAATACAGAGCAGAAGTTTTGCCCTGTGAAAACGGTTCACAGGTATTGGGAAGCTACAATACCAACAAGCGAGAACCACAAAGCCTTTTCCTATTTTATGAAAAGCCTAATTCTAACAAATCCAACTTTGCAGGGGACTTCTATGCTGCTAAAATGGGAGATTATTTTGTAAGCCTTTTTAAGCAGTTTCCGGAACCTTTACCTGCCAAAATAGGAGGAAAGTTTTTTAAAAATATTACTTCTATGGAAGATGAGGCAGGTTATTTGGCACAACTGGCTTATACTTATGAGGGAGATAAGATTAATGCAACTCTTGTTCGGGATGCTTTAATGAGAGAATATCAGTTTTATACCGGTGACAGGAGGTTCGAAGAAATTATAGGAGATATCTCTTCCATTCCTGCTGATGCTATTGGGTGGTGTGCCAAGCAACTGGAAGACTTTAAACCTAATGAAAAAAATTATGACCCCGCTTCTAAAGATTACTCCCCTCTGATTCCTGTTTTTACAGGAGTCGCAGTTCCTGTAAATATGAACAAGGCAGCAGAATTTTTTGAAGATTTGGGCAGCAACCCATTTGTACAGGGGGTAGAGACTGCTTTTAGCCAAGTATGGGAACTGGTGATTCAATCTGCAAGTAAAGTGAAAGACGCTTCTATAGAACACTTGCCAGATTCCTTCAAAAAATTGGTAACCAAAATTACCGGAATTATCAATTCTATTAAAACCTTTCTTTCAGAAATTAAAGACACCGTTACAGATTTGGCAGAGAAAGGAATTGAATTCTTGAAAATTCTTAATGCTTTTAATTGTGGAGTAATAAATGGTTTAGTAGGTTTGGTACAATGTATTTTGTATATTTTGGAGTTTCTTTTGCAGCCTGCCACTACATTTTCTTACCAGCAGTATCTGGAAAGAAGAGACCTTTTGGAAAAAGCAGAAGATGTATTGGATTGGGCACATGAAAATGTATCTGTTTTTTTAGAAGGGGTTAAAAACCTGTTTAGTTCCAGTGGAGGTATTTCCCAAGATGATTTTCAGGGTATATTTGATGAGTTAAAAGGATATTGGAATAATGCATCCCGTTATACAATAGCATTTTATACAGGAGTTATTGCCTTTGAGTTCATCATCAATATTTTACTTCTGATTTTCACTGAAGGGGCAGGTAACATCATAAAAGGAGCTACTTATGTAGAGAAAGCATCCAGTCTGCTTTGGGTTCTCACCAGAGAAACGTTCTCAGCAGTAACATTTGGTATTACAGATTTGTTGCTTGGGCTTGGAAAGCTTATCTTTAGATTTGCAAAAGCCTGTGCTAAAGGCTTCAAAGGATTTATTAAATTTGTTGAAGAACTTTTGCAGGGTGCTAAAAATGGCGCAAAGGCAGAGGATTTAGCTGAAGAAGCGCATGATATTGAGGAGGTGATTGTAAAAGGAAAGAAAAAAGGCAAACACTCGTCAAATAATATTGAAGGAGAAGGATTATATGGTGGAAAAATATTGTCCGAAACCGATATTGAAGACTGGGCTAAGATTTTAAAAAAGAAATTTGGCACTAAGCTTCAAAAGGTAGAGAGTTTTGACAAACCTCATATTTTGGCACTATTTGACCCAAATACTAATACCATAAAGTATAAAGACAATGTCACAGAATATTTTATGTTACATGAATCTTTCCATGCGGAAGAAATGCACTTAATTAGCTTTGATGAATATGTAAAGCATGCTCCTTTAAAAGATACGAAAGAAGATGATTATACAGTAGAAAATTGGCAACATATTTACAAACGAGAAAAATATGTGTATGATAAGTTAGTAGAAAATGCAAAAAAATTTAATTTGAACGAGCAGGAATTATCTACACCGCCCTTCGGGCATGCCTTTCAATATTTTGATGGACAGATAGTTTTAAAATTAGAAAAAAGAAATATACCAATCCCAAAAAATTAAAATTATGATAGAAAAAAAATTAGAAAAGAAATTAGAAAAGTTCTTGAAAGAAAACAATAGACAATATTACGAAGATTCTATTGAGTATTTAGGCTTAAGGGAGGGAGGCACTATTCATAGAAAAATTAGAAACTTTCATATAGTTTCATATAGGGTTTCTATCTCAGATCAAACTTATGGCGGAGACGCTTTCTATAGTGCTCGTTTTGATGAAAAGGATTATCATTTAGTAGATATTATTGGTCCCCAATCTTGGGAAAATTTTGAAGACTGATATTTTTATAAACCCATTTCCTACTGTACATTAGAAGTGGGTTTTCTTTTTTTAAAGCCTGTGCTAAAGGCTTCAAAGGATTTATTAAATTTGTTGAAGAACTTTTGCAGGGTGCTAAAAATGGCGCTAAAGTAGAGGATTTGGCGGAAGAAGCGCATGATATTGATGAGGTAATTTTACAAGGGAAGAAGCTAAGAGGATTTATTGCTCAAGACATTAAAAATTGGTTTCGTACCAAATATAAAATAGGAAAAGCCACTTTAGAACTTCTTGAAGAGTTGGGATTAACCATTATAAGAAACATTGATGATCGATTAAAAGGAGCAAAAGCACTTGCAACACCTGAAGGTTTTATTGTACAATATGGTAATGACAATATTTTTGAAGGAACTGGTGATGCGATTAGACTTTTTTCAAAAAAAATAGAAAATATAACTAATTCTTCAGGGAAAAGTACTGCAAAAACATATATTTATGAATTAGCAGAAACTCAAAAAGATTTTAGAAATGCATATAAGCAAAAGTATGTTGGGAGAAAGCTAGCCAATTTAGTTGATGAGGCAAAGGCACTTCTTTATTTTGGAAAAGAAGGCAAGCAAACAGTAAAAGCTGTAAATAAATATGTGGAAGAATTAATAAACGAATTTTCTAAGAATGAAAGAAAAAAATTCGTTATGGTATGTGGCATGACTCATAAAGATGGAGAAAATATTTCTAAAACCTTTACTGCACATAATTTCTATAGAAAGGGAGATATAGATGAATTAGGTGAATTTTCTGAGGAATTTGGAAGATATGTTCTCGATAAAAATGGAACACCGAGTATTTACCAAAATTTTTTAGATGATATGCATATTACTCTTAAAAAACGTTTTGAATATCATAATAAACATTTTAAAGAAGGTTTACATGCAGACCGTCTGGATGCTGACAGAGCTGGTATACAAGCTTCTCATGGAGAAATACGTGCACTGGATGCTTTGTTGAAAAATGTAGATCCGCTAGGTAAGCAAGGAGATGAAATATTTAAGAAAATTACAGGATATAATAGGTTTTTAGCTAGGGAAGGTGTTCAACCACCATGTGCTCATTGTCATTTTTTAACAACTTTTGTTACATTTATTGAACTTTAAAATAAAAATATTATGGCTTTAAAAATAAAATATGAAGATTTAGAACACGGAGGATTTGATTTCGGAGGAAGTGAAATTCTTTTATACAAAGGTAAACCTTTTACAGGTATTTGCCAGATTTATGAAGATGAAGGATGGCTTTCTGGTGAAAATGAATATCAGAATGGATATTTGGAAGGTTGGATAAGAGACTATTATGAAAACGGAAATTTAGAAATGGAATATCAAATCCATAATAATATACCCGTTCCAAACACAACCAAAGTTTATGACAAAAATGGCAATTTGAAAAAGTAGAAAAACTGACCATTCTAAATAAGAAAATGGAATTATTATTTACGAAGACGAAACTATGTAAGGAAGGGTACGGTTGTTCGAAAACCTAAAAAATAAATAATGGAAATACAATATTTAAAAACAATGGAAGCTAATTCCTCATTTTGGAATAGAAAATCAAGAGGTTTTTCTTTAGATAAAATAGAAGAACTTGAGCAAAAACTTAATAATGGAATACCCTTTCCAAAGGCATTAAGAGAATATTTATTTTTGGGAGGAGAATTCAATAGTTTAGGATTTGACCACGAAGGCATTGGACAAGACGGAAGCGAATGGATCGCACTAAAGAAGTATTACGAAAAGTAAATGAGGAAAAATAACCTTTCTATTAATCGTCCTTATGTTGTATTGGATTCTTATGACGGGGCAATCTTTAGTTTTATTTATTTGGATGAAGGAGATGATCCAAGACCGTACAATTTCAGTGTTAGTGAGTCTTATAAAGGTCCAAATGGAGAAACAATATACCCTTTTCCCGAGAAAACATTTAGCCAGTTAATCAACCGTTTGGTAGATTATGCATTGAGAGGATTGCAACCGTGGTAAAAACAAGATTGCCCATCATTTGGGCAATTTTTTCATTTTTTATTTGAAATAATGGAAATAAAATATTTAAAAATAATGAAAAATAATCCTGAAATTGATAATAGAATAAATGAAGGGATTAATGAAACAAAAATAAAAGAAATGGAAAATTTTGCAGGACATAAATTTCCAGACGCTTATCGAGAATTTTTATTTTTAGGAGGAGAAAATAATAACTTGGGATTTGATAGTGAAGAGCATCCTATTTTGTTATTTTTTAACGTAATTATAAAATCCATTTCCAAAATCATTTTAGACGAAAATACATTTACGGTAATTGATTTTGCAAAGACCGATAAGCAAAGATTTAATGAAATAGAAAATGAAGAAATATTCTTCAAAGATACAAGTCGTTATGCAAGTTATTATGACAACAATCAACGGAAATTAATTTTAAACAGAGACTATTGAAAATCGCAACCCTCAACATCGATTGGGCAAGAAAAAAGAAACCTTCAGGAACCGCAGAATTTCTTAATCAGTTTGAATTTGATTTCCTTATTCTCACGGAAGCCATTGATCTTGATCTTCAAAATTTCCCATATAAATATCTCTGTTCGCCAATTCCTGAGAACACCGTTTATGAAAATCTCAATTATTCAGAATATTTAAATGGAGAAAAAGCTTTCCGGACAGTTTTATACTCTAAAATTCCCTATTCGAAAAAATATGCTGTGGCAGATGATAAAACCAATCTCGCTTTGGAATTCGAAACAGAATTGGGAAAAATTGTTTTCTACTGCACCATTATCGGAACTTGGTTTAACCGAAAACCTTTTGTTGATATCGAATTACAGAATACCATTCGCGATTGCCGAAAAATTGAAGCTGAGAACAAAAATATTTTTATCGTTGGCGATTTTAATACCTCCTTCCGAAAAGGAGAGGAACAATTTTCAATTAATTTAAAAACAACAGAAGCTTTAAAAAATCTTTTTGAAGAATTAAATATCATCCCTGTAACTTCAGAAATTGAAGAAAATATTGATCATATTGTTATTCCGAAAGGTTTTTCAGAAAATACAGAATACGGAATTTTTGTGGATAAAAATGTGGTGAGTGATCATAAAGGCGTTTTTATGACAATCTTAAATTAAAGCTATTTATCAATGTACCGTTTAAAAACCTGTTTTTCTTTACCTTCTTTTTTATTCTGAATTACCAAGACATCTTTGCTCAGTTCCTGAATTTCAAATGTCTTTTCTTTTCCCATTAAAGTAATTTTCAAATTTCCTTTGGTTTTTTCAATTTTATAAGGACCGGTCATTCCGCCAATCATTCCGTTGGAAGCCTGATCGATCATTTCAAGACTTGCCGTACTGTCTTTTTTAAAGGTGAATATTCCGGTAGAATTGCTGTTCGCAATGGATTTCTGCGACCATGAACCAATGAGGAGATCATAATTGAATTTAGAATCGTGATCTGCATTCAGTAAAAACGCAAACAAAAAAGTAAATAGATATTTCATTGTGATGAGGATTTAAGACCTAAAAATACAAAAATTCATCTGAATTTATTCTTCAAAAAAAAAATTATGATAAAAAAACCTCACAGGTTTTAAAAACCTGTGAGGTTTGTGGCTGATACATCAGCAATATTTTATTGATTTTTCTCCTTCAGATAATTAAAATGATTGATCAGAATCCGGATTTCATTAAATTCAAAATCACTCGGGAGAACATTTTTCCACTCCGTTAAAGTTTCTTTGGGATCTTTGTAGAAAATATCTTCAAAGGCTTTTATTTTATCTGAAGTGACCACTCTTGAAATATCGAGCAATCCCTGTTCTGCAAATTTTGCGAGATGACCGATCACGGTTTCTTTCACCAAACCTCTTTCAAGAGCGATTTCCCCGATGGTTTTCCCCTGTTCAAACAACTGGAACGTAAGAACCTGAGACGGGACTTTCGCCACTTTCATGCTCACTTCCTTGTTATTGATCTCATCCAGAAGTTTCGTTTCCAGCAAATAAATTTCCTTTAAACTGTTTAAATATTCTTCAATATCTTCCAGCCAAACCCGGAAATCTTCGTTATACTGTTTCAGACCTTTTGTTCCTTTAATTTCAGCATAAAAATCTTTCAGCGGACTGAAAACCTTATCTCTGATTTCAGTAAAAAAGAAGTTCACCGCACCTTTGGTTTTGCTTTCAATTTCAGACCATTCTTCTTTCTGCTCAATGAAATTATTCACCTTTTGAGAAATAACCCTTTCCAGTTTTTCAAAAATTTTGCCGAGATTAACGATTTCAGGTTTTAACTGGTTATATAATTGCTTTGTTTTAAGATGATCCAGACTTTTCGTTACAATTGAAAGATTGTTCCAGTCTTCAACTTCTTTTAAAAGCCACTGAGAATCGACTGCACGAAGTACTTTCCTGATGCTGTAATCGTATTTTTCGTTATTTAAAATCTTTTCAACCTGATCATTCGCAACCGTATCGGTATGGAAATGCAGAATTCTGTTGTCTTTAAAGATAACTTCAGGCGTAATTTTAGATTTCAGAACAATTCCTTCCAAAGTACGGCAACGCGATAAAGCAACATACACCTGTCCTGCGGTAAAACTTTTTCCGGCATCAATAATCACACGGTCAAAGGTTAAACCCTGACTTTTATGAATGGTAACCGCCCATGCTAATTTTATCGGAAACTGTTCGAAACTCCCCAAAACTTCTTCTTTGATGTTTTTATCGGTATCCAGAAAATATTTTTTCTGTTCCCAGACTTCACGTTTTACGGTAATTTCCCTTTCGCTACCATCCAGAATTACTTTAATTTCATTTTCGTCCAACGCAGAAATTTCGCCCAGTTTTCCGTTGAAATATCTTTTTTCTCCGGAAATATCATTTCGGATAAACATAATCTGCGCTCCGATTTTCAGGTCTAAAAACTGTTCGTTCGGGAACTGGTTCTCTTTAAATTCTCCGAAAAGTTTGGCTTCGTAGGTTTTGGATGTTACTTTTATTTCGTCGAGTTTTTCCTGATTGATATCGTCTGCCATTTTATTGTGCGAACAGAGATAAACATAAGGTTCGTCTCCGGAATTAAAATCCGGATCATATCTTTCGTTTAGCCTTTCAAAATCTATATTCGCAATATCTCCGTCACGGATGGCATTCAGAATCGCAAGAAAATCTTCATCCGACTGACGGTAAACTTTAGTAAGTTCTATGGTAATTAATGGGATTTCCTTAATCGCATGGCTATCAAAAAAGAAAGGCGAATTGTAGTACATTTTAAGAATATGCTCATCTCTCACAACCGGCGGAAGCTGATACAAATCCCCGATGAACAACATCTGAACCCCTCCAAAACGCTGATTATTTCTACGGATAAACCTCAGAGAAAAATCCATCATATCCAGGACATCGGATCGAAGCATGGAAACCTCATCAATAATAATCACCTCTACTTCCCGCAAAAGTTTAAGCTTATCTTTTCTGTATTTGAAATGAGGCATCAGGTCTGCAATATTATTTGCCAGACTCGTATCAATTCTTTCCGTGGTCGGTAAAAACGTTCTTAACGGCAGTCCAAACATAGAATGAATGGTTACGCCACCTGCATTAATGGCTGCAATTCCTGTAGGAGCAACAACGATGTGTTTTTTTCTGGTACGTTTTACAAAATCGTTGAGGAAAGTCGTCTTTCCTGTTCCTGCTTTTCCCGTTAAAAATACGCTTCGGTTGGTATGTTCTATTAAGTCAAAAAAATGATTGTTCATCGCTGTCAAAATTACGGAAATGAAACTTAAAATCCTTATCTTGGCATAAGTTTTGAAAATTTTGAAACAGAAAAAAGTAATTATGCTAAAACCTCTTTCTTATATTTCTGTCGTATTATTCAGTATTTCGGTAGTATTTGTTTCCTGCGGAACCGCAAAAGAAGCAAACGCCAATCTTCCTCAGGATATCGCAGAAAGACCTGCCGATGAAAGCAGCCAGAAATACGATCAGGCGCAGCTCGACAGAATTCGGGTTTCCATTGAATCTGAAGTTACGAAAGAAAAATGTACGGATGCAACTGAATGGGCTTTCGCTCCGATGGGCGCAAAATCCTGCGGCGGACCTCAACTGTACATTGCCTATCCTAAAAAAATGGAGAAAAGTATTCTAAGCAGAATTGATGATTATACTGAAAAAGTAAAAGCATTTAACCAGAAATACGGAATTATGTCGGACTGTATGATGGTGAATCCTCCTACTGCAATTAAATGTATAAAAGGTAAAGCCGAACTGATTTATTAAAAAACTATTATAAAATTCTATCAGGAATTTCACTAAGGATAAAAAAGCATTACTGAAGATTTCAGCAATGCTTTTTATTTTTATGAATTTGAATTTACTGTGAAAAATTTACTTGCGAAGCAAAATTCACCATTCACCATCAAATTAAAATTTATCCTTCCAAATTTTTCACGTTTTCTTTATACCATGAAGAATATTTCACATAATTATCTGCAATTCTGTTCACTTCTCCTTCCAGAAGCTGCGAATTGATGTCTTTAATTTTTCTTGCCGGAACACCGCCCCAAACTTCTCCCGATTTTACATGGGTTCCCTGCGTTACCACAGATCCTGCTCCAATGATCGAGTTTTCTTCCACAAGACAGTCGTCCATTACAATTGCTCCCATTCCGATAAGCACATTGTCTTTAATGGTACATCCGTGAACAATCGCATTATGACCGATGGATACATTGTTTCCGATATTCAAAGGATGTTTCTGGTACGTACAGTGTAACATTGCATTGTCCTGAACATTTACTTTATTCCCCATTTTGATGTAGTGAACATCTCCTCTAATCACCGCGTTATACCAAATGCTGCAGTCTTTTCCCATCGTAACATCTCCGATAATGGTTGCTGTTTCTGCTAAAAATGTATTTTCTCCTATTTGTGGGGCTTTCCCTAAAAGTTCTTTTATAAGTGCCATATTTTTTATTTTGAAAATTTTATAATGCGCCAAGTTGAAAATGATCGATTGAAATCATAGATTGTAAATTACAGTGATAGCAAAAATCTAACTCCCAACTTCCGGCTTCTTATTTCTAATTGCGTATTTTTGTATCTCAAATTTAAAGAAAAAATGCGTACGATACTTATAGAGCCAACCGAAAACCCGAAAGTGATGAAATTTGTAGCAGATTACAATCTCATTCCGGGATCTTTGGAGTTGGACAGAGATTCAGATATTTCAGAAATTCCGATTGCTCAGGAACTTTTCAATTATCCGTTTGTGGAAAGAATTTTCATCACGGCAAATTTTGTAGCAGTTGCAAAACAGGATACGGTAGAATGGGAACACGTGGCAGAAAGCCTTAAAAATGTAATTGAGGACGAATTGCTTGCAAACCCTAGAATTTATCTTCAGAAGAAAAAAGAAATGTACCAGATCTATGCGGAAATGACTCCGAACCCGAATGTAATGAAATTTGTTTCGAACAAGTTGCTGCTTGAAGGTTTTGTAGAGGTAAAATCAAGAGACGCGGCGGAAGGTGTTCCTTTGGCTCAGGCAATTTTCAATGAATTCGATTTTGCGAAAGAAGTTTTTATTTCCGATAATTTTGTGGCAGTTACGAGAGATAATTCTGTAGAATGGCATCAGGTAATGATGACGGTTCGTGCATTAATTGCAGAATACCTGCAAAACGGAGGCGAAATTTCAAATATTGAAGCCCAGAAGCATGAAAATCCGGTTGAAAAAATCATCAACAGAGAATATACAGACGACGAACAGAAAATTTCTGATATTTTAAATGAATATGTAGCTCCTGCGGTGGAAAACGACGGTGGAAAAATTTCTTTAATGGAATATGACAAAGAAAACAAAACCGCAAAAATGCTTTTACAGGGTGCCTGTTCAGGATGTCCAAGCTCAACAGCTACGCTAAAAGGCGGAATTGAAAATATTTTAAAACAGTTTGTTCCGGATTTAGTAGAAAAAGTGGAAGCTGTAAACGGATAAAAACATAAGTAATCAGTAATAAGCTCTATTAAATTACTCATTACCATTACTCATTATTTATATTTTATGAAAGGAATTTTATTAGTAAATCTTGGTTCGCCGAAATCTACGGCAGTAAATGATGTAAGAGAATATCTGGATGAATTCCTGATGGATGAAAAAGTGATCGATTACCGCTGGTTTTTCCGTGCACTTCTGGTACAGGGAATTATCCTGAACACAAGACCGAAAAAATCTGCGGAAGCCTATAAAACGGTTTGGACGGACGAAGGTTCGCCGCTTATCGTGATCACAGAAAAAATTCAGAAGAAACTTCAGAAAGTGGTGGATGTTCCTGTGGAAATAGGGATGAGATATGCACAGCCGAGTATTGAAGCCGGAATTCAGAAACTGGTAGATCGAGGAGTTTCCGAGATTGTACTTTTCCCGCTGTATCCTCAGTATGCGATGAGCACGACAGAAACGGTGGTGGAAAAAGCAGAAGAAGTAAGAAAACAGAAGTTTCCGAAGGTAAAGATCAATTATATTCAGCCTTTTTACGATCGTGATATTTACATCAACTGTTTAGCGGAAAGCATCAGAGAAAAACTTCCTGAAAATTTCGATGCGCTTCAGTTTTCTTATCACGGAGTTCCGGAAAGACATATTTATAAAACCGATCCAACGAAAACGTGTAATCTGAACGACTGCTGTTCCAGAGAAAGCAATCCGAGTCATACGTTTTGCTACCGTCACCAATGTTTTAAAACAACCAATCTGGTAATTGAAAAACTGAATCTTCCGAAGGAAAAAACCATTGTTTCTTTCCAGTCGAGATTAGGAAAAGACAAATGGATCGAACCTTACACCGATGAAACGCTTGAAACCATCCCTAAAAAAGGAGTAAAAAACCTGGCAATTGTCTGTCCGGCTTTCGTTTCAGACTGTCTGGAAACACTGGAAGAAATTTCCGTAGAAGGAAAAGAGCAGTTTTTACACGGCGGTGGAGAAAGTTTCCATTACATTCCGTGTCTTAATGATGAAGACCGATGGATTGAAGTGGTAAAAACACTTTGCGAGGAAAAACTTCATGAGTTTTATCTGGTATAGTACCTTTTAAATCTCAAGAACAATAAAGAAGACCACAGAAAAATTTCTGTGGTCTTGCTTTTAAAAATATTATGGTATACTATTATTTTTTAATTAAGTTCCCTGCTTTTTGTCCGTTTACGGTTACTACGTAAATTCCCGGAAGCATATTACCCGGAAGCTGAATTTCCACTCTGTTTGCTCCGTCCGTTAATTTCACTTTCTCGGAAATTTCTCTTTTTCCTGTTAAGCTCATTACTTCTACCACTCCGCTTCCTTCTTTACCATCGAATGAAACGGTAAATTTATCTGTTGCCGGATTTGGACTGATGGTGTAAAGCAATGCGTCCGAAACAGCCGTTTTTCCTGCTGCAGAAGTTCCGCCTCCTACTCCTACGGCATTCCATGCGTTGGTAACCTGAGTAACTTCAGCACTTCCTGCACCGTATAAATCTGCAGCAGCCTGAAGAGAATATGTTCTTGCATTCAGGAAAGTAGATGAAGAAGACAAATAAGTAGTCAGTGTTCTGTAAGCAATTGCCGCTGCTTTATCCAGACCGATTCCTGTAACATTGTAAGCAAATCCTTTGTCATTGGTTCCGCTTCCTCCGGTTACTAATAAATAATACCAGAAATTAAGAACTCCCGAATTAGTATGAACTCCACAATAGTCATTGGTTTGGGAAGGAGTTACACAACCTGTTGTCGTTGTAGTCTTCCAGTATGTTCCAAGATAAGTATCCGGCTGTCCGTAAGCATTCGGGTTTGCCATATCTCTGATCACGTAGCTGAAATCTTCTCCTAATTTCCAACTATTCTGTGTAGGTCTTGCCCAACGTTCTATTGAATTTCCGAAAATATCGGAGAAACCTTCATTCAATGCTCCGGATTCTCTCTGGTAAGCAAGGTTTGCTGTTTTGGAAGTCATTCCGTGAGCAATCTCATGTCCGCAAACATCTAACGCTGTAAGAGGTTTTCCTCCATTGGTAGATGAACTTCCATCACCATACGTCATTCTCGTTCCGTCCCAGAACGCATTAAAATAGTTAGTAGAATAATGCACGTAAGATTTTATCGCAAAATGGTTGTTATCAATACTCTTTCTTCCGAATTTTGTGTACAGATAATCCAAAGTCATTTCGGCACCCCAATGTGCATCGGTTGCATACTCGTCTTTGTTTGTATTAACATTATTCCATGTGTTATCCGCATCTGTAAAATCTACTGCTGAAGCGTAGCTGGTTCCCTTTTTCAGGTTGAAGGTCTGCACTGCTGTTCCGCCGTTTCTTCCTGTTTCTCTCAGTCTGTAGCTTCCGTTGTAAGAATCTGATACGATGCTTCTCGTACCGCTGTATCCTGTAACTGCCGTTCCCGGTGCGTTTACTTCATGAATGATTGCATCAACCCCCAATACTTTTCCGTCTTTTGCATCTACGAAAACATATTGTCTGCTTAAAGGTTTTTCTGCATAGATATCAAATTTATAGGCTAATTTTAAGTCGTTCATTTTTTCATCTGACGGATCAGAGTAATAAACTACTTCACCTTTAGGAGCAAAAGAAGCATTGGCATCATTAGATTCTTTTTTAATGAATTCTTCTTCTTCTTTATTCTGCCATTTGTAAGATTCAGCCCCTACAAATGCCATTGCATTCTGTAAAGCAATGTTTTCTGAAATTTTTGCGCTTTTCTCTAAATTTTTCGGAGTTTTAACGATCCATTTTCCGGACTCTCCTACAATCTTGCCGTCTTTTGTCTGTACAGCCATCATTCCGTATTCTACAGGAATACCATCAATGGTCTGCTGGAATCTGTGTGTTTCAAATCCCAACTGATCTTTTTCAAATCCCAACTTACGACCTTGAGCCTGAGAAAGTCTCTGCGAAGCTTCATCGAACAAAACGGGACTGCCCTGAAAAGCAGGTCTGTCTTTTTCGAATCTCATAAAATCTGCATGCAATCCGTCTTTCGCCGGAATTAATTTTGAAGGAACATTTTGCCCGAAAACAAAAGAGCATACAGCAACACTTGACACTAGGATAAATTTCATTTTCATAATAAATATTTAATGGTTTTAAATTTAATTAACATAAACTCTTTACCAAATTAACGAAATAAATATTAATTATTCAATAGAAATTATTTATCGACATAAAAATCACAATTACAATTTTATCATAAGTGTCATTATTTATGTAAAATTTAATATGAAACTATATTTTATGTTAAAATTTTTAATATAAATCATAGATTCTTGAATTAAAATTTTTCACTATGTAGTGCATTATAATTCAAAGTTATTTGAATTATATACAAAAACTCCACTATTCTACAAAAACAAATAATCGATAAAATAAAAAAACACCCCTATAAAAAAATTAAAAATGATAAAAAAAATAGCAAATAAATAAAATACCCCCTTAAAAATTAAATAAATTTTTAAAATAAAATAATTTTTCATTACCTTTACCCTATCAAATAAAAAGTTCAATCTCTTAAATAAAGAAATGATGAATGCAACTGTAGAAATTCTGAAAAATAAAATTGAGAACTTAAATTCTGAAATGCTGGAAGCTTTTGCACAAATGATAGAAAATTTTGAGACAGAAAGAACAGCAGAAATACCACAATTCTGCATGGATGAAATTCTATACAGAATTCAGTTTCATAAGGAAAACCCCAAAACCAAACTGGATTTCTATGAAAACATTTCTGAGCTGAAAAAGTTTTGTGCTTAAAATGAATATACTGCTCTCTTCTATCGCCAAAAACGACATAAGACTCCTTATGAGAGTTTTTAATGCCGAAAAACAAAATAAAGGCATTGATTTTTTAGAAGAATTAAAAGAATGTGTAAACGCAATTTCAGAAAAAGAGAAAAAAAGATTTCAGGAAACCCTTGTTGAAACAATGCAGGGTTATCCCGTAAACATTCATTATCTTTTTGAAGATGAAAAAAATATTCTGATTACAGCCGTATTCAAAACATAGATTTACGCAACTTCCACACTATTATTATATGCAAACCTCACGGATTTATCTGTGAGGTTTTTTAATTATAGATTTTCAGTTCAAATCTTTTGTAAATAAATTAAAGCCTTAAAAAAATTATCTCACCGGCGTTCTGAATTCACCATACCCCATTAATCCGTCATAATTTCTTCCGAAAGGAGCATAATATAAAAATGCCTGATAAAGATTTTCCGTCTGCCAGAAATTCCCGTTCACTTCACCGAAATTCAGCGTTCCGTCAGGATTTTTTGTTGCCAGAATGTAGTTGTAAAAACCCTGCTTCAGATATATTTTTGCTACATATTTTTTTGAAGCTTCATCATACTGCATCTGGTTTTCTTTACTTGGCTTAAAATTATTAAAACCTCCCAAAACAAAAATTTCTTTGTCCGTAGGTTCAGAATCGAGATAGAAATACACCCATGAATAATCTGCCTCTCTTGTGGCATCTCTTTCTCTTCCCAGATCGTTTCTTCGGTAATACCAAGCTCCGTTAACGTCTGGCTGATACTGATAATTCAGCGGGAAAGCCCAGACCGGATGAAGATAAGTCTGGTTGACTCCTTCCAAAAGTTCGGTTGCACGAACCATATCTGCTGCCATATTCATATTTTTATTATCGAAATAATAAAACTCGTTATTTCCGGGAAACACCAATGACAACTGCTGAAAAAGAAGCTGGTTCCCCAATGTGGCACTTGGTTTTAAATTATTTATTGTAACATTAGGATTATTGTTCTGCATTACATTCAGTGTCATGGAATTGACATTCGAGGCCAAATCTCCCCCTTTCGGAACGGCTTTCACTTCTACCCTTTGGTTGGCATCAGGTTTTCTGGCATCAGCAAATCTTGAAATTCCCAAAGCTAAAGTTGCCGCATCCTCCACGACGTAAAATCTTCTTTTAAAAAGAGGCTTCTCGGCAGAATCTTTATAAACGATCAGTTCAAAATTTCCTGAAATTTTTGGCTGCATTTTTTCATTCGGAAAGTTCAGTGTGTAATGGGTGTACGATTGCAGGGTGTTGAAAGAGTACTGAAATTTATCCAGCAAACCATTTAAACTTCCGTTGGCAAACTCGGTAAAAAACAGATTATCGTCTTCCCAGTTTCTGTTGTAATGCTTTAAGGTATATCTGTAGATTTCACTTGCGTTGGTAAGATCATCGAAACTTAAAACCAACTGCTGATTAAAATTAATAACCGGTGTTTCGTCATTGGTTTGTGGATTGAACAGTTGAATACTCTGGATGTTCTGTCCAAAAACCAATCCGCCAAGAGAAAGTAAAAGTAGCTGCAATGTTTTCATTATGACGAAGATAAAGAAAAATCGTTTTTAAACAACAAAGCAACATATCTTTATTCATTAAAAAATGCCTGAATTTTATCTTAACCGCAAAAGATTTTACATTTTAGTTATTTATCCTAAGTTCGGGATAATTCTTATTAAACGCAAGGTTAAACAAAGAGATTCAATTATCAGGAATTCAGCTTTTAAGATATACGAAGGCGTAAAACTTATCAAAGTAATACCATTTTTGTCTTTTTTAAATAAACGAAGTGCCTTTGTTTAACTTACCAACTTTTAATAATTAAAAAAAATCTTTTGTTTTTCTTTGCGATAAATTAATATAATGCTATAAATCAAATATCTAAATTTATTTCTTATCCCGAACTCAGGTTATTTAAATTTAATAATTAAATAGGAAAAAAGCACACATAAGTTTAAAAAATCAAAGATTTTTTCTCTTTGCAGGCTTTTGAAATACTTTAAATAAATCCAATAATCTTTTGCATCTTTTGCGGTTAAAATTTAAATCAAAACTATAAGTCTGTTTAAACTTTTATTTAACCGCAAAAGGTACTGTGTTAATATGCAAATTATTTTTTAAATTTGTTTAAACTATTTTTTGGGAAAGCTATTGTTTATCCCGTTCAGACAGGCGAAACCCTGTCTGTATTTTTATTTTCTTCATAATTGATATTGAATTCTTCCTCTTTTTTCCAGAGAACGTAGATTAAACACAATAACTTTCTCGCTACGGCTGTTACCGCTATTTTTTTTGCAGGTTTCCGTTCCGTTAAATTTCTGTAAAAAGATTTCATCGAGGGATTAAATCTACTGGCACACAATGCCGGCATATAAAGCGCATACCGAATAAAGCTGTTTCCTTTTTTCGAAATTCTTGTTTTTCCCTCTCTGCTGCCAGACTGGTTCTGCTGTATATCAAGACCTGCATAACTGGTAAGCTGTTTGGAATTGGAGATTAAGGCAAATGCATTTGTTTCAGCCACAACGCAAACAACTGTTATAAAACTCACTCCCGGGATCGTGCATACCCGCTGTATTTTATCATAAAAAGAGCGGTCTGTCATCACCAAAGTTCTTATCTCTGCCTCTATCTCCAGTGCCTGAGTTTCGAGCAATGCAATCTGTCTTTTTAATCTTTGTTCTGTACTTTCAGGGCATTGATAACTGTAAAATCTTGCATGAAGCTGGTTTTTGACCTGATTTATTTTATATTTTATCTCGCGATACTCTCTGCTTAAGAACTTAAGCTCCCGCATGATTCCGGATGGTTTTTGCCAAAATCCAAGTCTTCTTTCCAAGCCCAGCCTACATAAAACTTCAGCATCTACCTTATCCGTTTTCGTCTTTATGTTCAAACTTTTGACATAGTGTTTTACCATATTGGGCAATAAAACCGATGCTTTACAGTCGTTTTCTGTGAGATAATAAATCAGATTTTCATAATAAACTCCTGTAGCTTCCATTACATACATCAAATTTTCTGTAACCTGAAGATCTGAAACCCAATTCAGCAGTGCCTTAAAACCGGTTTCATTATTCGAAAACCTTTTGTTATTTTGCAGCTTATGATTCTGGTCAGAATCTATACATCCGATACAGCAATCAAGATGATCCTTGGATATGTCAATGCCAACACACTGTTTTTTCATCATATTATTTTTTATAAAGCCGCAGTTTCCGATTATCTTTTCTCGTAATTATCCGGGATATTTATTCATTCCCTAAGTACTGTTCAGATTTTGGAGAAACTTAGAGACAGAGAATCTTTCTTTTTACGGTATATTAAAATCAAATCAACTACCTGTCACAAAATATTTCTTCTGTCCCTTAGCTTTTTGGTTATCCTATGTAAACGTAAATTTTTGATATGCAAACATACGAGTCACAAAAGATCTACTATTTTTATTTGAAGCTGATCATTATAAATGAAAAAGCTCACAACAGTTTTTAAAAATCTTTGATTTTTATTCTTTTGAGCGCTTTGATTATTCTAAAAATTCGCTTTAAAATTATCTTTTGTCCCTTTTGCGGTTAATTCTGAAATTAGTTTAAACAAGTTTTATTTTTAAACAAAAACTTTTGTAGCTACCTTTGTTTCCAATAAAAATATTCAGAATATGCTTCAGATTCAAGGTTTCGTATTCAATTTTGCAAGCGAAAACACTTATATCCTTTATAATGAAAATAAAAAAGCATGGTTATTTGATCCCGGAAATATGAACGGACAGGAAACCAAAGCGATCGAAAGTTTCATTTCAGAAAATGAACTGAAAATTGAAAAAATTCTTTTAACGCACGCTCATATTGATCATGTTTTAGGCTTACAATGGGCTTTTGACATGTATAAAGTCCCTGTTTTGATGCACAGAGAAGATAAAGAAGTGTTGGATATGTTCCAGATCAGCGGGATGAGATTCGGTTTTGAGCTGGATCATATTAATGTGGAAATTCAATATATTAATGAGGGTGACGAACTGGATTTTGACGGAGAAAAGTTTAAAATCTATCATGTTCCGGGGCATTCTCCGGGAAGTGTGGTTTATCATAACGAAAATCAGAAGTTCATTATTTCAGGGGATGTTCTGTTCGAAGGAAGCATCGGAAGAACTGATCTTTATAAAGGAAACTACGAACAATTAATTGACGGAATTAAGACCAAACTTTTCATTTTGGATAACGACACTCAGGTTTTCTCCGGACATGGAAACCCTACGAAAATCGGGTTTGAGAAGGAGTATAATCCGTTTTTTAAGTAAGAGTGTTTGAGTGTGGGTGAGCTAAGAGAGTTTAGATACGAACCTTACTGTTTTAATCTAAATTGATTTGCATTTGATTACAAACAAGGTTGTTTCATATAAAGTACTGTTCACTTACGGATATAAATTTAAATTAATGACAGAAAAATTCCCTGCTATAAACAGTACGCTTGATCCCGTGTATCTCGGATATCTTATTCAACAAAAATACGGACTGAGCGGTAAAACCGAGTGCCACATCTTTCGGCTTGCCATGAATCATTTGTACATGGTTCATGATGAGGAAAAGAAATTTGTTTTCAGGGTGTATACTCATCATTGGCGGACAAAATCTGAAATTGAGGAAGAACTAAAGCTTCTTCTTCATTTAAAAGACGCAAACCGGCAGGTTGCTTTTCCTATCGCAGACAAATTCGGCGACTATATTCAGGAAATTGAAGCACCGGAAGGAAAAAGGTTCGGCGTTTTATTTTCCTATGCGAAAGGCATAAAGACAGCAAAATTTTCTTCTGAAACAAGTTTTCTGATCGGACAGGCTTTAGCCAGAGTTCATCAGTCGGCAGAGCATTTTGAGCTGAACAGGATTTCTTATAACGCAAAAAATCTGCTTATAAACCCTGTTGAAAAGATAAAAAAAATCTTTAACGATGGTAATCCCGAAGTTATTTTTCTGGAGAAATTATCTAAATTTTTAAGCCTTAAATTCGAAACTTTCGACAGACAGCAAATGAGATACGGAAGTGTACATCTTGATGTCTGGTTTGATAATCTGCATATTGATAATGAAAAGGAAGTTACTTTTTTCGATTTTGATTTCTGCGGAAACGGCTATTTATGTTTTGATATTTCTTACTTTCTGTTTCAGCTTTTGGCAACCAACCTGAATGAGGAAGAATATTGGGTAAAAGCAGAAAGTTTTTTAAAAGGTTATGAAACGGTAACAGCAATCAGTAACGAAGAAAAAAAGTTCTTATCTTACGCCTGTTTAGCTGTCATGACGTATTACATCAGTGTGCAGTGCGACAGATTTGAATTCTGGACAAATATCTTCCTAAATGAAGATCATCTGAAAAGGATGGTTGGAAATTTAAAACGATGGATGGCTTATCATTCTATTGAAATTGAATAAAAAATATATTTATAGAAAAATCTTACAAATAAACTAATACCTAAAATTTAAAATTATTAAACATGAACAAAGAAGAACTGGTAAGAAAACTGGCAGGAGATTCATTTCAAGAATATTTAGAAGCATGTAGTGAATTGCCGGATTATGCAAAAAATGGCGGAGAACTGGATCAGGAAATTATAGAACGTGCATTATTTGTCAATCTTTTTCCTTTTTGGGCAAACCATAAGGATTTGAATGATAAATATGACGAAATAACAAGCGAACTACCCAACCATTCAGACTTACTTCAAACCGACCAAAAGTATGATTTAATGGGAATTACCGCTTTTGTTAACGGACTCATGAATGGAGTTTTCGATGTATCGGGATTTTTATGGGCTAATAATGGATACATGAGCAGTAAAGTCTCCTGCGACTCTATATCAGAATATTATAAAGAGCAGGGGAAGGATAAAGAAGCAGCCTATTTTCAAGAACTCGGCGAATGGTTCTTGACAATCTATTCCGCAACAACCGATGTATTCCGAGCTATTATGAATATCAAATCATGGAATGAGCAAATGGTGATTGGTCTTACGAATTTCTTAAATAAAAGCTTAAGCCAATATGGTATTTTCGAATGGATCTTAAGCGGATTATACGAAGTTGTAGACGACCCGTTAATTAAAGAAAAGGTATTTGATCATTATATTGATTCCTTCAAAAAAGCCAGAGAAAACCTGAAAAAAGAAAAAAATAAAGAAGGAGCAGATCAGATTACCGGGAAATTGAAAAATTTGAGAAAATTGGCTAAAGGACAAAATGTTTAAAGTTTAGATAGTAATAATATTGTAATGTATTCTTTTAGGAAAAATAAATTTTCATCATTAAGCGAAGCACTTGAAAATCCAAAGAATTGTAAAAAACTAAGTCTGCTGTTTATAGAATACAATCTAAAGGACAAAGGTGCCATTTTTTCGCAATTTATCAACTTAAGAACCTTAGAAATTCAGGCACATCCTTTTATTTATAATTTGGATGATTTTGAACTTCCGAAAGAAATTGCTGAATTGAAAAAATTAAAAAAAATTTCACTCCTAAATCTTCCATTAAAAGTTTTTCCTGAATGGCTCACCCGAATAAAATCGTTACAGTATTTAATGATTCGAGGAAATGATATTGATACAGTTCCTGAGACAATATCGCAATTAGATCAATTAAAAACATTACGTATTGAAAACTGCGAACTGAATAAATTACCAAAAACCCTCAACCAAATGTTAAACTTAAAATATTTAGGTTTGTGCGAGACAAAACTTACAGATTTAAATCCTGATCTTTTTCCAAAAAATTTAAAAGAAATAAATTTATCCGGCTCAAGAAGATACAAAGATGATGATTTTGAAAATTTGAAAAGAACAATGAAAAGAACTAAGATATAAATAAGTATATAATGATTATGGAAAATCCAATAAAAATAGGTAATCATTATTATGATATAAACAGTGAACATTTCTCATTGAAATGGGAAGAATCTCCAATTAATTTTAATGACTTATCTTATCTGAAACAGTTTCCTAATCTTATATCTGCCAATTTTTACAGTTCAAATCTCAATGATGAAGGATTAGCTCATGTCTCAAATTGCTGTAAAATTGAAAATTTAGATTTACAGGACACTGAAATTACGAACGATGGCATAAAATATTTAAAAAATTTAGAATTTCTGCAATATCTTCGGTTAAAAGGCAATACACAACTTACAGACGAATGTATTCCATATTTGACAGAAATAAATAATTTACTAAATCTGCAAATTCAGGAAACATCAATTACTGAAGTTGGTTTGAAAAAATTAACGGTAATGAAATATATGAATATGATTACCATTCAGGTTTGGAACAATAATTTTACATTTGATGGTCTTTCAAAAATATCCCGTGAACTTCCGCACTGTGAAATTTTAGCAAAAGGCAACGGATCATTTTGCAATGGTGAATTTGAAGGAAAATGGAAACATTAAATGAAGGCTTTTGAAAATAAAAACCGTCAGAAAAACTCCTGACGGTTTTATCAATTATATGAAGAAATAAATTTTAGAAATCCAGCGTAATGGAAGCTCTTACCGCAGCACCCATAATTGGTCTTGCCATAATAATTCCGTCTCCCGATGGAGATCCGGCTCTTGGATCACCTTCTGTAATACCGATGGTATTAAAGATATTGGTTCCGTCCACCGCAAAACGGATTTTGCCTAACTGATAAGAAGTTCCCGCTCCAAATTCTGAGAAAGAAGGCAGAGTCTGCGCATTTTTCTCATCCTGAAAACGTTTTCCGTAGTAATTCATGCTTACATAAGCTCTCCATTCTTTGGTAAGATTTACCGCAGGAGAAATATTAAAGTAGAATTTCGGCATTCTTCTCACGGTATTTCCGTCATAATTGAATGTAGATCCGTCTGCATTTCTTCCCGTGAAGTCTTTGTATTTCGGACTTTGGATCGTTCCGTTGAAAGTTACTTCAAACACGTTGTTGAATAATCTTGCGTATCCTTCCAGCTCAACTCCTAAGTTCGTGGTATTTGCAAATTTGTTCTCTGAGCTTCCGTCTGAATACACATCGGTAAATGAAAGATTTTTCAATGTAGAATAGAACGGAATTACCGCCACATCAAACGTTCTTGAATAGTACTTATATCCCACTTCCAACTGATTGGTTGTTACCGGCTTTACAACAGATAAATTATTCATATTGTTGTAGTATGCTTCCTCATTCGGCGATCTGAAACCATTGGAGAAACGGGCATACACTGCATTTTCTTTATTGATTTTATAATTCAGCGCCGTTGTGAAAGAAACTTTATTCACATCAAAATTCCAGTACGTGTATTTATTGCCTAAAACAGACATATTTTCGTCCGCAGTGGTTGTTGCAAAACTGTGCGTTCCGTCAGTAGTCAATCCGGAATTGTTAAGGTTTCCGCTCGTTGTGTTCACCCCGTAACCTTTATAGAAATCTCGGCTGTAACGAATTCCTCCGTTAAAACTAAGATCATCGGTAATGTTGTAATCCAAATTCAGGTAAAGATCATTCAGACTTCCCTGAATCTGAGAATCTCTCAACAGGAACGACATATTGGTAACCCCATTGTACGTTTTAGAATAACCTACACTGTTTGGCGTTAATGAAGTATCTACCAAATTCAAAAGTTCCGGTTTATCTGAGGCTGTGGTTAAAATATTGCTCCAGTTCCAGTATTGGTGAGACTTCCAGTTAGATTTGTAGAAGCCAGCCGTTACATTCCCTTTATCAAACTTATAACTGAACTGCAAATCGTTCACAAAATTATTCATCTGCTTATCAATTGCCCAGAAACCTAATTTCTGAACGTAGCCCGGATTTACCACCGCTCCGTTGCTTACCATTGAATATTGGAATGTATTTCCTGCAATTCCTGCCCCTTTGGCAAAATCAGCCGCACTTTGAGGTCCGCCTGCAGGGAAAATTCCTGTATAATTCATATTGATATTGGTATATCTTGTCTTGTTTAAAACAGAGAAATTGCTGCCCAAATCATATTTGAATTCCGCTCCCAGAACATCAACTTTCGGATGAATTCCATCCTCTAAATTTCTGCTGAAAAAACCTCCGCCTACTTGTGGAATATTCAACTGACTGATGTTTCTGTAACTGTACGTTCCGTAATTGGCATCAAAACCGGAAAACTCTTTCAGATCATTTCCGTTCTGTACCAAAGGAATCGGAAGGAAGAATGTATTTCTGTCATCCAGTTTTTTGTAATAGATTTTGGCATAACCTTTATCGAAAACATATTTCAGATTCATTCTGATCTGTCCGCCCTGATTGGCTTTAAAACCGGTTTTTCTGATTCCGTCATCCGTTCTGTAAAAACCTCCTACATTGAAGAATAATCTGTCCTGAACCAAAGCTCCTCCTACATTTACATCAGTACGCATTAATCCATAAGTACTGGTTTCCAGTTTTGCCGTTCCTCTGAAATCGTTTCCGCCTTCTTTGGTAATAAAGTTAATTAAACCTCCCGGAGAATTGTTCGCAAAAATAGAACCTGAACCTCCTCTCAAAGCTTCTAATCGGCTTACCGAATTGTCTACACGGAAGAAATTATCTGCATTGGCAAACTGTAATGCTCCGTCTTCAAACACTGGAAGACCATCTTCCTGAACCTGTACAAATTCATACGCTCCCGCAGAAGGAATACCTCTTGCGAAAAGGTTGTTTCCTACTTCACCACCGGAAGTTTCTACCGCAAAACCGGGAACACGCTGCAACAAAGCTGCCGCACTGATCGGGTTTTGTTTCTGGATTTCTTTTGCTGTAAAAGTAGAAATCGCCGTACTCGATTCTATTTTCTTTTTCGGATTAGAGTTACCCGTAATAACCACCTGTTCGATGGAAGCCGATCTCGTGGAATCTTTAGGAGTTTCCTGAGCGTATGCATTGTTGTAATACAAGGTTGCAATACCGGCAAGTAAAAACATCGATCTTTTTTTCATAGCCTTATTTGATTTTTATTTGTTAGTTTTAATTCTTTTTTAATTTGAGATACACTCCGTTTGTCCATCCGAAACCATCCTGATTAGGATATTCTCCGCCTCCTGCAACGGTTTCTATGTCTAAAGCATTGTATTTTTCCATCAGTTTTCCGGTGTTTTTGTACACTCTTTCCACATTGCTGCACCAGTTGTTTTTAATTTTTTCAGCCAGATCATCAAATCCGTAGTTTTTCATCGACTGATAACCCAACCACTGATACGGTGCCCAGGCGTTTGGAAAATCCCATTGCTGACCTGTGTTTTTAGTCGTTGTTACCAAACCTCCCTGATACAGAAATTTTTCTTCAATATTTTTCGCAACTGCCTTTGCCTGATCTTCACTGGCGATTTTCAGGAACAAAGGATAAAGAGCAGCAATATGTTCAGACGCTGTGTTTGTGTTTTTTTGAATATGATAATCTTTGTACGTTCCGGAAGTTTCGTCCCAGAAATACTGATCTATCATTTGTCTTCGCTTTGCTGCTCTTTCAGAATAATCAAATTCTTTTTCATTTAATTTTTGAAGCGATGAAGATTTTGCCAGTGTTTTTTCCAAATGCCATAAAAGGCAGTTCAGATCAACTTCAGCAAGATTCAACGTTTCAATAGTCTGTATATGTTCTCCGTCTGCAAACCATCTGCTGGAAAAATCCCAACCCGATTCGCAGGCGCTTCTGATGTTTCGGTAAAATTCTTCTCCTGCATTTTCACTGTCTTCAATATCAATTAAATAACTTTCAGGACGCGGTATGTTTTCAGTATCATAATATCTGTTCAATACATCTCCGTGAATTGTTTTCACTACTCTGTTTACCGCCGAACCATATTCCAGTCCTTCTGCTCCGTTCATCCAGAAAGCATATTCTTTTTCTAAAGTATTGTGATATTTGATGTAAATATTTTCGTCTTTCGTTGTTTCAAAAAGCAGATCCAGCATCAACGAGAAATAGGGCGGCTGAGAACGGCTTAAGAAATGAGTTCTGCTCGCATTCGGTACAAATCCTACGTTCTGAATGAGATAATAACAGTTTTCTATAATATTTTCCATCATTTCCACTCTTCCGGAAATCTGAAGTCCCAACATGATGTAATAACTGTCCCAGTAGAAAAATTCGTTAAAACGACCTCCCGGAACCACATAAGGTTTTGGAAGTTTCAGCAACGTTCCTTTTTCCTCATAGGCTGTTCTTGTCAGTTCATCCCATAATTTTTCAATATGTTCCTCAATCGGGAGATGATTCTCCCTCTGAATCAAAATTTTAGCTCCTAAAAAATGGAAATTTGACAGGACAAATTCTTTCAGATTAAAATTTTCCGACTGCTTTTCCGCTTCATATTTCGCATTAATTTCTTCGACCGGAAACAAAGGAACCGCATCCGTCATCATCTTCTGATCTTCAAAAACCTCTGATCTCTGCACATCATCAAAAAGAGCCTGAATTTCATGTATATATAATTGCTTGTTCATTTTATTTTTTAGGATTTATTTTTAATTTGTTCATAATAACTGCTGAAACAATCAACAGTGAAAGCGGTATTAATGAAAGGTAAAATGCCTGCTGTCCGCTGAATTCCTGAAACACAAAACCTGTAATGATGGATCCGATAGTTCCTCCGATTGCCGAGAAAACCACAATTAAACCCGACATTGCGCTGTGTAAATATTTGGGAATCGAGGCTAAAATCACCGAGTTGATGCTTGGATAAATCGGAGCCAATAAACCGCCCATCAAAGGAAATAAGTAAACAACCAAAGGAGCATTTAACCAGGTCGTTCCCGCATCAATACTAATATTGTGAGTTAAAGGAAGAACCAATAAAATACTTATGGCAAAACCTACCACACAAAAAGAAACCACGTAAATCCAACTGAATTTTTTAGAGAAAAAACCCGAAAGAAATCTCCCCAGTGCGAAAGCTCCCGCCAAAACGGCTCCCGCCTGAATACTCATGGAAGTCGGAACTTTTAAAATTTCCTTATAAAAAGTCGGCGTCCAGGTCTGGAAACTCTGCTCTACCAAAACAAAAAGGAAAGCACACAGTAAAAAGAACAGGACTTTTTTATAACTGAATAAACTCACACTGTTTTTCAGATCTCCCAACAAATCTGTTTTTTCACTTTTCGCTTCGTTTTCATTTAATCTGGTAAAAAACAGGAACAGAAAAGACAGAGCCGAAAGTCCTCCTAAAACCCAATACACATTCAGCCAATGGGTTGATCTCGGATTATGGTCGTCTATGAATAAGCTGAATAAAACATTTCCCATTAATACGCCGATCATAAAAAAACCCTCCAGATAACCCATAAAACTTGAATGTTCCTTATCTGTATCCGTTACCAAACCAATGGATGTGAAAACGGAAATTTTAATTAACGCAAAAGAAACCCCGACAATCGTAAACAATAATTTGAAAAACCAAAACGCATTGGCAAAAGGCATTAAAAAACACATACAGCTCACCAAAAGCAAAGCAATCAGCATCGATCTTTTAATTCCTATTTTGGGTAAGAACGAAGCCAGAATGAATGAGCAGATCGCAATCGGCAGATCTTTAAAACCCTCCAGAACGCTGGCTGAAGATTTTGAGATCCCGAAGTTTTGCTGCATTTGTAAAATCACCGTTCCTACAGAATTCAGAAGAATCGCAAAAACGAAATAATTTAAAAATAAAACTGCCTTAATGTTGAAATTTTTCATTCATATAATTTCTTGTGGGCTAAGATATATTCATTTGCCTTAACATTAATTTAACATCATAAATGAATATTTGAACTATATTAATATAATTATTATTTTAGGCTTCAAAATATGATTAACTAAATGAAAGTCACTTTTGAACGTGTTGTCCCCGATGAAAAGAGCTCTTTTCGCACCATTCACAACAATTCTCCCATTTCAGAATTCAAATGGGAATATCATTATCATCCCGAAATTGAACTTGTGTGTGTGATTTCCGGGAGCGGAACAAGGCACGTTGGTTATCACAAAAGCAATTATACGAACGGAGATCTGGTGTTAATTGGCTCCAATATTCCTCACTCCGGTTTTGGACTGAACTCCATCGATCCGCATGAAGAAATTGTTTTGCAGTTTAAAGAAGAAATCCTGCAGTTTCCGGAGCAGGAAGTTGAAGCCAGATCGATTAAAAATCTTCTGGAACTGTCAAAATACGGAATTCATTTTCATGATGAGGTTCATATCAATATGCTTCCGAAACTAAAGCTGATGTTGAAATCTGAAGGCTACAAAAGATATCTTTTATTGCTGGAAATTCTTTTTGAGCTTTCAAAATGTGATGATTACGAACTTCTGAATAAGGAAATTATGCCTTACACGATTATTTCCAAAAACAAAACAAGACTGGAAAATATTTTCACTTACGTGGAACATCATTATGATAAAGAAATTGACATTGAGGATGTTGCCAAACTTGCCAATCTCACTTTACCCGCATTTTGTAATTTTTTCAAAAAAGCAACCCAAATCACTTTCACCGAATTTGTGAACCGGTACCGCATCAATAAAGCCTGTTTACTGATGGCACAGGATAAAAGTATTTCAGAATGCAGTTATAGCTGTGGTTTTAATAACGTAACGTATTTCAACAGAATGTTTAAAAAATATACCGGAAAAACGCCTTCCGAATTCATGAAGAATTTTGCTCAAAATAAGGTGAATGTAGATCTTAAGGTTGAAAGTGAGGTGAAGATTAGAACACGCTTTTAAAAATCTTTTCATTTATGGAAAACCGTAAGGATTAAGATTATTAATAAATTATTTTCGTAACTAAATTATTAACAATCTTAATTATAAAATTATGGCAATTAGAATTACATGTATTAACAAAGACAATGGATATCACGAAAATCCTAATTTAGCAATTACCCACTTAGGTTGGATAAATGAACAAACCAGAGAAACAGGGAAAAATACTCGATTAGAAATATACGACTGGATTAAGCATAAAAATGGATATGCATATGTTAAAGATGTCTTTGGTAACGAAGCAAAGGTCATAACCGCAGAAACTTATAATGGAACTAAATATTTAAAAACAGAGGCAGACAACTCGACAAAAAATAATTTATTATCACTTCCTGAATGTCAATAAAATCATATTTAAAATTAAAGCTGTTCATTTTTTGAACAGCTTTTAATATAATTTAAGTTCAGACGATCAACCGACAACCTGCCACGATCAGCCAAAAATTATTTCCACTTGATATTGCATCCCATGCTTGGTTTCTGAATTTCTTCCTGCGGTTCTCCCAACAAAAGATTTTCGAAAGCAATAATCAGATCTTCTCCTGTTACTTCTTTGTGATTTCCCGGTCTGGAATCGTCCATCTGTCCTCTGTAAATTAAATCCAGTTTTTCATCGAAGAAAAAGAAATCCGGTGTGCAGGCTGCATCGTACGCTTTTGCGATTGCCTGACTTTCGTCGTATAAATAAGGGAAATCAAACTTTCTTTCAATCTGGAATTCAATCATCTTTTCAGGAGAATCTGCGGGATATTTTTCCACATCATTCGAGTTGATGGCGATAAATTCAATTCCTCTTTCGTTGTAATCTTCATACAGTTCGGTTAATTTATCAATGACATGAAGAACAAACGGACAGTGGTTGCACATAAAGATCACCAAAGTTCCTTTTTCGCCTTTCAGATCATCCAAAGACTGAATTTCGTCACTTTTTGACGGGTTCGGAAGCTCAAAAAAAGGAGCTTTTGTACCCAGTTCGATCATATTTGAGGGAGTATTCATAACTTTTTTATTTGGTTACAAAGATATAGAATTTCTTGATTATTATAGTATCGAGGATAGATGCGAGAAGATGGCAGTCTTATAAATTACAATCGATTGAATAGGACTATAAACTCTATTAATTTTTACAATAATTAAAATATCAACACATTAAAAATACATCCAGCTCCCATCCTTCCGGCATCCAAGCCAATTTACAAATATCTTCAAAGCCTTACTTTAAAAGTTAAAGCGTAAAATTTGTTTGGAAGATATCCTCAAAAGTTTGTAGTTTTGCTAACACTGTTAGTAATTAAAAATCATGGGTCTGCACGAACGTCGGCAACGAGAAAAAGAAAATATACGCGCCAGTATTCTGGATGCGGCTTTTTCTTTGGCTAAAACCGAAGGATGGGCATCCCTTTCCATGAGAAAAATTGCTGATGCCATAGAATACAGCGCACCGGTGGTTTATGATTATTTTGAAAACAAAGAAGCGATTTTGTATGAAATTTCGCTGAATGGTTTCAACTGTTTACACATAGAATTACTGAAAGCCCAGAGAGAATATGAAGCTCCGGACGAACAACTGAAAGCTATTGTGGATGCTTACTGGAAGTTTGCATTTAAAAACAAAGAGTATTATCAGCTAATGTTCGGATTGGGAATGCAGTGCAGCGGAAAAGGAATGATGAAGGAAGAATTTTCTTCTTTCCAGAATATGCTTTACGAGTGTACATACGAGATTATTAAGAAAAACGGATCCAATCCTGATAACGCCTGTCATATGTCACACGCCTTATTTTCAGCAGTTCATGGTTTGATATCAATTATGATGATGCGTAATGACGATATTCCTTCTACGATGAACAAAACGACTTTAGATGAAACAGTTTCTGCTTTCATTAAGTCTTTATAAATTTTTTTGAACTAAAAATTAACACCGTTAGGAATATTAACAGCCATTAATGTAAATTATTCATTTAAACCGAATTAAAAATTAAAAAACCAATCATGCAGAATGTAAACAATTAATTATTGATCTTTTTTTACTTTAATAATTAACACCGTTAGCAAAAGTAACACACTTCACACCTCATATAAGTCATATTTAACCAACATTAAAAAGTTCTTCTCATGGAAACAACGATCTGAAAGTCGACATTAAGAATTCTGTAATTTTTTTTGAACTAAAAATTAACACCGTTAGAAAAAATAACAGAATTCAACTTAAAAACATCACTACTTAATCTAACACTTCATTAAAAATTAAACTCAAAATGAAAATATTTGGAAAAATAAGATTCATTGTACTTCTCTCAGGAATTATCCTTTTACAAAACTGTACAAAGGCTGCAGAAGGAGCCAACGCTGCTCCACCCGCTCCGGAACTGCCCGTTTATACCGTCATTACATCTCCGGCAACAACCTATCAGGAATTTCCTGCCGCTTTGGAAGGAAAAAACAACGTGGAAATAAGATCTCAGGTTGACGGATATTTAGATAAAATCTATGTGGAAGAAGGTGCATACGTAAGAGCCGGACAGCCATTATTTAAAATAGATTCAAGAGCTTACGGAGAGCAGATGAATATGGCAAATGCCAATTTACAGGTAGCCAATGCCAATATCCAGAAAGCTAAAGTGGAAGTTGACAGGCTGGAACCTCTTGTTGCTGCAAAAGTCGTTTCTGAAGTACAATTGAGAACGGCAAAAGCAAATTACGCCGCCGCAGTTGCCGCCGCTTCACAGGCGAAAGCTTCCGTTGGAGGAGCAAAAATCAATATCGGATTTACAACCATTACGGCTCCGGTAAGCGGATACATCGGAAGAATTCCTCACAAAAAAGGAAGTCTGATCTCCAGAACAGATGCGAATCCGTTGACTTTACTATCAGACATCAGCGAGATTTACGCCTACTTTTCTTTAAGTGAACTTGATTTCATTGCTTTTCAGAATAAATATGAGGGCGCAAGTTTAGAAGAAAAACTGAAAAATATGCCGATGGTGGATTTGGTGATTGCCGACAACAGTGTCTATCCGCAAAAAGGAAAAATGAGCATCGTAGACGGACAGTTCGACAAATCTACAGGAGCAATCAGCGTTCGTGCGGTTTTCCCAAATACCAACGGAACATTGAGAACAGGAAATACAGGCAGAGTTCGTATGCCTCAATTGATATCGAATGCAGTGGTCATTCCTCAGGAATCTACGTTTGAGATTCAGGATAAAACCTATGTTTACGTGGTTGGTAAAGACCAGAAAGTAACCGGTAAACCTGTAAAAATCTCAGGAAAAACTGAAAACTACTATTTTATTTCCGAAGGAATACAGCTGGGAGAAAAAATCGTATTCACAGGAATCGGAATGTTAAAAGATGGTGCTTCGATTAAGCCGAAAGCGATTTCATCCGACAGCTTACTGAAAGCAAAACCATTATAACCGTTTAAACTTCTTTAACCACAAAAGTCATAAAAGTTTTTAAACATTTTAGTCAAATGAAGTTTAGATCATTGACTATAATACACATAAATTTCAGAAAATCTTTGATTTTCATTTTTTGTAAACTTTTAATAATCTTAAAAAATTACCATTGTCTTTTGTTCCTTTTGCGGTAAGAATATCGTTTAAACTACATTAAAAAATAAACTTCTTATGTTAAAACAATTTATAGAAAGACCGGTACTCTCTACCGTGATCTCCATAATACTTTTATTATTGGGGGCGCTCTCCCTCTTTAATTTACCCATTGCCCTCTTTCCGGATATTGCTCCGCCGAGCGTTCAGGTAACGGCATTTTATCCGGGAGCAAATTCGGAGGTTGTTGCGCGTTCTGTAGCTACGCCTATCGAAGAAGCAGTGAACGGGGTTGAAAACATGACGTACATGACTTCCAATTCCAGTAACGACGGTACGATGACGCTGAATGTCTTCTTCAAGCAGGGTTCTGATGCAGATAACGCAGCAGTAAACGTACAGAACCGAGTATCGAAAGCGATGAGCCAGCTTCCGCAGGAAGTTGTTCAGGCGGGAGTTTCTACGCAGAAAGTACAAAACAGCATGATCATGTTCATGGGGTTATCCAGTAACGATCCTAAACAATACGACGAACTTTTTTTACAGAATTATCTGAAAATTAATATCATTCCACAGATTCAGCGTATTCCCGGAGTGGCGCAGGCGCAGGTTTTCGGAACGAGAGATTATTCCATGAGACTTTGGCTGAAACCGGACAGATTAGCAGCAAACGGACTTTCGCCACAGGAAGTTCTTAATGCGGTAAAAGATCACAATTTAGAAGCCGCTCCGGGTCGTTTGGGACAGGGAAGCAAGGAAACTTATGAATATATTTTAAAGTATAAAGGAAAATTAAACAAGAACGAAGACTACGAAAACATTGCTATTAAAGCCAATACAGACGGTTCATTTTTAAGATTAAAAGATGTGGCAAGAGTAGAATTCGGATCTTATACCTATACAGCAGCTAACAGAGTGGACGGGAAACCGGTAGCCGGATTTGCGATTATGCAGACTGCCGGTTCCAACGCCAACGAGATCTTAACAGAAATTGAAAAACAGGTAGACCAGTTCAAAACAACGCTTCCAAAAGGAGTGGAACCGATCATCATGTACAATTCTAAAGATTTCCTCGACGCGTCTATTCATCAGGTTGTTGAAACTTTAGTGATCGCATTTATTCTGGTATTTATTGTAGTGTATATTTTCCTTCAGGATTTCAGATCTACTTTAATTCCTGCGATTGCCGTTCCTGTTGCGATTATCGGTACATTCTTTTTCTTACAGCTATTTGGTTTCAGCATCAATATGCTGACTTTGTTTGCCTTGGTACTCGCGATTGGTATTGTGGTGGATGATGCAATTGTGGTAGTAGAAACCATTCACTCCAAAATGGAACATACCGGAATGCCTGTGGAACAAGCCACCACAAGTTCGATGAGTGAAATTTCCGGAGCCATTATTTCCATTACTCTGGTGATGTGTGCCGTATTTATTCCGGTTGGTTTCATGCAGGGACCTGCAGGAGTTTTCTACAGACAGTTTGCCTTTACACTGGCAATTGCCATTATGATTTCTGCGGTGAATGCCTTAACATTAAGCCCTGCTCTTTGTGCTTTATTATTAAATGATCCTCAGGGAGAACACGGTGAACATGGTAAGAAAACAGGTTTCGGAGCGAGATTTTTCAATGCTTTCAATACAAGCTTTAATAATTTAACGAAGAAATATATTTACAGTCTTAAATTTTTAATTAAAAACAAATGGGTTGCCATCGGAGGACTGGTTTTGCTGACTGCCGCAAGTGTTTTCTTAATTAAAAAAGCACCTTCAGGATTTATTCCCACCGAAGATCAGGGTTTCATTTTGTATGCCGTGAATACTCCTCCGGGAAGTTCACTAAATAGGACTCACAACGCAACAGAACAGATCGATAAAATCATCAACGGTGAAAAAGCGAAAAAAAATCTCTGGGTTGCAGACGGTCTGAACTTCATCAGTAACGCCAACGCCTCTCCTTATTCCGCAGGTTTCATTAAATTAAAAGACCATGATAAGCGAGGTGAAATCAGCGATCCGGATCAGATTGCAGCAGGATTAACAGGGAAAGTTTCGCAGGTGAAAGATGCCAATGCATTCTTCTTCAACTTCCCTACCGTTCAGGGATTTGGTAACGTTTCCGGTTTTGAATTTATGCTTCAGGACAGAACGAACGGCTCTTTGGAACAATTAGGAACCAACACTCAGGCTTTCATCGGAGAATTGATGAAACGTCCGGAAATTGCCTTCGCGTTTACAACCTATGCAGCAGGAAATCCGCAATTCACGATTGAGGTGGATAATGATAAAGCCAATCAGTTAGGTGTTTCAATTACAGAATTAATGCAGACGATGCAGATCTATTACGGAAGCAGCTTTGTTTCAGATTTCAACCGATTCGGAAAATACTACAGAGTAATGGCTCAGGCAGATATTCCTTACCGTACCGATGCGAATTCTCTGGAAGGAATTTATGTTAAAAATAAATCCGGCGAAATGGTTCCTGTAAAAACATTGGTGACTTTAAAAAGAAGTTTCGGACCTGAAACGGTGACCAGAAACAACCTTTTCAATGCGGTAACAATCAATGGAACACCGAAGCCGGGTTACAGTACCGGAGATGCGATTAAAGCAGTGGAAGAAGTAGCCCAGAAATCACTTCCGAGAGGTTATGGGTACGAATGGACAGGAATCACCCGTGAAGAGATTAAAACAAGCGGACAGACTACTTTTATCTTTATGTTAAGTATTTTGTTTGTCTATTTCTTACTGGCAGCGCAGTACGAAAGTTACATTCTTCCGTTTGCCGTTATTTTAACGATTCCTACTGGTATTTTCGGAGTATTTGCCTTCACGGGACTTGCCGGAATTGATAATAACATTTACGTTCAGGTCGGATTGATCATGCTGGTCGGATTACTGGCGAAAAACGCAATTCTGATCGTAGAATTCGCCGTCCAAAGAAGAAATGCGGGACGATCTTTATTAGAATCCGCTCTTCAGGCTTCGAGATTACGTTTAAGACCGATCTTAATGACCTCGTTTGCCTTCATCATCGGGATGCTTCCGTTAGTTTGGACTCAGGGAGCCTCTGCGAAAGGTAACCACTCGATCGGGATGAGTACTGTGGGCGGAATGTTAACCGGAGTTGTATTCGGAGTGTTCATTATTCCTGTGATGTTTGTGATCTTCCAGTATTTACACGAAAAAATGCCGAGCAGAAAAAAGAAAAGACTTCAAAGACAGAAACTGGAGGAAGAACTTTTAGCTGCGGCTCATTAATATATGATTGACAAAACTTTGAGAATTTAATATTATTTGAACCATTAAGATTTTGATTAAGGAGTTTAGAATATTAAGTGAGCTACGCTTTAGCAGAATATTTATTAAAAAATCTATTTGATTTTCTTAATTAAAACTTAACACCTTAAATGCTTCTTAATGGTTCAAATAAAAAATAGAGAAGAAACTATTCAAACTAAAATCATAAAAAGCAAAGCATTTTCTCCTACTAAAGACTGCTTTGAAGAAATTTATCAAAGTTTTGTAATCCATTAAAAATTTAAACCTTTATGAAAAGAATAAAAAATATCATCATCACTTTTGGACTGGCTTTGGTTTCAGTCTCCTGTGTGTCGAAACTGGCATATAAGGAGCCTGAACTGGAGCTTCCCGAAACCTTCAAATATACGGCAACAGCAGATACCGCAAGTGTTGCCAACTTAGAGTGGAAACAGTTTTTCAGCGATCCGATGCTGCAAAACTTAATTGAAAAAGGAATTAAAAACAACTACGATTTACAGATTGCTTTGAAGCAGGTTGCTTCATCACAGGAAAAACTGAAACAGGCAAAATATCTTCAATATCCCGATGTTGGTTTCGGAGTTTCCGCACAGATCTCAAAACCTTCCAAAAACAGCATGAACGGACAGAGCTTAAATTTATTTTTAGGAAAAAGCTATGTTGAAGATTACAATGCAGCATTCAATTTATCTTGGGAAGCTGATATTTGGGGAAAAATCAAAAATCAGCAGGAAGTTTCAAAAATGCAGTATCTGCAGACTTATGAAGCAACAAAAGCTATTCAGACGCAGGTTGTTGCAGCCATTGCTCAAGGGTATTACAATCTTTTGATGCTGGATAAACAATTGCAAATCGCCCAATCTAATCTGGAACTCAGCAACCGTACGCTTTCTCTTACAGAAAAATTATGGCAAAGCGGTGACACCACTTCTTTGGGAGTTCAGCAAGCAACCGCTCAGAAACAATCAACTGAATTATTGATTACGCAACTGGAGCAAAACATTGCGATTCAGGAAAATGCGTTGAGTATTCTGGTGGGTGAAAATCCAGGAAAAATCAGCAGAACGATTGAAATGTCTGAAACTTCTTTACCGCAGGACATTTCCGCGGGACTTCCCGCAGCGATGGTGAGTCGTCGTCCCGATGTCCGTCAACAGGAACTGGTTTTACTGGAATCCAATTCTATGGTAGGAATTGCGCAGGCAAACATGTACCCTTCCTTGAAAATTACGGCAAATGGCGGTGTCAATTCATTTAAAATTGATAACTGGTTTCAGATTCCGGCTTCATTGTTCGGTTCTGTTTTGGGAGGTCTGACTCAGCCGATTTTCCAGAAAAGACAATTGAAAACAGATTTAAATGTGGCTAAAATTCAGAGAGAGAAAAATGTTTTGGCGTTCCGTCAGTCGGTTTTAAATGCTGTGGGTGAAGTTTCTGATGCTTTGGTTTCCAATGAAAGTTTAAAAGTTCAGGAACAAAAAGCAACGGAACAGGTGGCAACCTTAAAAAACGGAATCAAAAGTGCCGAAATGCTGTACAAAGGCGGAATGGCAAATTATTTAGAAGTGATAACAGCTCAGGGAAATTCTTTACAGGCAGAACTTAATCTGGCGTCTGTAAAAAGACAGAGATTGAGCAGTATTGTAGATTTGTACCGGGCTTTAGGAGGCGGTTGGAAGTAGTAAATTTAAATTACATTGTTAATGGAATGCGGTCTTTCGGGGCTGCATTTTTTTGTTTAAATTAAATTTTTCTGAACCATTAAGAACATTTAAGGAGTTAAGTTTAATTAAAAAATCAAATAGATTTAATAAACATATTATACTAAAAGCGAAGCTCACCTTAATATTCTTCACCTCTTAATTAAAATCTTAATGGTTCAAAAAGATTTATTTTTGAAATTCCTCATTAATATAACCAATCAAACCATCAAAATCCTCCTGCGAATATCCCAACTGTAAATAATGAATATCATCCGCTTTCCGATACCATGTCAATTGTCGTTTTGCGTATCTCCGGCTGTTTTTTTTAATTTCGGAAACGGCAAAATCCAGATCCCATTCTCCATCAAAATATTTGAATAATTCGGAATAGCCAACCGTATTCAAAGCGGTGAGATGTTTAAATTTCTCAAGACTTTTTGCTTCTTCCAGCAAGCCTTTTTCCATCATGAGATCCACTCTCCTGTTGATTCGGTCGTAGAGTTCTTCTCTCGGCGCTTCAATCCCGATCCGGATGGTTTTAAAATCTCTGGAATCCTGCGAAACAGCTATTTGTTCAGAATATTTTTTATTCGTCTGCCAAATAACGTCGATAGCGCGTAAAAGCCTTCTGTGATTGTGAAAGTCGACTACCGCAAAATATTCGGGATCGAGTTCTTTCAGAATTTCCTGAAGTTTTTCGATTCCTTCTTTTTCGAAAATTTCCTGTAATTTTTTCTGATTGTTTTCATCCGCTTCAGGTAAATCATTCAACCCTTCAATCACTGCTTTCTCATACATCATGCTTCCACCAACCAAAATGACGGTTTCATGTTTTTCGAAAAGTTCACTGATTTTTTTTAAGGCATCTTCTTCATATTGCCCGATGGAATAATATTCTTCAACGGAAAGGTTTCCGATAAAATGATGAGGTGCTTCCGCAAGTTCTTCAGCAGACGGTGAAGCCGTTCCGATTTTCATTTCCCTGAAAAACTGTCTCGAATCACACGAAACAATCTGTGTGCTGAAATGTTTTGCCAGATCAATTGACAGTCTTGTTTTACCAATTCCGGTGGGTCCTACAACAGAAATTAAATTTTTCTTTTTCACCGCGCTAATTTACGAAAATGAGTTTATTTAATTGGCTGGAAGATGGGAAGAACGAAGATGAAAGTTAAAATCGGTATTCAATAATATCCACAACAATCTTCCCGCCCCCTTCTTCCCTCTTCCCTCTTCCCTCTTCCCTCTTCCTTCTCCCCGCCTCCCTCTTTCAACATTAGCCAAACTATACACTTAATTGTTTATCTTTGTAAGACAATAAAAAACTATGATTTTATCAATGACCGGCTTTGGTAGAGCCGAAGACGTTTTTGAAGGTAAAAAAATTACCATCGATATTAAATCACTGAACAGTAAAAGTTTTGATTTAAATATCAAAATTCCTTTAAGATATAAAGAGAAGGAATTTGAGGTAAGAAAAATTCTTAACGACAGAATAATCCGTGGAAAAGTAGACTGCTACATCAATATAGAAAATCTTGAGGAGTCCAACGATGTGAAAATCAATAAAAGTTTAATTGATTCTTACATGAAGGAGCTGAAAAACATCGCTTCAGACGGACCCGATTTCGAATATCTGAAAATGGCAGTGAGGCTTCCGGATGCGATAACTTCAAGACCGGACGAATTATCCGAAGGCGAATGGGAAGCTTTGGCAAAAATTGTGAATGCGGCGGTTGACCGTTTTGAAGAATTCAGAAAAACGGAAGGTAAAATTTTACATGAAGAGCTTGAAAGAAATATTCAGAATATTGATAAATACTTAAGTGAAGTAATTCCGTTCGAAGAAGACAGAATTTCTGCTGTGAAGGAACGTTATCAGAAAACTTTAAAAGAATTTGAGAACATAGATGAAACGCGTTTCTATCAGGAAATGGCTTATTTTACAGAAAAACTGGATATTTCAGAAGAAAAAGTAAGACTTTCCCAACATTTGAAATATTACAAAGAAGTAATGGACAATGAAGATTTCAACGGTAAGAAACTTGGATTTATTTCTCAGGAAATTGGTCGAGAAATCAACACATTAGGTTCCAAAGCCAATCATTCGGAAATTCAGAAACTGGTGGTGATGATGAAGGATGATTTAGAGAAGATTAAAGAACAAACGTTGAACGTACTATAAATTAGTTGATGGTTTTTAGTTGATGGTTGTTGGATTTTTTACTGCTATCAACTATAATCTATCAACCAACAACTATATGAATAAAGTTATCATATTTTCAGCACCGTCGGGAAGCGGAAAAACAACATTGGTAAAGCATTCTCTGGAGGTTTTCAATGAATTGCAGTTCTCGATTTCGTGTACAACGAGACAGCCGAGAGGCAGTGAAGTTCATGCAGTGGATTATCATTTTTTAACGCCCGATGAATTCAGACAGAAGATTGCGGAAGATGCTTTTGTAGAATTTGAAGAAGTGTATACCGACAAATATTACGGAACATTAAAATCTGAAGTAGAAAAGATCTGGAATGAGGGAAAAACAGTTATTTTTGATGTTGATGTAAAAGGCGGAATTTCCTTAAAGAAGTATTTCGGAGAACAGGCTTTGTCGATTTTCATTGAACCGCCTTCCATTGAAGAATTGGAACGAAGATTGATCTCAAGGAACACAGATGATGCAGAGACCATCAAAACGCGTGTGGCAAAGGCAGAAGAAGAAATGTCTTACGCAAAGGAATTTGATAAAATCGTCATCAACAGCGATCTGAGCGAAGCAAAAAAAGAAATAGAAAGTTTAATAAAAAATTTTATTGGAAGTTAAAGACCGGATGATGGAAGCGGGAAGCTTGAGGTTTATTATAAAACGTCAAAATTCTAATTTTTAATTCCTATTTTTTAATTTCTGATTCTAAAACATTGAGGTTGATATGAGTACCGAAACATTAGAAAAAGCTAAATCTGCGATCCCTGTAAGAGGATTTCTGGATATAAAAGATATAGCAATTCCTCAAGGAGAAGAGCTTGTACAGGCGATTCTTAAATTGAAAGAAGAAAAAAATGCCGTTATTCTGGCGCATTATTACCAACCCGGAGACATTCAGGATATTGCAGATTTTCTGGGAGATTCTCTACAACTGGCAAGACAGGCAAAAGATACGGATGCGGACATGATTGTTTTCTGCGGAGTTCATTTCATGGCGGAAGCGGCAAAAATCCTCAACCCGACTAAAAAAGTAGTTCTTCCTGATACAATGGCTGGATGTTCATTGGCAGACGGATGTTCCGGAGAAGGTCTGAGAAAAATGCGTGAACAGCATCCGAATGCTTTGGTGGCAACCTACATCAACTGTAATGCAGAAACGAAAGCGGAAAGTGATATTATTGTTACCAGTTCAAACGCTGAAACAGTAATTGAAGCTTTACCGAAGGACCGACCGATAATTTTCGCACCGGATAAAAACTTAGGAAGATATTTATCTCAGAAAACAGGACGCGATATGATCCTTTGGGACGGAAGCTGCATTGTACACGAAGCTTTCTCTATGGAAAGAATTGCAAAGCAACTGGCAGATAATCCGGATGCAAAATTAATTGCACACCCTGAAAGTGAAGAAGCCGTTTTAAAGCTGGCTCATTTTATAGGTTCCACTTCTGCCCTGTTGAATTATGTTGAAAAAGACGACTGTCAGAAATTCATCATCGCTACAGAAGAAGGAATTCTTCACGAAATGAAAAAACGTGCTCCTCATAAAGAATTAATTCCTGCTTTGGTTTTTGATGAAAGCTGTAACTGCTCGGAATGTTTTTATATGAAGCGCAATACCATGGAAAAATTGTATTTATGTATGAAATATGAGCTTCCGGAAATCATCATCGATGAAGATTTAAGATTAAGAGCTTTAAAGCCTATCGAAGCGATGCTTGATCTTTCTAAAAGTATAAAATAAATAAAAGCACTGTTTTGGCAGTGCTTTTTTGTTTTTAGTTCCAGTTTTCAAAACAGTCTGCGCTTACATCTACACACATCTGGCAATTCTGTGATAATGAGAAGTAACTTGCACATGAAGCTGAATATTCCGGGCCGTCCCCATAATTATTCTGAACAGGACATCCTCCACAGTTTGTTGCTCCTTTAATTTCTTTTAATTTTGATCTTGATAGTTTTTTCATAATAATTATAATTGAGTTTTTAACCTTCTAATATTAAGCAGCTATTGGGATTAGACGGATCGTTGTTAAGATAAAGACATACTCTTCTACCTCTCAGATCTGTACATACCGCACATCCTTTTGGACCACAATCCGAATCTACCACACAATTGTCTGTAATACCTCCGCTGATTGAACGCAGATTCTGCCTGTTCAGTTTTTTTAGATTTTTCATAATAATTAATTTGTTTTGGTGAATGCCTAAAATTAATAAAAAAACACAATAAATCACCTTTTATCGATAAATTAATTCTTATTTAGTAAAAAGTATTTATAAAAAATCATTAAAAATCTAAAATTCAGAAACTTAATAACAAAATTTGTATTTTACAGGATGTTGACTGAATAAAAAAAATTAGTTACAATTTGTGAAACTAATTCAATTAAATTCAAACAAACAAGTTAATTATTCAAAAAAATTTGTACATTTGTTTGTACAGTAATGAATTTATTAATAAAAATATCAGATATTTCCACTCCGATTTTCTCTATTTCGGAAGTATCTTTTGTTTCTATTATTGCTACAACAACTACAACTACCCCATAACGGGGTGCATTTTCACATATCATTATAAGCCTGCGTACTCTTTTTCCTAAAGAGTAAAATTCAATTTTCTATAATTAAAAAACAAATAATGAAAGTTTTAAAATTCGGGGGAACTTCAGTTGCCCATTCACAAAATATAATGTTGGTAGAAAACATTATTAAAAAAGAATCTCAGAAAAACAGAATCGTCGTTGTAGTTTCAGCACTTCACGATGTTACAGATCAATTGATAATGGCTGCAGAAGCCGCTTCTCACAACAATGAAAATTATCTTCATATCCTTAAAAATCTGGAAGAAAAACATTTAGATCTCATTAAAGACCTGATTCCTTTTTCAGAACAAAGTTCATGGCTCAGTTTCGTAAAAAAACATTTTAATGATATTGAGGACATCTGCAACAGCATTTTTATCCTGAAAGAGTTTACAGACAGAATCAAAGATAAAATTACATCGTACGGCGAATTTCTTTCTTCAAATATTATTACAGCCAGACTGAAATCAAATGGTTTGGATGCATTATGGATGGATTCTCACATCGTTACAGACAGCAATTTCACCAACGCAAAAGTAAATTTTGAAGCTACAGAAAATAATCTGACAAAATTTCTGAATGAAAATAAAAATCAGATCATTATTACTCCGGGATTCATTGCTAAAGATGCAAAAGAAAATGCCACAACATTAGGCAGAGGCGGTTCAGATTACACAGCGTCAATCATTGCTTCTGTTGTCCATGCAGATGAACTCGAGATCTGGACCGATGTAAGCGGAATGATGACTTCAGATCCGCGCTTGGTTTCCAACGCTAAGCCTATTGCTGAAATTTCATACTCCGAAGCGATGGAACTTTCTCATTTTGGGGCAAAAGTTCTCTATCCTCCAACCATTCAGCCGGTAATGGTGAAAAATATCAATCTGAGAATTAAAAATACTTTCGATCCTGAAGCTCAGGGAACATTGATTTCTCATCATGTAAAAAAATCTCATTTAGAAAATGAACAAATTGCTGTCGGTGTATCCAATATGAGCCACATTGCTCTGCTTACTTTAGAAGGAAGCGGGATGATAGGCATTCCCGGAGTTTCCGCAAAACTATTTCAATGCCTGAGTCAGGAGAAAATTAATGTCATTTTAATTACCCAAAGTTCTTCAGAACACTCTATCACGATTGCAATCAGCGAAAAGGATATCTTAAATGCAAAAAGTGCCATTGATTCTGCTTTTGAAGATGATTTAAAGCTCAAAAGAATTGATCCGGTAAAAATAGAAACAGATCTTGCGATTGTTGCTTTGGTGGGAGAAAACATGAAAAGCAGAAGCGGCGTAAGCGCCAAAATGTTCGGTTGTCTGGGAAATAACGGCGTCAATATCAGAGCAATTGCTCAGGGATCATCAGAAAAAAACATCAGCATTGTTATTTCAGAAAAAGATATTACAAAAGCGGTTAATGTATTGCATGAAGAATTTTTTGAGTCCGAAATAAAACAGGTACATCTCTACATCTGCGGAACAGGAAATGTGGGAATGAAATTAATTCAGCAGATCTATAGCCAGAACGACTATCTTAAAGAACACCTTTTAGTTAATTTAAGAATTGCAGGACTGTCCAACAGCCGTAAGATGATTTTCTCAGACAAAGGGATTTCAGAAAATGAATTTACTGGCTTCGATCAAAATGGTCAGGAAGCTTCTGCGGAAAAATTTGCGCAGGAAATTATTTCAAGAAATCTAAGAAACTCTGTCTTCGTAGATGTTACCGCCAGTTCTGAAGTTCCGAATATCTATGAGCAACTTCTGAAGAGAAGTGTAAACATTGTTGCATGTAATAAGATTGCCGCTTCTTCTGATTTTGAAAATTATAAAAATCTAAAAAATACAGCCAGAAACCACAGTTGTCAATTTCTATTTGAAACCAATGTGGGAGCAGGATTGCCAATTATCGGAACAATCAATGATCTTATCCGAAGCGGTGATAAAATCACTTCTATTCAGGCGGTTCTCAGCGGAACTTTAAATTTTGTGTTCAACAATTACGACGGAAGCAGAACATTTTCTGAAATTGTGGCTCAGGCTCAAAAAGAAGGTTACACAGAACCCGATCCCCGACTTGATTTAGCGGGAACAGACGTCGCCAGAAAAATTATTATTCTTGCCAGAGAAGCAGGCTATCCCATTGAGTTTACTTCTGTTGAAAATGAAAGTTTTCTTCCTGAAGAATGCATGAAAGGAAGCGTAAACGACTTTTATGATGCACTTTCCAAATATGAAGATCATTTCAGGAATCTTTTGGAGGAAGCAAAAAGTAAAGGCAAAATTTTAAAATATGTTGCAGAATTTAAAGAAGGAAAAGCAAAAGTAGGACTGAAGCATATTGCTCCGGAAAGCGATCTTTTTCACCTGTATGGAAAAGATAATATCTTAATTTTCAAAACTTTGAGATATTATGAACAGCCTCTTGTTGTAAAAGGTGCGGGAGCCGGTGCAGAAGTAACAGCAAGTGGTGTTTTCGCAGATATCCTCCGTTCAGTTTAAAAGTTAGCTTATGAAAAAAGTTAAATTAAAAGTTCCTGCTACCATTGCCAATCTGGTTTGCGGATTCGATATTTTAGGAATGGCAATCCATGAACCGTTTGATGTAATGGAACTGAAACTGCTGGAAACCTCTGAAATCATCATCAGACACACAGACGATTTCGGACTGCCGGAAGAAACGTCAAAAAATGTTGCCGGAAAAGTTTTATTGAAAATTCAGGAGGAATTAAACCTTAAAAACGGCTTCGAGGTAATCATCCATAAAAAGATAAAACCCGGAAGCGGACTGGGTTCCAGTGCGGCAAGTGCAGCAGGAGCCGCTCTTGGAGCCAACTGGTTGCTGGGAAATATTCTCTCTAAAGAAGAAATGATTTATTTTGCCATGTTTGGTGAAGAATTAGCTTCAGGAGTGAAACATGCAGACAATATTACACCCTGTATTTTTGGTGGAATAACATTAATCAAATCTTCAGATCCTATTGATATTATTCCACTGAATGCACCGGACTTATTTGTAACGGCTTTTCATCCGCAAGTCGAAGTAAAAACTTCTGATGCAAGACAGATTCTGAAGAAAAATATTCTTCTAAAGGATGCCATAGAGCAATGGGGAAATATCGCAGGGCTGGTTGCCGGAATCCAGAATAATGATTTCGGACTGATCGGAAGAAGTTTAAAAGATGTGATCGTAGAGCCTGTAAGAAGTATTCTGATTCCTAAATTCGATGAAATTAAAGAAAAAAGTCTCGGTTTAGGGGCTTTAGGCGGAGGTATTTCAGGTTCAGGACCTTCCGTTTTTATGCTTTCCGAAAACGAAAAAATTTCATACGAAATAGCAGAAATGATGAAATCTGTTTACCGTACAATCAACATTGAAAGTTTCGCTTATGTCTCTAAAGTAAACCCTAAAGGAATAGAAATTATTGAAAAATAAAAAATCAGCCTATGAAGTATTATAATTTAAAAGATAAAGAAGAAGTTGTTGATTTCAAAACAGCTACCATAAAAGGACAGGGAAAAGAAAAAGGACTGTTTTTCCCAGAGTATATCCCATTATTTGAAAAAGATTTTATTGAAAATTTAGACCTTTATACCGATGAAGAAATTGCCTACCGATGCATGAAAGATTTTGTGGGAAACGAAATTCCTTCAGAGGTTCTAAAAGAAATCGTTTCGGAGACCATCAATTTTGAAATTCCGTTGAAAAAAATCAATGAAAACATCTATTCTTTAGAGCTTTTTCATGGACCAACTTTAGCCTTTAAAGATGTGGGAGCCCGATTTATGAGCCGCTGCCTCTCCTACTTTCTGAAAAGTGAAAATAAAAAAGTAACGGTTTTGGTTGCTACATCGGGAGATACAGGAGGAGCCGTTGCGAATGGATTTTATAAAACTGAAAATATTAATGTGGTTATTCTCTATCCAAAAAATCGGGTAAGCGAAGTTCAGGAAAAGCAGTTAACCGCACTTGGCGAAAATATTTCTGCTTTAGAAGTTGATGGCAGCTTTGATGATTGCCAGAATTTGGTAAAACAGGCTTTCTCGGACGCAGAAATTAATTCAAAATTATTTTTAACATCTGCCAATTCCATTAATGTCGCAAGATGGCTTCCTCAGCAAATTTATTATCTGCTCGCGCTGAAGCAATGGAAAAAAACAGAAAATGGAAAACCTGTTATTGCCGTCCCAAGCGGAAATTTCGGCAATCTGTGTGCCGGAATTTTAGCTTATTTCCGGGGACTTCCTGTAGAACATTTTATTGCTGCGTGTAACGAAAACGATGTTATTCCCAACTATTTAAGAACACAAAAATTACAGATAAAAGAAACGGTAGCTACGCTTTCTAATGCAATGGACGTAGGAAATCCGAGTAATTTCGTGAGAATTTTAACGCTTTTCGGGAATAAGTTTCAGGATGTAACGGATATAATTTCAGGATATTCTGTGGATGATGAAAAAACCTTAGCATCTATTAAAAATGTATATGAAAAATACAGTCATCTGCTCGATCCTCACGCCGCAGTTGCGTATGCTGCTATGGAAAAACACTTTGAAGATAATCCTAAAAAGGGCTTTATTCTGGGAACCGCACATCCCGTAAAATTTCCTCAGGCAGTGGAAAAAGCCATTCAGACTTCAGTAGATTTACCCGACTCTTTAGAATTATTAATGAAAAAAGAGAAAAAAAGTATTGAAATAAATCCAGATTTTGCAGAATTAAAACGATTTTTGCTTACAGAAATTTAAGAGCTATGAGCACGATTTATTTAGAAAATGTAAAAATATACGCTTACCACGGTGTTCTTCCGGAAGAAAATATTGTTGGTACCTATTATATTGTAAATGCAGAACTTCATACCGACCTCTGGAATGCAGCGGCGTCTGATGATCTGAAAGATACGATCAGTTACGCAGACATCAATGATATCATTCATGAGGAAATGAAAATAAAGTCTAAATTGCTGGAACACGTCGCAGGAAGAATCATCTTTAAAATTCATGAGACATTTCCGCAGGTAGATTATATCAAATTAAAAATAACGAAAACAGCTCCACCGATGAAAGGCGAAATGACAGGAGCAAGTATTGAGCTTGAAAAAAGTTTTAAGCCTTAAATTCTGATATTCATTTATAAAAAATCACACAATTGAAAGTTGTAAAAATAATATTTCTTCTGTTTTGTACGGCTGTTTCCGCACAGACCACGATGAGTTCTGAAGTTCCGAACTATAATTTTCCGAAAGTAAAATCCAGTATTACGATGCCGGTTGCCATTCCGCTTTCAGAGATCAGCAATCTGATTAATGCATCGGTAAAAGATCTGATTTATCAGGACGATTCTTACACGGATAATGACAATGACCAGTTTAAAGTAAAAGTATGGAAAACCGGTCCTATTCGTCTTGCAGGAGGAACGAATCAAAATATATTAATCGAAGTTCCTCTGAAAATATGGGCAGAAAAAGGCATCGGAACATTGGGACTTTATACGTACCAGAATACTACTTTTGAAACGGTAATGTCTTTTAATGCGGTATTAAATTTTCAGAATAACTGGACGATCACGACCAACACAAAACCTAACGGTTTCCGATGGGTAACCAAACCGGTTCTGGATTACGGGAGAATTAAAATCCCGATTACTTCTCTGGTGGAAAAGAGTCTGGTGGAACAACAGCAGAAATTCTGTAAAACCATCGACAGCCAAATGGCAACCCAGCTCAACTTTCAGCAATACGCCGTAATGGCGTGGAATGTTTTTGCACAGCCTTTTAATATTTCTGAAGAATACAAAACGTGGCTGAAAGTTTCTCCGGTAAAGGTAAACATCACTCCTCTAAAATTTTACGCCAACCAGATTGATACCAACATCGGGATTGATGTTTTTTCTGAAACATTCACGGGAAGTCAGCCCGGTTCTTCACCGGCGATAAAGTCGGCTCCCGGTTTCACTTTCATTCCGACTTTGGGAAATCAGTTTCTGCTTCAGACAACCGCCAATATTCCGTTTACAGAAGCGACCAATATTGCGAGAAATATGTTTCTGAATAAGGAATATGATGTAAGAGGTTCATCCGTAAAAATTAAAGATATTAAAGTATATGGCGTTGATGATAAGGTGATGATAGAAGCGGAAACCGAAGGATATGTAAACGGAAAAGCTTTTATTTCAGGTATTCCGGTGTATGATGAAGCCAAAAAGAAAATTGTATTGTCCAATACAAAATTCAACCTGAAAACGGCAAATTTCCTTCAAAAAACAGCTACTCTCCTTTTCAAAGGACGAATCGTAAAAATGATTGAAGAAGAATACGGAATTCCTACTCAGGAACTGGAAAACAGTTCAAAGAAAAGTATTGAAGAAGCATTCAATAAAGAATATTATAAGGGCTTAAAAATGAATGGAAAAGTATTCAGCCTCAAACCCAGCAAAATCCTACTCAATCCTTACGGAATTACTGCCGTTATTGATACTAAAGCTACCTTAAAATTAACACTAACAGGAATTTAAAATTATTAAAAACTAATACACATGAGAAAGTACCTTAAAATTGTGGATATCCACAGAGCAACGAAATGGCAAAGATTTGCAAATCTTTTTATTGATAAACTGGTGATGAATCTGTTCTTCTTCCTTCTTGGTATTGCTTTAGTTTTTATTGATAATGTTTTTGGAATGTATTATTTCACTCCAATGATTTATAAACTATCCGGAATTGGGCGTCTTGCCGATATCATCCTTACTTCGGTTGTATATTTTCTATATACTTTTCTTATGGAATATTTTACAAAAGGAAAAACAATAGGCAAATATATTACAGGAACGAAAGTTATTATGACAGACGGTACATCTCCTACTTTACAGGATTATTTTATACGGAATATTTCAAGACTTGTTCCTTTTGATGTACTTTCTTTTCTTGGCGAAAACGGATGGCACGACAGTTGGAGCGATACAAGGGTAATTCATACTAAAAATTATGAGACTGAAAGACAGGCAAAAAGCGAAATAGAGAGCATTGGCACGAAAGAAATTGCTTAAAAATTTTTGTTCGAAAATAAATTTTACTATATTTGCACACCTCAAAAATGGTAAATGGTACTTTGGCCGAGCGGCTAGGCAGTGGTCTGCAACACCATCTACAGCGGTTCGAATCCGCTAGGTACCTCTTTAAAATCCCTAAATTGCTGTTTAAGCGTTTAGGGATTTTTTTTATGATTTCCAGACCTTTTCCCGACAATTTCTCATTTTACAGATTTTCGCACCTGAAAATAAAAACTTCCCAGAAAAACTGAGAAGTTTCTAAAACTGTTAAAACGAATGGAAATTGAAGTTTTAAAGCTACAATAAAACTATTTTTTCTGATATGATCTGAGTCATAATAAAAAAAACCTCTCACTAATGAGAGGCAAACTTACTGAGATACTAAAACATTTAAATGTTATTTGTTAAATTTAGTTATTACTATTCTTGTATCATATGACTCTGATCATAGAAATAGTTCTAATTTAAAAACGAAAAACAAATCATCAATAAATTGGAATACAATCAATTAAACAATACATTTATAAAAAAATTAGATATTGCATACAAAATTTCTTCGTCAGGACACTTTTTTTTCACTTAATAATGATTAAATTTGCGTAAACTAAAATCATGACATTTAACGAAGCATTAAAACACAAGAAGAACATTTTAAAAAATTCCAGCGAGTTTACAAAAACACTGTACGATTACATTATTATTCCAAGTATCGACGAAGAAGGCCTTAAGTACATTGAAGAGTTTAAAAAATCGCCCGATTTGTTTATGGATGAAAGCTGTAAAAGGTACAGCAGTAACGACAGGTTTAAAGTGTTCTTATTTGCCAAAAACCAAAACTAAAAGCTTCTATTCTTCTTTCTCTCTTGCTATCTTTTTTAAACCAATAAAAAATCCCCGTATTTCTACGAGGATAAAAACTAATAACCATGAAAACTCAAATTAAACATGAGTGACTGCAAATTTATGAAATGTTAGTTTTACATACATCTATATGAAATATTAATTTCATCAATTAACAATTTTTATTAAAGATTAAAAAACTGTTAATTTCATTATAACAGGATATATTTTCTTTTTTACCTACCCTAACTTTCTTTTATTGCTGTAATTACCGGCATATAACAAATTAACCATTCTACAATCATCGAATTTTTTCTATAATTCATGTTTTAACATTTATTAACAAACCAAAAAAATAAGCCTTCATTTCTGAAGGCTTATCATGTGTAAATTATTAATTATTTTATTCTTTAATGAACTTCTTTTGTACAGTTCCTTTAGAATCCTCAATATCGATTACATACACTCCGTTTATCAGGTTATGAACGTCGATCTTATTGTTTAAGATAATACCGCTTGATACCACCTGTCCGGCTGAATTATAAATCTTATAATTCCCTCTCGCACTAATGTTCTTAACATTTAATATTGTGCTAACCGGGTTCGGATAGATTAATATATCAGACTGATTGATTGAATTAGGAACCGGAAGCTTAGAAATTCTTACCGTGTAATCTTCTACTTCACCATCTGGGAAGTTGGTACAGTTTACCGGAATGATATCTTTGCCCATTGCCACTCTCATCACTACATATTTGTAGTCTACCAGACTGATGAATGCATCTGCAGGTACCGTAAATGTTGTACTTGCCGTAGGATTGCTGTTTGGTCCGTCAGCAAGGATTCTTTCGTTGATATCGAAGTATCCGTTTCTGTTGAAATCGATCCAGACTGCAACACCCGCTTTATTGTTTCCTGCTAATTTTTTATCGATCACGATCTTGTTATCCGTAGATCCCTGAATCAGCTCGATAAATTTAGCTGGAACTCCTGTATAATCTGAATAATTAGATCCTACAGAAATATTTGTCATCTGAGGTTTACCGTTTGGCGTTACCGTTACTTTAGAAATATATTCTGAAGTTATAGCTCCTGTTGATGCCATCTGACAATAAACAATCGTTGGCGTTGTGAAGAAATACGGCAGTGTATACGTTCCCGGAGTTCCGCTGCAAACGTTGGCTACCTGCATTTCATACTGTGTCAATTCAGATAAACCTGTAAGGGTAATCGTATTGGTATTAGACGGTACCATCGTCCAGCTCGGAATTCCTACTTTTCTGTATCTTAAGATATAAGTAGCTCCCGGGAAAGGATCCCAAGTTACCTGAGCTGTTGTAGGAGTGATCGCTGTAATGGTAAGTCCCGGAGGAGGCAACTGACACGTTCTTTCCGTTGTAAATACTTTAGGATTAGACCAAGTATTAACAGTCGTTTCACCGTTACAGATATTCGCCACCTGTACTTCATATGTAGTATACGGAGTTAATCCGGTAAGTGGATATGTATTTAAAGGAGGTGCAGTAATACTCACAGTAGTCCATGTTCCTGTACTTACAATTCTATATCTGATTACATAAGTAGCACTCGCCACAATAGGAGCCCAAGTTACGATTGCAGAGTTTGTGGTAATATTACTTATGGTTACATTCGGAGGTGTAGGATCACATCTCGTAGTAAACACAGCCGGAGTAGCAGTACCTTCGGTATTGTTACAAACAGCAACTACCATTACATCATATTTTGTAGCCGGATCTAAACCTGTAGTTATGGTATAAGATGTAGCCGGTGGTGCTATTACAACTGAGGAATTCACCCATGCTGTCGTTCCGTTCTTTCTCCAGTATACTTTATAACCAAGGTTATCAGGAGAAGGAGTCCAGTGTACAGTCGCTGCATTATGAGCAATTGCATCCACATATACATTCGTAGGTGCTGTTGTAGAACATGGCTTAATGATAAATGTAAAGTCTACATAATTACCATAAGGAGCCGGTCCGCAAGGCGTAATTGTACCAATATAAGACGCTGCAAATCTTGCACGGTAAGATCCCGAAGGACGACCTACCGAACTTACAGGAGCGTTGGTTACAGAATTTACATAACCCCCTGAATAATAAACCTGCTCAGTAGCCGGATCAAACACCAAATCATTATTCCAGTCGATCCAGATATAATAGTAATAAGAGCTTGTTCCTGCATTCATCGAAACGTTAGCAATTCCTCCAGGCAATACAGAGAAACTTGTCGCTGAATTATTTACATATGCACTGTAACTTGTAGCAGTATAATTCAGATTTGTAAATCCGTTTGTAGAAGTAATTGTTTTTAAATAATTTGTTGTTGATGATGAACCTCCCGTTGGCAAACAATAATTTGTATACACCGTACGAGGTCCGGACCAATAACTAATATCTGAAGCACTACATCTTGCTCTTACCCAGAAATAGTACGTTGTACTTGAAGCTAGCCCTGTTACCAATTGACTAGGTCCCGGAACTCCTGTGAACTGAGGAACAGTTGCTGCTGTAGGGGCAACTCCTGTAGTGTTGTAATAAACATCATAGCCATTTGCCGGTGGCGTAGCCGGAACCGTCCACTGTATTGTTGCACTTGATGTTGTTGCGTTTGCAATCACAAGACCAGTTGGAGGCAGACACGTAGGAGGCGCTACAACAGATAATGTAAAATCTACATAATTTCCATATGCAGCAGGTCCGCAAGCACTGTTTGCTCCAATAAATGATGAAGAAGTACGAACTCTGTAGTTTCCTAAAGCCTGCCCTGCAGGGATGGCAATATTTGCTGTTGCAGTTGATGTATACGTTGTTGTTGCCAGAATAGTTTCTCCCGGATCATTAAAATCTAGGTCATTATTCCAGTCTACCCATACGTAATAGTAATAAGTACTTCCACCAGATGTCGCTAAATTTGTTGTTACCGTAAATCCTGGAGAACTCAAAACAACACTAGGAGTATTTACATACGCCTGATACGACGATGCCGTGTAAGCTAAATTAGTCCATCCACCAGTAGTCGTAATATTATTCAGATAATAAGTAGTAGAAGAAGAACCTCCTGTAGGAACACAATAGTTTGTGTAAACCGTACGAGGTCCGGACCAATAACTAATATCCGAACTGCTGCATCTTGCTCTCACCCAAATATAATACGTTGTACTAGCTGCCAAACCGGTGATCAACTGGCTAGGTCCTGTAACACCAGTATACTGAGGAACAGTTGCTGCTGTAGGAGCAACTCCGGTTGTATTGTAATAAACATCATATCCGTTTGCCGGCGGTGTAGCCGGAACCGTCCACTGTATTGTCGCACTTGAAGTTGTCGCATTGCTGATAACAAGACCAGTTGGAGGTAAACATGTTGGAGGCGCTACAATAGATAAAGTAAAATCTACGAAGTTTCCATACGGAGAAGGTCCGCACGAAGTATTAGCTCCGATAAATGATGATGAAGTACGAACTCTGTAATTTCCTACAGCCTGTCCCGCAGGAATAACAATATTCGCAGTTGCAGTTGCAGTGTAACTTGTCGTTGCCAGAATTGTTTCTCCCGGATCATTAAAATCAAGATCATTATTCCAGTCTACCCATACGTAATAATAATAAGTACTTCCACCTGATGTAGCTAAATTAGCCGTCACCGTATTTCCCGGAGAACTCAATATTACTCCTGGAGAATTTACATAAGCCTGATAAGAAGTAGCGGTGTAAGCAAGATTGGTCCATCCACCGGTTGTCGTAACATTATTTAAATAATATGTAGTGGAAGAAGTACCGCCTGTAGGAGTACAATATCCCGTATAAACACTAATAGGTCCAATTAATGAACTTTGAGTTGTCGAGCTGCACTTTGCTTTAATCCATACATAATACGTGGTATTAGCAGCTAATCCCGGTATAGTATAACTTGTAGCTGTTCCTGCAATACCTGTAATCTGTGGTGTAGCAGGAGCCGTTGTTGTCGTACTGTAATAGATCTCATATCCATTTGCAGGAGGCGTTGAAGCAGCCGCCCAAGTAACCGTAGCACTGTTTGTAGTAACTCCCGAAGAAGCAAAACCAGAAGGTCCGAAACAAGATGGCGGAGTCCATGTATAGATAAGTCCATCCGAAGGCATCCCCGGAGTTGCAGCGGTTGTATTGAAAGATTGGGTGCTGCTGTTCGCTGTTGCCAAAGTAGAAGCCGTAAACAAAGCAGTGGTAGCATTCAGTCTGTGATTAAAATCAGCGTTGGTAGCCCCTCTTAATCCCGCCTGAATTGTTCCGCTTACAGAAGTAGTACCCGCAAGATAACTTCCTCCTTTATATACTACTGCAATCGTGTTTGTAGTTTCTCTAAGTCTGATCTGAAAAGAAAAAGTATAAACACTGGTTGTAGAAGTAGAATAAGAAGGTCTGAAGTCTGACCATTGTACTACAATCTCTCTGTTAGGCGCTGTACCTACAACAGCCCAACTGATGCTTCCAGTTTTAGAAGCAATATTAAAAACTGAATTTAAGTCTCTACCCCATGCAGAAACAGCTCCTGCATAAGCCTCCGTGCTGGAAATCGGGCTGTAAGTAGCCGTTCCCGGAGCGGTGGCTCCGAAAGTAATAAATCCGTTTGTTGAAACATTGATGGAAGAATAATTGCTTCCGTTAAAGGAAACAGGAAAAGGAAGAGTAACCGGATAAACAACATTGTCTAATGATGCCGCACCTGTGTTTCCTGTAGCTGTTGCCAAAACCGTTGCCGAACTTGGCAAATCTGTATAGGTTCCCGTAGATTGCGAAAAACTATAAGAATTTACCTGTGCACTCAGTATATATGAAAGTGCCAAGAAAAAAAACAATAGATATTTTTTCATATTAATACATATTAAATCCTCTTAGGATATGAAAGTTATAAATTTTATTTAAGAAATCTTCTTTCGGATAAGAACTATCCGGGAAATTGAATTTGTGATAAAATTGAAAAAAAGTAAAAAAATTCACCATAGGCAGAAAATTTATTGTTGTACTGCAAATCTAATTCGTTTTTTAATAATATATAGTATAAATTACAATCTTTTTTGCAGAAAACGCATCAAAATTTAACTATCTAAATCATTCACACAGTCAAATTTGTTTTTTAATAACGTTATCTTTTCTGTTTTAGTATAAGTGTTTTATGAATTTGTAAATTCAAATTAAATACGAAGAACTCAATACATATAAAACAATCCTTTATTGTCATAAATAAAAAAGCCCCCTTACTCAGGAGGCTTAAAATACTTGCTAATTTGTAAATAAGTCTGCACTACTCTTCCCAGGCAATAGGAACATAAATGGTAACATAACCATCCGCATCCACTTGCGCTTCAGAAACCTCTGCTGTTACAGAACCATAACCTACCCATCCTCCCTGTCCTTGTGTCGCACTGAAGGTATACGTTCCCGCAGGAAGACCATCAAAATACTGAGGCAAAGACTGCATTCCGCTTCCGCCATACGTTTCAAAAGTTTCTCCGGTTACCGTATTGGTTGCTACAAAATTTCCAAGATCATAGCTTCCCGAAAGTGTTTTAGAACCATTCTGACCCTGTAATCCAAAACGGATTTGATACGTTTCTGTCTGAGAAATGTTTTTAGATGGTGAATATCTTTTTTCAGAACCACCATTAAATGTCGAAAAAGAACTTACGACAGCAATTACGCCTGCAAAAAGCATAATTTTTACAATTGATTTTTTCATAATACTGTAATTTGGTATTTCAAAGATAAAGAATTCATATTAATTAAATTTTAAGCAAAAATCAACAATTTTTAACAGCATAAAATCCATTATGGATAAAGGATTTACATTAAAAATTTAAGATTTGTTAAAAAATTTTAACATTGCTTAACTGAATTTTGGCTTCAAAATTGAAAACAGTATAACATCGAAGTTGGATTGACTTAAAATCCTTATAAAAATTTGAGTTATGAAAAGTATAGTATTAACAGGATTGATGTCGGTATTTTTACTGACTGCCTGTAAAAAAGACGACCAGATAGCCCAACAATCTTTGGAACAGCAGAAAATGGAGTTCCAGATGAGACAGTTGGAAATTGAAAAACAGAAATTAGCCATTGAGAAAGAGAAAATGGCTTATGAAGCACAGAAAAAAGCAGACAGTGTTTTAGAAATACAAAAAGCAAGAACTGCTGCTGCCAATGCAAAACCACAAGTGATAAGAGAAACCCGTACTGTTTACAGAGACAGACCTAGCCAGAGCTCAGGTTCGAGTAACGGAAGTTATGCCAATAACGGAAGTTCCCAGACTACTGCTAAGAAAAAAGGGATGAGTGAAGCGGCTAAAGGTACCATCATCGGTGCTGTAGGTGGAGCGGCTTTAGGAGCTATTGTTAATAAGAAAAGTCCGGGAGCCGGTGCAGCCATTGGGGGTGTAATCGGTGGGGCTACAGGATATACTTTGGGTAGAGCGCAGGATAGAAAAAGCGGTAGAGTACAGCCAAGATAAAATTATATTTTCATCATAAAAGAGAAAGATTGCTTATTTTTAGGCAATCTTTTTTTATGATTCTACTTTTGCTTTCCACACTTTTACTCATTCCTGTTTTAATGGGAACAGGGAAAATTGTAGAAAATTTTTCAGGAAAATTAATTGAAGGAATATCCGGAAAAATTCTTTTAGGAATTCTTGGAATAAGCTTATTGTGGACAATTCTTGCATTTTTTATTCCTTTAAACCGTTATGTAGAATTTTCTACTATTGCAATAGGACTGATTTATTTTTTTAAGGATAAACTTTATAAAGATTTTACTGCCTCTTCAAAAAAAGATTTTTCGCTGATCTGCTTAGTTTCATTAATTATTTTATTCAGCGGATCTTTTTATCCCTATATTTTAGACCATTTCGGATATTATGTTCCCACCATAAAATGGCTGAAAGAATTGGGTTTGGTAAAAGGAATATCCAACCTCGATCTCACATTGGGACAAATGTCGGTGTGGCATATTTTTCAGGCAGGATTTTCAAATTTCACTGATCCGTTTTTAAGAATCAATTCTGTTGTACTGATCATTTATACCTTATATATAATAGAAAAGAAAAGCTGGATTCAGCTTTGTTTTATTCCGGTTTTACTATTTTTCTGTCAGTCACCAAGTCCGGATTTGCCTGTTATTGTTTTTTCACTTATCATTCTAAATGAAATTTTAAAACAAAATAAACAAACCACTCTCCTATTTGCTTTTTCAGTTTTTGTTTTTACCATTAAACCCACCATGATCTGGCTGCCGGTTTTGAGTTTTCTCTACTCTGTTTTTATTTTGAAATCCAACTTAAAAAATTTAATCTTCGGAATTTTAATCGGTTTCCTGTTTTTCATTAAAAATATTTACACATTCGGATATCCGGTTTTCCCTGTTTCAATAATAGATTTAGGAGTAAACTGGAAACCCAATCCTGAAATTTTAAAAATATCTTCTCAGTTTGCTATTCAGAAAACATACGACATGCAGTATTCGTATGAAGAAATTCAGAAATTTTCTACCATTGATTACATCAGAAACTGGCTTTTTCTCAATGGAATCAAAGCAAAAATAAATCTTCTTTTTATTGTAAGTCTGATTATTTTCGTTGTTTTTACCTTCATCAAAAAAAACAGAATCATTACTTTCATCTGTATCTCGCTGATCGTTAAAAGTGTTTTGGTTCTTCTTTTTTCAGCGCAGTACAGATTTTTTATGGATGTCTTTTTCGTGATCTTCTTTATTTTTTTCAGAGATTATTTTAACCAGAAAAAATCGGTAGCGGTATTTTCTGTTTTAAGCATCCTCTTTATTAGCTTTTTAACTTTCCCGAATATTTTAAAGACCTATTTTCCAAGCTTCAATCCGGGAAGTTTTATGGGAAAATTTGAAAAAGAACAGTTGTACAACCCTTCGGTCTATGAAAGCACAAAGTTTAATTCTTTCAGGGTTGGCAATTTAAACTTTAATGTTTCTTCTAATTATCCTTTTAATTATGATTCTAAGCTCCCCGCTATTTCCGCAGGTTATGTTTCACAAGATGAAAAACTCGGGATATTTCCTCAATTAATTGATGATAAAAACCTGAAAAAAGGATTCGTCTGGAAAAAATTAAACAATCAGGAAAAAAAACAGGCAAAATCTGTTATTTATACTATCAATCCTCTCGGTAAATAGATCATATTTCGGGAGCCTTTTTATCTGAAGAAAAAGCCTTAAATTTGTAGTATGTTAAATACTTTAGGTAATCTTCTCAGTCTTACAACATTTGGAGAAAGTCACGGTCTGGCTTACGGTGGAATCATCAATAATTTTCCGGCAGGTTTAACGGTAGATTTCGATAAAATTCAGTACGAATTGGATCGCAGAAAACCGGGACAGTCTGCCATCGTAACCCAAAGAAAAGAAAGTGATACAGTGAAATTTCTTTCAGGAATTTTCGAAGGAAAAACAACCGGAACTCCGATTGGCTTCATTATCGAAAACGAAAATCAGAAATCAAAAGATTATGATCATATTGCAGAATCTTATCGTCCGAGCCACGCAGATTTTACTTATGATCAGAAGTACGGATTGAGGGATTATCGCGGCGGCGGAAAATCTTCTGCAAGAGAAACCATCAACTGGGTGGTTGCCGGAGCTTTAGCAAAACAGTTTTTATCGGATATCGAGATCAACGCATACGTTTCTTCCGTAGGCGAAATTTTCTGTGAAAAACCTTATCAGGCTTTGGATTTTTCGAAAACCGAAACCAATGAAGTACGTTGTCCGGATGCGGAAACGGCAGAAAAAATGATCGAAAGAATCAAGGAAATTAAAAAAGAAGGAAACACGATTGGCGGAACGATTACCTGCGTGATTAAAAACGTTCCTGTAGGAATCGGCGAACCGGTTTTCTCAAAACTTCAGGCTGAATTAGGCAAAGCCATGCTCAACATTAATGCAGCAAAAGGTTTTGAATACGGAAGCGGTTTCTGTGGTGCAAAAATGACGGGGAAAGAACACAACGATCTTTTCAATGAAGATTTTACCACAAAATCCAATCTTTCAGGAGGAATTCAGGGTGGAATTTCCAACGGAATGGATATTTATTTTCGTGTGGCTTTCAAACCTGTGGCAACGATTTTAAGACCTCAGGAAAGTGTGGATAAATACGGAAATCCGGCAATTGTAGAAGGAAAAGGGCGTCATGATCCGTGCGTTCTTCCAAGAGCAGTTCCAGTGGTGGAAAGTCTGGCGGCGTTTGTTCTCGCAGATTTATTCCTCATCAACAAAACAAGAAACATCAATAATTTTTAAACATCATAATTTTAGCAGTGAAAAATTACTGGGAAAAAGGCATCTCTTTCGAAGAGTATGTGGAAATCGGAAAACAGAGATTAGAAAACCCTTCCAATCAGCAGGAAGCAGATTATAAACCTTATTACGAACTTGGACTTCAGAGAATCGAGAGAACTTTAAAAAAGTATGTTGCAGATGAAGAACAGCTAAAACAGTTAGAATCTAAAAATTTTGACGGTAAGATTTTAATTATTTCTGAAGTTTGGTGTGGTGATGCAAGTGCAACCGTTCCTGCTCTGGTTAAATTTTTCGAAGGTAAAAATGAGGTTCGTATTTTCCTGAGAGACAGCGACAAAAGTTTAATCAGTCAGTTTTTAACGAACGGAACCGAATCGATTCCGAAAGTGATTATTCTGGATAAAGATTTTAACGTTAAAAATTCATGGGGACCGCGTCCGAAATTCGGAACAGAACTTCTGATGAAATACAAAGCTGATCCTGAAGTATATACTAAAGATCATTTCTATAACGATCTTCAGGTGTATTACGCTAAGAACAGAGGAAAAGATGCCGTTCAGGAAATTTTAGAATTGTTGTAATATGTCGAAATTTTTCAGATTTTTTGTTGCAATTCTATGCATTTCGAATTTTTTGAATGCTCAAAATCCAAAGCTTGAAAATAAAGAATTATTTTTCTCAAAAGAATATGAAAAATTTTCTCAGAATGACGACTACGATGGTAAAGAATCCCAATCTTTACATTTTTCTGCAGAATTCAAGAAATTCATTTCCGAAAATCCTGAAACACTGTCGTATAACTTTAAAAAATTGAATAATAAAGTAAGCATTATTACCTCCGAAGATAAAAAACTCAGATTTTATGTTTGGGATACAGAACTGGGAGGAACAATGAAAAGTTTTGATCAGATTATTCAATACTCCTCAAATGGAAAAGTAAAAACCATTTATAATAAAGAACAGTCTGATACTCCTTATTTTATTTCGGAAATTGTAAAAGTTCCTCTTAATAATCAGATGTATTATCTTGTTATTTCTAACGGGATTTTCTCTACGAAAGATATGTCTCAGGCAATTCAGGCATTGACGATCCGAAAAGATCAGTTAATTGATTCTGATAAAATTTTTAAAACAAAAACAACAACTCTCAATAAAATTCAGGTTGATTTTGACTTTTTCAGCGTTGTTGACAGACCGGAACGTCCGCTGAAACTAATTACATTTCAAAAAGACAAATTGTACATTCCAATTGTTAATAAAGAGGGTGTCGTTTCAAAAAAATTTCTGGTTTATCAGCTTAATAATAATTACTTTCAATATATTGGGACAAAATAAATAATATAGATTTAATGAAAAAAAATATAATTTACATCGTACTGATTGCAGTTATTGCCGTTATCGCATTTATTCCGGGAGTAAAGGAGAAACTGCAGGAAGCATTTTTTCCGGTAGCCACCATTGAAAACGCGGTACACATCAGCGAAGAAGATTATGATATCGATCTGAAAGGAATTAATGTTCCGAGTACCAATCTTAAAGCTTTTAAAGGAAAAGCGGTTTTCCTTAATTTCTGGGGAACATGGTGTCCTCCGTGCCGAAAAGAATGGCCTTCGATCCAGAAACTGTATGATACCAGAAAAGATCATGTAAATTTTGTTTTAATTGCCATGGAAGACAAAGAGGATGCGGTAAGAAAATTTCTGAAAGAAAATAATTACAACGTTCCTGTATACATTGCGCAAAGTCCGATCTCTGAGAAAATCCTTCCGAAAGTGTTTCCTACAACCTATTTGCTGGATAAAGACGGAAGAATTTTAATCAAGGAAGATGCCTCAAGAGACTGGAACACAGAATCTACCCATCAGTTTATAGATAATATTATTAAATAATTTTAACTAAATTTTGTAAATTATTGGTACAGAATTTGCGAAATTTACAGAGTTAAAAAAAATTATTTAAACCTAAACACAAAATGAAGTATTCTAAACTGAATCTGGCAAAAGAAGCGATTAACCACAAAGGTTTCGTAAAAAAAATCCCTGATATTTTCAGAATGATAAAAATGTGGAGAAAAGGAGAATATCGTATGAGATCCATCGATATTATTCTGCCGTTGTTAGGATTGTTATACGTGATCTCACCAATAGATCTTCTGCCGGAAGTTGCCGTCCCTGTTATCGGCGTTTTGGATGATCTTGCTGTTTTATCACTTGCAATTCCAAAGCTGATAAAAGAGGTAGATAAATTTCTTCTCTGGGAAACCGAGCAAAAATATAATTCAGGCACCACGAAAGTAATTGATGCCGAAATTGTAAAATAATTTGAAAATAATAATTAAAGACCATTCGTTGTACGAGTGGTTTTTTTATGGAAAAATACTAAAGGCGAATCCTAATATTTAATCTCGCAGATTTTATTGATTTCGCAGATTAATTTTGTGTCATACGTGAAAACATTCGTGTCATTCGTGTTTGAAAAAAAACGAAACAAAATTCACAATTGACATTTAACATCATTTCCTTAAATTTGCAACATCTAATAAAAAATAATGGAAAGTAAAAAAGAATTCTTTTTGGAGTGCTACAAACTGGGCATCATTAAATTCGGAAGATTTACCTTAAAAAGCGGAATCGAAAGCCCTTTTTATGTAGATTTAAGACCTTTGGCTTCAGATCCGAAAATCTTAAAAAATTTAGCCAATTATTTGCTGGATATGCTTCCTCTGGATAATTTTGATCTGATCTGCGGAGTTCCTTATGCAGCACTTCCGATGGCTACAGCGATGTCTCTGGAAAGCTATATTCCGTTAATTATTAAAAGAAAAGAAGCGAAAAACTACGGGACTAAAAAACTGATCGAAGGAATTTACCAGAAAGGACAAAACTGTCTTCTGGTGGAAGACGTGATCACCTCTGGAAAATCTTTAATTGAAACCATTGCAGAAGTTGAGCAGGAGGACATCAAAGTTGCAGACATCGTGGTGGTTTTAGACAGAGAACAGGGCGGAAAAGAGCTTCTGGAAAGCCGTGGTTACAGAGTTCACACCCTATTCAATATTTCTGAAGTCTGCACCATTCTTCGTGAAAACGGTGAACTTACGGATGATGAAGTAAAAAGAATTCAGGATTTTTTACAGGGAAACCACATTCAGTTTGAAGAAAAAGTAAGACCTTCTTACGAACAGAAATTAGAAGCCGCACAGCATTCCGTTTCAAAAAAATTACTGGAAACCGCTTTAGCAAAACAGTCTAATTTAATCGCTTCAGCAGATGTTACCACCACTCAGGAATTATTAGATTTAGCTGAAAAAGTGGGACCACACGTTATTGCTTTAAAAACTCACATCGATATTATTTCGGATTTTGAATACGAAAAAACCATTACTCCGCTAAAAGCTCTTGCTGCAAAACACAATTTCCTGTTAATGGAAGACAGAAAATTTGCAGACATCGGAAACACGCAGGAACTTCAGTTTACAAGCGGTGTTTTTAAAATTACAGACTGGGCAGATTTTGTAACGTCACAGGTGATCGGAGGTTTTGAATCTTTAGACTGCTTCAAAAATGTAGGGGTTGTAGCCATCATCGGAATGTCTTCCAAAGGTGCATTAACAACAAGTGCGTATCGTGAAGAAGCGTTAAAAATAGCTTCATCGCACCCGAATGTTATCGGAGGAGTTTCTCAAAATGCGCTTCCTGAGGAAATGTTATTATTCACACCGGGAGTAAATTTAGCCGATTCGGGAGACGGAAAAGGACAGCAGTACAATACTCCGGAACACGTTTTCAAAACACTTCATACAGATTTCATTATTGTAGGAAGAGGAATTTATAAAGCTGAAAATGCAGAACAGGCAGCTCAGACTTATAAAAACGAAGGTTGGAAAGCATATTTAAATTCTTTAGAAAAAAAAGCAGTTCAGCAGTAAAATCTTTGCGGAATCTCTGCAAAATAAGTTATATTTGATACTTTATCAGGAATTTTGAAAAGAATCAGTATTTGTCTTATTTTGTTTTTGGGTGTTGCAGAAGTTTCTGCACAGAAAGATAGTATTTATATCGGGGCTAAATTATCTCAGGATAAAAAGATGCTTGATGTAACCGAAGAAATTGTGTATTTCAATAATTCGGAGAAAGATCTCAACACCATTAAGCTTTTGAATTGGGTCGCCGCATACAACAGGCGCGGAACTTCTCTGGTCTACCGAAAGCTGGAAGACAGGAATACCGATCTTCATTTTGCTAAAAAAAATGAGCTTGGTAAGCTGCTGAATTTACAGGTTAAAAATTCAGGCGAAGAAATTCCTGTAGGAGAAACTTCAGAGGAAAATATTTTTCTTCCTTTGAAAGAAACTCTGAAACCCGGAGAAAAAGTAAAACTTCAGCTACAATATCAGATCCAGCTTCCTGATAAGAAATTTACAGGATACGGAACTTCTGATACCAACGTAGCGTTAAAATATTTCTTTATTGTTCCGGATCGCTTTGATCCGGACAATATTTCCAAAAGAGATTATGCCGACATCGAAGAAACCGTAAGTTATAATACATTCTGGACGGTAAACTTAGATCTTCCGGTTAATTATTTTGCAGAAAGTAATCTTTTACAGACCCAGATCAATTCTTTCAATGGTTATCTGGATTCTGATCCTGAGTTCCTGATTTCACAAAATGAATATCCCTCCATTAATATCAATACGAACGATATTCATACGGAAATTAAGTTCGGTTACAATTTAAAGCCTGAAGAAAAAGAAAGTCTGGAATTTTATCTTCCTTTACATTTAAAATTCATCAAAGAAAGGATCGGTTCTGTTCCTGAAAGAATTTTTATTTCAGATAAATTCAGAAATAAGGAAGATTTTTTCGGAAATAATGATATTGCTTTCTGGAAATTCAGATTCCAGCTTTTTACCGATGCCGAAAAAACAGATCTTGACTATTTCGGAATTGTTGCCAAAAAAGTTTTAGACGAAATCACCATTACCGATAAACAGGATCATCACTGGTTCCGAAACGGGCTGAAATCTTATCTGGAAATTCAGTACCTCAAAAAATTCTACGCAGATACTAAATTGCTGGGAAATTTACCTGAAACGAAAATTTTCGGGGTAAAACCTTTAAAATTATTTCATGCTTCGGATGTAAAACTGACTGAAAGATACGGTTTGGCGTATCAATACATCATGTCTCAGAATCTGGATCAGAAAATTGATGAAAATTATTCTGACCTGAGTAATTTTAACGATATGACGATCAGTAATTTTGAAACTGGAACGCTTTTCAATTATTCTGCCGACAAAATGGGCTACGAAAATTTTGAAGCTCTTGTAAAAAATTTTATTGCTAAAAATACCGACAAAGAGATTGATCCTGCTGATTTTTTAAAAGAATTAGCAGAAAAAGATAAAAGAACATCTTACCTTCCTGAATTTCTTGAACATAAAAACAGGGTAAATTTCAGACTGAGAAAATTTAAAAGAGAAGGCGATTCTCTGAATGTAACCATCCAGAAAAATACTGCTGCAAACATTCCGGTGAAGTTGCAGACGACATCAAAAAACGGTGAAACCACAGAATATTGGGTTGAAACAGATGAAAACCAAAAGGAAAAAAAATTCTCAATTCCGGCTTTAGATACCTATAAAATAACACTGAATGACGATTACATTTTCCCGGAAGACAATTACAGAGATAACTTTTTGTATGCAAAAGGTTTCTTTTCCAATATGCGTAAAATAAAGCTTAAACTGATTAAAGATATTCCGAATCCTGAGTTCAATGAAATATACATCAATCCAAGAGTACGTTTCAGCAATACGTATGATAAATTTCTGATCGGATTTAACTTTAAAAATCAGTCGTTTTTCGATCAGAAATTTCTGTATTCCATTACTCCGACTTACAGTACCGGAACAGGAAAACTGACAGGTTCGGGAGCAATTGCCTATTCTTTTCTTCCGGCTGAAAGCATCATCCGAAGTCTTACTTTCGGAGTTTCAGGCTCTTATTTTCACTATGATTATGATCTCGCCTACCGAAAAGCTTCCATTTATTCGAATTTAAATTTCCGAAAAAACCCGAGAAGTACGGTAAGCAGAAGCTTAGGTGTTTCTTATAATTATTTTGAAAGAGATCTTAATGCGTTGATGATTGCCAATAACGACTATGACCGGTATAATCTCTGGAGCGTTGGATATGGATACAACGACAGCCAGAGTATTCATGAAAAAAGCCTGGGTGTAAGTACACAGTGGATGGAAGATTTTCATAAAGTAACCGCAGAAGGATTTTACCGATGGGAATTTGCGCCAAGACAAAAACTAAGTGTACGATTATTCGCAGGATATTTTATTAAAAACAATACCAGAAACAATACTTTTAATTACGGGATTTCCAGAGTTTCAGACTACTCGTTTTCTTATAACTTACTGGGACAGAGTGCAACAGGCGGAATTCTTTCCCAGCAATATGTTTTGGCGGACGGAGGATTTAAATCGTTCATTCCCGGAAGTGTAAATAAATGGATTACTTCAGTAAACGTAGATACAAGTGTATGGAAAATTTTCCACGTCTATGCAGATGCAGGAGTTTATGACAACAAAAACCAATCGACGAAATTTATCTGGGACAGTGGCGTAAAAGTGAGAATCATCCCCGATTTTCTTGAAATCTATCTTCCGGTGCAGTCTTCTTTAGGTTTCGAACCCGGCTTTAAAGATTACGGAAAAAGAATAAGATATACTTTAATTCTTAATCTGAGTTCTATTATTAATGCAGCGAGAAGAGGCTGGTATTAAAAAATGTCGCTTTAGAGCGACATTTTTTTGATGTATTATGAAATATTATTGCTTTATAATCTTCTTGACTATAATATTCCCATTCTGATTAATCTGAACAAAGTTAACTCCAACTGGAAGCTGAGAGGCATCAAAAGTAGCAAAATCCCTTATTTTTTTGCTTTCAAATATCTGCCCTGAAGATGAAAAAATCTTCACTTCTGCATTTCCTGTAAGATATATATCAAAAGAATTTTTAACTAAGGTACTGGAAAGTTTTACGCTATTTTTAAGAATTTCAGGATTCATAGTTCCCAAAGAACCTGAAGGACTTAGAACAATATCATCAAAATAAATAGCACCTGTAGTAACACTATTTTGAGCATAAACTCGTAAACTAAGTCTTAAAAATTCTGTAGTTGCAGGACTTGTTGCCGTTGCTGTAACATTCACCCAATTAGCGTTATCAGATGTATAAGTCGAAGGCTGAAAAGAACTTCCCGTAACGGAAATATTAGCGCTTGCAGTTCTGAACTGTATCCAATGTCTTGCTCTGGCATTAGGATCATTATCCAATACCCAATAAGAAACAGTGTAATCAGTATTTCCTGTTGCTGCTACATCAATATAATCTAAGTTTCCGTTAGTATTCACTGCGACAGGTGAAATTTTCGCAGAATTATTACCTCCGTGAACTGAAGTTGTTTCTTTTGCTCCTCCTGCCATACTGAACCATCCATCTGGTTTAGCAGCAGGATCAGTCCAAGTTTCAAGATTTCCGTTGGATATAAGATTCTGAGCGTTAAAAGAACTCATAGCTGAAAGTGCTATTAAGACAGTAAAAATCTTTTTCATAAATTTAAAGCTTTAATTATTAATAATTTACATTTACAAAGGTATAAAAAAACCACCATTTAACATAAATGGTGGTATATATTTAATATATTATTAAAGTTACTTCTTTATAACTTTTTGTGAAATATTCTTTCCGTTAACCAAACCTGTAACAATGTAGTTACCTTTTGATAAATCAGATATGTCAACTGCTTCATTTTCTTTTACTGAAAAAGTTTTTACAACTTGCCCTAAAAGATTATAAATTTTCACATCTCCAGTCATTCCAAAGTTTATTTCAGAATCTATCAAAGTATTTTTTACAAATAAATCTTTGTTTAATTTATTTTCGTTTATAGCCAATACTGAAGACTGTTGAGGAGTTAAAGAGAAATCATCAACTGCTAAACCATCATCTGTACCTGTGATATTAACATCAACAAATCTTATCCAAAAATTTTGACCTGGAGCAATATTCAGTCCTGTGATTGTAGAATTTAGAGAAGTTCTAAAGCTAGTACTATTACCATCCCTTAACCCTGCAGTACCGGTAATATCCGTTGTATTATATGTTAGTGCAGGCACAGATACCCATGTACCTGTATTTAAAGAAGTAGCATTAGTACTATATTCAAAAGTAATCTGATCATTAGTACCTCTACCTGCGTCACCTAATCTCCATTCCTCCCCAGTGTATGAGATTAGCAATTGGGTAATTGTACTATTTGTATCATTTTTAAATTGCGCACCCCATCTTGAAAGCAAATTACTACTCGCAATTGAGCCCAATGCTCGATCAGTACTTCCTGTTGCACCATAACTGTAAGTGTCTCCAGTATTAACTGATCCTGTGCTTGCTGTATAAGTCGTATTTGAACTAGAACCTGTTTCCAAAATAGCCCAACCAGATAAAGTACCAGATAAAGTTGTAGAACCTGTTGATGTATTAGATAATCCATCAAAGTTTTGTGTGTATGCCGAATTTAAAGCACTAAGACTAATTTGTCCAAAAGCAAAGGATGCAAAACAAACAACTGCCAAAGTATAAAGTTTTTTCATGATTTTAAAAATTTAATTATTAATAATTTACAAGCCAAAATTACGCCATTTTTTTTTAGTAATGCAATAATTGGGTTAATTTTCTGTTAATAATACTAAAACCCTTTCCATAAAGTATTTTTAAGTATTTTTACGCTTTATTTTTAGAGATTTGCGAAATTTTATTCTGATATTCGTGTTGTTGTTCGTGGGCATATTTTCAGGAAATGCTCAGGTATTTACATGGAAAAATCCCAATCTTCCGCAAGACACTCTTAAAAATGACAGTCTTAGGCAGGACAGCATCCTTGCTGCAAGATTTGAGCAGGATATTTTCGCAAAAGACACGCTGGATTTTGTAAAAACCAACAACCGTATTATTGTAGATGAAGGAGTTCTTGCTAAAAATGATAAAAAAAGATTTTTAGGGGAATTAAATTCCAAAGGATCCATCATTCGCGGGATTACGTTTGGGAACAATCAGGGACAGTCTGTACAAAGTTCAATGGATCTACAGATTTCCGGAAGACTTTCAAAAGACGTAACCATTCTTGCAAGTATTTCGGATCACAATCTCCCGATTCAGGCAGATGGATATACACAAACGCTTGAGGAATTCGACAAAATTTATATGCAGCTTAATATCAAGGATAAATCGATATTGAGAGCGGGACATCTGGATTTGGTAGAAGCTAAAAATTATTTTGCCAAATATCAGCGAAGAAGCATGGGACTCGAATTTCAGACGGAATTCGGGAAAGAGAATAAAACCTTTGTGGATGTTTCGATGGGGGTTGCCCGAAGTGAATTTCACAGAATCCGTTTTCAGGGAGTGGAAGGAAATCAGGGACCTTACCGTTTAACCGGGAAAAACGGCGAACAGTTTATCACTTTAATTTCAGGTTCTGAACAGGTTTTCATCGACGGAATCTTGATGAAGCGTGGTGAAAATCAGGATTATATCATCAATTACAATACCGGAGAAGTTACTTTTACCAGTTTCCGACCGATCTTCCAGCAGAATTTCATTACGATATCTTATAATTATACCAATAGAAATTACTCAAGATATTTATTTACCGGAAAAGTTGAGCATAAAAGGGAAAAACTGAAGCTCGGACTGAACTGGTTTATGGAAAACGACAATAAAAATGCACCGCTTTCTTTAAATCTTTCACAGGAAGATCAGCAGATTCTTGCAGAAGCCGGAAACAATCCGAATTTAATGTATGCTCCTTCCGGAGTGGTGACAGAATATGATGTCAATAAAATCTTATATAAACTGGTTCAAAGTTCGGGAGGAAATTATTATGAGTTTTCAACCGATGCCACACAAACGTTATACAGTGTTTCTTACACGTATTTCGGGGCTAATTTAGGAGACTATAAAATTACGCAGACCACCAACAACGGGCGTGTTTTCGCTTACGTTGGTCCCAACATGGGAGATTATCGTGCCGTAAGGAAACTTCCTTCACCGGAGAAATCGCAGGTGTATTCTGTAAACTCAGAATATTTATTGAAAGACGGAAAAATAGGAGCCGATATATCTGTGAGTAATTATGATGTCAATTTATTTTCATCAAAAGATTCTCAGCAAAATATAGGATATGCATGGAGAATTTTCGGAAACAAAACCTTCACCAAAAACAACTGGAAAGGAACTCCGAATTTCGAATATCAATATATAGACAAGCAGTTCCACATTTTAGACCGAATTAATGATGTGGAATTCTCCAGAGATTTCAACCTTGCGCAGGAGTTCAGCGGAAGAACGCAGAACAGATTTATCTTCAGCTTTTTGAACAAATGGAACAATAAATCTACCTTAAATTACAGAATCAATTATCTTGATGAGCAGGAAACATATAAAGGAATAAAGAATGATCTGGATTTTGGGTGGATCAGCGGTAAATTTTTCACAAAAGGAAATTTATCCTATCTGAATACCAATGCTGTACTTCAGGACACCAAGTTCATCAGAGGCGGGGTTTCCACTGAGTTTACCGGTAAAAAAGGAAGCTGGGCGATTGGCGGAAGCATGGAACACAACGAAAAGAAGTACAACGATACCCAGCTTATGGATGTTACCAGTTTTAGCTGGAAAGAAATTTTTGTTCAGAAAAAAATCGGAGACAGTACAAGAACCAAACTTTTGGCAAAGGTTTATATGCGTGATAATGATTCTGTGCGGGACAACCGACTTCAGAATATGAATAATATTTTGGGAGTGATGGCGGAAAGCCAGATCATCAAAACAGAAAAAACAACGCTGAATGCCCTACTCCACTACAGAAAGTTCTTTTACCAGAATCAAGATGTGGATCTTTCCAGAAACAATGACTTCGTTGTCGGGAATATTCTTTACAATCAGCAGCTTTTCAAGAACGGAATGCGTTTGCAGGCGTTCTATGAACTTGGGAACGGACAGGAAGCCCAAAGAGAGTTTCAGTATATTAAAGTGACGGACGGACAGGGAATTTATAAATGGACGGATTACAACGGAGACGGTGTTCAGCAGCTTGATGAATTTGAAATTGCCGAATATTCGGATTTGGCGCAGTACATCAGAATTTACACGAATTCGGTGCGTTATATTCCTTCCAACAAAAATAAAATTCAGCTCGCGTTATTTGTAAATCCGTCGATTGTTTTTAATTCAGAAAATAAATTTTTAAAACGCTGGAATTTCAATATTTCATTAAACTCACAAAATTCATTCTTCAAAAAAGATAAAGTTCTGGTTTTGAATCCTTTTGAGAAGAGTGATGACATGATTCTTAAAAATCAGAATATTCTGGCTTCCGCACAGTTCAGTCCGACCGACAAATCCGGCTGGAACGGAAATTACCGTTTCATCTCCAATGACAATCTCATCAATGCGAATTTCAGTAATGAGGAGCGCGAACAGGTTTCGCATTTCCTGAATATCGGCTATTGGTTTAATAAAGAATTCCGGATCGACTGGGAAAATTCAGTTCATGATATTCAAAATTCTTCACAGTTATTTTCAACAAGAGATTACCGCCTGAATAATTTTGAAACGAAGCCAAAAGCAACCTATAAGTTTACCGATGCCATTCAGGCTGAACTTTCTTCGGCATTCCGCCAGAAACAGAGAGTGGATGGAGAAGAATTACTAAAAGCGTTTGATGTTACGGGAACCATTCAGTGGGAACGCAGAAAAACTTCTATCAGAGGAAATTTCTCATTCATCAATAATAATTTTAACGGCAATAATTTCAGTATTGTCGGAAACCAGATGTTGGATGGTTTAAAACCGGGGAAAAATCAGGTTTGGAGTGTATTCATTCAGCAGGCGATTAATTCTTTTCTACAGTTAAATTTAAATTACGAAGGCAGAAACTCCGGAGACCGGACGATTCATATCGGAAGCATGCAGGTGAAGGCGAGTTTTTAGAGTCGGAGGGGTTTTGAGTTGGAGAGTTTTAGGGTTGGAGAGTTTTTGAGTTGGAGGGTTTGAGTGTTTTAAATTTCTTGCTTAGTATTATAATTTACCTGAGATTTTCGTTTTTTACACTGCTTATTTTACAGCAATTACATTAATAGAAATTATCAAATTCTGAAATGCTCAGAAATTCGTAAATTTGCACCATGATAAAAATTGGCAATATAGAACTGCCGGAATTTCCGCTTTTGCTTGCACCGATGGAAGATGTGAGTGATCCGCCGTTCAGAAGACTTTGCAAAATGCACGGAGCAGATTTAATGTATTCGGAGTTTATCTCTTCGGAAGGGTTAATTCGTGATGCTATCAAGAGCAGAAAAAAGCTTGATATTTTCGATTACGAAAGACCTGTCGGAATTCAGATTTTTGGAGGTGACGAAGAAGCAATGGCAATGTCTGCAAGAATTGTGGAAACGGTAAATCCGGATCTGGTTGATATCAATTTCGGATGTCCTGTAAAAAAAGTGGTCTGTAAAGGAGCAGGAGCAGGAGTTTTGAAGGATATTGATCTGATGGTTCGTCTTACCAAAGCTGTTGTACGTTCTACAAGTCTTCCTGTAACGGTAAAAACGCGTTTGGGTTGGGACAGTACTTCCATTAATATAGATGAAGTGGCAGAACGTCTTCAGGAAACAGGCATCAAAGCATTAACCATTCACGCGAGAACCCGTGCGCAGATGTACAAAGGGGAAGCTGACTGGGAACATATTTCAAGAATTAAACAAAATCCTAATATAGAGATTCCGATTTTCGGGAACGGTGATATCGATTCTCCTGAAAAGGCGTTAGAATACAAACAGAAATATGCGTGTGACGGTATTATGATCGGTCGTGCTGCGATTGGATATCCCTGGATTTTTAACGAAATCAAGCATTTCTTTAAAACCGGAGAACATTTGCCGGCTCCTACAATCGAAGACCGATTACTGGCGGTTCGTCAGCATGCAGAATGGAGTGCAGAATGGAAAGGCGAAAGATTAGGACTGGTGGAAATGAGACAGCATTACAGCAATTATTTCCGTGGAGTTCCTCATTTTAAAGATTTCAGAAAGAAATTTTTAGAAGTGTTTACTTTAGCAGAAATGGATGCACTGATTAAAGAAACGCAGGAGTTTTACACAGAATATTTGGCGCAACAGGCATAAAAAATGAAACCATCAATAGTAATAGGTTGATGGTTTTTTATTTTCACTGTTAATTTTTTCACTTAATATCCTTCCGAAGCCGATTGGTTTTTAATTAACGCCAATGCAGATGAAGTTCCTATTCTTTTTACACCAAGACTGATCATTTTTTCGGCATCTTCCGGAGTTCTTACTCCTCCTGCTGCTTTTACAGGAAGTTTTCCGGCGTTTTCCACCATGATTTTAATTCCTTCAAAAGTTGCTCCGTTGGGTTTTCCTCCTTCTGTCTCATAGAAACCTGTGGAAGACTTTACGAAAATTTTAGACAAATCGTTTTCGGAAAAGTTTTCTTCTGCCCAACCGGAAATATTTTTGGTAAGATCAGCAATCTGCTCATCAGTTAAAGCTGCGATTTCGATGATCCATTTTGCAATTTTATGGTGTTCCAGACAAAGCTTTGTACATTGTATAAATTCATTCTTTACAAGCTCAAGATCACCTTTAGTATAAGCACTGTAATTGATTACAAAATCCAGTTCATCTGCTCCGTCTGCAATTGCTTTTTCGGCTTCTGCAAGTTTTTCCTCTACAGAATAGGTTCCTTCATGAAACCCGATGACCGTTCCAACCACAACATCCGAATTCTTTTCCTGAATATACTTTTTAATTTCAGAAATATAATCGGGACGGATCATCACGGCAAAAATACCATGATCTATCGCTTCCTGCGTAAGTTCTATATCTTTCTGTAAAGTTTCTTTCTGTGACAGACCCGACTGTGCAGGTGTTTTCAAATATGTTGAATCCAGATATTGTGCAATATTCATAATTTATTATACTTTCAGTTGTCTGTAAATACCCTGTTCCAAAGATATGAAAGTTTCTGTTCTTATCACCCCTTTCAGTTGCTGAAGCTTACTCAGAATCTGCATAAGATGGTCGTTATCTTTACAAAGAACTTTCAGGAAAATGGTATAATTTCCTGTTGTGTAATGGGCTTCCACCACTTCATTAATGTCTTTAAGAGATTTTACCATGTCGGGATAATGACTTGGCTGATCCAGAAATACGCCGATGTAAGAAATAACTTTATAGCCGATTTTCTTAGGATTTAAAAAGGAAATTGAATTTTCAATAACCCCTGCCTGTTCAAGTTTTTTAATCCTTTGATGAACTGCTGTTGTAGATATTCCTACATTTTTTGAAATATGAGCTAGCGAAGATTTTGCATTATCCATTAACATATAGATAATTTCTTTATCGATTGAATCTAACTGATAACTCGTGTTGTTTGAATTTTTCATTCTTTCTACTTTATTTATGTTTTTTACGTCTGTTACAAATTCCTGAATTTTATAAAAACCGGAAAATGATCGCTATAACCACCCAAATACCTCGTTCCTGCGTAGGTTCTGTAGGGTCTGCCTGCAAATTTTCTGTCGCGGCTGCTGAGTTTTTCAGAATTAAATATTTTCGCCTCCTGAAATTTCAGACCACGGTCATCATCAAAGAAAGACTTCGATAAAATGATCTGGTCATACAGCAATCCCGATTTATAATGAAAAGTAGAATAATTTCTTGTGGAAAACAGACGCTGGAAAGGATTTTCCAATACTTTTTTTCCTGCATCATCAAAAAGAATTTTTACTAAATTTTCATCATCTGGGTTTTCATTAAAATCACCACACAGCAATACGTTTTCTTTATCATTCTGTACAATCTTAAGAATTCTCTCCCGAATCTCGGAAAGGATAAAGTCTCTTTTCGGTTTATTAACGTCTTTTTCGCGTTTAGAGGGAAGATGCGCGATAAAAACATTAATAATTTCGTCTTTATATCTTACTCTCGAGTAAAGAATGTCTCTTGTTGTATCGTAATTTCCTGTGTTTCTGTTTATAATTTCAAAAAAGAAAGTAATGGTTTCTGAGTCTATTACTTCCACTTTATTTTTATCATATAATAAGGCTACATCTACCCTTCTCTCGTCCATAGAATTGTAGTGCACAATTCCGTATTGCGAATTGAAAGGTTCCATCTCCACAAGATCCTCCAGAACTTTCCTTCCGGAAACCTCAGAAAGACCAATCATAAAAGGCAAAACACCGCTTTCCTCCTTCATCAGCCTGAAAACATGTGCAATCTTGGAAAGTTTATTCCTGTATCTGCTTTCATCCCAATTTCTAAGTCCTGATATTGTAGGATCTAATTTATGCATCGGCTTCGGATCCGGTAAAAACAGATTTTCAACGTTGTAAAAACTAAACAGCTCCATTACCACACTTTTCAGATTTCAAACAATTCCTTTTATAAAATTGATTATGTAAATTTATTATTTTATTTAATATATCGTTAATAATTTTAACAAATTTCAACAATTAATTTTATCATTCAAATATAGACAATTAAAAGAATATTTTAAACCAGATAAACAATTTTAATTAAAAATATTATCCATAACACAATATTCACCTTTAAGTCTAAATAAAAACTGTTTTTAAAATTAAATTTTTTGGTAGAAAAAATTCTATGAACAGTTAGGTAAATGAAAAATTTTCAACCATTTCTTCGCAACGGCAATCAATTATCGTTGTAAAAATTTAAAAAATTTGGCGGTTTCTAAAAAACGATTGTTTTTGTCTATTTTAAAGCAGATCGGGGCGTTTTTCCGTGGTAATTCTTACGGCTTCATCATGTCTCCATTCTTCAATTTTGGCAAAATTTCCGCTCAGTAAAACTTTAGGAACTTCCAGACCTTTGTAAACTTCTGGTCTTGTATAAATTGGAGGAGATAAAAGATCGTCCTGAAAACTATCCGTTAAAGCACTTTGTTCATCATTCAGAACACCCGGAAGCAGTCGGATTACAGAATCTGCAAGAACGCAGGCTGCCAATTCTCCGCCGGTAAGAACATAATCTCCGATTGAAATTTCCTTTGTGATGTGCAGATCTCTCACGCGCTGATCAATACCTTTATAATGACCGCATAAGAAGATCAGGTTATTTTTAATAGAAAGTGTGTTGGCAATTTTTTGGTTCAGCGTAACTCCATCCGGAGTAAGATAAATCACCTCATCGTATTCTCTCTGAGATTTTAATTCTGAAATACAATTGTCTAAAGGTTCTACCATCATCACCATTCCTGCACCGCCGCCGTAAGGCTCATCATCAATCTGCTTTTTTTTGTTGATTCCCCACTCTCTCAAATGATGGAAATGAACTTCTGCCAAACCTTTATCAATCGCTCTTCTTAAAATAGAAGTTTTAAACGGACTTTCCATCAGTTCCGGAAGTACGCTTATTATATCAATTCTCATTGTACTGTTTCGTTTTTCTTATTCGGCAAAATTATTAATCTTAAGGAAGAATCTTTGTTAAAATAGCTCCACATCCAGTTAAAGAACACGGCAAGCTTGTTTCTTACACTTAAAATAAGCATTAAATGTAAAAACATCCAGAAATACCACGCCAGAAATCCCTGAAATTTAACAAATGGTAAATCTACGACCGCTCTGTGTTTTCCGATGGTAGCCAAAGAACCTTTGTCGTCATACTCATATTCCACCCATTCACCTGCATTCTTCTTTAAGAGATTCCTTCCCAAATTTTTTGCCTGATTAATTGCTACGTTTGCCACCTGCGGATGACCCTGCGGATATTTCGGAGTTTCCATATACGCAATATCTCCGATTGCAAAGACATTATCGTAGCCTTTTATTTTATTGTATCTGTCTGTAATGTATCTGTTTTTTATTAATTTTTCGGCAGGAAAACCATCTACAACATTTCCTGTAACGCCGGCTGCCCAGATTACATTATTGGACGGAATGGTTTTTCCGCTTTTCATATACACTTTATCGCCGTCATAATCTGTAACATATTCCTGGCTTAAAAATGTAACGCCTAAATCTTTTAAATATTTTTCAGATTTTTGCTGAGCTTCCGGACTCATTACTGCCAAAGGTTTTTCTGTAGAACTTACCAGAATAATCTTCAGATGATCAAAATTCATATAAGGATAATCTCGCGGCAGAATTTCTTTTTTCATCTCCGAAAAAGCTCCGGCTAATTCTACTCCGGTCGGTCCGCTTCCTACGATTACGATGTTCCAGTTTCCGTCGTCGCTTCGGCTCTTTTCTAGAATCAGCTTTTCGAAAGTCATTAAAACATGGTTTCGGATACTGATCGCTTCCTGAGTATTTTTCATTCCGAAAGCTTTCCCTGCAAGATCATTATTGCCAAAAAAATTGGTTTTACATCCTGTTGCGATGATGAGTTTATCGTAGGTAAATTCCGCTTCGTCGGTGATGACTTTATTATTTGCGGTATCGATTTCCTTAACCTCCGTTAAACGAAACTGGGTATTTCTGGAACGCTGAAAAATTTTTCTGAAAGGAAAAGAGATATTGGAAGGTTCTATCCTTCCGCATGCGACCTGATAGAAAAGCGGCTGAAACATATGATGGTTTACCCGATCCAGAACAATTACCTTTTTGTTCTTGTTATTCAACGTTTTCGCAAGCTGCAGCCCCGCAAAACCTCCTCCAATGATGATGATCTTTTCGCGTGTTTCCATAGTACACAAATTTACTGATTTTATTTAGCATTTAGAAGTGAAAAAAGTTAGTTTTGTAAATCTTTATTCACAAACGATGTACAGCAAAAAAACCGCCAAAAAGATTCATAAAAACCGCCGGAAAAAATATCTTTTCCGCAGAAAAATTGTGCTGGGAATTTTAATTATTGCTCTTATCGGAACAGGATTGTATTTAAGACAGTCCATAAGCTATTATTACGCTTTATATTTCAATAAATTTACTCACAGAAAGCTTCACAACAGTGAAACGGAAACTCTGAGAATACAGAAAATCCTGTCCAATAATTTAGATAAAACTTACGGGTTTGATATTTCGCATTATCAGAATAAAGAAGATATTAAATGGGACAATCTTACGATCGGAAACAAAACCATTCCGCTGGAGTTTGTGGTGATGCGTGCAACGATGGGAAACCGAAATGCTGACAAACATTTTTCTGATTTCTGGGAGCAGGCTAAAAAGCAGGATTTAATACGGGGAGCATACCATTTTTACAGGGCAGATGAAGATCCTGTCATTCAAGCGAATAATTTTCTTGAAAATGTAAAGCTTGAAAGCGGTGATCTTCCACCGATTTTGGATATTGAAAAAATCCCGAAACGCAAAACAAATAAAAAACTGGTTGAAGACCTTAAAGTGTGGTGCAAAATTGTAGAGGAAACTTACGGCGAAAAACCCATTATTTATACGTATTATCATTATTACAAAGATTTTCTGAAGGGCGAATTTGATGATTATCCGCTCTGGCTAGCGAATTACAATGATGTTCCGGCTCCATCACCCGATGCAGACTGGGATTTCTGGCAGTTTACAGAAAACGGAATCGTGCACGGAATTAATACAAAAGTAGATCTGGATATTTACAACGGAAGTTCGTGGTCTTTAAAGAGGCTGGCTTTGGATTGATTTTCTTTCCGGTGATTTTGCAAATTTTAAACATCTGAAACTTTGGCTAAAGCCAATCGAAAAACCTTATATTGTTAACGGGCTGAAGCCCGTTTTTATTGATGAAAACTTCAAACTAAAACCTGTGTAAATTATGTATAAAACTATTTAAACGGCTTTCTTTGAATCCATTCTGTTTTTGGAGAAATAGAAGGGAAAATAGTTTTCAGGAAAGGATTAATCATGAAATTATTATGCTTAATTAAACCAAAAATTTCAGTCGGCTCTGCTCCGATCGTTGATTTGATCTCTAAAGCTGTTCTTCCGAAAATAATTCTTTCAAAACGATGATGAATTCCAAATTCCACCATATCAAGAAGCATATTGAGATAGATCTGCTTTTGTTTCTGACAGTCTTTTTCGTAGCCTAAAAAGTAGGTATCGATATCTTTATTATTGAGTATCATGGTATAAAAACCGATAAGTTGATTTTCTGAAAGATATCCGAAGACTCTGAAATTTTCTCCTAGATTTTCTTTCATGCTTTCAAAATGATTTTCTCTGAGAAAAAAGGTGTTGAAAGGCGCATTTTCTGCCACATTCTGATAAAGAACATTCATTTCAGACTGATATTTTCTGATCATGTCTAATTGGAGTTCTTTTTTAACGATTCCTTCCAGTTTCTTTTTGGCAGTTTTGGCTCTTGCCCTGTATTTCTTCGAAAAATCATTGATATAATCATCAAAATTATTCCAGTTTTCTCTTATCCGAAGAATCATGTTCGGCTGAACGGAAAATCTGAAATATTTCCGATGCTTTTCTCCTTCAAAGTATTTCACAAAATTCGACTGGTAATCTTTATATATAATTAAGGATGTTGTTCTTATTTCCTTCTGCATTGTATAAACGGATTCTTCCAGAAGCGGAATCACTTCTTCGGAAGTAATTTTTGAAGCATCAAAATAAAATCCGTTCTGTCCAGTAAGCATATTATTTCCCAGAATCATCACATCTTTACCGAATTGTCTTGCCATAAAATTCCTGATGCTGCAAAACACCTCATTTTTCTGAAAGGTTTTATGCTGCAGAAAATTGAGATACTGAAACAAAGCACCGCCAATCAGTTCATTTTCTTTGAAAAAACCGACAAAGAAGCATTCCATGTTTTGCGGTCTGGAATTTTCTAATGCACGAAAATATTCTCCGGAAAGCAGGATATTGTGATTTCCGATCACAACATTCCAGTCTTCCGGCAAATCGGCAACTGACTGAAAAATTCTTAAAGTATATGACATAAAAGAGGCTACGCAAAAGTAGCCTTAACTTTTTAAAACATTACATTTATTTTTGTGTTGCCCAGTGAAAACCGTCCGGAGCATACCAACCGCAGATAATTCCGCCCATAATGGTAATGCAGACCGTCCAAAAAGCAGCGTTAATTAATGTATATTTCCACGATTTTCTTTCGAACATCGCATTGATGGCAATCATGGGAAGCACGAATAAAAATCCCGTCATGGAAGAATGCAGTGCGCCGTGACCAAAGGATCTGTAAGCCATTCCGTAGTCTTTCATGAAGGCATGATAAGACGGATTGGCGTTCATTTCATCTCCGCCGACCATTCCGAGCGCGCCAAACTGATGAATAGTTACAAATTGTAAGAACAAAGCCATTAAAGCTGATAACATGATGGAAAAAATAAAAACTCCGATCATGAAACCCTTCATTTTCTCTTCGGTTAAACCGACTTCTTTCATCCATGCTTTTCCGAAAACTTTAGGATGATACCAGATAAATCCCATTATTAAAGGGACAAGTGCGGCTGCAAAAACAGCCCAGTAGTTGATTTGCATCATAGTTTTAATTTTAATAATGTTAGGAATATAAATCTACATCAAAAATCCATTAAATAATACATTAAATTTAATAAATATTTTAATTTTAACTAAAATTTTATAATTAAATAAAACCAAAGACAAATAAAATTCAATACATAAGACAATTCATTATTGTTTTAATATTGAAAAAAACGTGTGTAAGGCTTCGGGATTGTATTTCTGCTTTTTCTGATACATTTTCGTACTTTTGCGGCTCAGTTTAAGTTTCAAAATCTAACCATCAAACTATAATGAATTACGTTTCTGCCGAAAATCTTACCAAATCCTACGGAATAAAAGTTTTATTTGAAAATATTACTTTTCATGTAAACGAAGGAGATAAAATTGCCATTGTTGCCAAAAACGGAAGCGGAAAATCTACCCTTCTGAAAATCCTGATGGGAAAAGAAATTGCAGACAGCGGAACGGTAATCATCAATAAAGACATTCAGGTGGTTCTGTTTGATCAGGAAATAGATTTTGACCCGACTATTACGATTGATGAGTTTATGATGACTCTGGATTCGGCTCCAATTATGGCTCTGAAAAATTATCATCAGTCTCTGCATTCCACAGACAATGATTTTATTGAAAAAGCTCTTCTTGAAATGGAAGCGCATAAAGCATGGGATCTGGAAAACGAAATGAAGCAGATTCTTTCTCAGCTAAAAATCACCGATCTGGAAGCTAAAATGGGAACACTTTCCGGTGGACAGATCAAACGTGTTGCTTTAGCAAAGCTTTTAACAGAAACAAGAGCTGAACACCGCCATACTTTATTAATTATGGATGAGCCGACTAACCACCTCGACGTTGAAATGGTGGAATGGCTGGAAAGTTATCTGAGTAAGGCAAAAATTACTTTATTACTGGTAACGCACGACCGGTATTTCCTCGACAGTGTTTGCGATACGATCTGGGAAATGGAAGATAAGAATCTTTACGTTCATAACGGTTCTTACGCCACATATCTTGAAAATAAGATGATTCGCGAGGACAACACGAATGCCACGATTGATAAAGCCAACAACCTTTATAGAAAGGAACTGGAATGGATGAGAAGACAGCCGAAAGCAAGAACTACAAAATCCAAATCCAGAATTGATGCATTTTATGAAACGGAAAAAGTAGCCAAAACAGACACGAGAAAACAAGGTTTAGAGCTTGATTTTGAAATGAAAAGGCTTGGAAATAAAATTCTTGAGCTTAAAAATATTGACAAAAGTTTTGGAAATAAATTGTTGCTGAAAGATTTCAGCTATTCTTTCCAGAGAGGTGAAAAAGTAGGAATTGTAGGGAAAAACGGAGCGGGAAAATCTACTTTATTAAATATTATTCAGGGGTTTGAAAAAGCGGATAAAGGAGAGATTGAAACCGGAGAAACCATCCATTTCGGATATTTCTCGCAAAAGGGTCTTACGTATAAAGAAGATGAAAGAGTAATTGACTTCATTAAAGAAGTTGCTGAATTTTATCCTTTAGCCAACGGAAAAAGTCTTTCTGCCTCCCAGTTTTTAAGATTGTTTTTATTTGACGATCAGACGCAGTACTCCCCTATTTCCAAGCTTTCGGGTGGTGAAAAAAGAAGACTTCATCTGATGTATATTTTATACCAGAATCCGAACTTTTTAATTTTTGATGAGCCTACGAATGATCTGGATCTTCCGACCTTAACGGTTCTTGAAAACTTTTTACAGCAGTTTCAGGGTTCATTAATCATTGTGTCGCACGACCGGTATTTTATGGACAGAATCGTAGATCATATTCTTGCTTTTGAAGGCGAAGGTAAAATCCGTGATTTTACAGGTAATTTCTCCGAATACCGCGAAGCGAAAAGCAAGGAGGATGCTTTGGAAAAGTCTGTTTCCGTAAAATCTGAGCCTGTAAAAGAAACCGTTCCTGCTGCTAACAATACAAACACTAAGAAGAAAAGACTTTCCTTTAAAGAACAGCGTGAACTCGAAACCATCGAGAAAGAAATGCCTGAACTAGAAGAAAAGAGATCAAAAATATTAGATCAGCTTAATAATGAAGCAGATTACGAGAAAATATCCAAACTTTCTGCCGATCTGGAATCTATCTCTGAAACTTTAGAAAATCACGAAATGAGATGGCTTGAACTTCAGGAGATTTTGGGTGAAGCGTAGTTGAGTTTGAGGGTGAGAGTGTTTTAGAGTGAGAGTGTTTTAGAGAGTGGAAGCGTTATATTTTAATTGATATTAAATTTTCTTACTCTAAAAAATCTTGCTTTAAGATTCATAACTCTAAACTGCAATAAAACTCCCAAACCCTAAAACTCTCAGACTCTAAAACTCTCACACCCTACAACTCCAAAACTCTACAAGTAAATCACTTTCTCCTGTCTGGAACTTTCCACAGCCGCATCGATGATTTTCATATTTTTAATGATTTCTTCCGCAGGTGAAGGCAATGCGTATCCGAAAACGATAAATTCATAAATCTGCTGATAATAATTCATGTAATTTCCGGGTTCGCTTGAAGTAAGGATTCTTTCAGTTTCTTTATTTTCATTTAGATAATTCAGAATCCCGTCGGTTTCCGTTAAAGGCTTTGTCCATTCTTCGCCATATTCCGGAATGGCTCCTGCAACGAGCTCATTTTCCTGATTATCGGCTCTTTCCTGCAAAAAGCTTCCTTTTTCTCCGTGAACGGCATAAGCAAAATGCGCTTCTTTGGCGAATACTGAAGATTTCAGCCTTACTCTTAAATCATTTGGATAAAACAAAATAATTTCAAAATAATCGTTGGCAAATTCTTTTCCTTTCATAGAAAAAACATCGGCAAACAGTTTTTCGGGAAACCCAAAATACTGAACTGCCTGATCCACCAGATGCGATCCTAAATCATGCAGCGAACCCGAACCTACCACTTCAGGATTTTCTTTATGTGCCTTTCCGCTTGGTTCGGTACGGAATCGGTCGAAACGGATTTCCACCTCCTTGATATTTCCGAGTTTTCCTTCGTTGATGATTTTCTGCACCTGAAGATAATCGCGGTCGAATCTTCTGTTCTGATAAACGCTTACAAATAATTTTTTCTCTTCCGCAAGTTTTGCCAGTTCTTCTGCTTCTGCAACATTTACGGTGAAAGGTTTTTCAACTACTACATTTTTTCCTGCTTCCAGTGCCATTTTTGCATATTCAAAATGTGTCTGTACCGGAGTATTCACAACCACGAGTTCGATATCGGCATTTTCCAGCATTTCTTCTACGGAACGGTAAATTTCTGCTTCAGGATATTTTTCTTTAGATTCTTCTTTATTTCTTTCCACAATAGCGGAAATAAAAAATCCCGGATGTTCTTTCAAAAACGGGGCATGAAAAACTTTTCCGCTCATTCCGATCGCACAAAGTCCGACTTTTACTAACTGCATAGATTTATTTTTTAACAAATATATTTAATCTAAAGTTCTCATCCCTACTAAAATAAGGGAAAACACAATTTCTAAATTAAAGATTAATGACAAAAATCAGTTTATAATTTTTATTAATTCTAAATAATAATATACATTTGCACTTTATTTAAAACCACTCTAAATAACAATAGACTATCATGAAAAAGCAGCTAGCCACAATAGGATTAGTATTCGCAGCCCTTTCTTTGGACGCGCAGATGAAATACGTTGAAGCTGATACCATTAGAATCCAGACTATTGAAGACGTTAATCTTCATAAAACCGGAAATCCCAACAAGGCAAGACCATTATCTACCAAGTCTAATCTTACGATGATGGAAACTCCTCAGCCGATTGCGATTGTTACTCACGAAATTATAGAGCAGCAACAGGCAAAACAACTGAGTGATGTTCTGCAGAACGTTAACGGAATCTATGTAACTTCTTCCAGAGGAAATTCTCAGGACAGTTTCGGAGGACGTGGTTTCATTCTGGGAAATGACAATATTTTCAAGAACGGTTCCCGAGTTAACAGCGGCGTTTTCCCGGAAGTCAGCGGACTGGAAAGAGTGGAAGTTCTTAAAGGTGCGAATGCAATGCTGTACGGAAATACGGCTGCAGGTGGTGTTATTAATATGATTACTAAAAAGCCTAAATTCAACTTTGGCGGAAGCGTGGGGATGAATGCGGGAAGCTGGAATTCTTATAAACCGACAGTAGATCTTTATGGTCCGCTTTCAAAAAATATTGCTTTCCGTGTGAACGGAGCGTATGAATATGCAGAAAGTTTCAGAGATGTGGTACAATCTGAAAAGTATTATTTCAATCCTTCGTTTTTATTTAATTTAAGCGACAGATCACAGATCATCGTTGAGGCAGATTATCTTAAAAATGATTTTACTCCGGATTTCGGAATCGGCTCTATCACGCAGCGTGACGGATATACTTACCAGATGAATAATCTTCTTCCGAGAAATGCTTTTTTAGGAACAGACTGGCAATATCAGAATATAGAGCAGGTTACTACCAATGTTACCTTCAATCATCAGTTCAATGAAAGATGGTCTTTAAACGCTACGGCATCTTACCAGAATTATACGAAAGATTATTTTTCTACGGAAAGAGTTCAGTGGGGATACGAAAAATCAACCGACAGACTTTTCTGGAAAAGACCTTTGAACAGAACGTATAACGAACAGAATTATACTTCGGCACAGGTAAATTTAAATGGTGAATTTAATACAGGAAAAATAAACCATAAGGTGTTATTCGGGGCAGATGCAGATTACGGAGTTGGAGATTCTTATACTTACTATAATCCAACCAACAGACTGGCTTACGGAAACAGCTATCTGTATGGAACCAACGGAAACAGCAATGGTATTCTTTATCTGGACAATCCTGATTCCTGGGCAAACGGAAGTGCTCCTGCTGCTGAAAGGTTAGAGAAAAACAGAATTAATACGAGAAGAATCGGAGTGTATGCTCAGGACTTCATCAGTTTAACCAAAGAATTTAAAGTTATTGCAGGATTGCGTTGGTCTTACATTGAAAATATGCCAACGATCAATACTAAGTTTAAAACCGTTACAAGCGGTTTAGTAAATCTGAATTCCACAACCGGAAAATCGCTGGTTAACAACTCTTCGTCATCCGATCAGGCAATATCTCCGAAATTAGGTTTTGTTTACATGCCAAACGATAATTTTTCAGCATTTGCAACTTATACAAACTCTTTTGTTGCCAATGTAGGAAAATTAAGAGACGGAGAAGCTTTAACGCCTACGAATATCGATCAGTATGAAGTGGGTGCGAAAAAGAATTTCTGGAACAATGCTTTAGCGGTTAATCTAACGGTTTATCAGATTCTGTACAGAAATTATTATCAAAATGCATTGGATGATAAAGGAAATCCTGTGGATCCGACAGGACTTACCAAAGATTTTGCAGGAAAAATGAGAAGCCGCGGAGTTGAGCTTGATATTACAGGAAATCCAACAGAAAACTTATCCATTATCGGAGGTTTCTCTTATAACAATTCTGTGTATCTGGATACACCTGAAGCTTTCGGATATGTAGAAAATCAAAGACTTGTAAGAACTCCTGCAACTACTGCGAATGCATCGGTATTTTATAAATTCACAAAATTGGTTCCCGGCTTGAAAGTGGGAGCCGGAGTATACTACATCGGAGACAGACTTGCCGGATGGAATGATACTAAAACAGGAGCCAACAGTTTGCAGCAGAGAAACGGGGTAAGCAGAATTTTCGAATTAAAAGATTACACAACGGTTTCTCTATCAGTTGGCTACGACTGGAAGAAATTCTCTATTCAGGGGAAAGTCGGAAACCTGTTTGATGTAGAGAATTACACCGTTCACGAAAATTATTCCGTGAACCCGATCACGCCGAGAAACTACTATGTTACATTAACGTATAGGCTGTAAAAAAGAATCACAATAATTTCTTCATGTAAAGTGGGAATTGCAATTTTGCAGTTTCCACTTTTGAAATTTTAAAAACAAAAACAATATATATGGATAAGATTAAAGACACAAGAAGTTTTATGAGAATCACGCACCGTTATCTGGGCTATTTCCTTGCCGGAATAATGGCTGTTTACGCAGTAAGTGGTGTTTTGTTAATTTACAGAGACACCGATTTTCTGAAAAAAGAAAAAAAGTACGATAAAGTTGTAGAAAAAAATCTTGATGAAAAAGCACTGGGAAAAGAATTGAGAATTAAAGGTCTTGAGGTTGAAAAAACAGAAGGAACAGTTTTAAAATTTAAACAGGGAACTTATGATACTGCAACAGGACAGGCAAAATACACGAAGAAAGAACTGCCATTTGTACTGGATAAAATGACAAAACTTCATAAATCGCAGTCTAAAGACAGGCTTTCTCCTTTAAATGCTTTTTTCGGATTTTCTTTATTCTTTTTTGTGATCTCAAGTTTCTGGATGTTTAATCCTAAAAGCAAAGCTTTTAAAAGAGGTATAATTTTCACCGTTGCAGGTCTTGTAGTGTCGGTTATTTTGCTTTTAGTATAATTTTAAAACTAAAAAAACTCCTTTCCATCGGCATTTCATAAGAGTTATACCTTATTTGTTATTATCATGATTTCACTACCTATTGATTAGAATGGCACATTTATTGATTTTCTGAAATCACAAATGATATAAACATTAAAATATTAAAATAATAAATTATGAAAAAGTTAATTTTTACAGGAATAATGGCAGTAGCCGGCTTGGCGGGAACAATGAATGCACAGATCCAGAAAGGAAACTGGTTGGTAGGTAGTAGCTTAATATCCAGTAATTTCGGTTTAAATACTGGTGGTGGTTATAACATTGCTATTCAGCCTAAAGGAGCATACTTCATTGAAGACAACGTAGCTGTCGGTGGTTATGTAGATTTAGGATTCAACAAGGTAACTAACGGTTCTCCTACAGAATTTACGTATGGAGTGGGTGCTTTAGGACGTTATTTTCTTTCTCCGGGAGAAAAAGGAGTAGATAACTTATTAAACCACGGACGTTGGTTCTTAGAAGGAAATGCAGGGATCGGAGGAAGATCTGTAGAAAATGCAGACTCTACAACAGGTTTCGATTTCGGAGTAGGTCCTGGTTATTCTTACTTCATTACCCCAAACATTGGTCTTGAAGGTTTAGTAAAATACAGAGGAAGAGCAGGATTTGGTAGCGAAGGTTTAAATTCGAATATTACATTCAATTTAGGTTTCAGCATCTACCTTCCTACATCTAAAGCAAAACAAATCGCAAATGATGTAAAGTAAGATTACGATCCAATCACTTCACATTCACATATACACTACAATTGAAATCGCCTCGAAGTTTTTCGAGGCGATTTTCGTACAAATTAAAACTAAACTATAAAAAATCAAATAAATCATGTATTCGGTTGTGGCGTATATCTCAGATACGGCTTTATTTCTTTCACTCCTTTCGGGAAAATTTTTCTGGCATCTTCCGTAGAGATTGAAGGCGGAACAATAACGTCATCTCCGTCTTTCCAGTTAACAGGAGTCGCGATTTTATGAGAATCTACCAGTTGAAGAGAATCCAGAACCCTCAGAATTTCATTAAAATTTCTTCCTGTGGAAGCAGGATAAGTAATAATAAGCCTTACTTTCTTTTCCGGATCGATAATTAATAAAGAACGAACGGTTGCTGTTGCAGAAGCATTTGGATGAATAAAATCATACAGTTCAGAAATCTTTCTGTCCTTGTCTGCAATAATCGGAAACTGAACTTCCGTATTCTGCGTTTCATTAATATCCTTAATCCAGTTTTGGTGATCTTCTACTCCATCCACACTCAGGGCAATTACTTTGGTTCCTCTTTTATCAAATTCTTCTTTCAGTTTTGAAGTATACCCAAGTTCTGTGGTGCAAACCGGAGTATAATCTGCGGGATGCGAAAACAGAATTCCCCAGGAATTTCCTAAATATTCGTAAAAATTAATATCCCCTGCAGAAGTTTCTGCCTGAAAATCGGGTGCGGTGTCTCCTAGTTTAATTGACATAATATTTTGCTCTTATTAGTCTACAAATTTAGTAGGGTTTTTGGAACTGGCAAAATTTTTGTTGAAAAATTATATCTTTAATCAAAAAAATTTTTATTCATGGAGAAAAGTGGTTTAGGCTATATTGATGTTGTATATAATGTAATACAGAACTGGTATGTAAAATTTGCAGAAATTACCCCAAAACTTATTGTAGGGATTCTTGTATTTTCTTTTTTTCTGTTTACCAGTAAATATTTAAGTCAGGGTGCCGTAAAGCTTTTTCATAAATTCTTTCCGAAAAGCAAAAAAGAAAGTTCACTGGTTACGCTCATCAGCGTATTCAGGTTTTTGATCATGGTGATGGGAACGTTTATTGCGCTGGAAATTATGGGTTTCAGCGGTTTCCTTTGGAAATTCATCGGTAGTTTGGGAGTTGCAGGGGTTATTGCAGGGGTTGCCCTGAAAGATCTGGTTTCCAGTATATTCTCAGGAATGCTGATCGGAATTGATAAAGCCTTTAAAGTAGGAGATTATATTACGATAGGAACACACTCCGGAACGGTACAGGAAATTGGTTTTTTAACAACGAAAATCATTACGGACGACGGTAAGAAAGCTTATATCCCGAATCAGGTGGTTTTTAATGCTCCGTTTTACAATATTACCGCATCCCCTCAGCGAAGAATTATTTTAAATTTCGAAATTCCTGCCGATGAAGATATTTCAAAAGCACAGAAAGGTATGCTCGACATCATCAAAAATCTCGAAAATGTAGACAAACTCGATACCGCAGAAGTTATTTTTACAGATCTGAAACAGGGTGTTTTCAATATTCAGGCAAAATTCTGGATGAAGGTGGGTGCGAATATGGTTCAGCTTAAAAGTGAGGCTTATTTAAAAATAAAACAACGCCTGGATAAAGACGGTATTCAGTTGGTAACACCTACAAGCATCAGTATTACCAATGGAGATCAGTTGATCAACGAAAATCATGACTAAATAAAAAAAGCAACCTATATTTCGGTTGCTTTTCTATTTTAAAATTGATTGTTATTTATTTCTTGATAATTAATTTCTCTGTTACCTTTTCTCCATTTTCCATAATCACTGAGATCAGATAATTTCCGTTCATCAGATCATTAACTTTTACCTGAGTTTCACCTTTGAAACTGCCTTCTTTAATTAATCTTCCTGAAGCATCATACAAAGTATAATCTGCTTTCTGAGAAGAATTTTTAAGCCTGATATTTACAACATCATGAGAAGGATTCGGATAAATCGAGAAGTTTTTCACACTGGCTTCTGCCGTTGCGAGAACAACCTGAGTAATTGAGAAACTTGTTGTATTAAGTGCATAGTAAATATTTCCTACCGCTTTCACCATAATTCTTGCAGAAGAAACATTTTCATTAGGCAGCGTAACATTGGCAGAACCATTGTTCGGAACACTTGCCGCCAAAACAGTAGGGAACGTTAATCCTCCGTCTTTAGACAGCAAAATAGATACATTCTGAGTGTTGATGGTTCCTGTATTGGTTCCTGCAACATTCCATGTAACCGGAACGGAGGTATTTCCGTTATAGTTTGTTCCTGTTGTTGCCTGTGAAGTTACCGTGAAAGGTCCGTCGTTGGTAACCGTTACCACCATTACATCTCTTGCTGCCTGATTTCCTGTTGCCTTATTATCATTCACCAAAAGAGAAAAATTCAAAGTTCTGGCAACACTTGGGGTAACTTCCCATTTCGGAATCAGATTATTCGCTACAACAGAACTCAGCACCGGAAAATATCTGGACGGGGAAACCGTTGGAGTTAAAGAACGGTAAACCGGCCCCGCTGTTCCGGTAGAAACCGGAGGCTGTGTATTGCTTGTATTATCATATTGTTCCCAAAGATATGTTAAAGCATCTCCATTCGGATCTGTTCCCGTTCCCGTTAAAACAAAAGCGGTACTTTTCGGAATATTGTAATCGGCTCCTGCATCTGCGGTAGGAACTCCGTTATTGTTGTTGATTTTGGCAGCACAATCTGTCCCTCTCTGCAACACGGCATACATTTCAATTACACTTGCTGCATGAAAGTAAGGATCACTGTTATTCTGCACATTATTGGTTGCTCCGCAAATTCCCGCATAAGCCATAATCGTAGATCCGCTTCCCGGTTCGTAAGCTGTTGCGTTATTGAAGTTCCCGGCGCATGAAGAAGTTGCCGCTCTGAAGGTGTGGTTGGCTCCAAACTGATGCCCTATTTCGTGCGCAACATAATCGATATCAAAAGGATCTCCAATCGGAGCTCCCGAACCTGTAACGCCTCTTGCTTTACTGCTGGAAACACAAACTACTCCCAATCCTGCCAAACCGCCACTGTTTGTTCCGAAAACGTGACCGATATCGTAGTTTGCAGATCCGATAACCGCCGTTGTATTGGTCTGGTTTTCGTTAATCATGCTGTTTGGGGTGCCATTGGTAAATGGATCTGTTGAGGCATTGGTATAAACCAACAGATTATTGTTTGCGATCATCACCATGGTTGTGGAAATTGTTTTTTCATAAATTCCGTTTACTCTGGTCATTGTCGTTGCCATTGCAGCCATTGCCAGAGCAACTGTTCCTCCATGAAAAGTGGTATATTCTCCTGTCGCAGAAAGAGCCAGTCTGTAGGTTCGGAACTGTCCGTCCGAAACCAAAGGGGCTTTATTCGCCGTACCGCTATTTTTTAAGTTATCCAGTTCGCTTTCGACATGACATTCAAAAAGCCGGTCATTTTTTGGAAGATCTTTTCTTTTGTATAAAATAAATGCTGAATTGTCCTTTGTGTAGCTGTCGAGATAACTTACTTCCCAGTTATCAAAATACATGACACTGATTCCGGTAGAAGGAGTCACACTGAAACGGATTGAATTTTCGGGATGATTTTTTTGCCAACCTGTATAGGAACGGATTTCCGGGAATTTAGCCTGCAGTTCAGGTTCCATTACAGAAGCTTCCTGAACGATGTAATCTCTTATTTTCCCATCAGAATCCGGAAATTTAACAACAAGGCTTTCATCTCCCGAAAAACGCTGGGGTGCGTTTTTAAGATCAGCTTTAATTTTTTCAAGATCAGCCTGATAAAGTGCAAAATTATTGGGAGTCGTCCATCTCGGGTTCAGGTTTTCCCGTTCTATCTTTGTTTCTTTTAGTTTCGACCAGTAATTCTGCTGACCAAAAACCTGTGCTGCAATCAACAGGCACGAGACGATAAAGGTTTTAGCTTTCATGACAGTAATTTTATATATTAGTATTGAATGTTGACTTTTTTAACAGATAAATTTTCGTTGAGTTTTAATAAAATATCGGGCGGAATTCTGCTTTTCTCATTAAAATCCGGATTGTTGAATTCTTTGACTTTTATATAGAGTGTATTTTTAGAGAAAGTAATCGTATCAATTGAAACATCATTAGAGTTTTTAAGCTGGGGTTTTACGACAATATATGTTTCGGTTTCTGTAAGAGCAGGAATTGGAGAAAATCTGTTTCCTTTATTTTTTTGATGAATGATTTTAAAAATTTCATCCATCTTTTGCTGAGAATTGATAAGGAGAAAATCTTTACGGATTAAAGTAAATGGATAATGATTTTTGTCTTCAAAATGAATTTCTTTTCTTAGAGACATTACTTTATTGCTGGCAATTTGAGATTGACAAGTAAGAAATAAAAAGAGAAAAAAGAATAAATACAATCTCATTTTAAACCTTTCTTGTAAAGATAATGATTTTATAATGAATAACTTATTTAATTATCACACTTTCTTTACATTAAATTGTTTATTTTTTTGAACCTGCATCTTTGGTAATGATACTGTCTTTTTCAGAGATTTTTACACAGGAATCGCTTTCATTTATTTTAGCCTCGCCTATTACATAATTTTTATTTTCAGGAATAGAATCTTCTTCAATCATCACAAGACCTGTGGTTGCAAAAGATTCTTCCTTCGGTTTTGAGCAGCCGGTTAAAAATAAAATAATAGAAAGAACGGTTAATACAATTCTGCTATTTTGAAAGTGAACAGGAATATATTTAAAGAATCGAGTTCTTACCTTTTCAGATTTATTATCGGTATTTAACTGATGATCATAAAATCTTCCGCAGATTTCTTCATCTTGCTTTTCATCAAAGATTTGTAGAATTTCGTTGGGTTGTTTCTGTGTAAAATCAATTACACATTTATTGCAGACAGAACAGAATCGTCCTTTTTCCTGCGGAGACATCATCTCCCAGTTTTCTGAACACGGATTCGGAATGTGTATGTTTTTCATGGCATATTAAGTTTTTCAGCTACAAATTACAAAAGATATTTAATTTGATGAAAAAAAGAAAAAACCGTTCCAAAAAATGAAACGGTTTTAATGTATTTAAAAATTTCAGTCTTATGCTAAAACTTCTTTTACTTTGTTTGCTGCTTCTTCCAAAGTAATTGCAGAGTGAACCGGAAGACCAGACTCGTCAATTAATTTTTTAGCTTCAACAGCGTTAGTTCCCTGTAATCTTACGATCAACGGAACCGGAAGGCTTCCCATTGCTTTGTAAGCGTCTACAACTCCCTGAGCAACTCTGTCGCATCTTACGATACCTCCGAAGATATTGATTAAGATTGCTTTTACGTTCGGATCTCTCAAGATGATTCCGAAAGCCGTCTGTACTCTCTGTGCATCTGCAGTTCCACCTACGTCTAGGAAGTTTGCAGGGTTACCACCTGATAATTTGATGATATCCATTGTTGCCATTGCAAGACCTGCTCCGTTTACCATACAAGCAACGTTACCGTCTAGTTTTACGAAGTTAAGACCCGCTTCACCAGCTTCTACATCCATCGGATCTTCTTCTCTTGTATCTCTAAGCTCAGCTAAATCTTTGTGACGGAACAATGAGTTGTCATCTAAAGTTACTTTAGCATCTACTGCGATAATTTTGTTATCAGAAGTTTTCAACACAGGGTTGATTTCGAAAAGAGATGCATCAATTCCTGTATACGCATTGTATAGAGAACCGATGAATTTTACGAATTCTTTGAAAGCATTCCCTTCAAGACCTAAGTTGAAAGCAATTTTTCTAGCCTGGAATCCCTGAAGACCTAAAGCAGGATCAATGATTTCTTTGTGGATCAAATGAGGTGTTACTTCAGCAACATGCTCAATATCCATCCCTCCTTCAGTAGAATATACGATTGTATTTTTACCTTCAGCTCTGTCTAAAAGAATAGAAACATAAAATTCTTTAGTTTCCGTTTCTCCCGGATAATATACATCCTCTGCAACCAAAACAGAATTTACTTTTTTACCTTCAGCAGAAGTTTGTGGAGTTACCAACTGCATTCCGATGATGTTCTGAGCGTTTTCTTTAAGTTTATCCATGTTTGGAGAGAACTTTACACCACCCCCTTTACCACGGCCACCTGCGTGGATCTGAGCTTTTACAACCCATCCCTGTGCGCCTGTTTCAGCAGTTAGTTTTTCAGCAGCAGCTACAGCTTCATCTACGTTGCTTGCAACGAAACCACGTTGGATAGCTACTCCATACTTTGATAAAATCTCTTTTGATTGATACTCGTGAAGATTCATATTATTTTTATTATTTTATTTTAATAGTTAAAGGTTGACAAATTTAATAAAAACAGATGAATTATCAACTTTTATTTTAAAGAAAGCAATGTCTGTAAGGATGCTTTTTATCAGTTTAATAAAATCTAAATTACCCCAAAATTATATTGTAAATTTGCCCTTCCTAAAATGTTGTAACCAAAGGCAACTGTACTTATTTTCCGAAAATATTTTTAAAAAATTTACCGAAGAAACCTTCCTTCTTTGTTGTGACATTCTTAACAGGTTCTTTTACATCAGGCGAAAAATCAATTTTTATTTCATTAAAAATCTGCGATCTGTAACTCACTCTGGCAACACTTTGAAACTTTTCTCTGGAAATACTGGAAACCGAATCTTTCTCTCCGTTTTCAAAATTATCTATTTCTATATAATACTCCAATCCCTGCAATGCTTCGTTTAAAAGGTTTTTTACTTCATTAATCGTTTCTGCCCTGTTATCGAATAATCTTCCCAATACTTTAATTCTTTCTCTTCCCAGATTCATCAGATAAATTTCAAACTTATCTTTAAGAAGAATCTGCATTTCATTTTCTGCTGCGTTAAACTCAAAGTCTGGATTGTGTTCTACTTCCATATTAAAAGCCATCAGAACCGCCAGAAAAGTAAAATTCAGGATTTCACCGTTGATGCCGCCTTTATCAGTAAAAAAAGTTCTGGTGAAAGGATAAAAGTGCCATGAATCATATTGAGGATCAATCGCATGAAGCAGTTTCATGTGTGCGGAATGAAAAACATCTTCATTTTGGGTCTTCACACCATTCTGTATCACAAAACCATTTGAAGCACATCTTCCTCCGAAACAGTCTACTTCCACATACACCACTTCCAGATCTCCGTTCTTCTTAGAAAATTCAACCGCATGATTTTCAGATTCAGAATAATAATCTTCAACCTCATCCTGATTCCTGAAAAACTGATCCGGAAACTGTTCAAAAGAATATTCCTTAAATTTGTTATTCGCCTGACAGACAATTCCTCTGAAAGGTGTAAAAAATTCCCTGATATTGTAAAACTTAAAATTTTCAGTCAACCTATTTTTCAGATCTTCTTTCTCAGATTCCTCATTAATTTTGATAATAATATTGTATGTTCTGTAACTCATGTGTTATTAATTTCATTTAAATCTCAAAGATGCATTGATTTTATTAACAATCAAAATTCAAGAATACTGATTATTGAAAATACTGCTTATCTAAAATTCTCTTCCAAGAAGAAACTCCAAAGGCTTCGAAAGTCTTTTTGCCCATGCTTCCTCGCTGTGATTTTCGCTGGGAAAGTATAAGGTTTTCCAGTTCTTTTCAGAATATCCGTGTTTTCTGATAATTGCATCTGCCTTTTTCTGAATTTCAGGATACAGCGCATCCAGAGTCTGATCTCCGCAGTCGAAATAGATTTTGTGGTTTTTAGGATCTGGTAAATTTTTATCTAAATAGCGTAAGACAGACGCCGGAAAAGGATTATTTTCATTGGTAAAAGTTCCGGTCCAGTGCGTGGAAAGACAGGCAGCTCCGCCGAAAATCTGAGGATATTCACAGATCGCATACATCGAAATCAAACCGCCCATGCTGCTTCCTGCAATAAAAGTATGAGATCTGTCTTTAAAAGTTGAATATTTTTTATCAATCAAAGGTTTCAGTTCTTTCACCAAAAACTTTAAATAATTGTCTGAATTGGGAGAAAACTTTTCATTGGCTCTTCCTGCTTTTTTCAATTGATGATTAACGGTATCTTTTTCCACTGCGGATAAAGTTTCAAAAGGTTTCTGCGGAAAATAATCAAAATGCCTCATCTTGGAGTCGTTCCAGATTCCTACGACAATGGTATTCTGTATTTTTTTAGATTTAATCAGTTTCGCAACAGCTTCATCCACGTTCCAGGATTGCTTGTTCCAAGTGAGATCAGAGTCGTAAAGCATTTGTCCGTCGTGCATGTACAAAACTGCATATTTTTTAGTTTTTGAATAATTTTCAGGAAGCCACACATCAATGTTTCTCGGTGTTACAAACTGAGATTTAAAATCCGATATTCTTTCAATCTTTCCGCTGTTCACTTTCGGAATCTGTGCCTGAACTATGGAAAATAGAGCAACCACAACAATTAGTAAAAATCTGTACATCGTTTATAATTTATCACAAAGATAATTATTGTAAGAGATGATTATTTTTTATCTTTATTATGATATAAGGCGTTTTGTTTTTAAAATCTTAAAAGTGTTCCATACTGAGAATTAAGTCTGTCAATATCACTTGGCACAAACAGGTTATCATTGAGATAGATATTTTTAAGGTTCTTCATTTTACTTTTGGGAAGATTAAAATCCTTCAGTTGATTATCGTTCAGATAAACTGATTCTAAATAATTCAGTTTCCAAAAATTAGCAGGAAGTTTCTTTAATCCGTCGTTTTCTATATGCAATACTTTCAGATTTTTCATATTACTGATCAGATCAATATTTTTAGAGAGATCAATATTTTTTTCGTCATTCAGAAACAATTCTTCAAGATTTTTGAGCTGAATAAAATTGGAAGGCAGCACCCTGAAATCATTACCACTCACATCCAAAACTTTTAACTTGGATAAAAAGCCGATCTCATCCGGAATTTTTTTGAGGTGGAGATCTTTCAGACTTAGATATTCCAGGTTCTTAAATTTTTTCCAGTCGACATCTTCTATATTTTCTGTTGCCAGATTCAGATTAAGTCTCAATACTTTCTCAGGATTTTCATTGGCTTCTTTAATATTTTTAAACTCATACCTCTCCTGAGAATTAATCATTATTCCTATGAGCAGGAAAACAAATGTCAGTTTTTTTAAAATCTTCATTTTGATAAGTTTTAGTTAAACAAATGCGGGCTGTAGATAAAAGTAAAAGTATATGAATCAAAATTAAATATGAAAGAAAAATTCAGCCCGCATACAATGTTTTCAGTTATTTATTTTTTAGCTTTGGGAAGATTCACAAGTGTTTCCGGTAAAAACTCTACTTTTCCTGTATGGATATCATATACAGCTCCCACAATTAGTATTTCTCCGTCCACATATTTTTTGTGCAGAATAGGATCTAAATCCCTTAAAGAATTTACCTGATCTATTACATTCTGGCGGACTGCATTATTTACCGGATCACCATGCATATGAGAACTTTTAACGGCTGCAGGTTTTATGTCATTTATCAAAGTAACAATATGTCCCGGAACATTTTCCGGTCTTTCCACCGCGGCTGCAACAGCACCACATTCTGTGTGTCCCAGTACAACGATTAATTTGGTTTTTAGCTTCAACACCGCAAACTCCATACTTCCGTAAGACGCCGCAGCCGAAACCTGACCTGCCGTTCTGATGATAAATAAATCCCCTAAACCTTGATCGAAGATCATTTCATTGGGTACTCTGCTATCTGAACAGCCTACAATTATAGCAAAGGGAGCCTGACCATTTTCCAGCTTTTTAATAGTCTCATAGTTTTGTCGGGGTTTTATACTTTTCCCTTCAATAAATCTCTTGTTTCCGCCTTGCAGTTTTTTAAGACCCAGTCTTGGATCTGCATAAGCAGAATCACGATTAACAATATAATGTTCTGCACGCCACTTCACAGAATCCACAACTTTTGCCGTTGTTTTTTTATTTTTCTGCGGTTTTGTTACCTGTGCGAATGAAAAGGTTGGGAGTGCAAAAAAAGCAAAGAGTAATAAAAAAATTCGTTTCATTTTTTCAATTATTTAATTGCCTACTTTTTAATACGGTGTTCAGCTTTTCCGTCTTTCATGTTTTCATAAATATAACAAAAACTATACCAAATAATAGTATTACTATCACCAATAATAATGTAAATATTTATGGTATGGGTTTTGCTTCAAAAAACAATAGTTATAAATTTGTAATACTAAAATGAAAAATGGAATTTCAGGTAAAATTTAAAGTCAACGAATACTTATATCTTAAAGATCCCGAAAACAGCGAGATCGGACGTGCCATTGTAAAAAATTCAATAGAACTGATCTACGAGACCGGTTTTGAAAGTTTTACTTTTAAAAAATTAGCCCAAAAGATCAATTCAACAGAGGCAACGGTTTACAGATATTTTTCTTCAAAGCATAAACTTCTTACCTATATTCTCAACTGGTATTGGTCTTACATTGAATTCATTTCCAAACTGAGGCTTCAGGAAATTAAAGAACCTCAGCAAAAAATGGAAAAAATCCTCGAAATCATTACGCATAATGATGAAACTGATGATAAAATAGAAGATTATGATCTTACAAAACTTCACAACATCGTTATTGCAGAAAGCAGCAAAGCTTATCTGGTAAAAGAAGTGGACGAAATCAATAAAGAAATGGTTTTCAGTCCGTTAAAAAGTTTATGCGCATTTATCGGAGAAATCATTGCAGAAGCAAAAACAGATTTTCCTTATCCGAAATCACTTGCAAGTACCTTACTGGAAACCGCTCATGATCAGCAGTTTTTCAGCGAACACCTTCCGAAACTTACCGACAATCATATCGACAGAATAGATCATAAAAAATATGTTTTGGATTATCTGCGTTTTATCACCTTTAACCTAATAAAATAATAAAACACAAATGGAAACTTCTCCTAAACAGCACGGTTACAATCTTTTCAAATACGTCACGAAGGAAAAGAAAGATGTTACCAACATTTATTTTTACGCCATCCTGAATGGTCTTGTTCAGTTAAGCGTTCCGCTGGGAATACAGTCTATCGTCAGTTTTGTAATGGGAGCTACGATGGCAACTTCTATTTATATTCTGATTGCTTTTGTGGTTCTGGGAACATGGCTTGTCGGATATTTCAGGCTAAAAGTAATGCAGATCATTGAAAAAATCCAGCAGAAAATTTTTGTTGAATTTTCCCTTGCTTTTGCTGAAAAGCTTCCGAAAGTGAATCTCTCAGCAACACGGAAATATTATCTTCCCGAACTGGTTAATCGTTTTTTCGACACCCAGAATCTACAGAAAGGTATTTCTAAAATCTTACTGGAAATTCCGACTGCGCTCATCCAGATTTTATTCGGAATCCTGCTTCTTTCATTTTACCATCCATGGTTTTTGGTGTTTGGAGCTTTAGTGGTGATCTGTGTGGTCATTATTTTCAGATTTACTATGGAAAGCGGAATTAAATCCAGCATTGAAGAAAGCGATAAAAAGTATGAAGTAGCTTCCTGGATTGAAGATATTGCCGCATCTATCAAAACATTTAAGCTGAATTCAAAAACAGGAGCACATCTTTCAGGAACCGACGAAAGAGTGGTTAAATATCTCGACGACCGAACCTCACACTTCCGCGTTCTGGTTTTCCAGTATAAAACCATTATTGCTTTTAAAGTGGTGATTACTTTGGTGATGCTCGTTATCGGAACTTACCTTTTGGTGAATCAGCAGCTTAACATCGGAGCGTTTATCGCAACGGAAATCGTTGTTCTGAGCATTATGGCGGCTGTGGAAAAGCTTATCATCAGTCTGGAAAGTTACTATGACGTGATTGCAGCTTTGGCAAAACTGAATAAAGTAACCACGCTTCAGGAAGAAAAATTCGGGGAAATTACCTTCGATCAGAATAATGACGGTTTTGAAGTTGAATTTAAAGACGTAAATTTTGCTTTCAACGATCATCACAAGATTCTGGAAAACATCAATTTTAAGATTCCTGAAAATAGTTTAACTGTCATTTCAGGGCAGCTCGGCGCAGGAAAATCTTTACTGCTGAATATGATGACCGGATTTTATGATCCCACTTCCGGAAGTATTTTATTTGATAAAATTCCTTTAAAAAATATTGATAAAGTATCGCTAAGAAGCCAGATCGGGATGTACCTGGAAGACATGACGATCATCAAAGGAACGGTTTACGAAAATATCATTCTCGGACAGAATGAAACCTCCGCAGAACAGATTCTGGAAATTGCCGAAGAAATAGGCATCGAAGATTTCTCCAGCCAGTTCAGCAACGGATTCTTTACCAACATCAGCGAAACCGATACGGAAATTTCATTCAGCTCTAAAAAGAAAATTCTTCTTCTGAGAGCTTTGGCAGGCGAAAGAAGACTTTTAATCCTTGAAGATCCTTTAGACGGAATGAACGATGAATTCAAAACAAAAATGATGGAGTATCTTTTAAAACTGAAAGAAAAAACAACCATTATCATCGTTTCGGAGAACAAAAATCTAATACTGGAAGCCGATCAGCATCTTCAGGTGGAAGACGGAAATGTGAAAAAATTATTTAACAAAAACTAAAAAAGATGGAACTGCAGTCAGTCAATAAAATATACCACATCCACAGAAAATCAAGGGTTAAAAGATGGTTTCTTTTCATCCTGATTGGCGGAATTATCACTCTGTTTTTACCGTGGACACAAAATATTAAGGTAATGGGAAATGTGAGTACGCTTTATCAGGAACAGCGTCCACAACAACTAAATTCGCCGATTCCCGGAAGAATTATCAAATGGTATGTGAAAAACGGGGATTATGTAAAAAAAGGCGATACGCTTCTTCAGCTTTCCGAAGTAAAAGAAGATTATCTGGATCCGCTTTTGGTGAAAAGAACCGAAATGCAGGTAGAAGCCAAAAAAGGCGTTAGAGACTATTACGAAGCCAAAGTTGGAACCACCAATAGCCAGTTGCAGGCTTTAAATTCCGCCAGAGATTTAAAATTGAGTCAGCTTAAAGTGAAAATCAGTCAGCTCAATAATAAATTAGCCGGAGAAGAAGCCGAACTGGAAGCAGCAAAAAACGAGCTGAGAATGAGTTCCGATCAATACGAAAGGCAGAAGAAAATGTATGATGAAGGTTTGGTTTCGCTCACCCAATTTCAGCAGAGAAGTGTATCTTATCAAAATGCTTTAGCCAAAAAAACGGCAACCGAAAATAAACTGGCGCAAACCCGACAGGAAATCGTGAATGTAAACATCGAACAGAATGCTACCATTCAGGATTATAATGAGAAACTGAGCAAAACGGAAGGAGAACGTTTCCAAAGTATGGGACAGATCGAGGGAAGCGATGGTGATATTGCCAAACTCGAAAATCAGGTTGCCAATTACCGCGCAAGACAAGGCTTATATTTTGTGATTGCTTCTCAGGACGGACAGGTAGTACAGATCAATAAAGCCGGAATCGGGGAAATCCTCAAAGATGGTGAAAGCATCGGAATCATTGTTCCGGAAAAAGTAGATTATGCCGTAGAAATTTACATTAAACCTGTCGATTTGCCTCTGGTAAAAGAAGGACAACGTGTAATGTGTATTTTCGATGGTTTTCCGGCGATTGTCTTTTCCGGTTGGCCGAATTCCAGCTATGGAACCTTTGCAGGAAAAGTAATTGCGGTAGAAAACAACATCAGCGCAAACGGAATGTTCAAAGCCTTGGTGATTCAGGATAAAAATGAAAAACAATGGCCTCCGAAAATCAAAATGGGAACCGGAGTTCAGGGAATTGCGATTCTTAATGACGTTCCGATCTGGTACGAACTGTGGCGAAACATCAACGGTTTCCCGCCGGATTATTATGAAGTAAAAACCGAAAAATCTGCAAAAGATGAAAAGGCTAAAAAATAATCTGACTTATCGTTACAGACAATATTCAGAAATCAATAATAGTAAAGGAAGTTTAATCAACCGATCCTTCGACAAGCTCAGGATGACATTTCTGAAACTAACTGATTTATTTAAACGCTGTCAGACTGAGCTTATCGAAGCCTTTATTGGTCACAGTAAATTAAAAAATAAATTTTCAGCACTTCTCATTCTGTTGTGTGTTCAGTTTTCCTTTGCGCAGGATTCTCTGAAGCTTTCGCATCAGGAATTTCTGAATATTGTAAAGAATTATCATCCGTTAGCTTTTAAATATCAGCTTCAGAATAAAATCGCCAATGCTGAAATTACCAAGGCGAGAGGAAATTTTGATCCGATACTTGCAGGAAAACTGGGGGAGAAAAATATTGACGGAACAAAATATTACGAACAGCGAAATGTAGAACTCGGCATTCCGACTTGGTACGGAATTGATATTACCGGAAGTTACAATTATCTGGATGGCGAAAAACTCAACAGCAGCGAAACAAAAGGAGGTTTATACCAATTCGGAGTTACGATTCCTTTGGCAAAAAACCTTCTGTATGATAAAAGAAGAGCCATGCTGGATCAGGCAAAATTCGGATTGAAAATGACAGAAGCAGAACAGACCGTTCTTACCAACGAGCTTCTTCTGGATGCTGAAAATACGTATTGGGAATGGGTTAAAAACTATGAGATCTACAAATTGCAGAAATCTGCGGTAGAAATTAACCGAAAAAGGCTTAATCTTACCAAAAAAACTTATGAATTCGGGGAAAGACCGGCAATTGATACAGTAGAAGCCTCTTCGCAATTGCAGAGTTTTGAGCTTCAGGAAAGAGATGCTTATTTAAGTTTTGTGAAAAGTACGCAGGAACTTCAGATGTATCTCTGGAAAGAAAATCAAGAGTTTTATGAAATTTCAAAGCTTATTTTCCCATCTTCGAATCTTGACGAGCATTCCGGATATTCCGATTATGAATTTCTGGTGCAAAATTTAGAATCGAAACAGCTTCAGAATCACGCTTCACTGGAATATTATTTTCAGAAACAGAATATCCTCGAAAGTGAAAAAAGACTGAAATGGCAAAGCTTCCTTCCGAAACTGGATTTTACGTATAATTTTTTCAATAAAGAAAATTACCGTGCCGATTTTCTTCCTTTGTTTGATAATAATTTTCAGTACGGACTAAAACTGGAGATTCCCATATTTCAAAGACAGGCAAGAGCAGATTATGAAATTGCCAAGCTGAAGATTTCTCAAAACCAACAGGATTCTCAGCTTAAAACCCGTGAACTGAGTACGAAAATTGAAACCTATAAAAATGAAGTGAATAATTATTTCACCCAGATTGATATTTCCACCAAGAATCTGAATAATTACCAAAGGCTTCTGAATGCGGAGGAAACAAGGTTCAGCAATGGGGAAAGTTCTTTGTTCCTTATCAATTCCAGAGAAAATAAATTATTGGATGCGAGAGAAAAAAACATTGAACTGAAAGCTAAATTCCTGAAAAGCTACAATAAGCTGAAATGGCTGAATGAGAACTTTTTGAGGTAATAAAAAAGGAATTCTGCGGTCAGAATTCCTTTTTTAATTAATTTGCCGCAAAAGAATACAAAGAAGTTTCATTTTTTGGAGATTATTTTAAGAAAAACAAAGGCACTTCGTTTAGTAATGAAATACAAAGTTTTGTATTTCTTTGATAAGTTTTACGCCTTCGTTTAACTTAAATATCTGAAAAATGAAGAATTAAACTCTTGTCTAACCTTGTGATTCATTAAATTTTATCTCAAACTGAAGTTTCTTTATTTCTAATCTTTCATTTTCACGAAGTAAAAGATCAACAGAGTCCAGCTCAGGATCATCAATAATCCTCCCAGCGGAGTGATCGGTCCGAGAAATTTCAGGTTCATTCCGAAATAATCCTGCATACTCAATCCATAAATACTGAATGAGAAAAGCATTGTCCCGAAAATCATGAACCACGAAATCCAGTTTTCCGTTTTGGTTTCAAATTTTAAAATGTAGCCTGCAATTAAAAGAAAAAATGCAGCATACATTTGATATCTCACTCCCGTTTCAAAACTTTCAAGTCTTTCCACAGACAATATTTTCTTTAAAGCGTGCGCTCCGAAAGCTCCCAGAATAACGGAAAGCATCCCGTAAACAGCTCCGAAAATTAATGTTATTGTTTTCATTTATAATTTAAAATCTTGAATATTAATGATACGAGTCCGATTCCGATAAAAATCCATGCGAACTTTTTATTTTGGGTGAAACCCGGATTTTTGGTCAGTTTCAGAAAAATTCCAAAACCCAGCATAAAAGCAGCTACAATAATTCCAAACATTATTGTCCTCTCATTCGGTTAAACTCATTGATCACTTCGTGATGACTCACCGTTTTATCTTTGAAATACGTCACAAAATGTTGTTTTTCTTCTTCTGTTGCACCCAATTGGTTCAAAATATTCAGCAAATGCATTTTCATATGCCCTTTTTGAATTCCAGTCGTCACCAAAGAACGTAATGCTCCAAAATTCTGAGCCAGTCCGGAAACCGCCAAAATACTCATCAGTTCCTGAGCAGAAGGTTTTCCAAGAAGCGCCAAAGAGAATTTTACCAAAGGATGAAGATTCGTTAAACCGCCAACAACCCCTACCGAAATCGGAAGATCGATCCAGAATCTGAAAATTCCGTTGTCCGTTGTACAATGTGTGAGAGAAGAATATCTTCCGTTTCTCGCTGCGTATGCGTGAGCACAGGCTTCTGTTGCACGGAAATCGTTTCCTGTTGCAATTACAACCGCATCTACTCCATTCATAATTCCTTTATTGTGAGTGGTCGCACGGAAAGGCTCAATTTCAGCAATCGTTACCGCCTGTTTGAATTTCCATGCAAATTCTTCGTTGGAAATTCCGCTGTCGTCTTTCAGATCTTCGATTTTACAGGAAACTTCAGCTCTTACGATACAATCCGGAGTAAAATTGGACAGAATATTCATTACGATCTGTAAAGAATTCTTTTCTTCCTGAGAAAAATCCTCGCTTATAACCACTTCCTGCTTCAATGTTTTTCCGAACTGTTCCAGACAGGAATTGATAAAGTTGGCTCCCATCGAATCTACGGTGTCGAAACTTGCTTTCAATTGATAATAATTCGCCATTTCAGACGTTTTATCAACCAATTTGATGTCTAAAATTCCACCACCGCGTTTTCTCATATTCGCCGTGATGTCTTCCGTAGCCTCCAGTAATTTCTTCTTCAGTTTAAAATTGAAAAAATGAAGTAACTTATGAGATTCAACATTAAAAATAAAGTGGGTATGCCCCAGTTTTTCGTTGTTGATGATCGTTGTTTTAAAACCACCTTTATCGATCCAGAATTTTGCTGCCTTGGAAGCTGCCGCTACTACAGAACTTTCTTCCACTGCCATCGGAAGCGCAAACAGTTTTCCGTCGATTAGGAAATTCGGAGCAATTCCGTAAGGCATATAGAAATTGGAAATGGTATTTTCAGAAAATTCATCGTGAAGTTTCTGCAAATCAGCATTTTCGTTCCAGTATTGGTTTAATATATTTTGATATTCTTTGTTTCCTTCAAGATACTCGTTTACGAGCCAGTCGATTTTCCCCTGTTTTGTTAATTTGGAAAAACCTTCAACGGGTTTATGATTCATAACATAAATTTAATGAGCGTAAATATACTAAATTTGTCACTTTAAACTGTTGATAACTTCTATCAAAAAAGATTGACATTTATCAATTTTGGAATTAAATTTGAACGGAAAATATAAAATTTTAAATCTAATTAAGTTTATTTTTTTAAACACTTAAGTGCCATTAGAATTAAATAATTCAAAAAATAAGAACACTTTAGTTTTTAAAATCTTTGATTTTCTTTCTTATGAAATCTAAATATTTTCAAAGTATTTTGTTGGAAGCTGATGTAACTTATGTGTTAATAAAAAAATGGTAAAAAAAGAATAAAAATGAATTTTGACCGCCTGAAAGAAAAACTTGAAATCCTTGCCGATGCAGCGAAATATGATGTTTCCTGCTCATCAAGCGGAGGTTCGAGAAAGAACAAAAAAGGGGCTTTGGGAGACAGTTCCGCAAGCGGAATCTGCCATACCTATACGGAAGACGGACGTTGTGTTTCTCTTCTCAAAATTCTATTGACCAATCATTGCATTTACGATTGCGCTTACTGTGTTTCCAGAAGTTCAAATGATATTAAAAGAGCTGCTTTTACTGTGGAGGAAGTGGTAGATTTAACGATCAATTTTTACCGCAGAAATTATATTGAAGGGTTGTTCTTAAGCTCAGGAATTTTTAAAAATGCGGATACGACCATGGAACGTCTGGTTCGTGTGGCGAAAAAATTACGTCTGGAAGAAAATTTCAACGGTTACATTCATTTAAAATCAATTCCGGGAGCAAGTGATGAACTGATGCAGGAAGCCGCTTTGTACGCCGACCGTTTATCTGTAAATCTCGAAATCCCAACCGAAAGCGGACTGAAATTGCTGGCTCCTGAAAAAAACAGGCAGGATATGCTTAATCCGATGAAGTATATCCAGAACGGAATTGCGCAATACAAAGATGAGAAAAAACTTTTCCGGAAAACACCAAAATTTGCTCCTGCAGGACAGTCTACGCAAATGATTGTAGGTGCTACGAATGAAAATGATTTACAGATCATTAAAGTTGCCGATCATTTTTATAAAAATTTCAGTCTGAAAAGAGTGTATTATTCCGGATATGTTCCGGTTTTAGAAGATAAAAGATTACCTTCGCTTACGACTGAAGTTCCGATGCTTCGTGAAAACCGTTTGTATCAGTCGGATTGGCTGATGCGTTTTTATGGTTTTAAAGCTGAAGAAATACTGGATCCGAATATGCCATTTTTAGATCTTGAAGTCGATCCCAAATTAAGCTGGGCTTTGCGACATTTAGATCAGTTTCCTGTTAATCTTCAAACTGCTGATTACCAGATGATTTTAAGAATTCCTGGAATTGGAGTAAAAACAGCACAGAAAATTGTAAGTGCAAGACGTTTTCAGGTTCTGAATATGGATCATCTTAAAAAGTTGGGAGCAGCAGTAAACCGCGCAAAATATTTCATTGATTTTAACGCAGGAAACGCCTTTTTAAAATATCTGACGAATCAAAATCTTAAGAAATTGCTGATTGGCGGAAGTTCTTCGAAATTTCATAATCAGTTTTCGCAACAGTTGACGTTGTTTTAGTTAAAACACGAATTGCACGAATTTTTTCACGAATAACACAAGATTACAAACTCTAAAACACTAAAACACTCCCTTCCAACTCAGATGACTACCCTACTCTACGACGGCAGTTTCGACGGACTTTTAACCGCTGTATTCGAAGTTTTCGAGTATAAATATAAAGATGTGGAAATTGTAAGCAGGGAAAGATTTCATCAGGAAAATATCTTTGCGGAAATTCATGAGGTTATTACTCAAAATGATAAATCTGAAAGGGTTTTAAACAAATTAGAGCAGAATATCGGAAAAGCTGGAATTCATGAACTATTAAAAGTTTTCTTATCTGAAGATCCGGAACTGGAACAGCTTATTTTGTCTGCCGTAAAGCAATCTGTAAAACATCCCGATGAAAATATCCTGAAAAATTATGCAGACAATGACATTCTGAAGATTTCTAAAATCTGTAAATCCGTCAGTCGGGAAAGACACAGAATGACGGCTTTTGTACGATTCGAAAAAATGCAGGACGGTGTTTTCTTCGCTAAAATAGATCCGGATTTTAATGTACTGCCTTTAATCCGGAAACATTTCAAAGACCGCTATCAGGATCAGAAATGGATGATTTATGATTTGAGAAGAAATTACGGGATTCTATACGATCTTGAAATCTGCGACTTTTTTTACCCCGATGAAAAAATAGATCTGAACCGCTATCAGCAGAAATTTCATGATGAAGAAAAAAATTACCAGACGCTTTGGCAAAGGTATTTCACAAAAACCAATATTGTGGAGAGAAAAAATATGAAGCTTCATATTCAGCACGTTCCGAGGAGATACTGGAAATATCTTACCGAAAAGCATTAAATTAATTTTCATCTCAATAATTTTCATTCAAAAACATTGATATTTTTTTGTAAACCGATAAATTTTATTCAGGTTTAATCATTTATATGCAAAACTCTTCTTAAGTTACTACGATTATCTGAACTTGTTTTTGTAAATTTGTGTTCGAAATTTTTTACTAGATGAAAGAGAGTGCTGTAAAAAAAATTGCAGTTCTTACTTCAGGAGGAGATTCTCCGGGTATGAATGCAGCATTAAGGGCGGTAGTAAGAACCGCAAATTATTATAAAATAGAATGTTACGGAGTAAGAGAAGGTTATAATGGCTTAATCCACGATGATTTCCTTAAAATGGGGCCTCGTTCCGTAAAAAATATAATCAACCAGGGCGGAACGATTCTGAAATCTGCCAGATCACAGGAATTTAGAACCAAAGAAGGTCGTCAAAAAGCCTATGACAATTGTGTAAAATATGGCATTGACGGTTTGGTTTGTATTGGTGGAGACGGAACTTTCACAGGAGCAAAAATCTTCAACGAAGAATTCGGCATTCGTGTAATTGGTGTTCCGGGAACGATTGATAATGATATTTTCGGGACGGATAACACCATTGGTTATGACACGGCTTTGAATACTGCAATGGAAGCGATTGATAAAATCCGTGATACGGCAACTTCCCACAACAGGGTTTTCTTTGTGGAAGTAATGGGTCGTGATGCCGGTTTTATCGCTTTGAACAGTGGACTGGCAACCGGTGCTCTGGATATTTTGATTCCCGAGAAAAAAGACAGCATCGATGAACTTTTTGCCAATTTCAGAAGTGCAGAAAAAACAGGAAAAGCTTCAAGCATAGTTGTCGTTGCAGAAGGTGAGAAATTAGCCAACGTGTATGAACTTGCGGAAAAAACAAAGAAGGAATTCCCGGACTATGATATTCGTGTCGCAATATTGGGACACATGCAAAGGGGTGGTTCTCCGAGTTGTGCAGACAGAGTGTTAGCAAGCAGACTGGGCTTTGGAGCCGTAACAGGATTAATGGAAGGACAAACCAACGTAATGGCAGGAATGCGCTCTAATGATTTGGTATACACTCCGATTGAAGAAGCCATTAAAAAACACAACGAAATTAATAAAGATCTTTTACTGATTTCAGAAATTTTAGCAATCTAATATTTAATATAATTTAAAACAAACTATTATGTCAACAATTAAAGTAGGTATCAACGGGTTTGGTAGAATTGGACGTCTTGTTTTCAGAGCAATGACTGAAAGAGATAACATCGAAGTAGTAGGAATCAACGACCTTATCGATGCTACATACATGGCTTATATGCTTAAATATGATTCTGTACACGGAGTTTTTCCGGGTGAGGTTTCTGTAGAAGGTAATGACCTTGTAGTAAACGGAAAAAGAATCAGAGTAACTGCTGAGAAAGATCCAAGCAATTTGAAATGGAACGAAGTAGGTGCAGATTACGTTGTAGAATCTACAGGTTTATTTTTAGATAAAGACAGTGCTGCAAAACATATTGCTGCAGGTGCAAAAAAAGTAATTCTTTCTGCTCCTTCTAAAGATGATACGCCAATGTTTGTAATGGGTGTAAACCACACAGAACTTACAGACGATATCAAAATCTTATCAAACGCTTCTTGTACAACCAACTGTTTGGCTCCATTAGCAAAAGTGATCCACGATAACTTCGGAATCGTAGAAGGTTTAATGACTACGGTACACGCTACAACGGCTACTCAGAAAACTGTTGACGGTCCTTCAATGAAAGACTGGAGAGGTGGTAGAGCTGCTTTAAACAACATCATCCCTTCTTCTACAGGTGCTGCAAAAGCGGTAGGAAAAGTAATCCCTTCTTTGAACGGAAAATTAACGGGGATGTCTTTCAGAGTACCAACTGTTGACGTTTCTGTAGTTGACCTTACAGTAAGATTAGAAAAAGCTACTTCTTACGATGAAATCTGTGCTGCTATTAAAGCTGCTTCTGAAGGTGAATTGAAAGGTATTCTTGGATATACTGAAGATGCTGTAGTTTCTCAGGATTTCGTAGGAGATAAGAGAACTTCAATCTTCGATAAAGATGCAGGAATTATGCTTTCTCCAAACTTCGTAAAACTTGTTTCTTGGTATGACAACGAAATGGGGTATTCTAACAAGTTAGTAGATATGCTGATCCACGCTGCTTCTTTATCTAACTAATAAAGTATCAGCTTAAAATATGAAGAATCCGTCTCACAACTGAGGCGGATTTTTCTTGGTTATTATTTTGGGTTTTTGTATATTTATACCTGGAAATCAGATATTTGCATATGAATTTCAAATATTATAACCAAAATCAGACTGTGTTATTTCCGTATAGTTTTGAGGAGTTGATTCCCAATAATCATCCTGTTCGGATTGTCAATGATATTTTGGAGAGGATCGATATAGCCCCTCTTCTAAAAGCCTACAGCAAAGAGGGAAATCCCAGCTATCATCCCGTGATGATGCTCAAAGTGATGGTTTTTGCGTATATGAACAACATTTATTCCTCTCGGAAAATCGAAAAAGCACTTCGCGAAAACATCAACTTCATGTGGCTCTCCAACATGAGCATCGTGGATCATAATACCGTGAACAGATTTCGGGCTCACAAGCTTGAAGCGGCTTTTAAAGATATTTTCTCGCAAGTGGTTTTGCTTCTTGCCGAAGAAGGTTTGGTAAGTTTGAGACAGGTTTTTGTGGACGGAACGAAAATCGAAGCACAGGCAAACCGCTACACTTTTGTTTGGGCAAATGCCATTAAAACCAATAAAGAAAAGATGCTTCGGCAGCTGGAGGAACTCTGGAAATATGCCCAAAGCGTGGCAAGGGAAGAGGACAAAGACCCTGAACCACCGGAGTTTAAAGAAATCAGCAAAGAAAAAATCCGTCAGACCGTAGAAAGCATTAATGCTAAATTAAAAGGCAGCGACGGTAAAACCGATTCCGACAAGAAAGCCAAAGCCAAGCTGAATTACATTAAAAACAATTTTGAGAAAAATCTCGGTAAATACGAAGTTCAGGAAGCGGTTTTGGCAGAGAGGAATTCCTATAGCAAGACTGATGAAGACGCCACTTTTATGAGAATGAAGGATGACCATATGATGAACGGACAGCTCAAACCTGCTTATAATGCGCAGATTTCTACCGAAATCGAAGATTCGACGGAGTCAAAATCAGTTTATTGTAAATTACACAATTCATCAAGAGACCAACGACTTCAATACTCTGGAGCATCATTTAGAAAATTTCAAAAAACTGTATGGAGAAAAAAGATGGGCTAAATTAGAAGAACTCACTGCCGATGCGGGTTACGGAAGCGAGCAGAACTATGAATTACTGGAACAAAACCAAATCACTCCGTTTGTAAAGTACAACACCTTCGATAAAGAGCAGGATGCCCATTATCAGGCGAAACACAAAACATTCAGCAAAGGAAATCTGCATTATAATAAGGAAGAAGATTTTTATGTTTGTCCGATGGGACAAAAAATGGAGAAAACTCACGAAAGCACCCGGAAAACCAAGACCGGTTACCCTCAAAGACTCTCGCATTATCAAGCAAAAAATTGTGATGGATGCCCAATTAGAGGCGTTTGCCACAGTTCGAAAGAAAACCGGAGCATTGAGCGAAACCATCATCTGGAGGATTACAAAGAAAAAATCCGGGAACTTTTAAAAAGCGAAGAAGGCATTAAAAAACGCAAACAACGTTCGGTTGAAGTAGAACCTGTGTTTGCCCACCTCAAACATTGCAATAATTTTAAGCGATTCACACTTAAAGGACTGAAAAAAGTAGAATTGGAGTTCGGATTATACGCTTTAGCCCATAATTTAAGAAAGAAGGTTGCATGATGATGATGACAACTTTTTCTTTTCCAAAGGATGCCGGAATTTAATGAAAATAAAAATCCATCTCACTTGGTGGTTGTGAGACGGATTCTTTTTGGTTAAATTAACCGCTTAAAATTAGTAAATATGCTGGATGAACTTATTGAAAGATATTCTAAATATTCCGATTCTGAGCTTATGAATGTCTATCTGAATTCAAACGGATATACCGAAGACGCGAAAAAAGCGCTTGAAATAGTGGTAGAAGAAAGAGGCGGCTTCAGCTCTCTGAAGGAAAGATATTATAAACTGGTTGAAAAAGAAGAAGAAAAGCAACGAGTTTATGATAAAATAAATCAGCTCTATAAAAAAGGAAATACCAAAAACGACATTAATTCAATCATACATTCTGAAATACTGTGCACAGAAGAAATTCAGGAAATTACAGACCTTGTGAGCAGCAGAATAGAAGCTGAGAAAAAAGACGTAGAAATAAAAACAAGTACATACATCGGAAGTATTCTCGGGGGAATTCTTGGTGGCACTATCGGCGGAATTTTATGGGGCTTACAAATGATATATTCAGGGCATATATTTTATCTTTTTGCGGTCGGCTTGGTAATAATATCGTATGGATTTATTAAATTTTTTATCAAACAAAGCAAAAATAACATTGTTGTTCTTATTCTTACGGTAATTTCGGTATTTTATGCTCTCATTCTGGGTTTCTATATTTATCAAATATTCGGCTATCGTGGACCGGAAAGTTAAACTCAATAAATTAATTTTAAACAGTAAACTTATATAATAATGAATCCCCTGCAAAATTGCAGAGGATTCCAGTTTATCATTTTCAAACAGCTAACAGAAAATTCTAAACTATTTCTGACATATTAATGATATTATGTAAATTTTGTTTTTTAATAGAAAATATGAAAACATAATCCGAAAAAACGGAAAAATATTTAGAATGAGTTTTCATGATTATTGGCTTATACAAATTTTAAAATTTTATTGATGTAAAAAAATCCCCCTTTTGCGGTATTTTTAAGAAAACTTTAACTATTTTTAGTTATAAATCTTTTTTATGGATAATCTGGAGAAAAAACATCCTTTGGTAGAAGTTTGGAACTCTTATTCTGATGTAGAAAGAAAAGAAAAACACATTTCTAATATTCCTCCTGTTGAACGTATCATCGGAGAAATGTTTGCCATTGGAGAATTTTATTATTATGTGCTAAATCTCACCAACAGTACAATTTCCAATCATCATCCTGACATCCTGAAGATACATGGTTTGAAGAAATATCCACAGAATTTAAAAGAAGTGATTGATCTCGTTCACCCCGATGATATAGAATTCATTATGAAAGCCGAACAGAAAGTGGTAGAAATATTGATGAAAACAGGGAAAGAACATCAGCTTTTTCTTAAATCCAGTTACTGCTTCAGAATGAAAACCGCTTCAGGAAATTACGAGCTTTTTCATCATCAGGCGGTACTTACGTGGGAAGATGAGGATAAAAATCTGGTTCAGTCTGTTAACATCCATACCAACATCCATCATATTACAAAACAGAATCCGCATACTGTACTGATTACAGGAATTGGTCATCGGAGCGATTTCATTCAGATTAAAATTGAAAATTCTTCTTCAAAAAAAGATCAGGAAATCAATTTAACAAAAAGAGAAACAGAAATTCTTTCACTTATTGCCAAAGGATATTCCGGACCAGAAATTTCGAAAATGCTGATTTTATCAGAACATACTGTCCGTACTCACAGAAAGAATATCTTAGCCAAAACAAATTCCAGAAACAGCAAAGAACTGTTAACAAAAGCGTTCGAATGGGGATTGATATAATGTCAAAAGTGAATGAAGAATTGTAAACTGTGAATTGAATTTTCCTGATAAATCTCACTCTGCAATTGCGGAGCAAAACTTGTACCTTTAGCCTTCGATGGAGAAAACAATTTTACAGCCACGCTTTAAAGATTCGCAGCATTTTAAAGATTTCTGGACAAAAGGCAACGGAAAACAGCTTCTTGATTTTTCAGGAGCAGAGGTCAGTTTTAAAGATTTTGAAAGATTTTCATCTTATTTTTATGATGTGGATGAAGTCGGCGATCAGGTTGTAAAAGACGTTTATCTCACTCAAAAATTTCATGAAGCTTCGAGAGAAATTGAAGGCTACATCCGAAATGGTGTTTCTGAGAATGATGATGTTCCGGAAAGCGTAAAACAGCTTTTCCTGCAGACTCAGAAAATTCCTGACTGGCTGGATTATCATCTGATTAAAAGCGGTGCAGAACTCTGCATGAGAAGCAATGTGGATTCTCTGATCTCTCTTCGTGATTACTGCCTGATCGGAGGTTATGATTATGCTTACCTCAACAAACCCCTTATTGCAACGGAAGCCTTAAAAAAAGGCGCTGTAAAAAGACTTTCTGAAACGCTTGATTTTTGGGTAAATGTTACCCGATATGATGCTTTGGAAGTTCATAAAAAAGGATATGAGTTTGCCATAAAAACCCGACTGATCCATTCTTACGCAAGAGTTTCCATTAAAAAATATTATAAAGAATGGGACACGGAAAACTGGGGAGAACCCATCAATTCCTGGGATATGATGGCAACGTATATTGGTTTCAGTCTCGTTTTTATGCACAGTCTGTACAAACTGGGAAACACGTTCACCGAAGAGGAAGAAAAAGGGCTTTTCCACCTTTGGAAATATGTAGGTTATCTTCTGGGAATTCCGGAGGATCTTTTACCGAATGATAAAGTACAGGCAACGCAGTATTTCTATCTGTGGACTTCGGTTCAGCCTTCTGCGGATGAAGATTCTGTTTTGCTGGCTCATTCTCTTCTGAACGAATCGCTGGAAAATCCGATCCTGAAATACAGTTTCCAGAGAAAAAATCTTCGTTATCTCCACATCTGCTGTACATGGTTTTTGCTGGATGATGAAGTGTGCAAAAGACTGAAAATTCCGGAAGTTTCCAACAGAAAGGCTTTTCCGGTGACGAAAAGAATGATTACCAAAATTGTTGACCGACTCGTAAGCCGTAAAGCCAGAATAAAAAAGGGAAATAAAGATCAGATGAAAGTCTTGAGTGATTATCTCAGCATCACCCAAAATTCTAATTTCCATTAAAAATCTACTGCAAAGACTGCAATTTATTTGATGACTTCTACCCTAGCCGCGATTGAAGCGGAAATCCTTTTTTGAAAAAAAAGATTGCAGCGTAAAGCGCGAAAAAGCTCCTGATAAAAGGTAAAACAAAAGTTTTAAAGATTCTGTTTTTCTTTTTGATATGCATCTGAATTTTATTTTTTTTTAACTATAAAAACAACTTTTAGTGGTAGGAAAGATTAGTTTTTGAGCGTAAATTTTTGTATTTTTGATAAATTATTTAAACATCAGATGAGTAATATAGACGATAAGAAAAAAGCACTGGCTTTGGTGCTGGACAAACTAGATAAAACATACGGAAAGGGAACGGTAATGACCTTGGGAGAAAATTCCGTAGACAGTACAATTGAGGTGATTCCTTCAGGATCTTTGGGATTGGACATCGCTCTTGGAGTGGGTGGTTATCCGAGAGGAAGAATCATTGAGATCTACGGTCCGGAATCTTCAGGTAAAACAACTTTAACGCTTCACGCGATTGCAGAAGCTCAGAAAGCCGGAGGTATTGCAGCGTTTATTGATGCAGAGCACGCTTTCGACAGAACTTATGCGGCGAAATTGGGAATCGATCTTGAAAACCTTATTATTTCTCAGCCGGACAACGGAGAACAGGCACTGGAAATTGCTGATAACTTGATCCGTTCGGGAGCGATTGATATCGTGGTAATTGACTCGGTTGCTGCGCTTACGCCAAAAGCAGAGATCGAAGGGGAAATGGGAGATTCTAAAATGGGTCTTCATGCGAGATTAATGTCTCAGGCTTTAAGAAAATTAACGGCAACCATTTCAAGAACAAAATGTACGGTTATTTTCATCAACCAGTTGAGAGAGAAAATCGGAGTAATGTTCGGAAATCCTGAAACAACAACGGGTGGTAACGCTTTAAAATTCTATGCTTCGGTAAGAGTTGACATCAGAAAGGCAAGTGCGCCAATCAAGCAGGGTGATGAAGCGATCGGAAGCCGTGTGAAAGTGAAAATTGTTAAGAACAAAGTTGCCCCGCCTTTCAAACAGGCAGAATTCGACATCATGTACGGTGAAGGGGTTTCCAAAACAGGAGAAATTCTGGATCAGGCTGTAGAACAGGGAATTGTAAAGAAAAGCGGTTCTTGGTTCAGCTACGAAGAAACAAAGCTTGGACAAGGTCGTGATGCAGTAAAAGATGTCTTAAAAGACAATCCTGAACTTGCAGAAGAACTGGAAAACAAAATTAAAGAGGAACTTAAGAATAAATAAGTTTTTTGATAACGCGATAAAACGAATCGGCGGAGCTTTCAGCTCCGCCGATTCGTTGTTTATACACTAAGGTTTTTCATCGGTTAATTCAAATCCCCAGTCTTTTCCCTTTTGGGTTGCAGGAATTCCTTTCGTCATCCAGACCGGTGCTTTCGCATCTTTAAGATAATAATCGAAAAACTGCTGTTCGCGGATCTGAATATCTTTTCGGTTCTGGCGTTTTATAAGATTATGGTCGTCACCATTATAATTCAACAGCCAAGCCAGTTTTCCTAAACGGCGCAATGCAGTAAACATCTCAATTCCCTGATACCACGGAACGGCTCCGTCTCTGTCGTTGCTCATAATCACCACCGGAGTTTTCACTTGATCAATGGTAAAAAGCGGTGAATTTTTAATATACAGTTCAGGAGCTTCCCAAAGATTTTTCCCTAATCTGCTTTGCGATTTTTCGTACTGAAACTGTCGGTTCATTCCTGAAGACCATCTTATTCCGCCATACGCAGAAGTCATGTTCACGACAGGAGCACCACTCCATGCTGCCGCATACATATCTGTGTGTGCGATGAGATAGGCAACCTGATAACCGCCCCAGCTTTGTCCCTGAATTCCTATTTTTGAGCCATTCACCCATGAATTTTCTTTCAGCTTTTCAACACCGGAATTGATATATTCCATTGCGGATTCCCCCGGAAAACCATCGGTATATGAAATATCAGGCGTGAAAACCAGATATCCGTTGCTCACAAAATACGAAATATTTAATCTTGAAGGAGTCGGAGACGGTGCTACATAACGGTTCAGATTATCCGATAGTTTTTCGTAGAAATAAACAATCATCGGATATTTTTTGTTCGGATCGAAATTTTCAGGTTTGTAGAGAACGCCTGTTGATGAATTTCCTTTCGGAGTCTTCCAATTGACCAATTCACTCGTTCCCCAATTGTAAAGACTTTGCTGAGGATTGGTGCTGCTTAGTTTTTCCTGATTTTTAAAATCGGAAGTGGTGAAAATATTCGGAGAATCGGTGTAGGATTCTTTTACTAAAATATAATCTTCTGCATTTTTTGCTTTCTGAAGACTGCGATATCCCCAAACATTTTCCATCTGAATTTTTACAGGATCAGAACCGGACTGAACGGTTGTTTTAAAAATCCCGTTGGCTTTGGAGACATTATCAAATACTGATAAATATATCGTTTTTTTTCGGTTTACACTTTTAATGTCTTTGTCTAAATCGTACGTATCAAAAGTAATTTTGTTTTTGCGCCCGAATCCGTTGGTGATGTTTCTGGGCTTTTTAGAGCCGTCCGGAAAAAACTCCCAAAGATCATAGCGGTCTTTGATGATGACGGATTCATCGTTGTCTGTCCATGATGCAATTCCGTATGCGTTTGGAAAATCCGGCATGTCGAACTCCTCATCTACAAAAGAAACGGACAAATCTTTATTGAGCGGTATTGTCTGTTTTGTTTTTACATTATAACTCAGCCATTGTCCTTTTTCCCTGTCGAAAATCACGACAAATTTCCCCAACGGAGAAACGGCAACTGAGCCATTCAGGTTTCTTATCATTTCTGTTCTTTCACCTGTTTTATTGTCAATAATAAAATACGTTTTCTTTGAAAAGCCTTCCCATTGTGAAGAGACGCGGTTGTTTAAACTGGTAATTCCCAATACAAACTCTGCATTTCCTTCATTCACCAGTCGTAAAGTGTCGAGATCTTCTCCGTCGATATTGGTGAAAAGTTCAGGTTTGTCGGTCTGCATTACGGCAGCATAAGATTTTTTAAGATCATTTCTCAATTCTTTCAATTGAACCGTTTGCAGATAATCATCCTTATAATTCCAGATATCGACCACAGCATGATCGTTTGCAATCAATGTAGTGTCTTTTGCAACAGGTTTCGGAGCCACCCCGAAATACAACTGTTTTCCGTTTTTACTGAATATCGGTAAACGGTTTTCTGAAATTACCCAGTTTTTCTTCATCTGAGAATGATCGTTGGTAACGGTTTTATTTTTATTTCCTTTAAAATTAAAATAATACAATTGGTAAAGTTTTACGAGATCATTCTGTGCAGAAGAGGTTCCAACAAAAGCTAACTGATTTCCTTCTTCATCAAATGCAAGCTGTGAGAAATCTCCCTCCATTTCTGAGATTTTATTGACGTTTCCAGTTTTAAGATCAACAACCTGAACGGTCTGAAGCGTATATTTTTTAGGTTTGGATTTATCCGTATCTTTTTTAGCCAAAGATTTATCTTCCAATGAATCTTTTTTCTCTTCCTTCCCTTTTTTAGGTTTTTCTTCCGGTTTTTTTGTAACGAAAACAAGTTCCTTACCATTTTTGCTAAACTGATAACGAACCACATTGTCATACGTTGTACTTTTTCCGTCCAAAAGATCTCTGATAACCAACTGTAATGGTTTTGCCTTTGTATCATCATCTTTGTTTTCGTCGTCATCATCTTTGTCTGAAGCACTGTCGGAAGATTTGTCTTTCATATTTTCCAGCAGATAAGCCACAAAAGAGCCTCCCTTTTCCGGAATTTTGAATCCTTTTACATTAGGAATTTTCTCTGTCGTTCCTTTAGAGAAATCAAAAACAGCCAAAGTGTCTTTGGTCAGTTTATTCTGTTTTAATTTTTTATCTTTTACCGCTTTTATGTCTTTGTAAAAAGGACGGATCTGGAATACGGCAAATCTGGAATCGCTGGTAAATTCCATTTTTGTGGCTCTCGGAAATTTCTTTGTGCTTTTATTTTTTGCAGAATGTAAGTAAAGATCAGGATTTCCTTCCTGTACATCTACTGAATATCCTACCCATTTTCCGTCATTGGATATTTTTCTGGCTCCGATATTCTGCCAATTATCGTAAACCGAATGATCCAATGGTTTTTTCTGCCCATAGACATACGAAGCCATGAGAAGCAGAAGCAAAACTGCACTTTTCAAATTCATTATTAAATATTTTAAGAACTAAAAATAAGGCTTTTCTCGGATAAATCTGCATTATAAAGGTATTTTCAGGATAAACTATTAACTACAAAATGAGATGTCTCATTTAAAATTCGGGTATCTGATTGAAAAAGAAAATATCAGTCTTAAAAAATTGCTGATTTTTATTCTTTTGAGAAATTTTGATCTTCAACAATCCTTTTCTGAAAAAAAATGTCAAAATGTCACTTTCCTGGAAACGGTATTTTTTTTGAGAAAGTATAGAAAATTAAAAAACCAAAATTATTATGACTAAAGGAAATATTAATGTATCTGTGGAAAATATTTTCCCGCTTATTAAAAAATTTCTTTACAGTGACCACGAAATATTCTTAAGAGAGTTAATTTCCAACGCAACGGACGCTACGTTAAAACTAAAACATTTAACAGGCATCGGTGAAGCAAAAGTGGAATACGGAAATCCGAAGATTGAAGTAAAAGTAGATAAAGAAAACAAAAAACTTCACATCATCGATCAGGGAATCGGGATGACGGGTGAAGAAGTTGAAAAATACATCAATCAGGTTGCTTTTTCAGGTGCTGAAGAATTTCTGGAAAAATACAAAGACACGGCAAAAGATTCAGGAATTATCGGACATTTCGGACTTGGATTTTACTCTGCATTTATGGTTGCAGAAAAAGTAGAAATTCTTACAAAATCTTACAAAGATGAACCTGCTGTTCGTTGGATCTGTGACGGAAGCCCTGAATTTACTTTAGAAGAAACTACGGATAAAACAGACAGAGGAACAGAAATTATTCTACATATAGCAGAAGATTCTACAGAGTTTCTGGAAGAAGGAAAGATCCGTGAACTGCTGTTGAAGTATAACAAATTTATGCCTGTTCCCATTAAATTCGGAACAAAAACCCATACGCTTCCTTTACCGGAAGATGCTCCTGAAGATGCGGTTGCAGAAACGGAAGAAGTTGACAATATTATCAACAACCCGACTCCGGCATGGACTATCGCGCCGAGCGAACTGACGAATGAAGATTATATGAAGTTCTACCACGAATTGTATCCCATGCAGTTTGAGGAGCCTTTGTTTAATATTCATCTGAATGTAGATTATCCGTTCAATTTAACGGGGATTTTATTCTTCCCGAAACTGAACAATAATTTAAATATTGAAAAAGATAAAATTCAGTTGTATCAGAATCATGTGTTTGTAACGGATGAAGTGAAAGGAATCGTACCGGATTTCTTAATGCTTCTGCGCGGTGTGATCGATTCTCCGGATATTCCACTGAACGTTTCCCGTTCTTATCTTCAGGCAGACGGAGCCGTGAAGAAAATTTCATCATACATCACGAAAAAAGTTGCCGACAAAATGGCATCTTTAATTAACGAAAACCGTGAAGATTACGAGAAAAAATGGAACGATATTAAAGTAGTGATCGAATACGGAATTGTTACCGAAGAAAAGTTTGCAGAAAAAGCTGATAAATTCACTCTTTATCCAACCACTGACGGAAAATATTTCCTTTGGAATGAACTGGAAGAAAAGATTAAGCCTACTCAGACCGATAAAGACGGAAAACTGGTCGTTCTTTATGCTTCCAACGCAGATGAACAGCATTCTTACATCCAGTCTGCAAAAGATAAAGGATATGAGGTTCTTCTTTTGGATTCTCCGATTATTCCTCACGTTATCCAAAAACTGGAAACATCCAAAGATAAAATTTCTTTTGCAAGAGTAGATGCAGATCATATCAACAATCTGATTAAAAAAGATGAGCCTGTTATTTCAAAATTAACAGAGACTGAAAAGGAATCTTTAAAGAAAAACGTTGAAGAGTCTATCAATGATACTAAATTTACCGTTCAGCTTGAAGATTTAGACAGCAATGATGCGCCTTTCACCATTACCCAGCCGGAATTTATGAGAAGAATGAAAGATATGCAGGCAACCGGAGGCGGCGGAATGTTCGGAATGGGAGGATTCCCGGAAATGTATAATCTGGTGGTGAACTCCAACAGCGAACTTGCAGGTCAGATTTTAAAAACGGAAAATACAGAGGAAAAGTCAGATCTGATTAAATATGCTCTGGATCTTGCCAAACTTTCGCAGAATTTATTGAAAGGAAAAGAGCTTACCGACTTCATCCAGAGAAGTTATAAGCAACTGGAAAAGTAAATTGACTATTTTTATATGGAATCCGGCGGAGCAAAGCTCCGCCGGATTCTTTGTTTGGTTTGGGTTTCGGCGGCTTCGCCGCCGAAACCCAAACCTCTTATTTATTCAGCATCTTATCAATACCTGAAACAATTTTCCCAGCCTGTGTATTCATTGCTTCCAGATGTTTTCCGGAATATTCCAAAAACTCTTTCGGCGAGGAAGCTTTGGCATAATTCTCAGATCCTTCTTCGTAAGGAACATCCTTATCATCTTTACTGTGGATAAAAAGTTTGGGAAGACCTTCCGTATCCTGTAAATCCTCTTTAGCAGAATAAGGAGAAATAACATATCGGGAAATGACTTCCTTGAGTTCAGGTTTGTAATACATCGCAATATCTGTGAAAGAAGAAAGACTTCCATCCATTACCAGTCCTGCAATTTTGGTCTTATTATTTTTCGCTAAATGAGCTGCAATCTGCGATCCCATAGAAGCTCCGTACAGAATAATTTTGGTATCGGCAATTTCAGGTCTTTGCATCATTTTATCAAAGAAAATCTGTCCGTCTGATGCGATGTTAAGGTGAGTTGGTTTTCCTGTTGACTTTCCATAACCTCGAAAATCGATCATTACCACCTGAAAATTATTTTCAACCAAAGGTTTCGTCATGAAGAGATAAGAAGTTACATTTCCTCCTGCTCCGTGAAAAAACAGAACCGTTCCTTTGGCTTTTCCCGATTTTGGCTTTAAAATAATTCCTGTAATGGTATCTTTTTCCACCGGAATGGAAAAATCTTCGTAAACCAGATTTTCTACAGGACGAAGTGTCTTGCTTGGCTTGTAGAAATTATCATCCATCTGTGCTTTAAAAAAGCAGACTGTCATTAAAAAAAGTGCGGAGAATAGTAGTTTTGTTTTCATAGCGTATTATTTATGAAGCAAAACTAGCCTTTACAAAAGTCTTTCGCCAAAAAAACAGACTCAGCCGTAATTTTTCTCTTCTGAATGGTAAATATTCTCTTCTTACAGTTCTTCCAGCGGATTCCAGAACAGGTTTTTAAAATTTTTAATCCGGAAATTTTCCACAGTAATCCCTTCTGCTTCCAGTCTTTCCTGAAATTCCGGAACCGATAAAGTTCCTGAACTTGAAATTACGCGATGCGCAGGAACATCTTTAGGACAACCTCCCATTGCTTTTCCAACGTGGCGGGAATGATTGGGATAGCCCACTGCTTTGGCAATTGCTCCGTAACTCGTTACTCTGCCTTTCGGAACTAACTTAGTGATTTCCCAAACCTGCTTTTTAAATATTTCGTCCATTTTTGTTTTGCATTATTTTTGAATTGACCATTGAAATTCAATCTGTAAAATATAAAGTTATGAAAAAATCGTTTTTCCGTTTTTTGAATACAATAAATAAGGCAATTTTACCCAAATTAAGTGATAAAGATCCGAACAAACTGACAAAAATTCAGAGAGGAATTCTTGCCTACCGTTATTTTGTTCTGATAAATTCGATGGATTAGACTGAGAAAAGTTTTATTTAATTTTAGCAATTAATTTTCTACATTTTTCATAGAGAGGTTTCTCAATCAGCAAATAAATAATAATGGAACAAATCCACAACAGTACAAAATTTTTATCGGGAAGATAAATGTAGGATTTAAGTTTCATATTGAAATAACTCAAATGGATCAGGTAAAACACAAATGAGGCATTTCCTAATAGAATCAATAGTTTTGAAGAAAGGACCTTTGAAATCCATGTTTTTTCAGACATCAGTCCCCAAAAGAAAATAATGATCGCGATTGGAAGCAAAAATTCGTGAATCAGTCTTCCCTCCCATCGCTCTACTCCGTGAACAAAATTATTCCGGGCAAAAAATGCAATGGCAATAATTAACAAAATAATTGAAACACCGCCCATTAAAGTAGACCGTTTTAATTTTTTTAAAAACTGAATACCTTTCTCTTTCTTCATTAAATAAGCCAATCCCATTCCGAAGAAAAACTCAGAACTTCTTCCGAAAAACGTGCTTCCTGTCATGAATTTCAGAGGATATAAAAAGCCTTCCGGATTTCCGTTATATTCATGCAGACCATAACCGATTCCCCAACCTACAATAAAAAATCCGGCTAAAAAAAGAATACAGTAGCTCCAGTTTTTTTTAAGCAAAAGAAATAAAAACGGAGCGAGAAGATAAAAGAAAAATTCTACCGTAAGCGACCATGCCTGAACGATTCCTGAGACAGAGTATTTTTCAAATAAAGAGTAAAAAAGTGAGTACTGTAAAAAATAGGTATCTACATCTTTGGAATATTTTACATCCAGAAAAAAAGCGCTCAGCAAAATCCAGTACAGCGGAAAAATTCTGGCGATCCGCAGTAAAATGTATTTTAAATAAGATTTTTTGGACTCCAGAGGTTTTTCTTCGTAACGGTAAGCGAGTAAAAAGCCACTAAGAACAAAGAAAACGGTTACTCCAATATGCCATTCGCTGATGAAACGCATGATTTCAAACGGCAGATCATCGCGCCAGTATTTGCGGTTATGATATACAAATACCATAATCGCTGCAACAGCGCGCATTCCTGTAAGAGCATCGAATTTATTTTTCTGAAAAGCTTCCAAGTTTTATAACAGTAAAAGTTATTTAGTTTTTAAACCACAAAAGAAACAAAAGAATTTTGAATGTAAAGAATATTTCAAAGGTTACAAAACATCAAAAAATTATTTGATTGTCCGTTTATTAACCTAAAGCTTCGACAGGCTCAGCTTGACATCGCTAAAAATCAAGTGTTTAGTATTAGAGGTGTCACACTGAGCTTGTCGAAGTGCCCGTTATAAATAATTGATTTTCAAATCAATGCATAGTAATAGGTTGTTTAACGGATACTCAAAAAAATTAACAAAGTCACATTTTGCAAACTTTTGAATTTCTATTTTTTTAATGAGTTCTTTTAACTCTTTTGCGGTTAAATTAAAAGTATGATACTAAAAAAGGCTTAATAAATAAGCCTTTTAAATATAATTAATTGAAATTTATACAATTAGTTTTCAAGGATATAAGAGAACATTAATGGTGCACAAATGGTAGCATCACTTTCAACGATAAATTTCGGTGTTGTGATATCCAGTTTACCCCAGGTAATTTTCTCGTTCGGAACAGCTCCGGAATAAGAACCGTAAGAAGTCGTTGAATCTGAAATCTGACAGAAATAAGACCAGAACGGAATATCATGCATTTCCATATCCTGATACAGCATCGGAACCACACAGATCGGGAAATCTCCGGCAATACCTCCTCCAATCTGGAAGAAACCTACTCCTTTTCCTGCTGAATTTTTAGTGTACCAGTCTGCTAAATAAGCCATATACTCGATCCCTGATTTCATCGTAGAGAATTTAAGTTCTCCTTTGATGCAGTAAGAAGCAAAAATATTACCCATTGTAGAATCTTCCCATCCCGGAACGACAATTGGTAAATTTTTCTCCGCAGCAGCGATCATCCATGAGTTTTCTCTCGGGATTTCATAATACTGTTCCAAAACTCCGGAAAGGATCATTTTGTACATGTATTCGTGCGGGAAATATCTTTCACCTTTATCATCTGCATCTTTCCAGATTTCATGGATATGTTTCTGCAATCTTCTGAAAGCTTCTTCTTCAGGAATACAGGTATCTGTAACCCTGTTCAGACCTCTTTCCAGAAGATCCCATTCTTCCTGTGGCGTAAGATCTCTGTAGTGAGGAACTCTTTCATAGTGAGAATGTGCTACAAGATTCATTAAATCTTCTTCAAGGTTTGCCCCTGTACAAGAAATGAAATCTACTTTATCCTGACGGATCATTTCTGCAAGAATTTTTCCCAACTCCGCAGTAGACATTGCTCCGGCAAGAGTAATCATCATTTTTCCGCCATCCTTAAGATGCGCAACATATCCCTTAGAAGCATCCACCAATGCAGCTGCGTTGAAGTGCAGGTAGTATTTTTCTATGAACTCAGTTATCGGTTTGCTCATTTTTTATAATTTTTGCAAAGATAAAACTTAAAAACGGAATGTAGCGGCTGCACTTAAAGAAAGTCTCGTTAAACCTTCTTTTTGGTCTTCTCCGAATTCTACCGACTGTCCGTTAAAGCTCATTTTGCTAAGGGTTCCTCCGGAAAGTCCGATTTTCGGACCTATTAAAAAGTTCCTGCTTACTTCATACTGATAGGCAAGATCCAGTTCCGCCCCGAATGTTGTTCCTTTTCCTTTTACCGTTCCTGTTTTTGTAGTATAAGTCATTGCTCCTAAAGCGACATCCATAAACAGTTTGTGCTTTGTTTCGTGAGCATCATTAGTTAACGTAAGTTCCGGACCGTAAAAATTAATCTGGTCTTTTGTACTTACATTTGCCGAAACAATATTTCCCATATTGTCTGCAACACTTAATCTTCCGCTTGTAGAAGCACTGTAGTTGGAATATTTGAAACCGATAAGAAGTCCTCTTTTCACTTCGTAACGCAATGCAACGTCGAAATTAAGACCGCTTTTGATTCCTTTGATGTATTCTTTCTGATCTCTCGGAATATTGTCCGGAGTTTTTGCCAGGCGCCACGCATAACCTACCGATGGAGAAATAGAAACTTTTTGTGCAAAAGAGAATACTGAGATTGAGAATAAACCCAATGCGAATAGTTTTTTGATCATTAGTTTAAAAAATTTATTTAATATTTAAGAATTGGAGATCGCTAAATTACTTTCTGAAAATTCGCCGCAATATATAAAGAAAACCATAAACCTGAAAGGTTGTAAAATGATATATCTTTCTTTTTAATTCTATGCATTGAATATTAAAAACTTTGCAAAAAACCAATGCCACTGTGCGATTACCAGAATTATGAATATTTCTACAATAATTGAAAAAACAAAATAAATTATCTATCATAAAAAATTATTTAACAATTTTTCAATAAAATAATCATTATTATCAATTTTTTAACTTAATTTTGAACGGTTCAATTAACAGCGAACTAAAATTATTTAATACCGTTATCCGTTACCATTTGAAATTTTGTATAAAATTTTAAAAACTAATAAGAATGAAAAAAAACATACTTTCAGGATGTGTTGCCTTGTTTTTTTCTTTGCCGTTCTATGCGCAAGTAGGCATCAATACAAAAAACCCTGCAGCCACACTGCATATAGAACCTTCTTCTTCAGTAAATCCTACAGGCAAAGACGGAATTATAGTACCCAAAGTACAAAATCTTCCTTCCGTAAATCCTTCAAGACTGGGACAATTTATTTTTTTAGAAAACAATGCTACTCTTGCCGACGGATTTTATTACTGGGATGGCTCCGGTTGGGTTTCATTTCCGGAATCCATCGACAGAAACACAGACAATACCATATATTCTTTTGACGGACAAGGCTATACAGGAACGGCATTATCAAGAAATATTAATTTTTCGAGGTATATAAAAGCCACTACAGACGGGTTTACATTAAACAACAATACGATTACAGTGGGAAAAGCGGGATTGTATCTTATTTCTTTTACAGGAAACAGTAAAAAACCTTCCGGAGCGGAAGAGCATGCCAATTTTACTTTTTCAGTTCTGGTAAACGGAGTTCAGGCGTCTTCTGTTCAGACTTCGATGGCAGCAGAATCCACCGCTTCCGTAAGTACTGCTTTTTCATTTTTAAGAAGATTAAATGTGGGGGATAATTTAACAGCCACCGTAACAAAGTCGAACGAAGGTCCCAATAATTATCAGGCATTCGGAATTAATAATCTGACTTTATTTTTTATACAAAACTAAGAATCATGAAAAAAATACTGCTTCAATCTCTTTTTCTTCTTGCCGGAATATTGATAAAATCGCAGATAGGAATCAATAACACCAATCCTAAAGCCAGTTTACATCTTGATGCTAAAAATAAAATACTACCTGAGTCTACAGTTGGTTTGGGAGTTCCGGTAGTGGATAAGTTTCCCACAACATCGCCTTCCTCCAACCAGGACGGAATGTTAATCTATCTTAGAAATACTACAGATTCTAATTTGGAAGGATTTTATTATTGGGATCATGCGAAAAGCAATTGGGAATATATCATGGATCTTAAAGCTGCCGGACTGGATGTTTCCAAAACTATTGCTTCCGGAAATTCTTTTTCTCCGAATAATATGAGCGGAAACGGTGTGCAGTCCAGAACAATTCCTCTCACCACAATCAACAGTCTGGATCCCAGTTTCAGCCTTAGCAACGGAGGTCTGAAAATCGGGAAAACAGCAAGTTATTATATTTTTCTTACAGGTGGCGTTTATAAAGATGCCGTAAATAATGTGAATGAATACATCACAGAGATTTTAATTAACGGAGTTTCAAATACGCAGCTTACCTCAACCAATACAGCTCCGGGAGGAGATACCGTTGGAAGATCTTCTACTTTTTATATTGCAACCATCTTTTCTTTAAATAAGGATGATGTTTTAACTGTAAAAACAACAAGAACTACAACTGCCGCCAATACTGTAAGTGTTGATACTCCATATACTTTAACCATCATTAATTTAAACTAAGCAACACCATGAATAAGCTCTCCATATTTTTTTTCACCCTTGCATTTTTATGTACAGGTAAAGTAACGGCTCAGATAGGAATCAATAATCCGGCTCCCAAATCCACACTGGATGTTAAGCCCGACAATCAGGCAAATCCTTCGGGTATTTCCGGTGTTATTATCCCGAGAGTAAATGCCTTAAATACAACGGATGTTAAAGAAAAAGGTCTTATGGTTTTTCTGAATTCTGCCGACACTGCCCAAAAAGGATTTTACTGGTGGAACGGAACAGAATGGAAACGATTTTTGTCTTTAAGCAGGGTTTCCAGTAACAAATCTATTTTGTATGCCACAACAAAAAATACCTTCAAAGAAGGAAATATGACCGAGTTGGGTTCTTCCAACGACAGAACTTTAGATTTTGAAGATTTCACCACCAATGATGCTTCTAATTTTGAGATCAACACTGCCGGAGAACTTGTGGTAAAAAAAGCAGGATATTACCATATACAGGCAGCTTCTTTCATCAAAAAAAACAATGGAAACGATCTTAAAAGAGAACAGCTTGATATGAAAATCTATGTAAACGGAGTAACTGCATCCGCCAATAATCCCGTAAATTTTGATCTTGAAGGAACAAAAAGTTTTCCGATTGGCTTATATTCCATTGCGATAAATGCTACCGGTGTTTTGAAACTGAATGCGAACGACCGTTTATCAATGAAAATCATCAGAACGTACAGAGACACCGATCAGACAGGGAATTTGGTGATCATCCCGGATCAGAATACGAAATCCAATGTTACTTTACGATATATGGGAAATTTTTAGAACTGAATTAATATTTAAACTTCCGATTCTCTTTTTTATCCGATAATTTCTTTTTTGTATCTAATCTTTTTTGCTTCTGGGCTCTTGAAGGCTGCGTAGCAAGACGTTTTTTGGGTACAACCAAAGCTTTATTCACGATTTCAAGGATCTTATCCGTCGCTTTATTTTTATTGGCAAGCTGCGTTCTGCTTTCTGAAACGGTTAAAAATAAAAATCCTTCTGCGTTAATTCTGTTTTTCAGTTTTTCCTGAATAAGATTTTTCTGAAATTCATTAAAAAATCCGGATTCCTGAACATTCCAAAGAACCGTTACGGAAGTTTCCACCTTATTCACATTCTATCCTCCTGCTCCACTGCTGCGGGAAGTCTTATAGCTTAGTTCTTTGGTAAAATCTTTCATTTAAAATTTTAATTTTGAATGTTCTTTTATATAATTGAGCTCTCCGTCCACAAAAGACAAATCTTTTCTTAAATTATTCACCGTATCTTTTTTAATAATTAAAAAACTCCTTTTATTGGAGTCTATAATTATTGAATCTCCACGTTCCACATCATGCACACAAGCCCAAGAATATATTTCACAATTCCTGCCATTAATTGCATAGGGATAAGTATTTTTCCTGAAAGGATTAAAATAATGTGCTGTACTTTTAAAACTTTTCAGATAAATGATATTAAAACAATGATTACCGGAATCGCTTATAACATCAATTATTCCTTTTATAACAATATTATTTTGGAATAAAGGCTCTTCATACTGATCCTTTTTTTCAGCTTCTCTCACACTCCATTGAAAATAAAACATCGAGCAGGTAAGAAAAATGACAAAAATAACTGCAATTTTTATCAGTTGTCTTTTCATAAAATCAATTTTAAAAGTTCTTTCCTCGATACTTTCCCATTGGGCGTTCGCGGAATTTTTTCAACAAAAACAATTTCTTTCGGCTTGTGAAAACTTTTTTCAAACTGAATTCTTCTTATTTTTTTAATTAAATCGTCCGATTTTTCGCCTTCAATTACTGCAATTAATTTCTGTCCCAGACTTATATCATCAATTCCTAAGAAAACCACTTCATTCGGAATTTCTTTTTTTACCAAAGCTTCCAACTGTTCAGGAAATATTTTTGCACCGCCTGAATTGATTACATTGTCAATTCTTCCTAAAAATTTAAATTGCTTTCCATTTTTAATTTCAACTAAATCATTCGTTTGAAGAATTTCGGGATTTAATTTTGGAGCAAAGATTTTCAGACAGTTTCTTTCGTCCAAAGATATTTCTACATTTTCAAAAACCGTAAAATATTCTTCAGAGTTTGGCAAAATCTGTTTTAATCCAATATGAGAAAGGGTTTCAGACATTCCGTAGGTTTCGAAAATAAAGGTTTCAGAGTCTGAATTTTTCAAAGCTTCCTTCATTTTTTTTTTCAGATCTTCAGAAACGGCAGCTCCTCCAATGATGAGATTTTTAATCAGATAAAGTTTATCTAAAGAATTTTCAATCTGAAGCGGAGTCATGGCACAGAAATCGATTTTCCGGTCTAACGTTTCTACAGGTTTTACAGAAGGATCAGCAACAATTAATTTTAATTTCCTTATCATCGAACGAACGACCATCATTTTCCCTGAAATATATTCTACAGGAAGACAGATTAAAGCCGTATCTCCTTCTTGTAATCCCAAAAAATTGCAGGTCATCTCTGCGGAATTCATCATTCTGCTTTTTTCAATATCAAAAACTTTTGGAGTTCCTGTAGAACCGGAAGTCTGTACTTTTACCGTATCAGAATCCGAAAACCATTCGTTCAGAAAATTCTTCACCCTGATTTCGAATTCCGTTTTAAAGGATAATTGATTAATATTGAGATTCTTGAAGTCTATCAGCATAATTTCCGTGAATAAAATATACAGTAAATTTAAAAAAAAGTTTAAAATTTTCTTGTATGTAATAAAAAAAGCTGTAAATTTGCACCACTAAAACAAACAGAGACTCATGGTGTAGCGGTAACACTACTGATTTTGGTTCAGTCATCTGGGGTTCGAATCCCTGTGAGTCTACAAAAACCATCCTTTTTAAGGGTGGTTTTTTGTTTCTGTTTTTTCAGAATTTCAGCTTCGTTATTTTGGATCATAGCCAAAACTTGGGGGCTATGCAAAAAGTTTAGTCAACCTGAATAGAAAGAAAGTTCTGTCTTTTACCCCTCGAAGTTGTAGTCTGAAGTTTTTAATTTTCGCATTAAAAGATTC
>NZ_MVAG01000055.1 GCF_002177115.1 Chryseobacterium mucoviscidosis | reverse complement strand
TGTGAACGTCTATTTTGAACCCCTTCTTAAAATGCTCGAATACATCGTTCAAGAAGGCTTTTCGAACAAATCGCACCTTGAGCTGATTCATGCTTCGGCAAGCCCTGCGGAGTTGATCGGGAACATGAATGATTATCGCTACCCTGTCCTCGAGAAAAAGTGGAAGGATTTATAGAAGCTTTACATATAGCGAATGGGACAACCCATTTGGAGTAAAAAAAAGCTGCCGGTGACTCCGGCAGCTTTTTGGCTGTTTACTTCTGTGCGTCGATATTGCGTGTAAGCACTTTATCAATCAGGCCGTATTCTTTTGCTTCTTCAGCCGTTTTGAAGTTGTCGCGGTCTGTATCGCGCTCGATTACTTCAAGCGGCTGCCCAGTGCGCTCTGCAAGGATTTTGTTCAGCTTG
>NZ_MVAG01000059.1 GCF_002177115.1 Chryseobacterium mucoviscidosis | reverse complement strand
GGCGGAAATCCATATGGAACGAGTGTTACAGTCGATCAAGACGGGAAGATGATTGAAGACGTAGAAGCCGCAGTGAAACATCAAGCAAAACGAACGGTGACCGTAGCTGAATGGGTCAAAAAGGGCAATCAGTAATATTTGAAATTTAAAAGAGCCAAATGACTGGCTCTTTTTTTAGTTGGTTCAGTTGAGCCGTTTTTCTTATTTGATGTCTTCATTTGACTGCGAACACGCCATAATTGCGCGGCATAAGGAATAAGATATCCGACATATCCTATAACGATGCCCGTGCAGGAGGAATCCGTCTTTTAAGTTGATGATTTCACAATGATAAAATTTTTTTCTATTAAATTTTAAAAAAAATAATTAAAAAAATCGGATCAAAGAAAACATAAAAAAATACTATAAAGAAAAAGATA
>NZ_MVAG01000157.1 GCF_002177115.1 Chryseobacterium mucoviscidosis | reverse complement strand
CGATCTAGTAGGTAGCTCGTCGGGCTCATAACCCGAAGGTCATCGGTTCGAGTCCGGTTCCCGCTACTATTGTAAAGAGTATTGCAGTTTTTGTGATACTCTTTTTATTTCTTTAAACTGTGATTAGTAAATGCCGGTATGGCGGATCATAGCCAAAACTTGGGGGCTATGCAAAAAGTTTAGTTAATCTGAATAGAAAGAAAGTTCTGTCTTTTACCCCTCGAAGTTGTAGTCTGAAGTTTTTAATTTTCGCATTAAAAGATTCCGCAGCAGCATTGGTGCTTCTTGCTTCAAAATAATTGAGAATATCGTTGTAATGATTTATAATGGTATTCTTTAGTGTAGAAAATGATTTAAAACCCGACTCTTCAACATCCTTAAACCAATGAGCCAACTTCAACATGGCAACGGATTTTGTTATATTTTGATTGTATATTTTTCTTAAACTATCCGATAAATGGTAGATTTTTTCTAA
>NZ_MVAG01000159.1 GCF_002177115.1 Chryseobacterium mucoviscidosis | reverse complement strand
TCGAATCCCAGCCGGGTCACAAGTTTACTGAAAAGTAAATTTTTTTCATATTAATATTTTGTGATTTGGTGTTTCAAGGGCTTTCTTAAGAAACCTTTGATTTTGAAAATAAATTTTGCAGGAACAAAATAATTTGTATCTTTGCAGATCTTAAAAAAAGAATATTGCTTTTTAAAAAGTAAATTCAAATTAAGTGACCGACTCGGTAGCTCAGCTGGTAGAGCAATACACTTTTAATGTATGGGTCCTGGGTTCGAATCCCAGCCGGGTCACAAGTTTACTGAAAAGTAAATTTTTTTCATATTAATATTTTGTGATTTGGTGTTTCAAAGGCTTCGTAAGAAGCCTTTGATTTTTTATATAATCTACTGTCTTCATTTGTAGAGGTAGATAAAAATGGATCAATCGCAAAACTTGGGGGCTATGCAAAAAGTTTAGTTAATCTGAATAGAAAGAAAGTTCTGTCTTTTACCCCTCGAAGTTGTAGTCTGAAGTTTTTAATTTTCGCATTAAAAGATTC
>NZ_MVAG01000060.1 GCF_002177115.1 Chryseobacterium mucoviscidosis | reverse complement strand
GACATTCATATTTTTGAAAACGGAGATACCCGAAAACAACTTCTGGCAAGAAGCCGGTATTTACTTTACAAAAGCAGAGAAAAATGGACAGAAAATCAAAGTAAACGAGTAAAGATCCTGTTTAGAGAATATCCCGACTTAGAAAAAATCTACCATTTATCGGATAGTTTAAGAAAAATATACAATCAAAATATAACAAAATCCGTTGCCATGTTGAAGTTGGCTCATTGGTTTAAGGATGTTGAAGAGTCGGGTTTTAAATCATTTTCTACACTAAAGAACACCATTATAAATCATTACAACGATATTCTCAATTATTTTGAAGCAAGAAGCACCAATGCTGCTGCGGAATCTTTTAATGCGAAAATTAAAAACTTCAGACTACAACTTCGAGGGGTAAAAGACAGAACTTTCTTTCTATTCAGATTAACTAAACTTTTTGCATAGCCCCCAAGTTTTGCGATTGATCCGCAAGAAGCCGGTATTTACTTTACAAAAGCAGAGAAAAATGGACAGAAAATCAAAGTAAACGAGTAAAGATCCTGTT
>NZ_MVAG01000062.1 GCF_002177115.1 Chryseobacterium mucoviscidosis | reverse complement strand
TAGAGAATAGAGCAGTAGGTAGCTCGTCGGGCTCATAACCCGAAGGTCATCGGTTCGAGTCCGGTTCCCGCTACTATTGTAAAGAGTATTGCAGTTTTTGTGATACTCTTTTTATTTCTTTAAACTGTGATTAGTAAATGCCGGTATGGCGGATCATAGCCAAAACTTGGGGGCTATGCAAAAAGTTTAGTTAATCTGAATAGAAAGAAAGTTCTGTCTTTTACCCCTCGAAGTTGTAGTCTGAAGTTTTTAATTTTCGCATTAAAAGATTCCGCAGCAGCATTGGTGCTTCTTGCTTCAAAATAATTGAGAATATCGTTGTAATGATTTATAATGGTATTCTTTAGTGTAGAAAATGATTTAAAACCCGACTCTTCAACATCCTTAAACCAATGAGCCAACTTCAACATGGCAACGGATTTTGTTATATTTTGATTGTATATTTTTCTTAAACTATCCGATAAATGGTAGATTTTTTCTAAGTCGGGATATTCTCTAAACAGGATCTTTACTCGTTTACTTTGATTTTCTGTCCATTTTTCTCTGCTTTTGTAAAGTAAATACCGGCTTCTTGC
>NZ_MVAG01000063.1 GCF_002177115.1 Chryseobacterium mucoviscidosis | reverse complement strand
GCAAGAAGCCGGTATTTACTTTACAAAAGCAGAGAAAAATGGACAGAAAATCAAAGTAAACGAGTAAAGATCCTGTTTAGAGAATATCCCGACTTAGAAAAAATCTACCATTTATCGGATAGTTTAAGAAAAATATACAATCAAAATATAACAAAATCCGTTGCCATGTTGAAGTTGGCTCATTGGTTTAAGGATGTTGAAGAGTCGGGTTTTAAATCATTTTCTACACTAAAGAATACCATTATAAATCATTACAACGATATTCTCAATTATTTTGAAGCAAGAAGCACCAATGCTGCTGCGGAATCTTTTAATGCGAAAATTAAAAACTTCAGACTACAACTTCGAGGGGTAAAAGACAGAACTTTCTTTCTATTCAGATTAACTAAACTTTTTGCATAGCCCCCAAGTTTTGGCTATGATCCGCCATACCGGCATTTACTAATCACAGTTTAAAGAAATAAAAAGAGTATCACAAAAACTGCAATACTCTTTACAATAGTAGCGGGAACCGGACTCGAACCGATGACCTTCGGGTTATGAGCCCGACGAGCTACCTACTGCTCCATCCCGCGG
>NZ_MVAG01000165.1 GCF_002177115.1 Chryseobacterium mucoviscidosis | reverse complement strand
CCTTCTTTTTCTTCAAATTTCACAATATCAAAATAATCCACTAAGTATGGTGGAAGCAAAAACTTTAGTAATTCTTGATCGTTTAGCATTATACAAATATAAAACTACTTAACATTCCTCCCCAACTTTTGAGACTGATCCGTTTAACTTTAGAATACAAGCAACAGCACCATTATGGACGCCAGCAAGATGAAAATTATAGAATTAAAAAATATTATTGAGAAGGAATTAAACTACAATTTCATAAGTGAATTATCAGTTGATGAATATCGTAAATTTATTTATAATTTTTTTAAAATTCTTAGCTCATATAAGGAGCAAGGAATTAAAAAAGAAGACATTGAGGATTTTATCAATAAGCTTTACACTTCTGAATCTTCTCATTTTAAAGGGAATATAATTGGAGAAGATATGTTTAGTTTTATTACAGAAGAAATAGTGAATTTTTGCCCTTCGCCTTTCTTTTGGAATATTTCATTAGAAGAATATATGCAAAAATGGGAGAAAATTTACTTTCCTAGTTTAAGTCAATAGCATTTTATGGAAGGCAGTGAAATAATTGAAAATTTAGGAATTGAAATAAAGCCCCTGATCTCGCGGATTTGTAATCCGTGAGCAATAATAAAGAACCCACTGCAATTGCGGTGGGTTTTATGTTTTAT
>NZ_MVAG01000163.1 GCF_002177115.1 Chryseobacterium mucoviscidosis | reverse complement strand
CCGCAAGAAGCCGGTATTTACTTTACAAAAGCAGAGAAAAATGGACAGAAAATCAAAGTAAACGAGTAAAGATCCTGTTTAGAGAATATCCCGACTTAGAAAAAATCTACCATTTATCGGATAGTTTAAGAAAAATATACAATCAAAATATAACAAAATCCGTTGCCATGTTGAAGTTGGCTCATTAGTTTAAGGATGTTGAAGAGTCGGGTTTTAAATCATTTTCTACACTAAAGAACACCATTATAAATCATTACAACGATATTCTCAATTATTTTGAAGCAAGAAGCACCAATGCTGCTGCGGAATCTTTTAATGCGAAAATTAAAAACTTCAGACTACAACTTCGAGGGGTAAAAGACAGAACTTTCTTTCTATTCAGATTAACTAAACTTTTTGCATAGCCCCCAAGTTTTGGCTATGATCCGCCATACCGGCATTTACTAATCACAGTTTAAAGAAATAAAAAGAGTATCACAAAAACTGCAATACTCTTTACAATAGTAGCGGGAACCGGACTCGAACCGATGACCTTCGGGTTATGAGCCCGACGAGCTACCTACTGCTCCATCCCGCGGTATATTTTCTAAACGTTACCGAAACACTTTCTTAGTAGCGGGAACCGGACTCGAACCGATGACCTTCGGGTTATGAGCCCGACGAGCTACCTACTGCTCCATCCCGC
>NZ_MVAG01000150.1 GCF_002177115.1 Chryseobacterium mucoviscidosis | reverse complement strand
ACAAATACTAAAACACCTCATGAAAAACAAAGATATGCTTTTTGACGAAAATCTATTGATAGAAATCTTCATCAAAGCTGATGACCTGTGTAAAGAAATTGAAAGCGAAGTGTTTTCAAAAATCCTCGAAGATAAAACAATTTATGGTGGCTATCAGAAGCCTTGCTGTAAAATGAGCGAGAGTGAAATAATGACCCTTCTGATTTATTACCATTACTCAGGATACAAATGTTTTGAATATTTCTACTGTCAGTTTGTCGCCAATGAGTTAAGCTCTTATTTTCCAAAGCTTTTAAGCTATAACCGTTTTACCGAAGTCCTGTCCTGTGTTTCCCTTCCTCTGTTTATTTTTGCCAAAGTCCTGTGTTCCCTTAGTCTGCAAACGGGAATAAGTTTCATTGATTCAAAAAAGATCGTTGTCTGTCATAACCGCCGCATCCATCAGCATAAAGTATTCAAAGGCAGAGCGGCACGGGGCAAGTCCTCTACCGGATGGTTCTATGGTTTTAAAGTCCATCTGGTTATTAATGAAAAAGGGGAAATCCTGGATTTTGATCTCACTCCCGGAAATGTAGCGGATAATAACCACAGCCTTCTGAAACGCATTTTAGGGAAAGTAAAAGGTCTTTGTTTTGGGGATAAAGGTTACAATACTGCTTTATGGAAAGATTTCTTTCAGCAGGGACTGAAAATTATTACCAA